>JBAQDU010000095.1:0-50483 GCA_049294805.1 Clostridiaceae bacterium
AACTCTCATGTTAAAAAGTTGATCTTGACTTTTCTGTCGATTTTTAAGACTTGTCTGTCTTACTCAAATTGAATTGCTGGTTTGTTTTACCTTATATTCTGTTTAATTTTCAAAGAACAATTTCTCCGTGTCCCCCTTAAGGCGACTCCCTTATATTAACAAAAGGATGGGCTTGCTGTCAACATCTTTTTTTAACTTTTTTTAACTTTTTCGAAGTTTTTATGAAGTCGTAATACCGACACAGCGCTTTTCCGAAGTAATTAATATCTTACTACAAACCGGCTCCAAATCCAAGGTTTAAAAGCGGTTATTTTTGATTTTTTTAAACTTTTTTTGAAAATCTGACCGATCGGTAGGACAAAATGGCTCTTTTTAGGAGCGACATCAACCATTCAAGAATTGTTTACGGACTGTTCTTTGTTAGTCATTACCCGTTCCTCTACAATGGGAGTGATGACTTTGACTATTTATGGGAGGAACAGCAATGGAAAGTATAGTAACTAAAACCGGTGATCAAGGAACGACCGGTACCTTAGATGGTGAGCGGGTATCCAAAGGATCCAATCTCATCGAGCTCAACGGCACCTTGGACGAATTGAATGCTTATCTGGGGGTTGTGACCTCTTTGTTGCAGGCCAAAGAATTCGGTGGAAAATCAGAGATCATCGAGACCTTGGAATGGATTCAAAACGGCCTCTATAATATGGGAACGGAAGTGTCTTCCGATTTCACCATCATCCGGTTTGAAAAAAAGCATGCGGATCAATTGGAGCGAATGCTCGATGAAATGACCCTTAAAATGCCCCCTCAAACAAAATTCATTCTTTACTCCGGCACTTTGGAGGCCACTCAAGTTCAAGTTGCCCGGGCGATTTGCCGCCGATCTGAACGTTGTTTTGTCCGCTACCTGGATGAGATCAATGAGACCCAATACCCCCACTCCTATCAGTTCATCAATCGCCTGTCGGACTATCTCTTCACGCTGGCCCGTTACTTAAATCAAGAACTGGGCGGGGTTGAAGTGGTAACGATCATCTGGGAATAACTAACCATCGAATCAAATAAAGCACGTTTGACCCGGAGTTACTCCCACCGTCAAACGTGCTTTATTCGTTCTCTCACTCTCTTTAGATCCACCCCACTGACCGCAGCCATTTGGATCTAAGCAGGTTAGAAGGGTCACCTTGGATCAACTTTGGTAGGTCATCCCTGTCAGCCCCGTCCCTTCAATTGGTTCCATCAGGATCCAGCACGATGGTTTTCGCCCTGGATCGGTTCACGATCCACACCCCAAAGACAATGAAGGCAGCTCCCATCAGCTTTTCAACTGTGATGGGCTCCTTCAGGAAATAGACCGATGCAGCCAATCCCACCACTGGCTGGATATTGATATAGGTATTGATCCGGATGCCGCCCAATCGTTTTAAAGCCCACATATAGAGCACATAGGCGATGAGGGAACAAAAGATGACAAGATAGAGTAAATGGAACGTGGCTTTGGGTCCCGGAATGGTTAAACCCGTATAGAAAATAGTAGGAACCATACATAAAGCACCAAACACATTGGTGTAAAGGGTGATTTCCATGCTGTCATAGTTTCCTTTAAGGTCCGATAACAACGTAGTATAGGCTGCCCAGGCCACACTGGATAAGAGCACCAGTCCATCGCCGAACAGTGATATCGAGAATCCCTTGGTGGCTTGGGCCAGGGAAATGACTGCAATACCGATAAAACTAATTAAAATGCCGCCGGCTTCCTGATAGTGAGTCTTTTGGTGCAGTCGGCGGTTTTCAAAAATCAAAGTAATGGCGGGGATCGTTGCCACCAATAAGGCAACATTGGCGGTGGATGTGTATTTAACGCCGAAATTCTCCAAGGTAAAGTTCAGTGCCACGCCGGTCAAGCCGGCCAGAAAAATCTTCACTCGATCCTCGGGTAGGATATGGAGACGTTTGCGCCGGATCTTTAAAATCAAATAAAGAATCAGACTAGCCAAGCTAAAGCGGTAGAGGACCGCCAAGGTGGGGGCGATCTCCACGATCACATAGCGGGTGGATTGATAGGATAAGCCCCAGAAAATCATGGTAATGACCGCTGCCAGATGAGGCGCTCTTTTATTCATCCCCATCAATTGCCCAAAAGATGGGCAATGTCACCGGATTGGATCAACTTTTTTGTTTTCTCCCCCATTGCAACGATTGTCGCTTCAGCGGTATAATCCCTGATTTGGTCCAACGGCACCCAACGGACCCCATCGGTTTCATCCGTGGCATGGATCTGACTGGTATTTGACGCAACAAAGAGGTACCGGAAGTCGTAATGAAAGTGAGCCTTTCCGTCTTTGCCCGGTGGAAACAGATGGACACTTAGATTAAACAGATCTTTACTAAAAGGGATCAGCTCATCCAAACCGGTTTCTTCCAGGGCCTCGCGCCAGGCACCTTCAAAAGGTGTTTCCATGGGTTCAATGTGACCGCCTGGTTGAATCCAACTCTGAAGCGTACGGTGGTGAACTAAAATTACCTTTGATAAAGTATCGTCCAAAATCCAAGCGCCACACGTTATATGCCCCGTCTGTGAATCTCTGCCAAATAAATTGTCGGTGGAATTGATAAATTCAAGAATCGCCGCGGCCTCTTTATCCTCACCATACCGACCTTGATATCGCATGACCGCCTCAGTTAAGATGGGTTTCTGGGATAAGTTAAAATCCAAAACAGCTTTTCGCGTCATATCTTCTGTCATATTGCACCTCCCGCGCTTTATGGTTTATTCTACTTTTTAGGTTTAACTTTCTTGGTATTTCACAACCTTGAGATCTTAGCAATTCATCTTAGAACAGGATGCATCCCCTGGTTTAGTGGCGTAATGGAGACTCAAATGGGTACTTAGCCCACTGGTTGAATCCATCAACCTCTATTATATCGTTCTATGCGCTTAAGATGACTAACTCATTTTCAGTTTTAGGGTATAAAAAAAGACACTCAATCTCTTGAATGTCTTTTTTTATCTGGTGGTCGACCAGGGGTTTGAACCCTGGACCCCACGATTAAGAGTCGCGTGCTCTACCAACTGAGCTAGTCGACCAGATTAACTGGCGTCAACCTACTTTTCCACACAGCTTCCCGTGCAGTATCATCGGCACTCTAAGGCTTAACCATCGTGTTCGGGATGGGAACGGGTGTAGCCCTTAAAGTCATAAACACCAGATTTCAGTTTTAACTGACAAAGTCTATTATATGGATTTGAAGAACCCGTGTCAACAAGAATTTTTAAAAAACCAAGCAAAAACTATTCAATAAATTTTACCGGATCAGTCTTACTCTACGACACCCTCGGTCTCGCCTCAAAAACGGTCTAAAAAAACCTGGGTCATTCGAGTCAAAAATAGGTCAAAAACAGATCCATTTGCTTTAGTGAAGCCGAATTCCTCGACTGGTTTGTTTTCTCACGATGGAGCGGTCGCAGCGCCTTTATTGGTTGCCCCAAGGGATTTTCCATTGGTCTGGCAGAATAATCCCATCGCAGCGATCATTTCGATATATTCTTCCAGTGACTCTCGTTTTCGATTAATCAGTTGGTGATTATGTTAAAATCAAGTTAATGAACTATTTAAGGAGGACCTCTCTTTTTGGAACACACTTTTCAGTTTTATATGCCTACTCGTATTTTCCAGGGATCTGACTGTTTGTCCATCAACAGCCATCATCTGAAACGACTTGGTCGAAAGGCACTGATTGTTACCGGCATCAACTCCACTAAACTCAACGGTTCACTGGAAGATGTCATTAGTGCATTGGAAAAAGAAAACATTAGATATAAACTTTTTGATGAATGCGATGATAATCCGACCATTGAATTGATCCAGGAAGCTTTTAATAAAAATGAGCGTGAAAATATTGATTTCATTATTGGATTAGGCAAAGGCTCTGCCATTGATGCCGCCAAAGCCATTGGGGTACTGTTTCGTAACCGCGGAATCAGCTCCCGTGAAGCCTTTAACATGAAAAACCTGCGGTCGATCCCCATTGTAGCTGTTCCTACAACAGCAGGGACCGGCAGCGAAGTGACCCCCTATTCCATTATTGCCGACCAAGCCCTCCGGACCAAGAAGGATTTTGGCCAGGAGAGCTACCCCAAACTGGCCTATTTGGATGCCCGCTACATTTATACCGCCGACTTCAAAAGCATCCTGAACAACGCCTTTGATGCCTTCAGTCATTTAGTAGAGGGTTATTTGAATGTTAACGCCACGATCTTTTCGGATATTATTGCTGAAAAAGGGTTAGCCTTAATTGGTTCCTTAAAGCATTCCTTTTTGAATCAGACCCTTTTGCCAGAACAAATCGATCAGCTCCTGACTGCCTCCACCATGGGCGGCATCGTAATATCCCAGACCGGAACCAGCCTACCCCATGCGCTGGGTTATGTTTTGAGCTACGATAAGGGCATTCCACACGGTATCGCAACAGCTGCGATCTACAAAGGTTATTTATCGGAGTACAAAACCAGTGAAAAACTTCATCGCATGCTTGGCATCCTAGGATTCGCCTCGTCCGAAGGTCTCATCAATTTCATCGATCAAATCATTGACTATTCTTTGGAACTTTCTGAAGATGAGATCAAAGCCTATACTCGCAAAATTTTGGCTAACCAGGGAAAACTTAGAAACCATCCGGAACGAGTTACCCGGGATCAAATTAGTATTATGTACCACAAAGCCATCAAATGACCAAGCGCCAACCATTGAGCTCAAACTATCTGTAAGACCATCCTCCTCCCCTGCACCGATCCTTAAATCAACATCCATACTTAAAGAAGAGCCATCCAGCTTAATAACGATTTGAAAGATCCCGCTAACTGGGATCTTTTTTTATCGCCTCCAGTCATAAATCCGCGACTTTGAGCCATACGTTTCACTCCTTATTTTAAAGCTTAATCCGAGCCTTCACCTTGACCATTCGGTTTGACCCTTCGGTTTGACTCTTCGGTTTGACCCTTCGGTTTGACTCTTCGGTTTGACCCTTCGGTTTGACTCTTCGGTTTGACCCTTCTGCTTGATCCTAAGTTTTTAAAATCAGCTTAAAATCATCACGATTTGTTCGCACTCTCCTAAAGTTTATGACCTATAATAGTGTCTACGATCATTTAATAATCCATAGTATTCCGAGGATCTCCCGTATTACTGGATCAATGCATTTTTTTGGATATTTTGGGTCTCTTCACTCTTTGAGCGATTCAAGATCATTGGAATATTTAGATTTTCGAGAAATTTAGTTTTTCTTATTAAGTAGAAAAGGAGAGTTATTGCATGTGTGGTAGATTCCGAGTCGAGATATCCCCCAAAGACATCATCGGGTTTTATCGACTAATTGAAGAAATTGATAAACGCTACAAGACGAACCAAGCCTTTTTCACCACGACCCCTCAGGATTACTATCCCGGAACTATAGCACCTTTATTGACTCAGCAAGGCATTGAGCAGCAATCCTGGGGTTTTCCCTTGGATAAAAAATTAGTATTTAACGGACGCTCCGAATCCCTCGAAGAGAAGCGTATGTTTCAACCATTGCTCGATGAACGACGCTGCGCCATACCAGCAACTTCTTTTTATGAATGGAACAACAAACGAAAGTTTACCATTTCAACGGGTACCCCTTATTTTTTCATGGCTGGACTTTGCCGTACTGAGCCCGATGAAACCGGGCAACTCGTGAACCGATTTGTCATTTTAACGACGGACGCGGATGTTGACATGGAGAAAATCCACCCTAGAATGCCTGTGATTCTTGATCCATTCATTCTTAAAGATTATCTGGACCCCACACTCTCTTACGAAGCGATTCGTCAACACATGGCCCCATGGAACCGCGGACTTAGAATTGATTTGGCCCAGGGTGAGCAGCTCTCATTCTTGGATTAATCGCGTTTTCATGTCCTTTCGAGCCACTAATTCTAAGAGCCGTTGAATAAACCAGCGAAACCCAACGCAAATCAAAACCCGAAGCCCTGCACATTGTGGAGGCTTCGGGTTTTGATCCGGTTATTTATTTTTAATAAAATTCAAGACAAGGTGCCTTTTAAACCAAGATGTTGCGGTTCTCCAGGTATTCGTCATAAGTACCGTGGTAGTCCGTAATTCCATCAGGTGTTACTTCAACGATGCGGTTTGCAATGGTCTGAACAAATTGATGGTCATAACAGGCAAAGAGAATTACCCCAGTGAAGTTGATCAGTCCGTCATTTACTGCTGTAATAGACTCCAGGTCCAAATGGTTTGTTGGTTGGTCCATGATCAACAGGTTAGCCGATGACAGCATCATGCGGGAGAGCATACAACGTACTTTCTCACCACCGGATAAAACCTTGGCTTCTTTGAGTGCTTCTTCGCCCGAGAAAAGCATCCGTCCGAGGAACCCGCGGATGTAGGTTTCAGTCTGGTCTTGGGAATATTGTCTCATCCAGTCCACCAGATTTAAATTATCATCCTTGAAATGCTCGGAGTTGTCCTTCGGGAAATAGGCCTGGGTGATCGTTACCCCGAATCGGAAATCCCCTTCATCTGGTTCCATTTCCCCGGCCAATATTTTAAACAGGGTCGTAATGGCAACATCCGAGCCGGTGAAAGCAATTTTTTCTCCCGGTAAAACGGTCAAATTGACTTTATCCAAGACTTTTTCGCCTTCGATGGTCTTTGACAAATCGGTAATATAGAGAATATCATTGCCCGGTTCCCGATCCGGCTTAAAGCCGACAAAAGGATAACGCCGGGAAGAAGAGGCGATATCATCCAAGGAGATCTTATCTAAAAGTTTCTTTCTGGAAGTAGCCTGCTTTGATTTACTGGCATTGGCACTAAATCGGGCTATAAATGCCTGGAGATCTTTGATCTTATCTTCTTTCTTTTTGTTTTGATCTTTCAATAGTTGCTGGGTCAGACGGCTGGATTCATACCAGAAGTCATAGTTGCCCATATAGATACGGATCTTGCCAAAGTCTACATCACAGACGTGAGTACAAACCATATTTAAGAAATGCCGATCATGGGATACTACAATGACGGTGCCTTCAAAATCAGCCAGGAAGTTCTCCAGCCAGGTTATGGCTCGAACATCCAGGTTATTGGTCGGTTCATCTAAGATCAGAACGCCGGGTTTTCCAAAGAGCGCTTGTGCCAAGAGGACTTTGACCTTCTGGTCATCCTCAAGCTCGCTTAAATGCCGCTCATGTAGGTCTGTCGCAACGCCAAGTCCCTGCAACAAGGCCGAGGCTTCGGCTTCAGCTTCCCAACCATTCATCTCCGCAAATTCAGCTTCTAAAATAGCCGACTGCATTCCGTCTTCATCGGAAAAGTCCGGTTTTGCATAAAGTCTTTCTTTCTCGGTCATGATGGCATAGAGCTTTTCATTGCCTCGGATCACGGTATTTAAAACAGGGAAATTATCAAATTCATGATGATCCTGCTTCAAAACCGACAACCGCATACCTGGAGCCACATTGACATCACCGGTGTTTGGTTCCAGATCTCCGGATAAGATCTTGAGGAATGTTGATTTGCCGGCGCCATTGGCCCCGATTACACCATAGCAATTGCCTGGGGTGAATTTTAAGTTAACGTCATCAAAGAGCTTACGCCCGCCGTAACGCAACGATATATTGCTTACACTTATCATATTTTACTTCCTTTTAATTTAGTCACACAAATTCTCATTTTACCATAAACTTTCCGAAAATTCACTAAGTTTTTTTCGAGGCTTCCCAATGACCTCACAATGGCTTGACAATGGTCTCGCAATGGCCCCACATTTGGGGCCCCCTCAATTCCTCCTGAGTTATCTTGATCCATAGTTCAATAGAAACCACTTAAAGAGTTGTAAGGCAAAAAAAGGGTTCGGCTAGTGTGCTGAACCCTTTTTTGATTTATTCTAATGTTTCTTTGGCTTCAAACAGACTGACTACCCGGGCTGCTTCTTGTTTAAGATCTGCTAAAGAGCCGTTGTTGTCGACTTTGACTGCACATTGGTCAATGATATCTCGAACATCTTTTTCGGTATTATGGGCAGAATTTGATTTTTGCGCAATTTCATCGCCATCTCGTACAGTTAAGCGGTCGATTCTTTTGTGGGCGTCCACTAATATGCCGACATCCAGAAATCCTCGACTCGTCCAATACTCATAATCTTTCCAAGTCCTGCCGCCGACGATCATCGGTATGGTATTTGATTCTTGTCTGATCTTATGAAACAATCCATCGAGGTCTTCTCGATAATGATCTTTACTCAAAGAAATTTCACTAAGATTCTCTTCCAACATTTTTGCCAATGCAAAATGATTTAAAATATCCAGATCGATCTCTCTTAATTTATCCGCTGCCAGCTGCATAAAGGTTCGCTCATCCCCGAACCAAACCGGGTCAACTAACGTTACTTTTTTGATCAGTCGAATAATGTCCCCCAGCCCATACTTTTTGATCCGTTGATCTTGTTCTATGATTTGATCAGCCAGTGTATCTTTGCCTGATCCCATTTCTCCAAATATTATAATTCCGTTGTAAGCCATTTGCGATCCTCCGTTGCTATTTGTTGTTCATGCTCTTAACTCGGCTAAATTCTTAGTCTGACCGGCAAAATGGACTCTTTCCCATTACTTGAAGTTAAATCTTGGGAATTAGTCTCTAAAGCATGCTTTGGTTGTTTCTCAATAATAAATTATAGCATAGCAAAAGCACACTATAGTGATAATCACCTTCAGCTTTTTATTGGGCTTTTTATTGCCCAGCTTTATTCTCAGTTTGGTCAATTCGTTGTTTTTATTCTGAGACTACTGTTCCGGACATTGCCGTTTCCCAGTCTTCCTGCAGAAGATAATAGGTATAGTGGTCCTGCCATTTCCCATTGATCTGGAGATACTTTTTATTGAGCCCCAGACACACAAAGCCATTGTTTTGGAGGACTCGTTGGGATGAAATGTTGTCGAGCAAGGTGGACGCTTCCAAACGATGCAAACCGATCTCTTCAAAGGCATATCGACAAATAAGTCCCACTGCCTCGCTCATATAGCCGTTGTTTAAGTATTGTTGAGACAATGCATAACCGATGGTACCATTTCGGAACGAACCGGGAATAATGTTGGAAATACGAACCTTACCAATGAGCTCATTGCCCCGGTATATCCCAAAGTTAATGGTATTGCCGTTGAGGTATTGTTGGAATCGTTCCGTTAGTTCGTGGCGTTGGCCCTCAAGTGTAAAAAATCGGTCTTCTTTGCGGGGTTCAAATTCAGCCAAAAATTCTTTGTTGGTCACATAATAATCAAGATAAGCTACCGCATCTTCCGGGGTCGATAGTTTTAAACTGATTCGTTCCCCCTTAATTTCCAGAAGTTTTGAATTGGGCTTTAGGTGGAACCGGACCGGAGTCACCCCAAATATATATTCATCCTCCACTTCCGAATCACGATAAACGTGATCCTGGAGGACTCCTTCTAAAATGAACCCCAACTTGCTAAACGGTCTGACATTGATATCCGACTGGGTTAGGATCGACACTTTGAAATACTCGCCTCGCTTGGTAAACGCCGTGTAGATCCTCTTTAACAGCTCCGTGAGTTCCTCATCCCGGCCAAACCGTTGAAGTTTTAAGCGGATCAGGACATTTCTTCGTCTTTTATCGGATTCTAAAATATTAAACCGGGCAAACTGGATCCGGTCTTTATCGGATACGATAAACTCCCGGCCACCACTGTTCTTCACTTCCTCTATTTTAACCAAACTCATAATGCCCATTGTCCTTTCGCATTCCCCATATTTCGATCCAATTACTTTAAATCTATAGACTCTTTTACCAGTCTTTGTGGTTAGTGGTTTTTTTATGTTGATCATTGGCGCTGACCTGTTTGCTGTCATCTTCTGCAGCGGTCTCCTGCTGGGGTTGATTGCTATGATCGATTGCTGTGTTTGGAATGATATGATGGATTAAAGAGTAATCGCAACATTCCCAAGCGTTCAATTCCTTTAGTAATGTTAAATACATCTTAATCATATTATAATCAATCTATAGCCAAGTTTGAAAGGAGAATAAATATGATCAGCAAAGCTTTGACCCCGCTTGAATATATTGCTGAACTTCCACCGGAGCGCCAGTCCGTCATGACTCGGCTTCGGGAAGTGGTATCCACGAATCTGCCGGATGACTTTGTAGAAATGATGCAGTACGGTATGATCAGCTGGGTAGTCCCCTTGTCGGTTTATCCGGCAGGCTATCATTGTACACCGGGTGAGCCCCTTTCCTTTATCGGTATTGCTGCCCAAAAGAATTTTTATGGTGTATACCACATGGGCCTATACGGTGAAGAGGGCAATGAACTGATGGATTGGTTTAAAACCGAATATGAAAAAAGATATAGTCGACGGCTCGACGCCGGCAAAAGCTGCCTTCGCTTTAAGAATCCGGATTATCTCCCCTATGATCTGATCGGGGAATTAGCCACTAAGATCACTGCCCACCAATTTGCCGAAGCCTATTCAGCCTTTGACCCCCGAAATAATCACGACCGAAAGTAGAGAAAATAATGAATCAGAAAACCATCCCTAAATTGAATTTGTTACTATCCGGGATCCAGACCCGTTACACTGAAAACAAAGAGTTATTTACCGCCTTAAACTTCGCTTTTCAATCCGGCCTCAAGAGTTATAAAGGCCGCGCTTTGCCTAATGCCAATGGTTTAGACTATAACTTCAAGGGTGTCACGGAATCTTTAGATCTTGGCAACGTCCTCCAACGGATCCTTAAAGAAGCTGCCTTGTACGATTCCCTGGTTTTGACCTATGAAGAACGGGGCTTTGTCATGGAAGTCACTGCAAACGACAAAGATGTTAAAGTCAGCAATAAAGAAAAGCAATCCACTAAGGATCTTAAACAGCCCAATGCCGACTCTTCCACTTTGCTCAATCGAGCTTACCTCGTCAATCACCAACAGGCTCGGCCGCTGCTGACGGAGCTTGATATCCTGACCAAGGACGGAAAAGTTCGAAATGATAAGATCCGTAAATACAATCAAATCGATCATTATGTGGAAATCTTGGTCAAGGACCTGGAGAAGTTCAAAGCCAAGGGAAAAGTCATCCACGTAGTGGATTGCGGCTGCGGCAAATCCTATTTGTCCTTTGTCTTAAATTTCTATATGACTGAAGTCATGAAGATCAAGACCAAATTTACCGGCATCGACATTTCCGAAAAGGTCATTGAAGCCTCTCGTGCCATGGCGGATCGGCTGGGTTATCGGAATATGGAATTTATCCAAGGTGATATCCGAAACTTAAAGACCCAGACCAAGCCCGATATTGTGATGAGTCTGCACGCCTGTGACATCGCCACGGACTTGGCCCTGCACTTTGCCATTCGCAATGATGCGGATCTCATCGTTGCAGTTCCCTGCTGTCATGCCGAGATGAATTCCAAATACAGCTATGATCCCTTTGCATCGATCATGAAGCATGGAATTTTAAAGCGGCGCCTGGCCGATGTACTCACCGATGGTGTCCGGTGCCTGATCCTGGAACAGGAAGGCTATGACACCTCCATCATGGAATATATTTCCCCGCTGGAGACTCCAAAAAACCTTTTGATCAAGGCTTATAAAACCGGAAAACGCAGCTCCAAGGCTGAATCAGAACTCACTGACCTGATCCTTAAGCTAAATTACGCCCCGGCGCTGTACCGTTACCTCAATGATTTGGATATGGACGACGTTGACGGCATCTGTGAGGAAGATGATGACGACGACGACTTTTAACCTGCTGGAGCGGGCGTAAAAAGTTTGGCCCAGTGCTCTTTATTCATGATCGACATGGCAGGTACCCGGTCTTTAAACCGCTAGGAGCTCCACACCACCACTATTAATGATCACTTATTAGGGCAGTCCGTCCAATGAATTGAATCGGGACAACTCATAAAGAAAGAGAGGCAAAAGTTGCCTCTCTTTCTTTATGAGTTTATACTCGATCCCAAGCTTACTTAACATCCACCGGTCGCCCCTCTGCTAAGGCTCGGCCAAGAACATGATAGAGTTCTTCATCACTGATCCCCATCAGCTGCATTATGGGCAGGATGTCTTCAAACTTCTCTTGGTACTGATCAAACAGCTCTTCCAATGTTGGTATGTTTTCACTCATCGTCACATTCTCCTTTGATTATGGCATTCGTCTACAGATATTCATCCCCCAAATCACGGAGGCTGACTTGTTCAATGGTTCCCAATTGATTGATTTGACGAAGGAATTCATCCGTCGTACTGATCAATCTCGTATCCACATGAAAATCAAGCTTGTGGTAAACCCGGTTTTCTTTAATAAACACTTTTGAATCGGTTTCCATGATTTTGACCCGCTTGCTTTTAAGAAAGGTCACTATTTCCCGTTCTAACGTATCCTGATTACTAAATTCAATCGATAGCTCTTTGACCTTTGGAAAGAAAAATATCCGTTTGATCACCAGGAGCGTCAAGAGAATGACCACGGTCCCGGCTAAGACAAGGCGGAAATAACCGTAGCCGGCTGACATCCCAAGTGCCGCGCACACCCAAATTGAAGCAGCCGTGGTGAGACCCTTGACGCTTCGTTTGGTAATTATGATCGTACCAGCCCCTAAAAAACCAATGCCGCTGACGACCTGAGCTGTGATCCGGTGCAAGTCGAACGTTACAACTTGGCGGGCGATCTCGCTGGTCTGGGCGAGAAGAATCACTGAAAAAACACTTTCCAGTTCGATCAATGCAAAGATACATGAGCCGACAGCCACCAGAATATGCGTCCGGAAACCGGCATCTCGACCCTTTTTTTCACGTTCATATCCCACCATTCCACCGGCGAGCACGGCGACCGCTAAGCGAATGGCGATTTCCTGAAATTCAAGGTAATTCATAAAACCCCTCCTGACGAAGTAAATGGCAGTGGGTGTTCCCTTTTGCTGATCTCATTCTACCATAAATCCAGGAGAGTCCACGACAAAGCGGTGCGGTGGAACACTCTCCCCTATTTTTGTTGAATCCTCGTTATTTTTATCCGGCTATTTTTTCACCTTGTTATATCGAAGGAAAGGAAAACCTCGTTGAATGGCGAAGGGGATCTCTACTTTGCCCTCGGCCTGGTTTAATAAGAAATAGGGATCTCTTAACAGGATCCGGCCCAAGGAAACCAAATCGGCCCGCTTGTTATTCAATATCTCTTCGATCTGTTCAATGTTAGTGATCAGCCCCACCGCCATGGTTTTAACATTGCAGCGGGTTTTAATGGCTTCTGAATAAGGGACTTGATACCCTGGGAAGGGGAAGATTCTGGCTTCTTCCATCAAAGCCCCGGAGGAGACGTGGATGATATCGAACCGATCCTTGAATAAATTGACCAATTCCACCATTTCATCGATATCCAGCCCGCCTTGATAGTAATCCAGGGCTGAGATTCGAACGATGAGAGGCATATCCTCCGGGATGACGGACCGGATCTCAGCGGCTACTTCATTTAATAGCCGAACCCGATTGGGACGGGACCCACCGTATTCATCCGTTCGCTTGTTGGACAGGGGCGATAGGAACTCATGGAGGAGATAGCCATGGGCGGCATGGATTTCGATGGTGTCATAGCCCGCGGCCACCGAGCGAATCGCTGCCGCTTTAAAGGCCTCTTTGATCCGTTGGATCCCCGAGTGATCTAGGGCAGTTGGTGTCGCATATTTGTCACTAAAGGCAATGGCCGATGGTGCAAATATTTCCACACCGGGGATAGCACACTTTCGACCGGCATGAGCCAGCTGGATCCCAACTTTAGCCCCGAATTCATGGGCCACTTCCACGATCTTCTGGTGGCCCGCAATTTGCGAGTCATCCCACAATCCCAGATCCTGACCCAATATCCGTCCTTCCGGAACTACCGCAGTGGCCTCAACAATGATCAGGCCAACGCCTCCAATGGCTGCATTCCCGTAATGGATAATATGAAAATTTTTAACATGTCCCTCTTCATCCGCACTGTTCATACACATGGGTGCCATAACAATATGGTTACGCAGCTCCAACTTTCCGATATGGGACTTTTCAAAACTCAGCATTTACATTTCCTCTTTTTCGTCATTTTGGTCATTTCGTCATTTTGTCTCATGGTTCTTAGTCTATTTGCCTCTTAGCCCCTTTGTCAGTTAAGTTAGGTGACGCTTTGATATCTGACTCTAGGACATTTGGCTCTGGTCATTTGGCTCTGGTCATTTGGCTCTGGTCATTTGACTCTGGTCATTTGACTCTGGTCATTTGACTCTTTGTGACTGTTTGTCATTCTTTGTCACTTATGAAACATCGACGTGTCTAAATTATTATAATATACTAATGATAAATTAATATGTTGGATGGGTGAATTTTCTTGGAGTTAAAAAACTTTAAAACGATGGATCCGAATATTTTGTACAGTTTAGTCAATACAAGACTCAGAGATTTCCATGAAGACCTGGCTAGCTTTTGCTATGACAATGGTCTGCATGAAGATGAATTCCAATCGTTTATGGCCGATCATAATTTCCACTATAACAAAAAGCTAAATCAGTTCCGTTAGTATGGGAACTGATTTAGCTTTTTGGATTTGATCCGGATGGATTCGATGAAACCAAATCGCTGTCCCAGTGTTTTTTCAAGTTTACTTTCCGGTGATTTTGCGAATAACAAAGCCGGCCAGCATGATCCCAGCCACCGGTGGCACAAAGGCAACCGATCCGGGGGTCCGCCGCTTAGCTTTCAAATGACTGGTCACGTCTCCCTCCAGGGTCGATGTTACTTCAGCGAAGGGTTCGATGGCCGGCTCCAGAGAGTATAAAACATCCAAGGAGAAGACGCTGCGATGTTTCAGCTCCCGGCGCATGACTTTGGCCAGAGGGCAAACTTTAGTGGCATAAACATCGGTAAAGACTAATTTTGTGGGATCCAGCTTATTGCCGGCCCCCATGCTGGATACCAGGGGAATCCCGTTTTCACAGCAAAACTGGGCGGTATCGAGTTTGGCAGTCACCGTATCGATGCAGTCGATGACATAGTCTGCATCAAGGGGAATGATCTGGGCCAATGTATTCATCAAGATAAATGTATCGTGGAGGATCACATGGCAATCCGGATTGATGGATAACAGGCGTTGTTTGGCCGCCTCGGTTTTTTTCATGCCGATGGAATCCACCGTGGCAAAAATTTGCCGGTTAATATTGGAGCGAGTCACCACATCGTTATCGGCGAGGATCAGCGTGCCGACGCCGCTTCGAACCAAGGTTTCGGCACAGGATCCACCGACCCCGCCTAAACCTAACACGACAACTTTCGCCTGGGCCAGACGATCCATTCCGTCATCGGACAACAGCATTCTGGTTCTGGAAAATAATTCGTCCATTTGATCGTCTACTCCCGCCTCTTAAAATAATCTGCCAATTGGGCATCCAAATCAGTTTCTGAAATCAGCTCCACTGCTTTGGAAAAATCCAGGATGGATTCAGTTTCTCGGCAATATCGGACCCGGATGCACTGGCCCAGATTCCTGGGACAGCGCAAACACAAACATTCCGCTGCCTGACCGTCACAGGTCTCACCGTAGAGTGGGCAATAGCGGCAGTTTTTGATTGCACTGCCGATGCTTTTTTCAATTAAGTTGATATTATCCATGGTTCTTCTACTCCTACATCACAATGGGGATTTGATCTTTGAGGGTCAGTGAATTCTCACTGATCTCACAGGTATAGGCCATTACATCCACGCCGTTTTCCATGGCGTAACCCAGGGATTCTGTAAAATAAGGATCCATGGCCGTATTGGGTGTAAAGTACTTGGCGCGGTCCAATTGAACTAAGAAAATCAACCCTGCCCCGTACCCCGCCTGTTTAGCTAACACCAGTTCACGTAAATGTTTGGCGCCTCGGGCGGTGACCGCATCCGGGAAACTGACGATCGCATCGGCCTCTAAGGTGACTCCCTTAACTTCCAGAAAATAGTCCGGTTGATCCGGTTTGCTTAGTTTAAAATCAAACCGGGATTTGCCAAAGGTCTTTTCACGTTCGACCCGGTCAAATTCTGCCAGCAACGAGACTTTTTTAGCCAATAAGGCTTCTTCCACGACCCGATTCGGGATCTGGGAGTCAAAGTTGATCAGTTGATCTTCTTTCCAGGCAGCGATCAGGGAATGAGCGGTTTTTCGCTTTGGCTGAGTTTCAAACCTAATTAAACACCGGCAGCCCGGGATCAATATTTCTTTTAAACGTCCCGTGTTGGGGACATGAGTCATTATTTTTTCACCCTCTAATTCGACCCAGGCTACAAACCGATTGGGTCGTTCGAGGAAAATTGCTTCTTTGGTTATTTTATCAAAAATCATTATTATATCACTCTTTCCGTTGACTATTATATCATTAATCCTCGGAAGATTCTCCCGCCAGACTTATCCCGAACCTGTGGATAATGTGGATAAGGTTGTGAATCGTAATATAAATTTAACCATTTATTAACTTAACTACTGTTAACCACAGGAATTTAAGAATTTAACAGTAAATTTCGTTGACAAGGGGCTTCAAGCGTAATAATATGTAAATGCGAATCACTTGCATTTACTAAGGAGCACTCAAATGAACAAGAAATTATTAAGCGGACTTTTGTCGATCATATTGTTGACGGGTTGCACGGCAACTGTCAATCCAACGACAACTGCCTCAGCCTCAGAAAAAATTAAAGTTATTACTTCCATTAATCCCGTGGATCAGCTGGTGAAATACATCGGCGGTGATAAAGTCGAGACGACTTTGTTTGTCCCCCCCGGTATCGAACCCCATGATTTTGAACCCTCCGCCCGGCAGATGACTGCCTTGAAAGAATCCAAAGTCCTCTTTATCAACGGACTTGATATGGAGCACTGGGCAGAGGCCGGCGCCATTACCGGTTCAACGAAGCTAATGATGCTATCGGATGGGGTCGATGTGATCCCGTTGGATGGTGGATCCGATCATTCCCAAGGAGATCCCCATGTCTGGCTGGGACTTACTGAACTTAAGCACATGGCCGAGAATACTGCCACTGCCTTGACCATTTTAGCACCCGAGGACAGGGCTTATTTTGAAGATAACCTGGCAAAGTTCAATACTGAGGCCGATGCCTTGGCCAGCGAATATGATTCAAAGTTTGCCCCTTACAAGGGACAAGGTTTCATTACCGGCCATGAAGCCTTTGCCTATTTATGCCGTAACATCGGTTTGATCCAAAAAGCGGTCCAAGGTCCCTTTGCCGAAGGTGAACCCACTCCCCAGAAAATAAAAGAGCTGGTGGATTATGTCAAAGCGCAACAGATCACTACCATTTTCGTCGAAGAATTAGCGTCTCCCAAGGTTTCCGACACACTGTCTCGCGAAACCGGTGCAAAACTGGTCACCCTGCCCACCATGGAAACTCAAGGTGAGATCTTCCCCACCATCCGAGAAATCTATGAAAAAGTCCTCGTTTCACTGGAACAGCCTAAATAATCGAATCTTTTGCCCGAAGGTATCCCTTCGGTCCGTTAATCCAAAACCTAATTTTAAGCCCTAACTACTAATAACCCTAACAATTAATAACCCTAACAATTAATAAGCTTTTAAAACGACTGCCCGCTTCCAAATTTGGAAGAGGGCAGTCGTTTTAAATTGTTTAGTAACTGTCTATCCATTCGTTTAGTCCCTAGCCAGTAAAACTCACCTAGAAACGCACTTAGTAATTCGCTAAGTTAAAAGCTTCCCAGTAACTTTCTTTAAATCGTCTGGGGTGGACTATAAACCATGGTTTTCTTCATTCTGGCATAGGACACAAACATCAAGACAGTTTGGATCACTAAGAACATAAAATAGGGTATGAAAAAGAACATTGCCACGGCATAGAGAATGGCCCCAACCAGAATAAATCCCCGGCTTCTCATGAAGTACCCCAATGCATTAAATAAAACACCGAGCAGTGTTACGATAAAATGCGGCAATACCAGCGTTGTAGCGATGGCCATTCCCAGTTGTTCGGAAGAATCTTGAGCCGCTGAGGATACTCCCCCTGTAAAGTAAGTGAATAGGTACACCACATAGGCACCACTTAGCAGCAAGGCGATCAAGGCTAATTTCGATCTTTTGGTCTTCATTTTTTTCCTCCCAATCACAATTATTTTGTTATGCTCAATATAGCAAGTTGATCAGACAAAAAAAGAAAAAGACTCAGAAATCGTGTCTGAATCTTTCGTCATGTCATATGGTGACCCCTAGGAGAATCGAACTCCTCATTCCTTTATGTTCGTTCCGCAAGGTTTCGCTTGACGATATAAGCGTGAAAGTAGTAGGACAAATTTACCGACAGATTTCGCTAGGTTTCGCTTGAAAAAATTCCAAGTGGCTAAAAAATGGCAAATTATTGCTAGGCGATTTACTGGAATTCGTTCCCGCAGTTCAGGCACTTGTAGATCCCCTTGCCTTTCCCGGTCAGCCCGCCCATGACAGCTCCGGCCGGGCCTGCCAGAATACAGCCTAGATTTTAGATAAATAATTTGAATGCTTGGGTCAGTCCTCGTTACTAACTTTTCCTTCAAAAGCATCTAACTCAATCGAAGCTCCTAGTTCAGAGGACCATCGATGAGTATAGGCCTTCGAATTTTTTACCGTGAAAAGGCCTTCAATTCCACCAAGGATATGCATTTTCCCTGGCGCATCAGGAGCTAAGAACAAGACATAGCTTTTCCCTTCGTCCAGAACCTCACCATCTTCGACCTGACCTATTTGAGGGATAACAATCCGCTCAGACGCTTTTCCTTTCCAGATTTTTAAAGATTGCACAGTGGCTGCAACAGCAAACTCTGATACCTGTTCTACTTTGATGACTTCAAACAAACCAACTACTGTGCTTTTATTTTTCATTTCCTTAAAACTATTAGAGCCGTCGTTATATAAACCTTCGATTTTTATACCTTCCTGACTGGATTGAGCAGTTGAAAGATTTGGCATGTTCCCTTTTTTAGAAATGTTTTCAGAGCAGCCAACTGGAGCTAAGAGTGAAATAATCATAAGTGATGTTAATAAAAGTTTCATAGTCTCCTCCTTAATATACTAAGACCATATGGTCATGATCCTTTGTGCGTGGTGTTGTAAAAATTATATTATTCGGATCAAAAGTTGCATACATTAATGTTCCACTATTTGGGTTATGGCCTCTATACCCTAAAGCATGACCTAATTCGTGTGCAGCAGTATATTTCCATGCAGAGATGCTTTGATAACGGGTACTCTCACCCCAGATCAGACGAATCATCCCAGTATTGCCTTTATAGAAAGTTTTCAATGAACCATTGTAGGATGCTGTAGCATAGGAGGTACCTGTTACAGTTCCTCCAACAGCAACCGCAGATGTTGGATACCCATAAGAGTTTGCTTCGGCTCTGGTAATGTCCTCAGCGATGATATTGGCATTTGAAGAGCTGGATACATAAACGATATCAAGTCGTGAGGTCCCAATGGAATTCTCCCATGCGGCTCCAGCATGCTTTATATAACTATCTAATGATGCTGCCGGCAAATGACCCCTCGAACTAATATACACATTGACATTATTATTGTAATAACGATAAATGTTTGATGCAGATGAATACCAGTAATCTAACGATTCAGCTGCAAATAAAGTAGAAGTAAACACCATAAAACTTAGAATAGCCGTCATGAACAAACAGATAAATCGCTTCATCAATACCTTTCCCTCTAAAAACGTTTACTTGCGATAATCATACACTTTTTAAAATATTAAACAAGTGGAGAAACTAGGCCTTGTCCGGAAAATACGAATTGCAAAAATAGAATGAGTTTCGTGTACTCATGCCATGACACAGTATGAGATAACCAATGAAGAATGGGAACGGATCAAAGACCTCCTGCCGCCTGAGCGCACTGATTGGGCAGGACGACCCGGCAAAGACAACCGCACCATGTTAAACGGGATCCTGTGGGTCTTAAGAAGTGGCGCTCAGTGGCTCCTGGTGCCGGTTCGCTACGGGAAGCGCAGTACGATCTATGACCGCTTTGCCAGATGGCGCGACAAAGGAGTTTTACAGGATCTCTTTGAGGTGCTAGCCAGGGAGGCAGACTGGGAGACCGTCAGCATCGACTCGACCAGCATCAAGGTCCACCAAAGCGCAAACGACGTAAAACCCAAAACAGAAAAGGCAGTCGGCATCTCCTGAGGGGGGCTCTATAACAAGCTTCATACCCTGGACGATGAACTGGGAAACCCCCTTACGCTTTTTGCTCTCGCCCGGCAACGACCATGACGCTATCCATACCGAGCGCCTTATAAAAGGCCTGGATTTGTCCGCAAGCACGATGCTGGGCGATAAAGACTACGGTGCTCAAAAATTTCGGCAAAGCCTGACTTTGATTGGGGCAGACTATGCGATCCCGCCCAAAAGCAACGCCAAAGCGCCATGGCTGGTGGACTATCACCTATAAACGAAGAAATAAAAAAGACCCTGAAAAGGGCCATTCTGAGACAAAAGGAAATGTCTTGAAGTTGGGGAATGTATAAAAAAATAAATTGGATCTAATTTTCACCAGTGACTTGGGGAATCCCATAGATCCGAAAAATCTCCGGAAATTGTGGGGAGGGATCCTGAAAGAGCTCAATATCCCTTACAGGAAAATGCATAGCACTCGGTCCACTCTTGTGACTGAATGCTATGAAAAGGAAATAGATGAACCAACTACACAAAAGATTATCGGTCACGGCCCGGGATCTGCGATCACCAATAAAATGTATCGCAAAGTTCGAAATCGTAGTTTTAAAGACAACATGTTGAAGGCTATAAAAAACTAAGTGGCTAAAAAGTGGCTAATACATAAACAAAGGGTTCTAGAAATTCTCTAGAACCCTTTGTTAGCGCATATGGTGACCCCTAGGAGAATCGAACTCCTGATTCCAGCGTGAGAGGCTAGCGTCTTGACCGCTTGACCAAGGGGCCATATTTGCTGACGAAATTTATCCTATCATGAATTTAGGTTTTTCGTCAATACCCAACTTTCAGATACCGGAATATAGCGAGGCTCGGAAAAGTTGAAAATAGTACGTGCGGCGTGATAAAAAAGGTGAAGCATAATACCAGGGCGTTTGGGAAAGTACTTTTCCAAACGCCCTGGCATTATGCTTTAGAACTCACTCGAATTTATCCTTAAGATTACTTTGATCGAGTATTTTCTTTTTTACTTTTACTTTAACTTTCAACTTTAACTTTACTTTTTATTTTTTGGACTGTTGCAGATATTTCGACAAGAATGCTCTGGTCCGATCATGGTCCGGGTCACTAAATATCTTTTCCGGCGCTGCATCTTCGACGACGGCTCCTTTATCCATAAAGATGACACGGTCGGATACGTCCCTGGCAAAACTCATCTCGTGAGTTACTACTACCATGGTAAGTCCTGAGTAGGCCAGATCTTTCATGACCTGTAGTACTTCACCGACTAATTCCGGGTCAAGGGCAGACGTAGGTTCGTCAAATAGCATGATCTCAGGTTCCATGGCCAGTGCTCTTGCAATGGCTACCCGCTGCTTTTGACCGCCGGACAACTTGGATGGATACTGATCTCGTTTTTCGGAGAGTCCGACTTTTTTTAAGATATCCTCGGCAATGGCGATGGCCTCTGCTTTTGTCTTGCCTTTGACGGTCATTGGGGCTTCAATGACATTACCTAGGACGGTGAGATTTGGAAACAGATTGAACTGCTGGAAGACCATTCCGACTTTACCAATGGCCTTTTTGACGGATAGTTTGTCCGTTGGGATCATTTCTTCCCCGGCGATAAAGATCTGTCCGGAAGTGGGGATCTCCAGATTATTCAAGCAGCGTAGGAAGGTACTTTTGCCTGAACCGGATGCACCGATCACGCAGACTGCCTCATTTTTGTGGACTGTGATATTTAAATTTTCAAAAACCGTCAAGTCGTCAAAGCGTTTGGTCAAATTGACGGTTTCAATCATCTTTTCGTTATTTCTGTATTCTGCCATTTTTCATCCCTCCTAATAAACTGCCAGTTTCTTTTCCAGCTTGCCAAACAGGAAGGTCAAAATGGTCGTAAAGAACAGATAGAACGTCGCTGCCACGGCAAAAGCAGGTAGCGGGTTAAAGTCCCGGGAGGTGATCTCCTGAGTCAATTTAAGAATTTCAGTCAAGGAGATGGCTGCAACCAAGGATGTATCTTTGAGCAACGTGATAAACTCATTGCCTAAGGTCGGCAAAATGATTCGGATCGTTTGCGGTATAATGATCCGTTTCATCGTCTGCCAGGTATTCATGCCCAAAGCCTTGGCTGCTTCAAATTGACCTTTGTCGATGGCTTGAATTCCGCCTCGGATGATCTCGGCCATATAGGCTCCGATGTTCAGCGATAACCCAATGATCGAGGCCTGATACGCTGAGAGGTTCACCCCTAATTTGGGCAAGCCGTAGTATAGGAAGTAGAGTTGCACCATCATGGGTGTTCCTCTTAAAAACCAAGTATAGAACGAACCGATCCATTTTAGGAAGGAGATCCGCGACATCTTCATTTGCGATATCGCCAGTCCAATGATCGATCCGAACAAAATTCCAAGTACGGTCAAGGAAAGAGCAATGGGTGCTCCTTTCATGATCTGGGGGAAATACTTAAAGTAATCCTGGACAAATTTACCAGGTCCCCCTAATGCAGCAAAACTAATTATTGACAAAGTCTCCTCCTACTACTTAAAGATATCCATACCAAACCAGGTTTGGGACATTTCAGCCATTTTCCCGGTTGTGACCATATCCTTCAGGATCTTATCGATTTCTTCCTTCAGTTTCGGTGAATCCTTGGGAAGGGCAATACCAACCGGACCGGCTTCAGCCAACTCATCCAGCATAACGTAACTTGAAGCATCGAGCTTCATATAGTAGGCACCAACAACATTATCGGTGACTACAGCGTCGACTCGACCGGCACTTAAGTCCAATAAAGCTTCGGCAACTTTAAGATATTTTTTGACGTCTTTAATTTCCGGTTTTCCTTCGACCCAACTCTCGGTGGTGGAACCCTGCTGGATCCCCAATTTCTTTCCGGCTAGATCGGCAAAGCCCTTAATATCGGATCCCGGTTGGACAATGATGGACAGTCCAACAGCCGGAATATAGGGGTCACTGAACAAGACACTTTGTTTGCGCAGTTCGGTAATATTCATGGTTGCGGCTATGGTATCAAACCGGTTGGCGGCAAGTCCTTCGGTGATGCCTGCGAAATCCGTCGTGATCACTTCAAGCTTTACGCCGAGTTTATCAGCGATGGACTGCATCATATCAATGTCAAAACCGATCGCTTTTCCAGTATCATCGGTGAATTCCATGGGCGGATAGGTTGTTTCCGTACCTACTCTTAATACTCCGTTCTTTTTTATCGTTTCCAAACGGTCAACCGGACCGGCGGGGGTACATGCAGCAAGGCCTGCTGTCAATAATACGGCTGTCATCAAAATGGATATTTTTTTCTTTACATTGTTCAATTAAATTCACCCTCTCGTATAAATATACTACTCATAAAACTATTATAAGTTCAATTTTAAAGTATAGGGTGTTATTATTGTAAATTCAATATTAATTTTGAATGTTTATGCATTTCATGACAAAAAACCTTTTCATGATCCATAAAACCCATCACCAGAGGCCCCCCCGCTGAATCTGTTAACAAATCCTCAGGGTGGAAAACACTGATTCCACCCTGAGGATTCGATGATCAACAATTCGTTTACATTTCAAGTTGCAATTTGCTGCTTAATTTGCGGATCCCACTTCTATGGTTGGTCTGGCCACCGTTTTCACGACAGTTTTACCAGCCGTCTTCAAATGGATGAACGCTTGATGAAACTAACCTAAGATTCCCAACTGCTGCAAAAATACTAGTATCAGCATGATGGGAACCAGGATCATCATAGAGAACTTCCAGAAAGGGGCTGCCGCAAAATTATTCGTGCTGCCCTTTTGGATCTCGGCAATGGCTTTGTCAAAGCCCCAGATGAAGGTAATGAATAAGGATACGGACAATCCACCCAATGGCAAGAGGATATTGCTGGTGAAATAGTCCAGGAAGTCGAAGAGGTTATGGCCTTCTGCACTAAATAAGTGGATCTTGAAATCACCCAAAAGCGGCCCCATGGAAAGGGAAGCTGCCAGGCCAATGATGAAGCACAAGGTTGCAAAGACAGCCACTGCTTTTTTACGGGTCCACCCAAAGGAGTCCATGGACCAGGAGACCGGAACTTCCAATAATGAAATGGATGAAGTCAGTCCAGCAAACAAAACCAACAGGAAGAAAATGATCCCAAAGATATTTCCAAATGGCATTTGGTCAAAAATCGCCGGAATGGTACCAAACAAGAGTCCTGGACCCGCCGTGACATCATAGCCAAACGCAAAGCAGGCCGGAATGATGGCAAAACCTGCCAATAGGGCGACCATGGTATCAATGGCCGGAATTTGAATGGCATTGACGGGTAGATTTTCATCGCCTTTTAAATAGGAACCGTAGGTTACTAATATCCCCATGCCCATTGACAAGGAGAAGAAGACTTGCCCCATGGCGGCCACCAGTGTGGTCAAACTAAATTTTGAAAAATCAGGTTTCAGGTAGTACACTACGCCTTCCATGGCGCCAGGCAGCGTCAACGACCGACCGGCGATGACAAGAAGGAATACGATCAGCAAGGGCATCATGATCTTAGAGGCCCGTTCAATGCCGGCGGATACTCCACCTAAAACAATGAGTAGCGTCAATCCCATAAAGACGCCATGCCAGATCAATGGTTCGGTTGTCCCGGAGACAAACTGCCCAAAATACGTTCCGGGATTTGGAACGCCACCGCGAACAATGTATTCAAACAGATATTTTGAGATCCAGCCGCCGACTACTGAATAGAACGAAAGGATCAAAAAAGCTGCCAGGATCCCGATAAACCCAAAGGGGGCAGATTTTTTATTGATGGACCGATAGGCATCATACTGACTAAGCTGAGTTGCCCGCCCGATGGTGAGTTCCCCCATCATCATCGTATAGCCTAAAAGAATAATAATTGCGATATAAACGACGACAAATACGCCGCCCCCGTTCTGTCCGGCCAGGTAGGGAAACTTCCATAAATTGCCCAGGCCAACGGCTGACCCGGCGGCAGCCATGATAAATCCAAATTTGGATCCCCATTGGCCACGTTTTTCTGTTACTTCCATAAGATGCTCCTTTTTAATGAAAAGATATTTACTTCTTGAATTATACCTAACTTTTTGCATTTTTCATTAAATTGACCGCGTTGAATCCTATCTTTATCATTTTGGTGGATGAAAAGCGCTGATCCCGGATTTTATTGATAAATAAGTGAATCGTTTCAATTCGAATTATTAATTCAATAAAAATTTCGGAGATAACTAAGGATTAGAATCATTTTAAAGGGGATTATCTTGAGATTTAATAATCAATATCGTTGTACCTGTTCATCACAAGTAGATTTATTTAATGACTCATTGCCAATATCGGTGACAATCTGATGAAAGCATTGATCTTTTGCTGATAAATCTTTAATGCCCCCCGGAGACATCTTGTTATTTTATTATCCAACACCCGGCCCGGATCACTTAACTTTCAGTGTTTGCCACTTCACCTTTAAAAAATCAGGTAAACCATCACCGAATTTCAAGTACTATTACCATTTCCCATAAAATATCTGCTATCTGTAAACAAACGCTTAATCAAAATTCAATATTCACGTAGTTCATTAGACACAAAAAACTGATTTACAAGGAATCCCAATAAGAAAGACACGGATCCAGCATTTTAGGATCCGTGTCTTTCTTATTGGGCAATGTTTGCATGGTATTATTTTCTGCGCTTTGAATGTTTCAGATCATTTTGATCTTCTTGATCTCTGTGATCTTTATGATTTAAAGGTGGGCAAAGGCTTCGATTTCGACTCTGGCATCTTTGGGTAGTCCAGCTACTGCAATGCAGGATCTGGCTGGTTCATTGGCTGTAAAGAACTCAGCATACACTGCATTCATTGCCGCAAAATCATTCATATCTCTTAAGAAAACCGTGACTTTGACACAGTTGTCCAAGGATGAACCACAGCCTTCCAGAACGTTCTTTAAGTTGATCAGGCAGGCTTTTGTAGCCTCAGGGATCTCATTGACCAAGACACCGTCAGATAGCGGCAATTGGCCTGAAACGAACACCAAATCGCCAATAATGTTGGCGTGGGAGTATGGTCCGATGGCTGGTGGTGCATTTTCTACGATCATCGCTTTTTTATTCATTTTACATCGCTCCTTTTAAATTTCACGACGGCCTTCCATGGCTTTCGATAAAGTCACTTCATCCGCAAAATCCAGATCTCCGCCCACGGGCATCCCGGAGGCAATTCTTGTAACTTTGATTTCCAGAGGGTGCAGGACTCTGGAAATGTACATGGCTGTCGCTTCCCCTTCGATGGTGGGGTTCGTGGCAACTATGACTTCTACCACTGAACGGGTCATTCGAGCGACCAGTTCCTTGATTCGGATATCTTGAGGACCCCGGCCTGCCATGGGGGAGATGTTGCCGTGGAGCACATGATAAACTCCATTGTAATCTCTGATCTTCTCGATGCTCATGATGTCTTTAGGCTGTTCCACCACACAAATGGTGTTTTGATCCCTGGTCGGATTTGAACAAACTGCACAGGGATCATGGTCGGTAAAGTTTCCGCACACAGTGCAAAACTTTAATGTTCCTCTTGCTTTGATCAGGGCTTCTGCAAATTGTGTGACTTCCTCACCGGGAAGATTCAATACATATAGCGTCAACCGCTGAGCTGTTTTATATCCGATTCCAGGTAGCTTTGCGAACTCATCGATGAGTTTCTCAATGGCTGCTGGATAAAAATCCATGGGGACTAGAACATGCCGGGGAGGTTCATTCCGCCGGTCAGTTCGCCCATCAGTTTGGCGGACTCATCATCTGCTTGTTTGATGGCATTGTTCACTGCCAGGACGATGAGGTCTTGCAGCATTTCTATATCATCGGGATCGACCACCGACTGGTCCAAAGCGATGGAGATGAGCTCCCGCTTTCCGGTAACAACAGCTTTGACTGCGTTTCCGCCGGCTGATGCCTCATATTCTTTAACTTCCAGTTCTTTTTGTTTTTCTTCCATTTGTTTTTGGGCTTTCTGGACTTGCTTGAGCAAACTGTTCATGTTGTTGCCCCCGCCGCCCTGGAATCCGCCACCGCCAAATTTTGCCATTTTAATGATCCTCCATTGATTTTTTCTCTTTAAATTATAACATACCCCTAGGGAATAATATCGATATCCGTCATTTCCTGATCCCGGATGACGTCCTCTACGGATCGACTTCCCATCTGGCCGTCCTCGGATTTCACCTTCATTTTAAGGTGGATGGTCTCCCCCAAGATCAGGGAAATGGTGTCTTCGAGCACCGTTCGGAATTCAGAGCGCTCCAGGCGCTTTTTATTGTGACTGTACTTGTCCGGAAACTCCAGGGTAATGACCCCGTTTTTAACTTCAGCGACTTCACCGTCAAATAACGACGCGCGGATGACCATCTGGCGTTTGGCGCGCAGAGCCTCATCCACTTCATTCCAGGCATCCCGCACGCTGGCAACGGTGAGCTTTGAGTCCAGATTTTCAATGATTTCATTGGTTGTCTGAGGTGCCGCTTCGCTTCTAGGAGCCGGTTTCCGAGTGGGTTCCCCCTCCTGGTTTGGGCGAGACTGGGCATTGGTGCGGGCCCCGCCGGATGCTTGAGCATTGGCCACTTCCACCCGGATGCCATCCTTGAGTTTCTCCTCCAGATTGTTCATCCGCGATACCAAGGAGTCGATGCCGTAGTCCATTTCACCGTTGCAGATCTTGATCAAGGCCAATTCCAGATAGATCCGGCCTTGGGAACTGCGCTTACTCTGTTCCTCAGCCGTTTGGAGGATCCGGATGATCTTGATGATCTCCTGATCTCTGATCTGGAGTGACTGGTCCCGGTACCGTTCAATATCTTCAGATGACGCTTCGACCAGTTCATCGGCATTGTTTCGAATGACTTTCGTGATCAAAATGTTACGGAAATGTTCCAACAAGTCTTTGGTGATAAAATTAGGATCTTTCCCACCGTCGGCCATGGTATCCAAAACCGTCAGAGATTTTTCGATATCTTTTTTGAGAATATGGTCCGCTAATTCAAAGATCCGCGACTTGCCCATTAATCCCAACATATCGACGACGACTTCGTAGTCGATTTTCCCGCTGCCCATGGAAATACTTTGATCCAGGATCGACAGTGCATCCCGCATGGCGCCTTCTGATACCCGGGCGATCAAAGCCAGGCTTTTATTATCGGCAAAGATCCCTTTTTCGTCGACGATTCGGCGCAGCCGATTTTCGATATCCACCGCTTTGATCCGGCGGAATTCAAACCGCTGACAGCGCGATAAGATGGTAATGGGTAATTTCTGAGGATCCGTTGTGGCTAATATGAACACCACACTTTCCGGCGGTTCCTCCAATGTTTTTAAGAAGGCATTGACTGCCCCCATGGTCAACATATGGGCCTCATCGAGGATATAGACCTTATACTTGCCCTCCTGGGGCGGATATTGGACTTCATCGATCAAATCCCGAATATCGTCCACTTTATTATTGGTGGCTGCATCTTGCTCGATCACATCCAGGGACATGCCCGAATCAATGCGCAGACAGTTGTCACATTTGTTGCAGGGCTCACCGTCGATCATGTCCAGACAGTTCAGCGCTTTGGATAAAATTTTGGCACAGGTGGTTTTTCCGGTCCCCCGGGTCCCTGAAAAGAGATATGCATGAGCGATCCGACCGGCGGTTATTTCATTTTTCAACGTTGTCGTAATATGCTCTTGTCCAATGACATCTGAAAAAACTCTGGGCCGTAGCTCTCTGTAAAGTGCGGTATATGCCAACTCCATCCCTCCTCGTTTTAGTTCTACTCTATATTATACAGTAACTTCTCTTTTGTTTTTAAGATTTTGGGGTAAATAAAAAAAGTCACCGGTTAAAGTGACTTTTAATATGCTTGGAACACCGTGCACCCGGCTTTGACACTCAAAGACTCATCGTCTCCCAGGGTTAGCTCAACCTGAGTTTGCCACGGCACACATAACATTCCGATTTATCGCTGCTACCTTCCGGTCCTGACGAGGTTCACCGGCATATGTTGCGTGGGACCCTGATCTCAACACCACTACCTGAGTGCTGCCTAAATCAATCAGGCCTCGGCCGGGAATTCAATCCTGCTGTAGCGATTGCAGGTTACAGGGCATCGCTGGTTCCCCATCTAGCACGGCTATGGCGGAGAGGATGGGATTTGAACCCATGATAGAGTTTCCCCTATACACACTTTCCAGGCGTGCTCCTTCGGCCACTCGGACACCTCTCCAGATTTAAAAAATTGCCCTAAAAGACAACAATCAAATTATATCTGAACCAGCCCTTCAAGTCAATTGTTATTTTGAAACCTAGTCAAATTCCCAAATTTCTCAAAATTTGACCGCAAAGCCTACCGCTTTTCAGCGCCGTGTCCAAGATTCGTTTCGCCTTTTATTTCCCGTTCAATTAGCTCTGCTAAAGGGTTCGAACATAGAATAAGGCTTTTAAAATTACGAAAAACAGCTCCTAAAAAGTCCCAGGGGGTCTCCCCCAGACTCGGTGATTGCGTTGATCAATTAAAGATCGAAGTAGTATCCTGTCAATAAATAATCTTCCTGGTATTTAACGGCTAATTTCAATAAGTGATTTTTAACCAGCTCCAGGCGGCTCTCTCCGGCCTCGTATTTGCTCAAGAGGTCACTGTAGCGTCGCCGCTCAGATGCCGTTGCTTGGTTTTTAAAATAGCCCCAGACGTGGTCGGCGGCATTGGTGGCTTGGCCCATCACTATCGATTGGCTAAGGGCTGCTTCGATCAGCTCATAGAACTCCCGTACCGGGTAGTCGGTCTTTGACTTTAGGAGGGTCCGAATGGACTGATAAATGACGGGCGAATGTTCCAGGATCGTATATTTGTAACGGGCCCACTCGTTTTCCAAGTGCTTAATGCCATGGTTTGATACCAAATTGAGACATTTTAAAGCCGATAGATTTTTATCTTTGACCTCCAGCATAATATCCAGGGTCTCGCCTTGGATCGTCTGGTAGAAATCAAGAAACAGATCCGCCTTGATCCAGGGTGAATGGGCTCCGATCCGTTTGGCCGGGTCCTGTTGGGAATAATGGATCTTCTGGCGACCATCATTTGGCCCCCAAGTGGCGGCAGTTGTTCTGATCCAGTCCGCATCGGTCTTACTTGGGTCTGCCGGATTCACTGCATTGTGCAGATTATCATAGACTACAGGGAACCCTGCGATTTTTGCAGCCTCTAAGATGTCCCTAATATTGAACAAGCGATCGTCATTCTCCAACACCAATCGGCGTTTTATGGCCGCCGGCAGCTCCTGGTAGCGATGGATGAATCGGCCGATGGCTTGCTCCTTATCACCATAGACTCCCCCTAAATGAAGAATGATCTTACACTCACTGCCAACACCAAAGGCATCTAAGACCTGAGTATGATAGGCCAGATCCGCAATGGCACGCTCTACAACCAATGGGTCGGGGGAATTAAGGACCGTATACTGACCGGGATGCATGGAAACCCGCATGCCAAAGGCTCGGATCAATCCGCCGATCCGAGTTAGCTTTTCTGAAAAAACGTCCGGCCAAGGTAATTCTCCGGCAATACTGGATCCAAATGGGATCAAGTCCGAAGAGATCCTAAAAAGCTTGATCCCCTGGCGGATGTTATAGTCAATTAATCGTTCCAGGGCAGTGAGATTGTGTTCAATTAATTCAAACAAGTGCTCCCCTGTTGCGTTTTTCATTAGAGTGTTTTTCATTCCGCTGCCTGGCACGGCAATGGCAAGGCAAGCATATCCAATATTGATCATTCTATTCCATAGCTCCTCGGCGTAACAACACCCACGTTCTTCCTTTTTCGATGATTCCGATCCTGTCCTTGGCTTGTCCTTTTAGATCCGCTCTAGTGTCCGGACCACATCGTCAAAGGAATGACAGTATTTATCAGTTCCCGTAATATTTTCGACCTGTTTCATGCCTTCAAAAGCGGCTCCGCCGATCAAAATGGCCGGGGCTCGAGTGCCAAAACTCTGCTTGATCTTATCAATGATCATGACCACCGTATCGACGTGCCGGGACATAGTCACCGATAAAAGGATCGCCTCCGGTTTATTTTCGCGAATGGCTTGCAGGATGTTCTCGGTGGGGATATTGCTGCCCAGGAATATGATTTGAAAGCCTTGCGTCTCCAGTCGATCACTGATCATCCGAAGACCGATACTATGGGTCTCTGCACCCGGGATCAAAGCCAGCAAGGTTTTTTTATCTCTGACGGGGACTTGGTTTCGTTCCTTGATCAGGGCCATGGATTCCAGGGTTATTTCCGAAATGAAATGTTCTTTCCAAATCGGCAGGTCGCCGCGTTCCCACATGCGCCCCACTTCTTTCAGGGCTCGTTCCATAAAATTCGTATACAGTTCTTCTCCGGGTCTGCCCGATGCCAATATGCTCAGCAGAATGCGGACCGCTTTATTTTTGTCACAAGCCAATAGACTGTCCATATAGTCACTGAATTGAAATCCGACCTCCGCTTCCGGCCGATTGGGTGGTTGATTGGATTGTTGCTCGGCAGAGCGGCCCAGTAAGTAGTCTACGGTAACACCAAACAGATCTGCATAAGCACTCAGCTTTTCAAAATCCGGTAGTCTGGTGCCATTCTCATAATTTGCCACAGTAGTTTGTCCGACACCCAGGGCTGTTGCAACCATTTGTTGGGTCATCCCTTTTTCTTTTCTTTGCTGGCGGATCCTTTCTGAAAAATAATTAGTCATAATGGTCTCGGGGAGAATCTCCCAGAATACCTCCTTGTTGTTATTTTTGAACATTATTTTGTTCGCTGCTTCAGTCGTTATTTTTGTTCGCTACTTCATTCGTCTTTTTGTTCGTTGTTTTCTTGGGTCAATTGAAATGTTGTAAATCTTTTGTCCGATTATTTCAAAGTTTATTTCGTTGGATCTTTAGTCTGATCCAAATTCTATCCAAATTGGTTTCTCCTCGTTATGTTCTGGTTTCTTTTATTAAATCACGTTTTGTGGTTTAATACAATGTAAACCACAAAATTTCACTATTTTAACTCGTATTGTAGTACAATCAACCTAAAGTTAAAATTTTTCCGAATATGAGGTGCCAAATGAGTAACGAACTATTAGATTTTATTAAAATACTAGAAACTGAAAACCGCGAAGAAGCCTTGCGATTCCTGCTTAAAATAAAGGTCGATCAAAACCTGTCCGTTCTGCAAATTTATGAAGATTACCTGACGCCAGCCCTTAACCACATGACCCCCACGGACGATCAAAACATCGACATCTGGAAGGAACATGTCCGAACTTCCATTATTAAAACCATTATTGAAAATATGCTGCCCTATCTTAAAGCAGAATCTAAACCTTCCAGATCAACTCCGCCTCCGGTTGTTGCGGTGCTTTGTCCGCCGGAAGAATATCATGATGTGGGTGCCCGAATGGCCGCTGATATTTTGACCATGGCCGGGTTTCAAACCATCTTTGTTGGGGGCAACACCCCTTATCAGGCTTTTAAAGCCGGACTCTCCGCCCAGCCAATTGATTACATTGCCATTAGTATCTCCAATCCCTATCATTTGGTTTCCGCCCGGCGGATCATCGATGGCATCCGTAGTAGCCATCCCCAGGTAAAAATAATCGTTGGCGGCAATGCCATTCTAAAACACCCGGATATTGCCGATGTCATAAAGGCTGACTTTATCGCCACCACGTTAAATGATCTGGCCCATATAGATGGAGGTGACCGCCATGTTTCCATTTAGTATTGCCTGGCGTTTCCTAAAGTCCAGTAAGGGTCAGTCCTTTTTGATCGCCTTGGGAATTGCCATCGGTGTCTCTGTTCAAATTTTCATTGGCTCCCTGATCCAGGGTCTCCAAATTGATCTGGTTGATACCACCATCGGCAGCCAACCGCAAATCACCATTTCCACCGGTGACAAAGATCAAAAGATCGGCGATTATGAAACGCTGCTGAGCCAGACCGCTCAAAATTTTCCCGGTGTCAAGTACGTCTCACCGGTGGCCGATGGTCCGGCACTGATCACCATCAATTCTGATAATTTCAGTATTTTAATGCGGGGAATGCGCTTTGCTGACTCCGACGGAATTTATAAAATAAACGATCGTCTGGTCGATGGTACCCTTCCGGTCAATGCGAATGAAGTTCTGATTGGCCGCCAACTTCAGGAAGAAACCGGTCTTGTCTTGGGCGATGACATATCGATCCTGTCTGGTTCGGGTAAAACCGCCAATTTAAAAGTCACCGGAATTTTTGATCTGCAGACAGCCAGTTTAAACCGGTCTTGGGTCTTAACAACACTCTCTACGGCCCAGTCGATCTTTGGCTATGAAGGCGAAATTACCGGCATCGAAATGCAGTCAACCGATGTTTTTAAAGCAGATACGATTGCTCAAGAGATCCAAGCCACCCTGCCAACTGGACTAACCGTTGACAACTGGAAGGACCAAAATTCTGCCCTATTGAGCGGACTTAATGGTCAAAGTGTCTCAAGCTATATGATCCAGGTCTTTGTCCTGATTTCGGTATTACTTGGTATCGCCAGTGTCTTGGCCATCACGGTTGTTCAAAAATCCAAACAGATCGGAATCCTTAAAGCAATGGGGATCCGCGACAACACGGCCAGTCAAATCTTTATCATCGAAGGACTTCTGCTTGGTTTAGCCGGTGCAGTCTTAGGGATCCTATTAGGACTTGGTTTAGCCTTTGCGTTTACCCGGTTTGCCCTAAACCCGGATGGTACCCCGGTCGTACCGCTGTTTATCAATCCGCTATTTATTGCCTTATCCGCCGGCGTAGCAGTCGTTGTATCGACGCTAGCCGCACTGATCCCAGCCAGAAATACATCCAAATTAGACCCAATCGAGGTGATCCGCAATGCCTAATGTTATCGAAATGAAAAAAATCAATAAAATCTATACCAACGGTTCTTACCAGACCCATGTTCTGCACGATATCGATCTGTCCATCGCCGAAGGTTCCTTTAATTCCATTATCGGTCAGTCCGGCAGCGGTAAAAGTACCTTGCTCAATATCCTGGGCACCTTGGATCAACCGACCAGTGGCGAGATCTTCATTGACCAAAACCGGACCGATCAGATGAAAAAACGAGAACTTGCTTCCCTGCGTAATCAAACCATGGGTTTCATCTTTCAGTTTCATTATCTTCTGCCCGAGTATACCGCCCTGGAAAATGTTCTGATGCCTTATCGGATTCGTCATGGCAAAGTACCCGACTCTGAACGAAAGCGTGCCATTAATCTGATGGATCTTGTGGGACTTTCAGAAGTCCGTAACAATCTTGCCACCAAAATGTCCGGCGGGCAACAACAACGAACTGCCATTGCCAGAGCCCTGATGAATCAGCCAAAAATTATCCTGGCTGATGAACCCACCGGTAATCTGGATTCCGATACCACTGATACCATCAACGCGATGTTACGTGATATCAATAAAGAGTTGGGTACGACGTTTATTATCATCACCCACGACCGACGCATTGCTGAACAAGCCGACCGGATCATCGAGATCAAAGATGGTCGAATCATACTGGATATCTAACGACCAGTTTAAAACCATTGAAGCTGCCGACTAAAACTCGGCAGCTTTTTCTCGCCTTAATTACTAACCGGACCCACTTGTGCCCCCATTGACCAACGACGTCTATCTAAATTCTCTTCGTTTAGATCACATTACCCAAGTGATGACGACCCCACTAATCCTATGCCAGTGATGCTAGGGGATGCACAGTGCTAGGTATGCGATGCCTTGTTAGAGGATGCCAAAAGTTGATGCTAACCCCACTGAGAGCGAACTGGCTGAACTTCGACATTTCATTTAAGTTACTTTTTAAAACAGCTCCCAGTCTGGTTAATCGGATACCGGATCAACCATTAACTTTGGTAAAGGTATCTACAGAGATACCCAAAAGAACGTAAAAATCGTCCCAAAGTCCAGTGGGTCGATTTTAATAACATCGATATATCCTCATCCGCAAGTGTGTTCCAAGAAGACATCTATCACCATTCATCCATTCAGATACCCGCGGCTTCGACCTGACAACACCATTTAATTCCCCCAGCTAATGTCTTTGGATCCAATTTATTATTACAAAATGATAGCAAGAGGATCTGCTGGAGATAACCCTGTTTTTCGAAATCTTCCAATCATGGGTCATTCCAGTATTTTAGTCTTTCTCCCCTAACTCAAAGTTAGCCTAAATCAGTCTTATTTTGAGGTCTATGAATTTGGCAGAACAATTGCTGGATCCCAAATCGTCTCTGGAGAAATTTTCCAGCGTTACAACAATCGATCTTTGATGCGTATGAATCCAAACCCTTATCTTTAGATCCCCCTTCCAATTAGATCCTCATACCTGGTTCAAACCTCACCAACGATTTGATTCTCTCATATCTTATTGCTGTATGTCGCATCTCCTATCACATATCTCTGCACACCTCACTCATCTCTGGGAGCGTATTTAAACCGCCTATGAGAACTCAGGTATTGCTCCGTGCCGATGCAAAATATGATGAGGAAAAGATCTCCCTTGGATTTGATGCAAGAAGTCTACTTCTATACTCCCTGGTTTATAAGCCCCTGTTTCTGTTTCATCCTCCACGCCGATCATTTTTATAGCCTGGGATCTCCCTGGCTACCTCATACTATTTCAAGCAGCTTCGTTCATTATTTTTTTACCTAACCGCTTCGAACGATCGGGAGTCCTGCTGTTTATAAATGGTATGATCTGACGCTGATTGTAAGCTTATCGTTCCGTTCCGGAACACCTACTATTGATGTTTTATCCAAATTCTTTGTAAATGATCCTTGTAAAAATAAAAAAAGTAGAGAGGGATCGCCTCTCTACTTTTTTATTTTATATTCACGTTTGTTTTAGTTCTCTTAGCGGGTCTTCATTAAGGAATTCTTTCTCTTAAGAATAACTGCACCTGCTAAAATTACCATAGCGCCGAGGGCAAATGGAGCTAAGCCCATATCACCAGTTTTAGGGATATCTGTGGAACCGTCCATTTTCTGGTAAACGAAATCTTTGGGAACCAGGACTGTATCGATGACATGAACTACACCGTTGCCGGCTTTCAAATCTGGGGTTGTAACAGTTGCATTATTGATCATAACTTTATCACCTAATGCTACCTTGACCGTTTCGCCATTGATCGTTTTAGCATCCATTCCATCAGTCAGGTCTGTGCTCATGACATTACCAGAGACGACATGGTACAAAAGAACTTTAGAAAGGTCTGGCTGGCTAAGAAGATCGGCAGCCGTAATGTTCAAGTCTTTCAGCAATTTTTCAAAAGCAGCATTAGTAGGTGCAAATACTGTGAAGGGACCGTCGCCTTTTAAAGTATCGACCAGGTCAGCTTTCTGAAGGGCTGCAACTAAAGTACTGAAGTCTTCACTGGATAGTGCAACATCAACCACGGTTTCTGGTTCTGCTGGTTTTGCGGCATCAAGTTTGAAAGACTCAGGAACTAAGACAGTATCAATAACATGGATCACACCGTTAGTGGCTGCAACGTCTGCTGTAGTTACTTTTGAATTATTGATCATCACTCCGTTACTCAAATCGACTTTTAATTTGTCACCCAATACAGTATCTGGAGTCATTCCATCGGTTAGATCGGTGCTCATGACTTTGCCTGCGACTACATGATAGGTTAGAACATCTTTCAGCCCGGATTGTGACAAGAGTTGATCTGCGGTGATATTAAGCTCTTTTAGGAGCTTTTCAAAAGCTGCGTCGGTGGGAGCGAAAACGGTGAATGGGCCTGCGCCTTGGAGTGTTCCGACTAGACCCGCTTTTTCCAGTGCGGCTTCTAGAGTTTTAAAACTTCCATTCTTATTGGCGACATCGACGATATCACCGGTGGCGGCATAAGCTGTAACTCCGGACATTAGAGACACACTGAGCATGACACTTGACAATAGCATTAACATTTTTTTCATTTTATTACCTCCATTTTTTTGATTTGATTTGATTTGATTGATTGTTTGTTTGTTTGTTGAATTTGTTTTAAGAATCGAGTTAAACGTAATCTCAGTAATTTTCTACTTTGTAGTTCATTTCATGACTTCTTCAATCACTACTTGAATCCCTTCCTCATTCATTTTTGATTGGTCAGCAATTTGCTTTATTCAATTCTGATTTGCTTCTTAATCCAGTTCTACTTTGCTTCTTAATTCAGTTCTAATTCAGTTCTAATTCACTTCGTAATTTGCTTCTTAATTTTTCGTCTCATTATTCTCAGTAAGCCCCCTGGTTTATATTCCGGATTTAAAATCTGGAGGCGCTGTGGAATCAGTTGTTTTTCAGATCAAGTTTTATTGATCTACTATAGGAAAAGCTGCTTTTCGATGGAATCTTGTTTTTTTGTCCTTATTTAGAATTTAACTCATATCAAAAGTGTATGCATTACATTTAATTTAAACAACACTATACGTGATAAATAAAAATTGAAATTAATTTAAGGTCATTTTGTGATATTATACATATATAAGGTAAGTTGCAAATTTAAGTAATTACGAGACCTTGAATTTACATACACCACCACTTGCTGTGTTCCTTAACGGAGGCAAACCAATGAAACCCAACAATAAAAATTTAAAAAATAAACTCTTAAACGGACTGATCTTCCTTTCAATCCTGGTTTTGATCGGCTCTTTAATAGAAAACATTCAACGAGGGGAAACTCAAGCCGCCTATCAGAAATTAGCGGATCAACGAAATCAGGTCCAGTCGATTGATCCAATCAACGAACCCAATCAACTCCCTCTTGAAACGACAAAAGTCTCTTCCGGTGATCCATCTCCGCCAGCGACAGATTTTACGGCCACCTCAACTAGACCATTGTTGTTACAACCCAATCCCAATACACCATTGATCAGCATTAATCCGGACTATGCCGGATGGATCAGTGTCCCGGGTACCTTGATCGATTATCCCTATGTGCAAAGCAATGACAACCAAGAGTATTTGACGAAAGATTTTTATGGAAAAACTGCCAAAGCCGGCAGCATCTTTATGGACTTTCGAAACATTGGAGGGATCAGTGATCAAAACTTAATCTTGTACGGTCATAATATGAAGAATGGATCAATGTTCCATGATTTAGTCAAATTCCAGGAGCAAGCTTTTTTAGACAAAAATCCTTTTATCTTAATTTCAGACTTATACCGGACTCGAACATTCAAGATTTTTTCAGTTTATGAAATTTCCGCAGATGAGTATACTCTGCCTGTTGATTTTCCAGATGCCACCGCCTTTTCAGCTTTTGTAGAGGACTTGGCTAACCGTTCCATGGTTCAAGTCAAAGATCCAATTGATCAAAATGTCAATCTCGTCACCTTGATCACCTGCAGCTACGGAGTAGGCAATGGTCGAACCATCGTCCATGCCCTTGAAGTGAACCCTTAAAATTTACTCATAAATGAGGTTGCCCGAACCCACCTCATTCAAGCTCAACTCAGTCATCTTAGTTCATCTAATCCTGGTGAACTTGTCCGATCTTAGATGTTTGGTTAACCCGTTACTGTTTAATGAAAATAAACTCCCCGCTGCCATCCGATTTCGGACTCTAGTGGGGAGTTTATTTTCGATTAGGGTTAGTCAACGGCTTTCCTTCATTTGCGATAAATACTACTTGTTATGAGTTTCGGCATCGATGATTTGGGCATCGACCACCACTTGTTCAGTCTCCATTTCATTGGGGATGATCACCGTTTTGGAACTCTCGGATATCCCTTTTTTCCAAAGGGAATATTTGTCCAAATCTTTTTTGAGTTGGTTCCAAACGAGATTAATGATAAATATATCATCGATCATACCCACCAGTGGAATAAAATCAGGAATTATATCCGCTGGTGATATTAAGTACAGTAATGCGCCGCCGACGGATAATACGGTACGAAGCGGTAATTCAGTATACAGGCCCGTACGATAGTCATTCATCATGGCCAGGAACAGCTTGAGTTTTTCCATGATGTCCTGCAAAGGACCTGAGCCTTTTTCTTCTAAAACTTCCCTGGCATCCTTTAACATGTTTTTAAAACGGTCGGGATCTTGGATAATGTCTTCGGCCTTGGTATACAACTGACCAAACAGCTTTAGGACTCTTTGTTTGTTTAATCGGGGCATTTACAGCACCTCTTTATCAATTTTTATTTGTTATAGCGATCTTTAAGACCCTTAAATAGCAATTCTGCCTCTTCTTCGGTAAGGGTAATGCCCTTGCCCATTTTACCCTCCTCATGATTCCAATCTCGAATATCGATTTTAGGAGCTCGTTCATTCCAGGAAACGGAGTTCAATTCTTTGGTCCAACCTTTGGCGTTTTTCGACAAAAGTTGGATATGTTCCTTAATCTCATAGGAAAATTCTTTTTCTTTCATTTACATCACCTCGTATATAACTATCCTTGAAAACAGTGAATCAATACACTATTTCGATATATTTCTTCTAGTTCCATCATATCGCAAAATAGTTTCCGAATATTAGCCAGTTTATGCTATTTCTTTGAATCTTTAAAAATCATTAATATAACTTCAATCATAATCAGGTAGTATTAAAGTACTTTTAAAAGGATCGGGTGAGCTCTATGATCGAATTTATCAATAATATATATAGATATATGGCGGGACTCTCTGACAACCTGGAAGCATTATTTGCCCAAGCCGGTTATATTCCTTATCTGATTTTGTGGATCAATATGTTTTTGGAAACAGGTGGTATTTTCTTCGCATTCCTGCCTGGCAATTCCGTGCTTTTGGCGACTGCCGCCTTCGCCGCCGGCTCCGGGCGAGTCCGAATTGAAACGCTTGTAATTCTGTTTTTCACCTCCACCTTCCTAGGTGACTTCTCCAGTTTTATGATCGGCCGATTTATCGGACGAAAATACAAAAAAAATAAAGGCTGGATCCGATTCATCAATCAAGATCAATTTGATGCAGCCCATGATTACTTCCAAACCAATGGTCGTAAAACTTTTATAGCAAGTCGCTTCATCCCCGTTTTTCGCGGTCTTATGCCCTTGGTTGCAGGGTTCACCCAAATTTCTTATCGAAAGATCTTACCCTATTCATTGCTCGGTGTTGCCCTGTGGAATGGCACCTACGTATCCCTGGGTTATTTCTTCGGCAACATTCCTTCGATCAAAGATAACTTTCCATTGATCATACTCATCATTATTTTCGTAACGATGATCCCTACTTTGTACGTATTCTGGCGTAACTATAAAAAGTTCAAGGCAAACTTCGCCAACAAAAACACTATTTCAAAACCCGCCAATGGATCCATCTCCCCTGATCCATCCAGCAATGATCCATCCAGCAATAATCCATCCAACATTAATCCATTCAACGATGAGCCACCCAATGATGATCACTCATCCCCGGATTAACCAAGGCCAAGAACCAAAGCCACATCGCAGCCGCATCATCACGCTATGATTTTTCGCTTTTAAAATTAAACGGTGGTTTTGACGGTTGCAGTGGATCCGATCAAACGGATCTTATCCACTCCATCTTTAGCCAGACTCTATTACCGTTGTTCAAAAAAGCATACCCCCATTCGCCCTAATTTTTGAAACAACGTTATAAAAAGTCTGGTATGTTATAATTGAAGATATTTCAACAGGAGGACCAAAACCATGAACCCAGTAGCTTTTAACCTATTTGGTATCGAGATTATGTGGTACGCCGTCTTAATTATGTTCGGTGTTATCCTAGGACTTATTGTGGCCAAATTCAATACCTCTCGAAAAGAGTTGAACCTGAGCTTTGACGATTTTCTGGACGCTTTCTTATATGCTTTCCCATTGGCGATCGTCGGAGCCAGACTGTACTACGTTTTTTTTGAGTGGAACCAGTATAAAGATGACTTAATTCAGATCTTAAACGTCCGGGGCGGCGGCCTTGCCATCCATGGCGGACTGATCGGTGCTGTGATCGGTGTCTTGCTCTATAAAGTCATCCATCATAAGACCACCGCTTATATGCTCTCCTTGGGCGATGCAGCTGCCCCTGGCCTGATCCTGGCCCAAGGTGTCGGCCGCTGGGGCAACTTTGTCAATCGGGAAGCCCATGGGGGCCCTGTCACTTTAGAATTCATTGCCAAGTTCCCTAAATTTATCCAAGAAGGTATGTTCATCAACGGGACTTACTACCATCCAACCTTCCTCTATGAATCCTTATGGAATTTTTCCATGTTTATTGTGTTACTGGTGATCTTCTGGAGACGCAAAAAGCATCATCAGGGAACAGTCCTGGCTTGGTATATGATCCTCTATTCCTTGGGCCGTTTCTTTATTGAAGGGCTCCGAACCGATTCATTGTATGCCGGTGGTCTAAGAACCGCACAGCTGGTTTCAATCTTAATGGCAACGGCCGGCGCCCTCTACCTAATCTATAAGTACACCAGAAAGCCTCCGGTAGAGGCTGTCGTCATCGCCTACACCGATGCAAAAGCTGAAGTAGCAATGGACGATGCACCCAAAGACCTCCCCCCTAACACCGACATTTCCGAAGCTTCAAAGGAAGTTTCCGACGTGGATCAGAGTGAACAAGCCAGTAGTGTAACCACAACTCCAGTGGAAAATGAGCACTCTAGTCCAAAATAAGCACTCCCTACAAAATAGGCACTCTTAATTCCATTAAGACCATTAAACCCTATTAATTGAACGATCGGCCAGGATCATTATTAAGGACAACAGAGTATCAGTAAGGCACCGGCGGAACATGATTTTAATTGACGGTGTCACGGTTTTGTACTAAAATGTTGTTTGTCTGCTCTCATAGTTCAACGGATAGAACAGGCCCCTCCTAAGGGTCAGATACAGGTTCGATTCCTGTTGGGAGTACCAAATCATGTTATAAATAAGCTGAAACCGAGTGATCGCAACACTTTGACGGTTTCAGCTTATTTCTTTATTGGAGCCGTACGTCTATTCTTACGTTACACACTGACATATTCGGCAAATTTCTCCACGGTTTCTCGTCGGTCTCCGTTTAACTTACCCCAAGATTTTAATTCACGTCATTGAGCTACTTGAAATCCTGTAAAACTGCGGTTTTCATTCCTGTTTGGAGTACCAAACAAGTCCGATAATAAGCCAAAACCACAAGAGTTCTACTACTTGATCGGTTTTGGCTTATTTTTTTGAACCCCTGCGACCGATATGACAGACATCGAACAAGCAGAACACTCAGTACACTCTGCCACACACAAAAATGCTCCGCACACTGAGAACTCGGTGTACTCCGATCACCTTGGTATAGTGATCCATTGGGACTACCTTCGGATATAACGGCCTGTACAGGTTCAGCATGCTCTGGTAGATGTGGGGCCATTCATGAGACCATCCTAGATCTTGTGTACCTTGTGTCTTTCAAGTCCCTCCCGGCCTCCCTGGCTAGGTACAATGGCACGATAGCTTCCCTTGACCTCTTGGATCAAGCCTTTATTTCCTTTGCCATGGTATCGGGTCTATTCAATGGGAAGTTCCCTCGAAAAATCAGGCTCTTGCCGGTCTGGCCCGGTCAGCACTTGCCTCTTCCCTTGTGGTATTCAGAGGAAAAACGTGCTACTCTAGAGAACAACAGTCCGGCTTAAAATTTTCATATTAGTCCAATGGGCCGAATGTGTTTCCTGTTTTATTCTCGCGAGCCCACTCATTCTTTAAACCCACAAAATACTAAGAAGCGAATAACATAAGATGCGAATACCAGTTGGCGTCAAGTTCCTGGACTTACCTGGTTTAGAACTTCCGTTTCTGGCTTTTAGCAATCGTCAGGAGATTTTTATGATTAAATTACATTCAGGGGACCAAATTGCCGTGGTGAGTTTGTCCAATGGCATACTTGGTGAGGATTATTGTTCTCATCAATTGAAATTAGGTATGGACCGGTTGGCGTCTTTTGGACTAAAACCAGTGATCATGCCCAATGCGTTAAAAGGAGTCAACTACTTAAAAGATCATCCTGAGGCAAGAGCACAGGACCTGCTCCAGGCGTTTGCCGATGAGAAGATCAATGGAATAATATGTGCCATTGGTGGCGATGAAACCTATCGGTTATCTCCCTATATTTTAGGGTCCGCTTCTTCCCGCAAGATCATTCGTGATAACCCCAAATTCTTCATGGGCTACTCCGATAGTACCGTCAACCACCTCATGTTGTATCAATTAGGGATCTCTTCGTTTTACGGGTTAAGTTTTATTACTGATTTTGCTGAGCTGGATCAAGAGATGCTGCCTTATTCAAAGCGCGCCTTCGAAACTATCTTCACCGACCTTCCTTTTACATACAAACCCAGTCCAATTTGGTATGAAGAACGTTCTGACTTTTCATCCAGTCAAACCGGATCTGCCCGACTTAGTCATGACGATCCAAAAGGGTTTGAACTCCTCTCCGGTAAACCTACTTTTTCCGGAAAGTTATTAGGAGGTTGTGTTGAAAGCCTGTTGGATCTACTGACCGGTGATCGATACCCCGAAGAGACACTCTTCAATGATCAATATGGGTTATTTCCCCCTACTGAGTCATTTCAAGATGCTGTGTTATTTTTAGAAACCAGCGAAGAAAAGATCACCCCAGATAATCTTGCCAATTCGTTAAACAAGTTGGCCGAACGAGGTATTTTTGATGTAATTTCCGGGATCTTAGTCGGTAAGCCTCAAAATGAAGTTTTTTATGAAGAATACAAAGAAATTTACAGACAGTGCATCCCAAATCCCAACCTTTCCATTGTTTATAATGTCAATTTCGGTCATGCCTATCCCAAGATAATAATGCAATACGGTGCCCATGCAACCATGGATCAAGCCAACCAGCAATTGACCATTGAACGCTTATAACCTTTATTTTGCCCTCGCCAATATCTAGCTCCCTTTAAAAACCCATCGAGGAATCCAAAGAGCTCGGAGTGACTAATTTCACCCCGAGCTCTTTTTTAAAAGGTCACTATTGAATCCCTGTCTGAATTTCCTTTTTTTTAAAAAAAGAGGTGCTGCCCTTTCAAAAATCTTTCAATTTTCACTTTTTTTGTTTTCGAAATCTTTTACGCTGGTCAATGACGATCCCAATCCACAGGTAATGCTCCAACTACTCATGATCCAATTTCGTTAAAAGATGCTCTAAGATCTCAGCCGACAACTCAGCGGCTTCCCGTTCAAATACTTCATAAGACTCAGCCGCCGTTCCGTCAGCCAAGTCAGAGATCGCCCGAATAATCGCAAATGGAATGTTATTTAGACTGGCCACCTGGGCAATGGCACAGCTTTCCATTTCGGCTGCCATGGCTGAGAAGTCCACTCGCAGCTCTTCTTTTTTATCTCGTTGGGAAATAAACTGGTCTCCTGTTGCGATCAGCCCCTTCTTAATCTTGGTCCTTGAAATCAGTTCAGCTGCCGAATCTTCCAGTTGTTTACTGACGGTTTCATCCGGTAAAAATAGCGTCGGTTGATCCTTGTTTATACCGGTGGCCAAATAACCTTTGGCATAGCCGAAGGCTGATATGTCAAAATCGTGTTGGACTAGTCCCTGGGCAATGACGATGTCACCGATGGCTAAGGATGGATCAAGTCCCCCTGCAATACCGGTGTTAATAATATAGTCGACCCCGTAGCGGTCGATCATAACTTGAGTACAACGAGCCGCATTCACTTTTCCTATGCCGCTTTTTACAACAATGACCGGTCGCGCTTTGAGCTTTCCAACATAAAAAGTCAGGCCTGCCACTAGTTCTTCCTGGACTTCATCCAATGCCGCCGTGAGCTTTGCGATCTCAATATCCATGGCACCGATGATTCCAACTGTTGAATTATGCTTCATAGTTCATATCTCCGGTGGTCCAATCCTTCAATACGGCTAACATATCAATGGCTGCCGCTTTCGCCCCGGCCAGATCATGCTCGAGATAATTACCGCATTCTGCCGGTTTTGTTCCAGGAATTTCACCTTCAAACTCTTTGATAAAAGTAAAGGAATCTTGAATCAGCTCAAGTGCAGCCGTCGGAGGGATCGTATCTCGTAATAATACATAAAAGCCGGTTCGACAACCCATGGGGCCGATATATACGATGCCCTCTGCCAAATCAGTATTCCGGGCATAGGTTGCAAACAGATGTTCAAAGGAATGAAGGGATCCGTTGGACAGATATTCACCCTGATTAGGCCGTTTCATTCTGATATCATAGGTCACAACATCACCGTCTACCCGTGACACATACATTCCTTTTTGCAGGATGTCGTGATTAATACTAAAACTCGCTATTTTTTGCATATAAACCTCCAATTCGATCTATTTCAGTGCGTTACATCCGCTTCATCTAACTTCAATTTACTTAGCTTCCGCTGTTACCCTTTAAGTTTTATAACTGCTAACTGACCACTTCGACGATGCGAAAGCGGTTGGCTGTTCGATAACCGGTGCTGGTCAGTCATACCAATTTTACATGGAACAGCTTGAATGTAAAAGACTTTTTATTCTTATTGGGTGGCCGATGTTTGCATTTTCGTTTTGTTTCATTTACTCTTCCTGTCATACCATTTTCTAAAATGTTCAAATTATTATTGACATCTGATCCTATGGGGGTATAATGAACATAGTTCAAATAAACTATGTTCATTTAGATCGTTAAGTAAGTTATTTGTCTAAATAAGCACTTTAGCAATAATCGGCTGCCGTTGTCTGGTCAGTTATTAGGTGGCAGGAGGTGAAAACAATTGAAAATAATTACAAAGACCCGAGATGAAATCTTGGATGAGGCATTGGAGTTAATAGCCAAAGAAGGACTGCCCCAGGTAACGATTCGATCCTTGGCAAACTACACCGAAGTTAGTGTTGGTACCTTGTACAATTACTTTGTCGATAAGGATTCACTACTGACGGAAATTATGAATCATTATTGGAAAGATGCCATCGCCACACTAACTTCTGAAGTACGGGTTTACGGATCCATATCGGAATTAGCTGATGCCTTATTCATTCAACTAAAGAGTTACAGTGGTCAGTTTCACCGAGATTTTATTCATAGTCGAGACCCGAAACAGTATTCACAGGAGTTTATGAAAAGATCCATGGAAACAGTATTTAAAATTCTGGAGGACCGCGTCATGGAAGTTCTCGATCAATTGCCCTTCGAAGAACACCGGTTTGGTAAAAAATCCGATTTTGCCAATTTACTCATTGACCAAGTGGTGAATTGTCTGCAACGAAAAGAAAGTGACTTAGGAAGTTTGAAAATAATAATAAGAAACTTAGAGGTAAATCAATGAGAGCAATAATGGAACCAATCTTTAACATCCTATATCTGATCATCGTCTTGACCATGGGTATCACCATTATTAAAAATGCCGAAAAAGACCTTAAGATCTTCGGCTATATGGCGATTCTTTTAGGTGCCGGTGATGCATTTCATTTAGTCCCCCGGATCATTTCAATGGTATCGGCCGGTAATTTTGAAGCCTCCTTGGGCTTTGGTAAATTGGTAACTTCCATCACCATGACATTTTTCTATGTCTTGTTGTATGAATTCTTGATCAAATACTACAAAACAAACCGTCATAAACTAACTGACTGGGCAGTGTATGGCCTTGCCGTCATTCGAATCGTCCTTTGCCTGTTTCCTCAAAATAACTGGTTGCACGAAGAAGGGAACTATACTTGGGAAATTCTGCGCAATATCCCCTTTGCTCTGTTGGGCATTATCATCCTGGTATTTGCCGGACAAGTTGCCAAAGGGAACTTTAAACATTTGATGATCGCCATTATTCTCTCGTTTGGTTTCTATATCCCGGTCGTATTATGGGCTGATGCCTCGCCAAATGTCGGATTATTAATGATCCCAAAAACTATGGCCTATGTCTGGATCGTGGTCATGGGTTTTCAAGAAATGAGGCAAATCAAAAATCCCCCGCTCGATCCTGCCCAGACCTAATACAATTCGGATAAAGTTCGGTTCAGCATGAACCGAACTTTTTTTCAATATTGATTAATTCCAGTTTGCTCCAGGTTTTTCCTTAGGTCTATTTTGCTATTTTCAGTTAGGTCGGGCTGATCCTAAAAAGTGATGCAAATTGAAGGATCCCCATTCATCTATACTTTCATTTAGAAAAACGAAAAAAAGCTCATTTTCCCCGGAAATTATTGGTTTGGTTGACTTGAGGGTCTAAGCCTTTTACTGTATAAGTATACCCATACTGATAAGCTAACATTAAATTAAACCAAACAGGATCCTTGGAGGAAGTAAAATGATTTATGGAAATAAAGATCGTCTGGCTCAGCGCCTTGAGGAATTGTCTCGCTTTGGCGGCACTTCTCACGGAATGAACCGGTTTGCCTATACCAAAGAAGAAAAGGCTGCTCAAGATTATTTAAAACAACTATTTGCGACTATTGGTTTGGAGGTCCAGGAAGATGCCGTTGGCAATATCTTTGCCCGTTATCCCGGGTCTGACCCGACTTTAAAACCGATTGTCTCCGGATCCCATATCGATACCGTCCGGGATGGCGGTAAATACGATGGAGCACTGGGTGTCCTGTCGATTCTGGAAGTTATTGAAAGTCTTCGAGAAAACAACGTTACTTTGAACCATCCGTTGGATCTATTTATTTCCAAAGATGAAGAAGGTACTCGATTCAGTTCGACGTTGTTTGGTAGTAACGCCATGATTGGAACTATCACTGCGGTGGACTTAGACAAACAGGATGCCGATGGTATCAGCGTCCGCCAGGCGATGACAGACGCGGGCTATGATCCCGATCAATTTAGCGCAGCCGCATTAGAGCCCGGTAGTATCGCAGCTTATCTGGAAGTCCACATTGAGCAGGCCAAAGTACTGGAGTCTTCTCAAATACCCATTGGGATCGTTACTGGGATCGCCGGTCCCTTGTGGTTGTCTGTCACGGTCAAAGGGGAAGCCGGCCATGCCGGTGCTACCCCGATGCGGATACGACATGATCCGATGATCGCAGCCGCCAAATTGATTCTTGAAACCAACCAGATCGTTCAGAAATTTCCAGATACGGTTGCGACCACGGGAAAAATAAAAGTTTCACCGGGATCCATTAATGTTATGCCGGCTGAAGTCGCTTATACCATTGATCTGCGCGATGTTAATATGGATCACCGCCATCAGGCAGAAGCAAATATTCGAGTTGCTGCCGAAGAAATTATGAATGAATCTGGCGTCACCATCGAATTTACCGACCTGGCAAGAGTTGATTCAGTTCCCTGCGATGATGACATCATGACCATAATTGAAGAAAGTGCTCAATCCTTGGGGCTGTCATCTTTAAGAATGCCTTCCGGGGCAGGCCACGATGCCATGCTTATCAAAGAATTGGGCCCATTCGGCATGATTTTTGTGCCCTCCGTCAATGGTTACAGTCATCGACAAGATGAGTACACGACACTGACAGATTGTATTAACGGCGTCAACGTATTGGGCGAGACGATCCTTCGATTGGATAAACTGTTGTAACCCAACCGCCGGTGATACCAATCAAATCCTAGTTTTTATTTGGATCTGATTTTTACTCTTGGGAGAACATCTACCCTCTGATTCCCCAAAAATCCAATCTAATAGGTGAAGCCGGGTTTCTGTCGAAATCCGGCTTCTATGTCAAAGACTGTTGGAATAGGTGAGGTATCGGCAGGAAGGTTACCGGTACATCAGGGCAAGCCAGCCCAAAGCTCGCCAAAAACTAAAATATGAAACTGTAAAGAGAAACATAACAACCATTAATTTAAAAGCAATTGGAATTCTGATTTTCATAAACATACTTGCAAGTAAGTCTTTTGTCCGATCATCGCCGCAGGACTAACTTGTCTACCTACCTTTCTAATAGATTTTTAACTCTGATCAAAGTATACAAAGTTGTTCAGACAAAAATCGAATGTATTTTCTATAAAACGTATGTTCGGTCAAATATTTTAAAATATATTTTCAAACTTTCATTTAATATTTTGGTTTCGTTCTATGACTCTATAGTTCTTAAATTCTTAACTCCGACTCTTAACTCTTAACTCTTAACTCTTAACTCTTAAATGCTTCGGCGCTTTTGACCAATAAAAAGCAAGATCAGGCACCTCAATCAGATGGGTGAGGTGCCTGATCCTGCTTGACTTATTGTGAATTAAAACTTTCGACGGGGTGGTTCTTAAATTTATGTTGTATTAGGGACCATTGGGTAAGTATTCCAGCTTATTCAGTGCTAATCTTAGGGAATCAATGCGAAGTCGAACCCATTTGCCCTCATATCATCGATAAACTCCGGCAGGAGCTCTGAATTTGTTTTAAACGGATGCAAGAGAACGACATCACCGCCGTCAATGTATTTATAGAGCTTTTCTTTGGCAGTTGCAATGCTTGGCTGGTTTTTATCATCGTAATCGGCATAAGCTGCTCCCCAGAAAATCGTTTTATAACCCATTTCTTCCAGCACCGTCATCCCCCGTTTACTGAATACCCCTTTCGGAGCTCGGTATAGGTTTGTGGTTTGACCGGTTAATGCCTTGTAGGCAACTTCCCATTGTCGGGTATTGGCAATCAGATCCGTTCCGCTTTCACCAACTAATTGTACCATATCGATGTGTTTGGTCGAATGCGAGCCGATCCGATGACCTTCTGCCAGCATTCTCTTAACATAGGCCGGTTCTTCCTTAATATATTCAGTGGTGAGGAAAAAAGTGACCTTTACACCTTTCTCTTTCAAAGTATCTAAAATTTTTCCAGTATAACCCATTTCATAACCTAGATCCATGGTGAGATAAAGGTTTCCCTTGCTGAATTTCCAGTAACCAGAATAGTCTGATACCCAGTTATCAGGATAACCATAACTCCATTCAGTTCGTTGATTGGAAATATTGGCATAAGCACCACCAGCTGGTTTGGTAGCCGGCTTGGTGATGGGTTTTGTCGCCGGGACCGTCACTGGAACCGTCACCGGAACCGTTATAGTGGTTGATGAAGCCAATGTTAAACTGGTACTTCCTGGGCTTGTTGTTAGCGGCGTAGTTGAAGTGGAGTTAGGCACAGGATCGCTGGTCGTTTCAAGGTCAAAAACACATCCCGCCAGTAATGAAATCGAGAGTGTCATAATTATAGTATTGGCCAATAGAATTCTTTTACTCATTGATATTGCCCTCCTCGATGTTTGGTAAATAAAATATAGCAAATT
>JBAQDU010000096.1:0-2337 GCA_049294805.1 Clostridiaceae bacterium
ACCGGTCCTGATGCCACCTTGGATCCACACCCGGTTTATGCCCGGGTCGTTGACCGGCGTTTTTCCGTTACTGCCTTTATTGCAGCCGGTATGGGCGCGGTCTTTGGTGCGGTCTTAATGGGTGTTGTCAGGACGCTTGAGTATCCGGCCCAACCCGTTGCCCTGCTCATCCCGTTTCTGGTCATTGGGATCTACCGTCTCATCGCCGGCTTCCAAATACCCATCTGGCTGGGTGTGACGTTTGTCTTGGGTTCCATTATCATGGGTAGTGTCTTGATCACAACCACGGATATCTTGTCTGCCAGCAACGTTGGATTTCTCTCTGCCTTAAAAGGGGGGATCCTGGCTCATGTGGATAATACGAGATACTTTGTCGCCACGGTTTGGCTTAAAATCGGCCTTTCGATCCTAATCGCCTCAGTTCCCACCATGCTGCTCTTAGCCTGGGGCAAACGCAAAACCAAAGTTTTATGATCCAGGGGTACTGAAATTCGATGATCGCAGAGCTTTATCCGAACACTCCGCGGTAATTTGCATAAAAAATAAATTTGTCAAAAAGCACTCCAATTTACGGAGTGCTTTTATACATTGTGCATTGAATTCGGCTTTTTATTAGAAAAGTAAATCATAATTTTTCACTGTATTCATTTTTAAGAGGGCCTTTGGCCTAAATATTCCGTTTTTAGAACAGTTGGTCCAGCGGGTTGCATTTTGGGGTCAGGTGTATGAAAATGAACTTAGAAACGTTTTCGGAGGTCAGACAATGGAAAGTCTTTATGGTATAAAACAGGAAAATTTGATAGATAATCGCAGCGTCACTCATTTAATCAACGAAGCAGTCCGTACCCAAAGCGGGACCTTAGCTGATAATGGGGCTCTACTCATCTACACCGGACAGTATACCGGCCGCTCACCCAATGATCGCTTTATCGTGCGGGACGAAATTTCAAAGGATACCGTTGCCTGGGGCAAAATGAACCTTCCCATGGAACCGGCTGTTTATGAAAATCTCAAAGCCAAGGTAATGGATCACATCCAGGATCGGACCATGTATCTCGTTAAAGCTAGAGCCGGTGCCGACCCAAACTACACTTTGCGGATCAATGTGCTGTGTGAGAATCCGGCCCAGGCTGTTTTCGCCAATCAGATCTTTATCAAAGACCGCTCCCGAATCGGATATGAATCAGATTTTACCCTGATCGCTGTCCCCTCCCTCAAAGCCAAAGGAGCCGCCGACGGAATTCACTCCGAAGCCTTCATCGTCATCTCGTTCAAAGACCGCCTGATCTTAGTGGGAGGGTCTTTGTATTCCGGTGAAATCAAAAAGTCGATTTTTTCCATTATGAACTATATTTTGCCAGAGCAGGGAGTTCTGCCAATGCACTGCTCTGCCAATATGGGGGAAGATGGCAGCACTTGTCTATTCTTCGGTTTGTCCGGAACAGGCAAAACTACATTATCAGCTGATCCACAGCGGCGGCTCATCGGTGATGATGAACACGGCTGGGGACCACATGGTGTGTTTAACTTTGAAGGCGGCTGCTATGCCAAAACCATCAATCTGGAAGCTGACAAAGAAAAAGAAATCTATGAAGCCCTTCGATTCGGCTCAATTTTAGAGAATGTGGTCTGTGACAGCGAAGGCCATCCCGATTATTTTAATGGATCATTAACTGAAAATACCCGCGGTACCTACCCGGTGAATTACATTTCCAACGCTGAACTGTCCGGGATGGGTGGTATCCCCGAAACCATCATATTCCTGACGGCGGATGCTTTTGGTGTCATCCCGCCGATTTCCAAACTTACCAAAGAAAGTGCCATGTATCATTTCATGAGCGGCTACACTTCGAAGCTGGCCGGCACTGAACGGGGGATCAAGGAACCTCAAACGACTTTCTCCGCCCTGTTTGGTGAACCGTTCATGCCTCGGGCAGTTGAAGAATACGCTCGGCTCCTGGGCGAAAAAATCGAAGCCAACACCACCGATGTCTATCTGATCAATACCGGTTGGTCCGGTGGTAAATACGGTGTCGGCAAGCGAATGCCCCTTCAATTGACTCGACTGATGGTTGATGCCGCCCTATCCGGAACCCTTAAAAATGAGCAGTACCGCCATGATGAGATCTTTAATTTAGAGGTCCCGCTAAAGGTTCCCGGAGTCCCCTCGGCTATTTTAGAACCCCGGACCCAGTGGGCAAATCAATCTGAGTATGAAGCCACCGCTCAAGAATTGGCCGAGAAGTTCCGCCAGAACTTTAAACGGTTCCCCCAAACCGGTGAAGATATCCTCAACGCCGGCCCGCGGCAGGTGACCAGCGTTCGGTAGAACCTGCC
>JBAQDU010000097.1:0-1764 GCA_049294805.1 Clostridiaceae bacterium
AATTAATTAAAAGAGGGATAATATATTTTCGCGACAAAAATGAGAAATAACAAAACCAAAGATTAGACCTAAAACGAATATGATTATCTTGTTTCGAGTCATGTTATATATCCCCACGAGTTGGACAGAGCCATGGATCTCCTGGTCGTTTTTGAATACAGCCTGTAGATGATACGCCGTATGATGTTGGAGCCCCATAAACTGAGGATATCATCACTTCTTTAACTTCTGATCCAGCCCAGCGCATCGCTTCAGCAGCCAAGGCTCCACCGTCCTGTCCAGTCGCTAAAATCAAAACACCGTCAATGATCCAGGCGGCAAGAGTCCCTGCTACGAAGACAGTAATGCCGGCAGCAGACAAGCTAGCGATTTCTGATTCGGAAAAGCTGTCAATATTGACCATATAGGAGACAAACTCCTTGGATGGGTTTACTTTGACGACATCCTCGATATCCATTATACTTTTCAAAATCGATGGCGTTGCAATGATTGGTTGAGTATTTTCAGCTTTAGCAGAAACAGTTGGAATGGCAGAAAAAAATAAAAAAACTGCCAACAAAATAGTAACAAATTTCTTCATATAAATCTCCTCATGAATTTTATAATTACACATTTAAAGTAAAACGTTTTCTTTAATGAGTTTAAATTAACATTTTAGGTGATAATTGTCAATAAAATGGAAAGTATATTTGAATTTCTCATTTATTTAATAAAAATGTAATGGATTAATAAAACTTAAAAACAATAATTATAATTTTACTAAATGTCATTCTTGACAAATCATTCCGAAAATGATGTTCTATGCAGTCCAGATTGAGAAAGAGCGACGTAGTAATTAGGAGCGATGAAGAAAATCTGTTCGTATGGATTCCGACCAAAGCGAAGTGCGAAGCAGGCAATGGACAGAATATTCGAGGTTGCGGACAAAGGCGATGCACTATGGGTAATAGATGCTGATATCAAAGACTATTTCGGCAATATAAACCATGATAAATTGCTGTTGTTAATTGACCAAAGAATAACTGACCGCAAGGTGCTTAAACTTATAAATGGCTGGTTGAAGGCAGGTGTGCTGGAAGCAGGCCAATACAGAAAAAGCACAGTTGGAGCACCACATGGTGGTGTAATATCACCGTTATTGTCCAATATTTATCTAAATTATTTTGATGTATATTGGAACAAGCACAGGCAGAGGAAGCTTTGAGAGCAGTGCAATGGATCATGCAGAAACTGGAATTAACACTGCACCCCGAGAAAACCAGACTGGTAGATATGTATTTTGGAAAAGACAGTTTTGATTTTCTGGGCTTCAATAATAGATTTCAGCGATTCAAAAACAGAGACTGGAAATGGTATTGGACACTGCAGCAAGTGCCAACAAAGAAGGCAATGAAGAAAATGAGAGCCAACATCAAAGAGGTCTTTGCGAGTCCAAGCAGATTGCTATTAAGCCTGCCTGACATGGTTCAACTGCTTAATCCCAAAATCATCGGCATGAGAAATTATTATGCTGGACGGTTTTCGAGGCCCTGGTTATGGGAAATAGAGAAGTACATCAATTTGAAATTTACTCGATGGTACAATTAGAAGAAATAACGCAATGATAGACTGGGAAATGCTGCGAAAATCAGAGAATTGACACAGCAGGCAGGACTGGCGAATATTTGCAGCTGAATGCTGAATGCTGAAGGAAGAAGAATATCGGAAAGCCGTATGCGGGAAAACCGCACGTACGGTTTGATGACTAGTCGGAGGCAATCCCAC
>JBAQDU010000098.1:0-12657 GCA_049294805.1 Clostridiaceae bacterium
AACTCTCATGTTAAAAAGTTGATCTTGACTTTTCTGTCGATTTTTAAGACTTGTCTGTCTTACTCAAATTGAATTGCTGGTTTGTTTTACCTTATATTCTGTTTAATTTTCAAAGAACAATTTCTCCACGTCACCTCTCAAGGCAACTTCTATATACTACCAAAATCACAGAACCCGTGTCAACGTTTTTCTCAAATTTATTTTTTAAACTTGATCAGGCCGTCTTAGGGATCAGCTAAATTGGTTTAATAAAGAGTGTGAAGTCTAGTTTACCTGTTTTTCAATATCTTTTCAAGGTGATTTTTTGATTTTCCACCATCTCCCATCTCCTTGGCATTCCTTGGATAATCCACACCGCTTTAAAGTTAGTCAAAGCCTACGCTTTCAGTTTAGGGTCAATATAAGAGCAGCCGAGGCTGCTCTTATATCCATTTATGAGTTTCTTGAGCTCTTGTATTCTTGATTTGCTGATTTATTAAGTTCTGGATCCCTTATAACCGCTTTATTCCGCCTTGCCATGGTAGAAGACTCGCTCGGCCACCGGCATGATGAATTTATCGGGCAGTTCGTCATACGCTATGCCAAACGGCATCTGAGCTAAAAGCTTCCAATCCTGCGAAATTGCCCATTCTTGCTTTGTCCAGTCTTCGATCAGTTCCTGATAATGCTGCAAGGATGCACCGATCCCTTCCTCCGCCAAAGCCGCCCAGATAGCAAACTGGAGCATACCGGCACTTTGCAGTGACCAGGGTTGAACATTCAATGCATATTTCGGCCGCTTTTTTTCCAGTGCATCCAAGACCGTCTGATCTTCGAAGAACAGGATCGTGCCATAACCGGCTTTGAATCCGGTATTGACTTTGTGTTCGGTCTTGGGGAAATTCTCGGGTTTTGACATGGTGTTTTTAATGGTATCTAACGTCTTATTCCAGAATTTGTCGTGTTCTTCTCCAAACAGGATCACAAGACGTGCCGTCTGTGAATTCGACTGGGAAGGCATTGTTACTATAATCTTCTCGATCAATTCTTTAACGGCAGCCTGACTCATCGTAATTTCTTTTTTGAGACCATAGCGGGATCGTCTTTTTCGAATGGCTTTTAACATTGAATTCATATTAACCTCGACTTTTTCCGGAATAGGGTGTTTTCGTCAACGATAACGGCTTAAACCGGAGTATTATTTATGGAAAATGACTCTGGATTCTATTGGAAGGCCTTGCTTACTACCGGGTACGTCAACTGCAATACCAAAGGGCATCTGACCAAGCATCTTCCAATTTTGCGGGATCTGCCATTGAGCCTTGACTGAGTCATCGATCAACTCTGTGTAGTGCTGAAGTGAAGCCCCGATCCCTTCTTCGGCCAAAGCAGACCAAACTGTCATTTGCAGCATACCGGATGCCTGCTCTGACCAAGATGGAAAGTTATGAGCATATAAAGGGTAACTCTCTTCCAAGCTCTCGATCGTTTCTTGATCCTCAAAGTAGAGAACCGTTCCGTAGCCGGCTTTAAATCCCGTATTTACCTTGTCCAGAGTCTTTGAAAAGAATTCTGCCGGTGTAACTTTCTGGAGTTCGTCTAGTGTGATATCCCAAAACTTTTCATGATCGGCCCCCATTAAGACAACAACACGGGATGACTGAGAATTCATCTGGGTCGGCATCGCTTCCACGATATTCTCGATCATTGACCGAAGGCGGTCCTCGCTGATGGGAAGTTCATTTTTTAAGGCGTACCGGGATCTTCTCTTGTTAATTGTATTGACTACTGAATTCATAATATCATATACCTCTTTAAAATTTTATATTAGTTACTTTGTTCTTGTTCTATTTTTAGCCGTTTGGACTACTGCACCTAAATCTTCGTCCCAACGAATCCTTAAGGTCTCGTCTCGCTCTTTTCAAGCTACCGCTTAATCCTTACTAATCGTAGACTCGTTATGATTAGTAACTATATTTAGTTAAACATAAATGATAATCATTGTCAACCAATGAATTAAACTTAAAATTACAATTTACTCTTGACAAGGATCCCCCAAATGTGGGAAACTAATTTATGTTCTGGGGGCGTAGCTCATCTGGGAGAGCGCTTGAATGGCATTCAAGAGGTAGTCGGTTCGATCCCGATCGTCTCCACCATAACAATACCAAGAAAAAGCTGAAAACCCGTAATTGGATTGATTACGGGTTTTCAGCTTTTCTATTGTTATTAACCGTTAAACCGCATGGCCTACTGTTCAACTGTAGTTTATTGAACTCTGTAACAGCCTAATTCTAGATTGATTTAAGGTCGGATTGATTACTTTCACAATTGGATCATTTCACGATGGGATCATTCTATGAGTCGATCATTCAAGATCAGAAAATTTTAAAGTTCACCATACTTTAATTTGCTGATGGATTTATATGACAGCCAGGTCTGAAATCACTTGAAACATTGCCTGGTTATAGTTAAGGTTAAGATGCAGATCTCATCAGCGAAGACGTCATTGTGGCCGCCAAGCAATGAACTGCTCAAAATGAGTAAACATGATTTAAGATGAATCACTTTGACTATGACCATGACCATGACACTATTTTTTATGATTGAACACAGGTTCCAAACTTTACCAAAGAGGGTGAACAATATGCCATTTTCCATCATACGTCAAGATCTTGTTAAACTAAAAGTCGACACCATCGTCAATGCTGCCAATACCGAGCTCAGAATGGGCGGCGGAGTCTGTGGAGCAATTTTTAAAGCTGCCGGTCCCCATGAACTTCAAGCTGCCTGCAACCGCCTGGGAACCATTCAAACCGGGCAGGCGGTCATTACCCCCGGCTTTTTATTGCCGGCAAAATTCATCATCCATACGGCAGGACCGGTTTATCAAGACGGTGCCCATAACGAAGGCCGGCTCTTAGCGGATTGCTATCGCAACAGTCTGACTCTCGCAATGGAAAATGGCTGTACCAGCATAGCCTTTCCGCTTATTTCCACCGGGATCTACGGATTCCCTAAACCCAAAGCTTTGCAGATCGCGGTTGACACCATTGAGGATTTCTTATCTGACCATGATCTGGATGTCTATCTGGTCGTATTTGATAAAGAAGCTCTAATGATTAGTCAGCAGCTCCTGGGTGAATTAACCAGCTATATTGATGAGCACTATGTCTCAGCTCATTCTGATCAATTATTGCCTAATTCAGCCCAAAGCAGTCTCCCTTCGCTGGGCAATGCCCCGGGCAAGTTACAAAGTCGATACATCGAGCACGCACAGGACCTAAGAATTGACGACTTGATCGGGAATTTGGACGAACCCTTCTCGGCAACCCTCTTACGCCTCATTGATGCCAAAGGACTTACTGATGTCCAAGTCTATAAACGAGCCAACATTGACCGGAAATTATTTTCGAAAATCAGGACTAAACCCGCCTATATGCCCGCCAAACGAACCGCTCTGGCTTTTTGCATAGCCCTTGAGCTCTCGTTGGAAGAGACGGATGACCTTTTAAGCCGAGCCGGCTATACGTTATCCAGAGCCCAAAAATTTGATGTCATCGTGGAATACTTTATCCTCAACCACAAATACAATGTTTTTGAAATCAATGAAGTATTGTTTCAGTTTGATCAACCCTTGTTGGGGGTTTAGTTCATTTAGAGTCTAATCCCTTTGCAAAACGTCGCTTTGAAAGCGACCTTTTGCAAAGGGGCCGATGTTATTCTTGTATCATCATCAACAAGGAGGCTCTTTCAATGAAACAAGAATTAACTGAACTGGTTTTTATCCTGGATAAAAGTGGTTCCATGAGCGGAACCGAATCAGATACCATCGGCGGCTACAATTCTATGCTGAAAAAGCAGAAAGCAATGGATGGGCAGTGTCATCTCACCACAGTGCTGTTTGACAATGAGTATGAATTGCTCCATGACCGGATCGATATTAATGGGGTAAACCCGATCTCTACTGCTGAATACTCAGTGGGTGGCTCCACTGCTTTATTGGATGCCATCGGCACAACCATCCACAAAATAGGTAGTGTTCAAAAGCACACCGCCCAGGCTTATCGCGCTGACAAAGTCATATTCGTGATCATAACCGACGGGGAAGAAAATGCCAGCCGTGAATATTCGGTGAAACAAGTGAAGGAATTGATCTCACGGCAAAAGAAAGAGTTTAACTGGGAATTTATCTTCCTGGGTGCAAACATTGATGCCGTAGCTACCGCCGACCGAATTGGCATCAAGGCTGACCGGGTCCAAAATTTCCGCTCAGACGGTGCAGGGGTCAGGCTAAACTATCAGGTCGTGAGTGAGGCAGTCTCAGCTTTTCGGTTGAATGATATTATCCCCCCGGATTGGGATGATGAGATCCGAAAAGATTATGAAAAACGCAGCAAAAAGCCCAAATCTTAGATCGCGAAGCAGTTTCCAAGTTTGCAGCACCCATAAACTCAAACTTCATCAAAAAAGGCGGAGGAAATCAGACCCATGGATCAAACACCCCTTGAAATCAAATTGGAATCCATCCGATCCCTTCAATCTACAATCCGAAAGTCTAAAAAAGCACTGGCGCAAATGACTAGAAAAGGTGCCAATCCAACTTTGATCACTAAACGGCTTAAATCCGCAGAGATCGGTCTGGCAGCCGTAGAACATTTAATGTACCAAACTACCTTTGGCTACACTCCAGAAGAATTAGCCAAGGCCCGGGATGTTTTATTCGGCCTGTTGCCGGCCTTGGAGACACAGCTTGCAAAGTTTCAAGAGCCCTCTGCCCAACGGACGCTTCTTGAACGTCGAATCGCCGCTCAAAACGTAGCGATCCGGGCCATAGACGCTTTACTGACTTCAATTGAATAAGTGGTTAATGATCCAGCCCATTAAGATATTCACAGAGTTGGTCTGAACGCATCTTTTTTAATGGTAGGATCCCGCGTTGTCGGATTCCCCGTTGTGATCTCCTTCGTTGTCATGGCCCGCAAAGAATTTTCCGACTTGTCACATCACTTCTAACGATGGCTGAATACTAATTACTTATTCTCTCATTCGGAATTGCTGATCACGGATGAATCAGAGCCTCAGCAATTACATAGTATCTACGTAACAATGGTGCAGACCGCAGTCTGCACCATTGTTACGTTTTATTGGAATTTACATTTTTTACTGTGCTTAGTTGCCGTAAGGTCTTAAGTAGGTCTTGATCCGGCCAACACTCTGATACCAGTCCAGGCTCTTGATTTCGACATTTCTACCAGGCTGTGGAGCGTGGATCATTTGATTGTTTCCAATATAGATCCCAGCATGAGACATTTCATAACCGTCGGTCATGATAATAATATCCCCTGGTTTGCGATTACTGGATGATATCTTTCTTGAGATTCCATAATACTGTGTAGTTACGGTTCTAGGAATCGAAATTCCTACTCTGCCATAAACATACTGGGTCAGGCCGGAGCAGTCAAAACCGCCATCGGACCATGAATCTCCGCCATAAATGTATCTTGCACCCAATAATTTCTTGGCTTCTGCCACAACCCGAGGTCCCACCGTTGAGGTGGATTCCAATGCGCTCGTCTTGATTGCGGTCGGTGTTGATGCAATATAAGGTAAACTACTGAACAAGGTACTGGATACATTCCAATAGGTCTTACTGGAATAGCCTTTTTTGCCATTGTATTCAATATATAGCCAGTTGCCGTTTCGTCCCAATACTTTGACTTCAGTTCCACGCTTGATATATGCAAGCTTAGTGGCTGAACCATTTGGCTTTGATCTCATATTGACGTTGCCGGTTGCATTTACGGTCGATCCTGCCCAATAACTGCTGCTGGTATAGCCGATTTTTCCCCCGATTGAGACCTTATACCAACCATTACTGGTTCCCAGGTACTTAGCAATTGCTCCACTTTGAGCATATCCAACTTTTTTTGAATAAGCACTTGCCGAGGATCTTATATTTACATTTGATTTTGCCTTTACGGTAGTGGCTTCTGCAACCGAACCACTAATGGGTGTTATAAAAGTAGATATCGCAATAGTTGCGGCAACCAACATCTTTACTTTCAAGTTTCTTTTTTTCATATTTTCTCTCCTATTTCCTTTGCCAAACCCTGTGTTTTGGCGACCTGTTTATGACCTGTCCATATATTACGAAATGATGACAATAATAGCAAGTTTGTGAATTTTTGAAAAGAGGAAATATTATACAATCGGTTTTTAATTCGAATTTTTTACGTCATGTCGGCATCATTTCATTTCATTTAATGGCATTTATTAACTAAAAAGGCGGAATTATTTTAAATATTATCTTTATCAATTCGAAAATTTAATACCTCATTATCTTTATTTTTTCTTCATAACTGCACTTTTAAATATCATTATCATAGTGGATCGCCATCCAATTTCCCTTTTAATTATGAAGATTCTATAAATGGGCGCAACCTAACATAAACCTATTTTCACGCTCACTGGTGCTGGGCGCCATCCGACTCCATAGAGGAGGTCACTGAGACCACTGTTTTTCGATTAAAGCGGTTTATGATTTTCGTTTCCCGTTCCTTTGCCCAATTTCAACTAATTTCACCTAAGCTTTCAACTAATTTCTTTTAATTCGCTCTTGTATTTTGTCCCGGGATGCCATAAAATAAGATTATTGAATTTTTTCAAGAAAATTGAATACGGGATGTTAACTCAGCTGGGAGAGTGTCACCTTGACGTGGTGAAAGTCGTAGGTTCGAGTCCTATACGTCCCACCAAAAAAACAGGAAATCTCCGGATTTCCTGTTTTAATTTCTTGTAGATTTGTTCCCGGTTTAAACAAGGCAATTGCCTCGAGTGGAGTTCGTTCAAGACATTTAAAAAGAATCAATTCCGGACCTAGAGCGATTCAAGGACCTTGGAGCGATCCCCGAACCCCAAGCATTGCCCGATCCTGGAGCGATGCCATTTGTCGATCCCTTTGACCAAAATATTAAATGAGTGGTGAACCATGTATAAAATTCTGTTATTTGATTTAGATGATACGATATTTGATTTTAAAGCGGCTGAAGTAGAAGCCATTACGAAAGTTCTCCAATTTTATGGATTTCCCGGTACTCCCGAGCTGATTGACCGCTATTCCACCATTAACTTGAAGCTCTGGGAGCAGCTCGAACGAAAAGAGATCCTCATTGATGACGTTTTGCACAGTCGCTTTGAACTGTTTTTTAAAACGCTGGGTATGGCTGTAAACGGACCCCAAACCGAAGCCATCTTCCGCCAAATGATCAACGGCCATGCCTCCCTGATCTCCGGTGCGGCAAAGTTATTATCCAGAGTAAAACCCCAATACGGGATCTATGCCATTTCAAACGGGTTGTACAAAACCCAGCTGGCCCGCCTCCAAAAAGCAGGAATCACTGATTTATTTGACGGACTCTTTATTTCCGAGACCGTTGGGATCAATAAACCGGACCCTCGCTTCTTTCAGTATGTCGCCCAGAACATCCCTGGTTTTAATAGGGATCTGGCTTTGGTCATCGGGGATAGCCTGTCCTCAGATATCCAAGGTGGAATCAATGCCGGCATCGACACCTGCTGGTTTAATCGGCAGTTTGCAAATCGGCCGGAGGCCGCTTCGCCGGTACCTACCTATGAGATCCATCGGTTGGAAGAACTTGATCTCATCCTGGCCAATATACCCCCTGTAAATTATTAGCCTAATGAAGACGGCCTAGATATCGCTAAGACCATTAAACATGGGTATTACTGCTAAAATCAGCTCAAACATACCCCGGTCAAAACCATATGAATTGCAGACCGTCACCATATCAACACCAAACATACCGCAGAGCAAGAACCGGTAGATTCTTCCTCTGCGGTATGTTTAATGTTCAACGGCTCGACTCTTATTTCCCCTTGGTTTGGTCCAGGTTTAATTATCCCCACTACCACTAAGGATCCTAGTAAATGATATAATTTAGATATTATTGTGATCTGGAGGAAATGGATCTTGAAAATATACCCAATTATTAGCTTTGCTTTCTATTTTCTTAACTTTATCATTATCCTGGCTTTGGTTTTTTATAAAAGAGAACGACCTGAGAAAGTCATCGGGTGGCTGCTTGTTCTGATGCTGCTGCCACCGGTGGGACTTTTACTCTATCTTTATATGGGTATCAATTGGCGTAGCACCGTATTGAACGAACGTTTTTCTCCGGAAATGGCTGAACTCATCAGCAACTCCTTAGGAGAATTAGAAGGCCCCAATGAGGACATTGCCCGGCTGGTTTCCAATGTCAATGCCTCTCCCTTATTTATCCACAACGAAGTCACGCTCTATAAAGATGGCATCGGTAAATATGAAGCCCTCCTTAAGGACATTAAAAATGCCCAACACCATATTCACATGGAATACTACATCGTCAAATCCGATGAGCTTGGTCGCCAAGTTTTCGATGCATTGAAAGAACGAGCCTTGGCCGGAGTAAAAGTCCGGGTCATTATTGATAAAATCGGCGGACGAAGTTTTGATCTCGAATATAAAAAAGAACTTCAGGCTGCCGGGATCCAGATTGTTTCCTTTACCGCCGCTTTCGCCTTTGTTTCGAAATTCATCGACATGTCCATCAATTACCGCGATCATCGTAAAATGGTCATCATTGACAGCACCATCGGCTATATCGGTGGTAACAACATCGGTGATGAATATGTATCAAAGGGTCCCCTGGGCTATTGGCGCGACACGCACATGCGGGTTAAAGGCGATCTGGTTCAGGGCATGCAGGGTTTATTCTTTGATGACTTCTTTGCTGTTTTGCATCGCAATGAACTTTCCAAGAAGTGGGAATACACCAAACAAAGTGAAATCTACCCCATGGAAACGGATCTGCCCAGGTACTTCATTAAATCCAATGTCACGAACCGTCTGCCCATGCAGATTTGTTACTCAGGTCCTACTTCAGCCCTCTACTCCATAGAATTGATGTATCTTAAGATGATCAGTTCGGCCCGAGAGCGGATCTATATATCAACGCCTTATTTTGTTCCCAGTGAAGGTACGATGTCAGCTCTGAATGCCGCCATCAAATCCGGCGTAGATGTCCGAATCATGTTTCCGGCAAAGTATGACCACCCCATCGTGCAGCATGCTTCCATGACATACCTGGGCGACCTCATTGAGTGCGGAGCCAGAGTTTTTATGTACAATAAAAAAGCCTTCAATCATAGTAAAGCAATGGTCTGTGACGGCCGCCATTTTACCTTGGGGACAGCAAACTTCGACGTTCGCTCTTTTTTCTTTAACTATGAAGTCAATGCTGTGGTCTATGATGAATATTATTCCTCCAAAATGGAAGGTTTCTTTCAGGAAGACATGGATCAAGCCGAGGAGATGACAATGGAAAAATACATTAACCGTCCCAGAAGCACATTCCTCAAAGAAAGTTTTTTCCGAGTCTTCTCACTACTGTTCTAACAACGCTACAAATCCTCGTCATATTCTCATCAAAACCCTAAATGCCATCCAGGGCTGACCGTATTCAAGGTCATGCACTGGATGGCATTTTCTATTATTGACTTTCTTTAGCTCCAATAAAATATAGCAGTCAGGTTATTGATGAGCATTTGAGACATCCAGTAGATCAGTCTCGCCGGTAGTTTTTAACATCTAATAACTCGAGAGTCCCCTCTCTCCGGTTGGTCCGCCGGGTACTTGGTACTCTCGCTGACGGTGGATTATAGGATCGAAGCCTGCCTTGCCACAGAAGTGAATATAGAAGTTAATTATGTAATTTCAAGCTCTGCCATGGCTTCAACTTCCACCAACGCCCCACCATGAAGTGAGCGGCTTGGTACAACCACTCTGGCTGGTCGATGATCGCCAAAAAAGCTCGCATAGACTGAATTGACGTTGGCCCAAAGGGCAACATCCGAGATATAAACCCGGCATAAAACGACATTTTTTTTGGAAAGGCCAGCTGCAATCAAAATCAGTTCCATATTTTGCAAGGCTCTCAATGCATGAGCTGAAACATCCCCGGTTATGGTGTTTCCGGTTTCAGGATCCACCGGAAGCTGGCCGGAAATATAGAGCATCCCATTGGAAATTACACCCGGACTATAATGACCGCCGGCTTTGGGACTGTCCTTTGGAATAATAATTTTCATAGACTTCTCCTTCGATCAGAACCTGATCCATTATTTTTTTGATTGTTTGTTTGTTTTGATCGATTTTTACTATTTCGTTTGCTCATTATTGATGGTCTCATTGTTACAGCAACTTCCCACGGGCTAGTATCGGAATTTCTGCAATGACTTCTTCACCGGTGATCAGCCAGGCTGATTCATAGAGATTACAAACCGGGCAAATATGGACCGGAATGATCCGAACTTTGTCTCCGATCTCGACTTCAGACCGGAACACTTTATTCTTAATGATGGCATGTTCATCAAATACGGAATCGATGTAGGTCTCGGGATGATCCATTATTGTTCCTTTTCCCGGTGTTGCACAAATCCCTATAGTTCGTTCCTGCATGGTCAGTCCCTTAGCGCCGACATCTAGAATCACTCGTTCATCGGTGGGACGGCTCATAACCGTAGCCAAAACTGTAGCTGCACAGTATTCCAGGGTTCCCACGGCATTCCCCTGGGATGCATCCATTAAGGCATAGGTGCCTGGCCGGATCTCAGTGATTCCCGACAGAATTTCCACTTCATTCATTAAAGTCGGCGTGGCGCCGTAGCTTACCGTTTCGCAGACCATTTCATATTCTCGGGCAATTTCGGCAAAATGGAGGGTCCGCTCCTGAGCCGTTTTCGCGATATCATGGAGTTCTTCTAAGTTTTGTGCTTCATAACTGTTGCCGTCATGGGAGAAGAGCCCTTGAAAATGAACATGGGGTGCCGTGCGGATCGAGTCCAACAGGGTGATAAACTCATCTTCCTCAATGATTCCGGAGCGATTTTCACCGACTTCAATTTCGATCAATACATTTGCCATACTGTTCGCTTTTGCAAAAACATCTTCGACCGCAAGGACTTGTTGGGGGCAATCCACTCCAAATGAAATTCGGGCACTTTTCGTAAGCTCTGTGATGCGCTCGAGCTTCTGGCGGCCGACAATTTCATTGGCAATAAAGACATCCGTCAGGCCATTTTTGACCATTACTTCTGCCTCGCCAACTTTGGCTACTGCGATCCCACAGGCCCCCTGCTCTAATTGAATCTGAGCTATAAGGGGCATCTTATGAGTTTTAGTATGCGGTCGCAGGTTAACCTTTTGGCGGTCTGCGTATTCTTGCATCCAATTGAGATTTTTCATCAGTATTTCCCGGTCGATCAAAAGTGCCGGAGTATCCAGCTCATTAAATTTCATTTTAATTTCCTCCATTTCGAAAGAATTTATTAGTTTATAGACCAATCCATAATGCTTGATTGTTTGCCTGCTTATGATGGGGTTTGACCCAGCGTCATCGCTTTAATTTAAACTAGTTTAACACAGTTGTACCATACTATCTAAGCTGTATGCAAAACTTAATCAGCACTTTATCAGGATCAACAGCAATCCCCGGTTTCAAGTTTCGAACGATCATCTATCTTTTGAAATTTCCCCAATCAAAGAGCTTGACATCCAACTTTTGCATTGAAAGTATCGGCAGCAACACACTTTGACCACAATCCAGGCGGTTGACGGTCGACCCTAGTAATGAGCACCTCCACTGCATATTATCGATATTTCCTTGTATGCACTGCATTAACCCGCTTATAGAAAAAAATCTAAAGTAGGTAATGATCCCAAGGTGGCTTTGTTGCCAAAAGGAGGGTTTTGTGAGAGAGTTTTTAAATACAATCGATCCAATGGTTTTTCGGATCCTTTTATTTGTCGTTGTAGTCATTGTATTATATGTAACCGCCAAACGGGTACTGAATCAATTTTATCCTCGGCTACAGGAAAAGGACAAATGGTATTTTACCAAGAAAATAGTCATGAATACACTGTATCTACTGATTTTCTTGGGAATTATAGTGACTTTTTGCAACAGTTTTCAGGGTCTTTATACCACCATCGGCTTAGCTGGTGCAGGTATTACTTTTGCCCTACGCGAAGTCATCGTCAGCTTTGCCGGTTGCTTTGCCATTCTCTTTGGAGATTTTTTCAAGGTTGGGGATCACGTCCTGTTAGGTGGTATCAATGGGGATGTTGTTGATCTGGGGATATTACGGACCACTCTGATGGAAATTGGTGACTGGGTAGAAGGGGATCAATACAATGGTCGCATCGTCCGGGTCGCAAACTCTTTTATCTTCACCTCCCCCGTCTATAACTACTCGGCTGACTTTCCCTTTGTCTGAGATGAGATCAAATTACCCATTCACTTTGGCAGCGATGTCACATTAGTCAGGCAAATCCTCTTTGAAGTCGCCGATGATATATTGGGTGACGCCTCGGATCAGGCAAAAAAAGCTTGCTATGAAATGCGTCGACAATTCAAATTAGAAGCAACGACCCTTCATCATCAAGTCTTTATGGTATTTTGATGAGAGTTATATCACGTTTTCACTTCGCTATATCGTGGACATCCGCGAACGCCGGATCACTAAAGATCAGCTTTTTACACGGCTCCTCCAAGAGATGGATCTTCATAAAGATGATTTTAAACTGGCCACTGTCCATTGAAATAGTACAAACTACTC
>JBAQDU010000099.1:0-3624 GCA_049294805.1 Clostridiaceae bacterium
CGGAGCCGAGACGTTCCATTACACCTATGACGGCAATGGCGCTCCTTTCTCCATGACTTACAATGGCAGTGAGTATTTCTACCTCACCAATCTCCAGGGTGATGTGACAGGACTTGCCAATGCTGCCGGAGCCACCGTTGTCAGCTACACCTACGACAGCTGGGGCAAGCTCATCACTACGACCGGGTCCTTGGCCACTACCCTTGGCGTGAAGAACCCCTACCGCTACCGAGGTTACCGATATGACACAGAGACGGGACTCTACTATCTGCAGAGCCGCTACTATAATCCGGAGATCGGGCGGTTTATTAATGCGGATAATATTGAAAATGTTGATAATATAAATCTACTGACCTCAAATTTATTCGCATACTGTTTAAATAATCCAATAAATATGAGTGATGGAGATGGCAAAGCTGCAGTTTTTATGCAAAATCTTAGTTATTATGGTGAGAGTTATGTTATTCCTGTAATGAATAAACTATTAGCTGCTATCACTGGTATTGTTGTTGGGATAAAACTAAGTAGTAATGCAAGGGCATCAATAAATGAGCGTGCAAGATCAATTGTTAAAACAAAGAATGACCCTCCAAGATATGTACGTCTTTATAGAGCTATGAGTATAGCAGAAAAAGAAAAATTATTTAAGCTCGGCCGATTTACTAGTAGTCCTAGATTTATGGAGTATAAGTGGTTTTCAGTAAGTAAATCAGGTGCTAGGCATTTTGGAATAACGTCTAAAGTACCTTATGTAATAGTCCAAATAACAATTAAAGAATCAGCTCTTAGATGGGCTCAATCCTACCATCCTAATTTAGATGGTGTTGGTCCAGCATATTGTTTCGATATTCTTACATTAACTCGATCAGTGATAAGTTTTAGTATAGTGGAGTAAATATGAGTCAATCAAATAAAAAAGTTCTGTTAAGATGGTTAAGACGAAGAGGGAAGCATTTACTTCCTTACGGTAAAGATTTTGTTACTACAATGTTGATTAAGGGTGAAGAAGTTATAATACCTAGTTGGTGTGTAAGAGTTGTTGTCACTCAGACTTTAAACCAAAAATATTGTTTAGCTGAAATCAGCCATACTGCTAATCAGGCTCCTTCACATTTATTAACCACTGGGAATACCTTCTTGATATATGATGGTCCCTACCCAATTGCTAAAGGTGAAGTGTTATAAATGAAGGGAAATCTTTGTTAGTCACCGGCAAAAAAGCCCCGGATCGATCCGGGGCCATTTAAAAATTCTATTTTCTCCATTAGAATCACGGAAAGCTTTAAATACTTTTCGGCTAGTATTTTGTTAAGTCTAAATCTTTACTAAAATATTTTGATTTGGTATGCTATTTTTAAAAAGCGAGGTGAAAAGCATGCCAATGGTAAAGAATCATGTACGATTATCAGCAAGCGACAGAAAGAAGTTGCAAGACCTGATTTCTAAGGGGAGTGCTACAGCTAAATCAATCATGCACGCAAATATCCTTCTAGCGACTGACGAAAACAACCCCAAAGGCCGAATGAGCGAAACAGAAGCTGCAGAGATTTTTAATGTGTCAAAACAGACTGTTCACAACATCCGCCAGCGATACTCTGAAGCTGGATTAGATGCAGCGATCAGCAGGAAGAAGAGGGATACTCCTCCAATACCAGCAAAAATCACAGGTGATGTAGAAGCACGTATTATTACCTTGAGCTGCAGTACCCCTCCATCAGGTCGAAGCAAGTGGACTCTGCGTCTTCTTGCCGACAAGGCCGTTGAACTGGAAATAATTGAAAGCATCTCCTATGTTGCGGCAGGAGAACTCCTAAAAAAAATGAACTCAAACCTCACTTGAAAAAATGCTGGGTCATAGCCCCGCAGCACAATGCAGCCTTTGTTGCATGCATGGAAGATGTTTTGGATGTCTATCAGCAACCATACGATCCAGAATGTCCGATTATTTGTATGGATGAAAAGCCATATCAGTTGCTTGATGAAACCAGAAATCCCATACCTATGAAACGTGGAAGACCAAAACGCGAAGATGATGAATATGTCCGCAACGGTACCTGTTGTATCTTTCTGTTTACTGAAACATTAGCGGGATGGCGTCATGCAGAGCCTAAGGAGCATCGGACAAAGGTTGATTGGGCTCACCAAATCCAGAGATTACTAGATATTGACTATCCAGAATGCAAGAAGATTCGTCTTGTCATGAATAATCTGAACACTCATTCAATATCCTCTCTTTATGAAGCGTTTCCTCCAGAGGTTGCACGTAACCTGGCCAAGAGGTTGGAGATACACTATACACCCAAACACGGCAGTTGGCTCAATATAGCTGAGATTGAATTACGCGTGATGACCAAGCAATGCTTGGACCGCAAAATTGATAATATCAGCTCACTAAGAGCTGAACTTGCTGAGTGGGAGGTTAAACGAAACAGTATTCAAAAGGGTGTAGACCGGCAGTTTACAACTTCTGATGCTAGGGTGAAGCTTAAGCGGCTTTATCCACAGTTTAAGAGTTAACAAAGTACTAGCGCTGGTTTCAATTCATTATTTATGCAACAAAGAGCCTAGAAAAATCGCAGGCAAAGAATTAGTCTTGTTAATAAAAACATATGCGCATTCCTTTGGAAATTAGCTAGAGCTAAATATACAACACTCTTATTTAGCTTAATACAATCATTTTAAGTGAAGTAGATAACTGAAACATCAAAATCATCCAGGTTGGCACAGCTCATCAACTTATAATGAGATTCTTCGGTAACCCTTGCACCCCCCCATTTAAAATGCACCCCCCCCTACCCTAAATCGTTGAACTTTAGCCCAGGGGTGTGCATTCTATCATTTTCTTAGCCTTTTGCCATATATAGAACCATCAATTGATAAAAGCCAATTGATAAAAGCAATTTATCGATTGGTGGTTCTATTTTGCCTTGAAACGGCTTGAAACAAGCGATTCTCAGTGTTTCCGGGGGGCGCTTGTTAAACTTTTCGAATTTCAACAGTGTTATAAATATATAGCGATCAGGTTTCAACAGTAAATTTAATCTTAACGAACGAAAAATACAACCTACATTCCCGGAATTTATTACGACGAATTTATTACGATGGAGGAGTTATTCCCAATGAGTGGAATAGCTCCTGCTGTTTTTTTGTCACTTCACCGATGACTTTCCCGCTCTCAGGTGCCTGAAACACTTCAATCAGGTCTATTTCATCCAATACTCCCTGAAGCGTCCAGCGGTCAAACAGTTTAGCTTTCTGCATCTTCTTTTTCAGGTAGGATAAGTAAATTAATGCGATAAATCCAACAAACAGCTTACCATCTAGGGCAAGTTCGGAAGAAACCAGCATTCGCCTGAAATTCAGTCGATCTTTCAGGTTGCCAAACCCTTTTTCAACGATGTCTTTGCTTCGGTATAGGGAAAGGGCTTCAAAGGGATCTCGGACATCATTGGACAACATGGCGAAGTAGCCGTAATTGCGCAGTTCAGCTTTCATGACCTCTTCTTTCGGAGTTGCCTTGATCCCACGTTTGGGGGTTTCCACGACGTCGAAGTACTTGGCATATTCTTTAGTGTGATATTCCTTGCGCTCGTTATGGGTTAACTCATAATAGAGCTGGTTGTA
>JBAQDU010000100.1:0-2985 GCA_049294805.1 Clostridiaceae bacterium
TCGATGGAAGAACCCTGTACAAAGGATCCTGATGCCATAATAACTTGGTCTTCGTATCCCGGCATATCCCACGGTTCGCATTCTGCAAAGGAATCCACCGGAGCACCATATTGGATGCCCTTGACGAACCGGATCAATTTATCCGCATCGCCAAACCGAATTGCCTGGATAATGTCCGTTCTGCGGGAGAAGGCATCCGGTTTGACCGGATATCCGCAAAGTTCCAAGAGCCTGGCCGCAAATACGGCGCCTTTGACGGCTTCCATGGAAATGTGTGGTGCCAAAAATAAACCCTGGAACATCAGTCGCGTTACGCCAAAGGTCGAACCGCACTCGCCACCGATCCCAGGTACGGTCAGCCGATAAGCGGCTTGTTCGACCAGATTCGCCTGACCGGCCACGTAGCCGCCGGTCGGTGCAATGGATCCACCGGGATTCTTGATCAAGGATCCGGCGATGAGATCTGCTCCGATCTGGGTCGGCTCGATTTCTTCGATAAATTCACCATAACAATTATCTACAAATACAATAATATCATTATTTATGCTTTTAATAAAATCAATAATATCTGCCATGACGTCAAGATTCATCGAAGGGCGCCAGCTATAGCCGGTAGAGCGCTGGATATGTACCATTTTGACCTTATTACAGGATAACGTTTGTTTAATGGTCTCTTTATCCGGTAAGCCGTCTTTGAAATCCACTTCAATATATTTGATCCCCATTTCCATTAAAGAACCAATATTTTTCTTTTGGCCGATGCCGATGACATTATGGAGCGTATCATAGGGGCGGCCTGTGATGGTCATTAAGGTATCCCCCGGACGCAGATTGCCAAATAAAGCGGCGGTGATCGCATGAGTCCCATTAACAAACTGAGGCCGGACCAGCGCACTTTCACAACCAAAAATCCGGGCATAGACGGCATCGAGTTTATCACGACCGTAGTCTCCATAACCATAGCCCGTCGTCATCCCAAACATCGCATCACTGATTCGCTCTTCCTGGAAGGCATGAAGGACCTTAAGTTGATTGTACTCCCTGATTTCGTCATAGTATTCTATTTCGCCTTTGATATCCTCAAGTGCCAGATCATGAAGGGCAAGGATCTCATCGGATATAAGGTATTTATTTTTTAGAAATTGTCTTGTCTTGTCTGTCATGAAAATTCTCTCCAATATAATAAGATTGACTGTTGATGTCACAATTTATAATCATATCATTTTAGTTCGATATTTTCCATCCATCCACCCTCTATATATTTTTATTCCTTATATTTTTAAGATGATCTACGCTATTAAAAAAGATTGGAATTATAAAAAGGCGGACCGGCCAAAAGCAAGGCAGCTAATGGACAGTTCACCTCTAAGAATACCGAAAATTTCAAGGTCAGCAGCAAGGTTGGCGAAAACCCCGTCGACTGATGCTCCCTGTCAACTTGACATGATCCCACATGTTGGATTGAACTCATTTATTCGGCTTTATTCGGCTTTATTCAGCTCATTATCTATTTTCAGTTGTTTCCGTTTTAAGATATTTTGTAACCATAAATTACCAGCAAACGAAGTCAATGTTGATATTATGAAAATCCATCCAATCGTTACAGGATCTTTCATACCTGCTAGAACTAAAAGAAAGACAACAATAATAACACCTGAGGTCAAACTGTTAAACAGCTGGTTTTTAATACTCTTGGAATTTAATTTTTTTGGATCATAACCGATCGAAACATATCTTATCGTCAAATATATTTCCATACCGATCACGCAGAAAAATTCAACTGCAAATTGGGCAAACGGAGCGTGCAGGAAAAATTGTTGAACTACGACTGAAATTAATAAAGTATAGGTTAATATTGAATAAGCATCACTTTGAATTTCTCTTCTTTGCGAAACCACTCTTTCATCTTGAATATTTTCAAATTTTACATTCTCAAACTTCATCAATTTCCTCCCAGAATAAATCATTAAGCGTTGTTCCTAACGCTCTGCAAATAGCGATACATAGATTAAGTGAAGGGTTATAATTTCCAGCTTCAATAAGACCGATGGTTTGCCTGGTTACACCAATTGCGTTGGCCAGGTCTTCTTGATTCATATCACATTGGATGCGAGCTATTCTCATTTTCTTATTTTTCAAACGCCACCACCTCTTCTAACCTAAGATAACATATTCCTTGCAAAATGTACACTATATATTGCATTAGATCTGAAGTAACAACAATGAAATACAATGCGATCATCAATTTAAAAAATCCTTTATTTAAGTTATGTCTTGGCCTAGACTAAAGATAAAATGTTAATCATGACTTTAAGATGGAATAATATTCCGATTCAATTTCGTTCAAGTTCTTTGGCTACTCATGAAGATCAGCGACGAAACGACGTCCTTTTAAATTAGCGATGCATTTGTTGCTTCCATGCAAAAGAGCAAGTACCAACGGTCAATGATAGCGCGATAAGGTCGTTAAGGCCTCTCGAACTAATTAGGTCATAAAATCAGACAACAAAAGGGCTCTTTTTCTTAGTGCCCATTTTAAAAATTCGATAAAAAAAGAAGCCGTTCATTGACCGCTTCTTTTTTTATCGAATTTTCGTTTTTTTAATTATCTTCGCTCAGCATTTCCGAATCATCTTCTTTACTGTTGAAAAGGATCGGCTTAGCTGGAGTAATGGTCGTTATGGCATGTTTGTAGATCATCATCTGTTTGCCTTCAGCATCCAGGACCACTGTAAAGTTATCAAAACCTTTGACTGTCCCCTTTAACTGAAATCCATTGACCAAGTGAATGATCACACCAACTTTAGTTTTTCTTGCCCCATTAAGAAAAATATCCTGAAGATTGTTCGTAGTCTTAATCATATTTCCTCCCGTCGGGTTACTCCCGCTGTCTATTTCTTGGGTTCTACTTTAATATTTGCAGATCACTTTCTATTTTAAACAGCATTTGTGGTTCTGTCATCAGTTCTTTTGAGAGTTCCTGAC
>JBAQDU010000101.1:0-8134 GCA_049294805.1 Clostridiaceae bacterium
TAAGCTGATCAACCTCTGCGAATTTACCAATATACTTTGTCAAAAATTTGAATTGTTCTTGTGATCTTCCGATGAACTCGTCCCATTGGGCAACGATGGATCGCAGATCGTCATCTAAATAACTCAAAGCCGTTGCCTTAATGTCTTCCGGTATTCCGTAATACGCCCCGGCAATCGAGCCGGCGATGGCCGCAATGGTATCGCTGTCTCCACCTAAGGATACAGCCAGACGAATTGTGTCTTCAAAAGAATTGGACTCAAGGAAACATTGGATGGCTTGGGGAACTGATCCCTGACAAGTTACATTAAAATGGTAGTCTGGTCTGATGTCAGCGATGGTAAAATCCAGCGGATAGTAATTCAATGAGATTCTGCTGTGGATGTCACTTTTAAGATACCCTTGATTGGCCATAAAGATGGCAACTGCCACCGCCTCGGCGCCCATTAAACCTTCTCCTGAATTATGGGAAACTTCCGTAATCACGCAAGATAAACTGATCGCTTCATCTTCGGTGCGAGCGGCTAGTCCTGCCGGACTAATTCTCATGGCCGATCCGTTTCCAAAGCTTCCGTAGGGCTTTGGTTTATCACTTTTGATCCAAGTCATAAAATTTGATCCGTAACCAGCATAGGGATAGCGTCGCCCGAACTCCTGCATATATTTAATGACCATCTGACTTAGAAGCTCATCATAGTTAATCGCAAACTCAAATCCACTAATAGCCGGTTTGATCTGTTTCTCAGTCTCCATGATCGCTTTGGCAACAGCTAACGTCATAATGCTGTCATCCGTTGGCCGACACTGCTCATTAAAAAGCTCAAAATCCTTGCCTTTAAAATTGTTCTGTTCAAACCGGGATCCTACAATATCTCCAATAATAGCTCCAAGCATAATACTCTCCTTGATCCATCATTAATTCTTTTTTTTTCGATTCCTGTTGATCCATCTTTTCATCCATTTTCGGTTAATTTTATTCGAACTTTCATCCAACTTTACTCAACTTCGATCCAAACTTATTCAACTTCGATCCAACTTCGATCTATTTTCATTCAGTCTGTTTACTTCATTCTTTCTCTAAGAATACATCAATGGTTTTAGGCACGACGTAAAATTGGACCCCTTCCCAACATATTTCAGTAAATCCCTGTGCGAAGTTAAAGTTTGGCCGCCAATTGGGAAAGTTATCCACAGCTGATCGCAAAAACCCTGTGTGATTGAGTGAGTTATCCCAACCTATAGATGATTTGCAGTGTTGAACTATTGCCACTGGGTGTTCAAGTGAAACTTTATCCCTGATTTCATGATGTTGCGAATGACTCTTTTTCAGAAAGGGATTATCAAAAAAACCAAACGAACTTGATATACTTTTTACACTTTTTCATCTCTTATAGAAATTTCAGTCTGATATCATTTAATCCTATTATATGTAAATGATTTCCCCCTTACAAGTTTGCCCAGTTGCTTATGATATTTAGATTTTTTACGAAACCGAATGTTTTTCAAGGATAACCGTTGCATAACTGGTATACTATTCTTTAAATAAATAGTTATCTGTAAATATGAGGAGATCGAACAAATGAAGAGCATCGGTTTGGCATTATTGGGTTTAGGCACGGTCGGTAGTGGTGTCATGAAAGTTCTACATGAAAACAGTGACACGATCAGAACCCGAGAAGGCCTTAATCTTGAAATAAAAAAAATCTTGGTCAAAGATCGGTCCAAACAACGAACAGTGGATGTAGCAGCGGAACTTTTAACTGATAATTTTGAAGACATCCTAAACGATGAATCCATCGATATCATCGCTGAATTTATGGGTGGGGATGTCCCGGCTTTCACTTATCTGTACAGAGCTCTGCAAAAGGGTAAATCCGTTGTGACCGCGAATAAAGAAGTCATTGCCAAACATTGGGATGAATTGGAACAAGCTGCTAAAACATCCGGCGCCGGACTATATTATGAGGCCTGCGTCGGGGGTGGAATTCCCATTATCGAGTCCATCATTGGATCACTGCAGAGCAATCACATTAAGAAATACATGGGGATCATCAACGGAACCACCAACTTTATCTTAACTAAAATGAGTGAAGAAGGCCGCTCTTTCCAGGATGTCTTGACCCAGGCACAACAACTTGGCTATGCTGAGCCTGATCCCACGGCCGATATTGAAGGGTTTGATGCTCGCTATAAGCTATCGATCTTATCCACCATTGGTTTTAGGAACCGAGTGACCATCGATCAGATCTATTGCCAGGGGATCTCCCAAATTACCTCCGAAGACATTACCTATGCCAAGGAATTAGGCTTTGCAGTCAAGTTATTGGCCATTGCAAAAAACCAGAATGGTCGCGTAGAAGCCAGAGTTCATCCAACTTTCATTCCCCTATCCCATCCATTGGCCTCCGTCCGTGATTCCTTCAATGCGGTATTTGTGGAAGGTGATATGGTGGGCGAACTGATGTTTTACGGACGAGGTGCCGGAGACTTGCCGACGGCCAGTGCCTTGGTATCTGATATGATCAAAGCCGCTAATAATCAAGGATCTCACCATCGGATACTATTGGATGAAGCACCGGTCATCATTGAAAATGACTGGCTGAGTGAATATTACCTGCGTCTAAGCGTGTTGGATCAGCCAGGAGTCATGGCTAAAATCGCCGGCATCTTCGGTCAGCATCAGATCAGCTTAAATTCAGTGATCCAAAAGCAAAGTAACGAGGACCAGGCAACCCTCATCTTCATTACTCACCAAACTAGAGAATCCCTAGTCAATCGTGCCCTTGATGAAATCAAGGCTCTGGACGTGGTCCACTCAGTCGGCAGTGTTATTCGGGTCGAGAAGTAACCGGGTAACTACCTGTTTACACGCTTCGAATATGTCGGACATTGTTCAAGTAGGAGACAACGCAAACCTTTGTGAAGTAAAACCCCAAACTCGACCAAACTCCATTTCATCGTTTTAAATCATTGGTGTCTAGCCAATGCCTAAAGCCGGTCAGCAAACTCACCACGGTTTGCTGACCGGCTTTTTCGTAATATATAATTTTGGATCGAAGCGACCCGCCCCATGATCTTCCCTGGGTGACCAAGTAGGTCATGGGGTGTCCACTGCTGCTTTGGTTTTGACTGTTGGTTTAATTGGACTTTCTCACTCGACTTTTGATGTTTTGAATATGTTCGAGTTTGACCGCCTGATCCACCAGGGAAAACTTGCGAAGAGATTCATAGAGCATCATCAATCGGCTGTCATCAAAGACTTGCGGTCTAGTCTCAATTTTATTCTTTAGCTCTTTGGATAGCCGGCTGCGTTTGGCAATGGTGACGTTCACTTCACTGTTTGATACTTTTTTTAGTTCGCACCGTTCACCAAAAACAATGTAGGAATAATAAAATCCCGGACTGACCTCCTTTAATTCTTGCTGCAAGGCTTTAATATGGCCTTGATTCTGCCATATGGGATTTAAAAACTTGATTTTTTTACCGCCTTTGAACAGTTGGGTCCAAAACTTACTCGACTCATCGCCAAAGATCCAACCACCATAGTTTTTGTTTTCAAACACATAAATTCCGGTAGTATTGAGCATTACTACATCAATTTCGGTGGTTTTCCCGTCTCTTGTCGGAAGGTAAATATTTGTCAAAAGCTTATTATTTCCGGGTAATTTCTCAAGGAGGGAAAAGAGGAGAAACTCTCCATACAGCCCTTTATTAAACACCACTTTTAAATAGTGATTGCCACTGGCTCCACTGTAAGCTGACTTCCTATATTTCTGATAGATCAATCCCAGTTGAACTGTAAAAACCAAAACAGGTATGGTTGCTAGATAATAGAGTGGTTTGAATGCCTGTATATACTGCTCGACCGACCTTGCGTTACCTCTTCGTTTCAAATTTTTTAGCTTCATTCTACCGAACATTGCCCGCTTCGATGAGAATTCTGATCGCTCATCTTATTGGAATTATTCTTCCTTAATCAGAGGGTTCTATACCCCCAGAACCCTCCCTATTTAAAACAAAATCGGACTTATTCGTCCAATAAAACACCGGATTTTGCCACATCTGGTACGGTGCAGCGCGATGCATCAAAACAACAGGGGTTTTTCGCGCCATTGGCTAGTTTAGAAGCGGTGACCTGAATTCTCTTTTTTCGGGTTTCGGGATTTAAGGTGGACCGGATCCAGCGGATCCATTCCCACCGGGATTTGGCCTTAAGAGCATCCCATTCCTCGATCACACCAAGCTCAGTTAACCCCAGCAGGATATCCTGCGGAACCTCCGGTTCGCTCCATTCCTTAATGGGTTCGAGTTCCATTGAAACTAGATCACCAATGGATAGTCCAGCCGCCTCACTTAATGCGGAAGTTACCTCCAACCAGTGACTCCCTTTTCCGTCGGGTTCCAGGGGTGTTTTAAAGGGCACTCCATTAATGGTGCCTTGAACCATCACGAGACCGCGGGATGGAAATTCTTGACTGACATTTAAAGGAACGTTTATGATCTGGCGAATCCCAATTTTTGACAGCTTAGCCTCAAAATAAATTTTCATTTTAAAACCTCCTTCCTTCCTGACCAATGACTTGCTTAGTCCTAATGACTTCCGTTGGCTTAATGACTTCCTTGGCTTAAGGAATGCCTTTCGCCTAATGACTGCCTTTAAAGTAATGGAGATCCAGTGACCAGGACATATACTCTAAAGTCTTAATGCCGGGCAGGCTATTGCCTTTATCATCCAGGGCCGGACTGAACACACCGATGCCGGCTTTACTTTGAGCCAAGGTCAAAATGCCGCCACCGACTCCACTTTTAGCCGGCATGCCGACTTTGATGGCAAATTCTCCGGAATGATCATACATCCCACACGTGACCATCAAGGTTTTGACCAGAGATGTGTTGTAGGCATCTAAGATTTGCTCTTTGGTGAAGATATCTACGCCGTCATTGGCCAGCATCATGGCAAATCGAGCCAGATCTTTAGTATTGGCCAAGACTGAACACATTTTAAAGTAGGCATCCAGTGTCTCTTCCACATCGCCTTTGATGACTTTATCAGCCTTCATAAAATAAGCCAGGGATCGGTTGAGATCGCCAGTTTCTACTTCGGAACAATACACGGCTTCATCCATTTCCATGTGAGATTTACCCAAGGTCTTTTCTAAAAAGCTCATAAACTGGGCAAAGGTTCGACCATGCTCCAAAATGAGACTCATGGTGGCAATGGCACCGGCATTGATAAACGGATTCAAGGGATGATTGCCTTTGGTTTCCAACTTGACGATGGAATTAAAGGAATCCCCGGAGGGTTCGACCCCGACCCGAGAAAAAACTCGTTCCTGGCCCAATTCTTTAAGCGCATACACCAACAACATGACCTTGGCGACACTTTGCAGGGTAAACTCCTGTTCCCAGTCGCCACCGGTATGATATTGGCCATCCGCAGTCAAAACAGTCATACCCAACTGGTTAGGGTCTGCCATCGCCAAGGCCGGTATATATTCCGCTACTTTGCCCAACCCCATGTATCGGTTACCATAATCCAGTGATTCGATAATAACGTCGTCAAGATCTTCTGTCATCGTCTTCATTTCTAATGCTTTATCCATTATCGCTCTGCTCCCGATTAAATAATCAATTACTATCTACTATCTTACCTTATTACGTCGTTTTTCAAAAATTCGCTCAAGACTTTATTTGGATCCACTTTAGTTTATTTGTTAAAGTTTTCTGGTCGATCCGTTTTGGCCAGTAAAGCTTAGGTATATTTTTTTCCTAGTTTTTGCTCCAACCATTGTTTTAATACAATGGCATTATTAAATTCAGTGGATTTGGCTCCATAGACTAACATGACATCCTCCGTCTTTAGATAGTCAGTTAGGGTGGCGAGAAATTTATCTGTCTCAGGATTCTCCTTCAATTCTACTAAATATTGTGCTTTGAACTCCGGGAAGTCTTCTTCATTATGATTGAACGCTTTTCGCAACTTTGTGGAAGGCGCAATATCCTTTTCCCACAGGTCCAATTTGAGATCTTCTTTCTTTTTTCCTCTGGGCCACAGTCGATCCACTAAAATTTTCTTTCCTTCAAATTCATTGAGATCCTCATAGGCTCGGGCAATCATTATCTGATGCATGGCTTTCCTCCATTCTTCTCACTTAACTACATTGTAACCCTTTAAATAAGGTAATGTAGTATAAATTAATTGTAGAATTTATTTATACCCACTTAATACATACATTATACGTAAATTGATCGGTGAAATTATTGAATAAAATTTCTGATTTTATAAACTTTCCAATTTAATCTCAAGGAGGGATTTTAATGGTTAAAAAATTACCGGCACTGTTCCTGTCTTTGGTCTTGTTGGCTGGCTGTGCTGTTTCCACCGAGGCCGCTTTTTTAAAAGAGGTCCCACTAAACAATACTACAACAGAAATTACAGTGCCGGCTGAAATCAAAGCAGCCTTGTTTGAAATGACCTCTGAAATTACGTCGGATTATTTCAAAGCGTCAAAAAAAGCCAATCAAATCTTCTCGCCCCTGTCCCTTTGGTATGCCCTGGGGGTCCTCCGCGAAGGTGCCACCGGTGCTTCTTTAGCTGAACTCAACCAGATGATGAAGGTATCTTCTAATTTTAACTCAGCGGTGACCTTACCGGAATTGTCAAAAACTCTGAACTTTATGGAACCGTCCAACCTGGTGAAAACTGAGACCAAAAATGGGATCCGCCTGACCAACGGGATCTTCTTCGATCAAAAATACCGGTCGAATATCAAAGAAAAATTCTTAGATCAAGCTGCCACCGTCTGGGGGACTGAAACTGCCCAGGTTGATTTCACCAAAAAAGCCGAGACCCAAAAACTGATCAAGGACTGGGTCAGTCGCAAAACTGATGAGTTCATCCCCGACTATGAAGCATCGTTTTTAGATGACGGATCGGCCATTTTAAATATCTATAATGTACTGTATCTCAAAGACCAATGGATCATGCCGTTTGCTCTGCTCCCAGATCAGGTCTTTAACGCACCCACCGGTGCGGTAGATGCCCCATTTATCGGGATCACCGGATTTCCCCGTGCTTACGCCCAGACTTCACGCTATCAGGCGGCTGCCTACAATGGCGAAAAGGGAATTCGAGTCTGGTTTATCTTGCCAAATGTTGGGGTGGATGCCATGGAAATCATCCCGGATCTTAAGGATATCCTCAGCCAGGAAGAGTCCGCCTATTTAAATTTTAAGGCACCAGTACTGGATGTAGATGGTGATAACCTCTCGCTCAAATCGATCTTGATGGATCTAGGCTATACACAGATATTCACCAACGGCGAATTCAACAATATGCTGACCGGTGTCCAGGCCGTAGTAGATGACATCAAACAAAAAACTAAGCTGCAGATGGATGAAAAAGGGTTTAAAGCCGCGGCCGTCACAGAGATCACGGTAACCGAAACATCGGCGCCAGCTGATGAGCCCATTGACTTCATTGTGGACCGACCTTACCTCCTTGTCATTGAGTATCAGGGTTTACCTCTGTTTATCAGCCATATCTCAGATCCCACTGCAAAATAAAAAAGTGAACCCGAACAAGTCAAAAAACATCGTAAAACGTCTCTCTCTGGACGTTAAGTCTACCCATCCAATTGAAGGTGACTTATTTTAGAAAAGTCCATTGATCCACCTTGACCAATACTCTGGACACTTTAAAATTCAAACCAAGCGAAACTAAACCAAATCAAACTAAACCAAATCGAACTAAATCAAACCTAATCAAACGATTTAGTTTAAAGGAGATGCCCATGTTCAAACGAATTCCGACTCTGTGCTTGACTCTGTTCCTTTTAGCGGGCTGTACGGTATCTACCGAGGCTGCTTTCCTAAAGGAAGTTCCCCTCAATACCAGCACCCAGGAAATTTCCGTGCCCGGTGAAGTCATTACTGCCATGTTTGAATTGACCAACGAAATCACACCGGATTATTTCAAGGCGTCAAAAAAAGCCAATCAAATCTTCTCCCCCCTGTCCCTCTGGTATGCCTTAGGGGTTCTACGGGAGGGTGCATCCGGTGCTTCCTTAACTGAGCTCAATCAAATGATGAAGCTCTCGGCTAGTTTTGATGCAACGACTGTCATCCCTATTTTAT
>JBAQDU010000102.1:0-63795 GCA_049294805.1 Clostridiaceae bacterium
CTAACCTTGTATCGGAATAAAGATCTGGTGGAGAAAGCCTTTGGAAACATCAAGGAACGACTAAACTTGAGACGGTTACTGGTTTCATCCGAAAAAAGTTTGGACGGAAAACTCTTTGTGGCATTCGTGGCACTCATCTATTTGTCTTATCTCAAAAAGCAGATGCAAGACAACGGTCTTTTCAAGGACTATACGATCCAGTCATTGCTCGACAAACTGGACGTCATTGAATGCTTTGAAAACCCGGGGCATGACTTGAGAGTAGGCGAGGTCCTGAAAAAACAGAAGCTGATCTACGATGCCATGGGTATAGAATCCCCAGCATAGTTATGTGTTCCGGGAATCCAGGTTATAAAACGGGTCTCTCAGGAAACGTTCATCTCACCAATGAGTATCTCAGTATTTCGATAACTCAATACTTGGATATCTCAATGATCACGAATTCCCTGAGTTCTTTTAAACCCTAACTATGGCCGGACAAATAAATCAAATCTTGTCATGACAGCATTTCTCCAATGGCTTATACTAAAGAAAACAAGACAAGGGGGAATTCTACTATGGAAAAAAAGAATGTGATCATCCACGATAAAATTACCATTGGTATCAGTGCCTGCACTATGGGCAGTCCGGTCCGGTACAATTCCAAGGGCTGGGACTTAACGGCTGGAATTGGTCGTGAAAAGAATGACTTCAAATGGGTGCCGGTCTGTCCCGAAACCATGGCCGGCCTCGGTGTCCCACGAGATCCGATTCATTTGTCCGGCGGCAATGGTACCGATGTCTGGACCGGCATCGCCCTTGTTAAAAACCGGGGCGGGAGAGACGTCACGGATGATTTGATGTTTGGGACTAGAAGTTGCCTGGAAACCCTCGACCGGGCCGGTGCAACTGCCTACATCTATATGGAAGGCAGTCCGACTTGCGGTGTTTATCGCACCTCCTTAAAAAAACAAAAACGAGGAAATCCCCCCGGAATCTTGGGAACGATCCTGTTAGACCGAGAATACTTCCTGATCCCGGCCAGTGATCTGCAAAGCCCGATCAAATGGTGGGACTGGCGTCGGCGTCTTTTGGCCTTCCATTGGTTCCGATCCCTTGTCCTGGAAGATAAAAATAGTCTTTATGAAGCCTGGTACCACTTAAAATTCCTCTGCCAGGAAATCGATGAGCCCTGGGCCAGAGAAATGGGTCGACGCCTAGCCAATTTAGGCAAGAAAACGAACCCCGAAGAACTCGGGGTCTTGCGCCGGGAGATTCTTGACGTTCTGCGCAAACCTTCAACAACGGCTAAAATCACTCAAATGCTCTGGAAAAACTATTCCTTCTTCCGTAAAACCAAAGGAAAACCCGTTGAAGGGATCAACTCTCCGGACTTTCGGCGTAATGTTACTTCCATCGCCAAAGAATTGACCTTGATGGAACGGACTGCTTTCGAAGATCAAATCTTCTTCGCGTCCTCACCCGTCCTCTACCGGGATAAAGGACGCATGCCAAAACCTGAAGTCGCCGATTTACAAGATTCAGATGAAGATCAAATACTACCGGAAGAACTTGAAGAAGTCGATGAAGTCGATGGACCCAATTTTTAGACTTAGACTCACTTCTAAATTACGACTATATCCAGGCCTGGTCTATACAACAATGGCCGACTGTCGCACCCGACAAAAAGGCCGACACTTCTGAGGCAGAAAATAGTCTCTTGCTTTTCGATGAAGTGAGCCTGCAAATAACTAACAAACCGTACATCCCTTGATTCAATTCCATTCCTGATCTCCTTTTGGATAATTGATAATGTTTTATTTATATCAGAACGCTGAAAGCCCCTCCACTATCAACTTCTCCAATTTGTCCTGACAAAAACGCCCGTGTGTAATATAATTTTACACATGGGCGTTTTTGTACATAGATTATTGAGAGATTGATAGTGTTCAGTGAATGGTTCGATTCGATAAACTGGATTTAGGAAATAACTTAGAATAAGGAGAATTTTTCAATGCAATACTCACAAACCCTATGGCTATTGTTTTTTTTCATATACTGCTTTTCAGGTTGGATCTGGGAAAGCCTCTATGTTTCAACTCTAAAACGAGAATGGGTCAACCGCGGCTTTCTTCATGGTCCGATGCTGCCGATCTACGGATTTGGAGCGATCATCATTCTAAGGCTGACCCTGCCATTCAGCGACAGCTTTTTGCATATCTTTGTCTTAGGCATGCTGGGTGCCACCCTGCTGGAATATGTAACCGGGGCTGCCATGGAGAGATTGTTCCATATGCGGTACTGGGACTACAGCGGTCAGCCATTTAACTTGAACGGTCATATCAGTTTACTCACTTCTTTGGGATGGGGAGTCTTTTCCATCCTGCTGGTAAAGGTCCTGCACCCGCCTGTGGAAGCTTTGCTGCTTATTGCCCCTCCCTATGCAACCGAACCGGCCAGTTTGATCCTAATGATATTTTTTGTTGCAGATGCCACTAAATCTGTTCAAGCTGCTTTGGACACCAAGGAACTCCTGGGAAAACTGACGGAATTTAACGAGTCCTTTGGATCACTGGAAACCAGGCTGGATTCTCTTGCATCCAGTATAAGTCAAGGTTCAGAGGAACTCCAGGAACATCTGACACGCATTGAAGCAGATCTACAGGAAAATGTTACCCATTTTCAACAGCAAAGAGACCTCCGGAAGGAATCGCGCAAAGACCTGCTTTTGGGAAGGTTACAAGAATATCGGGATAAGAAATCCAGATTTTTGGCCTTATTGAGTGAAAAGGCGGATGGAATCATTCATGAAGTGCATTTGGAGCTGCAGTCACCAATCTCTGAAAAAAAGCAGGAACAGCTTTCCGGGCTGTTGACTGAACTTTATGAGTTTAAAGATGGACTTAAAAAGATAGAACTTTTTTTGGCTACCCGAAAAGATAAAGAATATAAAATTGCAGCCAGTCTCATTCGGAGGAATCCCACTTCTGTTTCGCGTCGATTCAAAGAATCATTTAAAGAAATAAAATCTCTGAACGAGGCTCGGTCTAAACACCGCAAAGATGAGGCTGCAGAATAGAAGATCCGCCAAAATTATAATCGGTTTAATCCATTTCCCGCGCGTACATTTCACCAGGAATCAGTTGGCACATTTGTCTTGAGATCACATCAATATCCACAGTCCTGCGGTTCTGGATGATATCTAGCATAACTCCGACCATCGCATAGGAGTAAAAGCTCAAAGCCATTTCCATATCGGAATGTTTTGCATCTCTTTCATTTACTGCATTGGCAACTACAGTATTACATCTTGAACTTACTAATCCTTCTCCCGCTCCCATTATTAGAATTCCAATGAATAACAAGGCAATGTTAGTTGAACCATCTCCAATAGCTAATAATAAAGGAATGATTGACAATGCAACTACTAAGTAACCCAATCGTAGTATGGTCTTAGATTTGACGTTCTGAGCGAATTTAGGGATAAAGAAGGAGAACAAGAACAAAGTAAGCCCAAAGGACATCGTCAATAAGCTGGTTTGTGTTGCATTAAATCCTTCAATAATCTGAACATATGGCACAACGACAACGTTGAAAGCCCCCATAATTAGGAAGATGAATGCCGATCCATACAGTCCATTTCTTACCTGTTTATTTTTAATAAAAGACTGGGGTAATAAAACAAATCCGCTCTTTACCTCGAGCCTTTTCTCTACAAATACTAACGCTATTAGAATAGCAATTCCTATTGCGGCTAAAGGAATCGCTGGTGATATTCCAAATAAAACGAAAGGTGGATTCGCAGGTGCAATCAGTCCCCACTTCGAAATTCTTGAAACACCAATCAGGAAAGCGAAAAGACCTGCTGCTGCCATCAATATCCCATTCTTTTATATCAACAGAAATTCCAGATTTGAGGTCAATTTTTAGATGATTAACATACACTGTGATTCTATCCACCAGTATCCGCATAATATTTTCTTCAAACTCGGTCAAATCACAGGATGAATTTTCAAGGAACCGAATCATCTCACTCATACGTTTTTTCAATTCTTCTCTTGCTGCACTCTCCTGAAAAAGGCTCTCTTTCTCGACCCGTAGCTTTCTGACATTATGTTTCGGCCTATACACTAACTTCATCTCGGAGTCCAATACTTTGAAGGACTGATTGATGTCAGTCAGAGCCTTTTTAAACTCTTTCTCGCCCTCCACCCCGATCTTTAATCCAAAATTATCCGCCCTTTTCTCACCACCGTTCTAAAAATGAGCATGAAAAAAACACCCCTTCTGGAGTGCCTATAAAATTTTTAAATTTTCTTGAATTTCATTTGTTTTCGTTTTCTTGAGCTTTCAACATCAACGGTTACATAGCCCGCCGCTTGCCATGCCTTACTATATGGGTGTTGCCCTGTTTTTCTATTACCCCACCATGCATTGTGTTCATGCGCACTGTCAGTTAATTTCTCGCCTGGATGTTTTTCGATTTCATCGAAGGATAAAATCAACTTTGCATCAGTTTGTTTTAATAAATACTGGTAAAGAGGATCGTACTTTCCATTCACTGTTAAATCATCGCCCTTTTTCTTGATTATAGGAAATCTGAATTCGGATACCAAGATGGGGATTTGTATTGATGTTTTTGTTGTAGGAATTTCCCAGTAGGTGCCTAGAATAGGTTGTTGTAGTAAGTGCATTCAGTGGGTTGAAATCAGATTCCAGGTGGGATGATCTCATCAATGAAATAATCGCGCTTTGCACGGGCCAATCCCTGGAACAGTTTATAGATCTCCCGCTGATCGAGGAGGTGTCCGATGGCCATGAGCCAGACTTCGGTTTCTCCTCTGGATAGGAGCTTTACCCCATAAAAAATTAGTCCGGCAAATAACTCTTCGTCACTTACCCGACCTGTTCGTTTATTGAAGGTTCTTCTTCACTCTCCACATTGCGCTTGGTGCCTTTATACATGGCATCCATAATGGCGGTTTTATAGTCTGCCAGTTCAAAGGGGGCGTTTAAGAGTTCAACAGTATCTTGGGTCAGAAGCTCTTTCTTTTCCGAATTCTGAAAATTATGGACTAGGACCGACTGGTTCGCCAGCAGCGTGATGAGCCAGACGATTTCATCTAGTGCCATCTCAAAGTTTTCACTCTTCATCAGCTTCTCACCCAAATTCGAAAGACCACCATATCTCTTGGCGATCTCTTTGGTGGCTTTGGTGGCTTTGGTGGCTTTGGTGGTCAAGAGCATTTCATACTCTTGACCACCGATTACAATATTTGCGCTTCGTTCGTTATCCATCTAATCCTCCATTACGGGGTTACCGCGAAGACTGGTTCATACACCTGGGTGTACCAACCGGTAATGACCGTTGGAATCGCAAGCATTCTCTCTCCGCCATCTGGTTTAGGAATCACTTTTCGTCGCACTGGACTTGGCTTGAAGCTTTCATCCAAGAGACTCTGTACTAGCTCATCCTTATGTTCCTTCAACCACGGAAGCGCTTCCTCAACGGTCATCCTGTCGATTCCGGGTGCTCCGTGATTGCTTTTGACCCGCTTATAGGCTTTGTTTAAGTTATCCCTTGCCTTCGGTTAACGCTTCCTGCTACCGAGGGCGTAGTGGACTTTCACAACCAAGTTACCGCCCATGCCGGGCGCACAAAAAGTTTTATCCCAGCCCTTAACCAGGCTGGGATAATACATACCCATATCGTTCATTCACTTAAAAGGCTACTCAATTGGCCGATCGGAAAGAATCGGTTCACTTTTTTTCATTCTGATTTTATAAACTCGCGGTTCGGATCGTTCACCTTCTATAAATCGAATGGTCAATTTTGGATTCGCATCCTCAGCCGCCCGGAAGACTTTTAACATCGACCGGCCGTAATCTGGCTGGTTTTGTTTTAATTCATCAACGTGATAGATGATTATTTTAGTGGGTTCACCGATCTCCGTTAGTTGATCGTACAATGCATCCAGGTTTTTTCCATAGTGATTTGGAAAGTAGAATTTGAACTTTAGATAACTGTGAGTTGTCTCACGGTCTGTCATGGATACCCCATCCAAACGGATGATTCGTTCAAGTACAGGTAAGTTTTGATCCATTTTCATACTCCCTCTCAATCTAATTTTTCAAACGTGTTATAGTGATCATCGGTATAGTAAATCAACCCATCATTGGAATAAACCAGGCGTTTGGCGCCACGGTTGCCTCCTTTATATTCAATGTCCGCCTCATAGTATTGGCGGCCTTTTTGGGTAGGCAATAATTTTTCAAAGTTGCCGAATTTATCGCCGCCTATACTCATTTTATCCGTTACTTTCCAAAGATTACCCTTGGCTGCCACCCACCCCAGATCCATGGCCTTGTTTTTGGTAATAAAGTTAGATGGCAATTTTTTAAACCGATAAAGATAGGCGGCTACTTCAAGCTTTGTACTATATCGACCATCCTCAGAGACTTTAATGGAGGCAAGGCCTGTTTCCGTTGGGAGTGTGGCGGCCAGTTTAGTCTTTAAAGGCTTTGTAATTGCGGGTTTTGAGCTCTGGACCTGGGTTTTGGTCTTTGTATCAACTACAGTCTGACTACTACCGGTGGTGGTTGGATTGTCAGTTTTGACCTGGGTTGGATTCTGACAAGCTGCAAATACACCAACTAAAACAAACAGTAGGAAAGACAATACTATTTTTCTATAATTACGTTTCATTTTATCGTCTCCTGTAGGTTACTTTAATTGATTCTACCATGACTATAAAACTTAATTGAGAATGAGCGGTAACATTATTGATTTGTTTTCATTTTTGTTCAAACAGAATAATCTGGACCAACCCCTAAGATCAGGTTTTAGTCCAGATTATTGTAACTTCATGCATTGTGCTTTTTGATTGGAGTGCGGATTTGAGTCTATCTGTTCCGTCTTTCAATCTTTCAATCTTTCAATCTTTCAATCTTTCAGTCTCTCAGTCTTGCAGTTTTGCAGTCTTGCAGTCTTTTTGTCTTCAATCTTTAGAAATAAGCCTCGAGCAGCGAACTTTAAGTTCGGCTTTTCGATTAAGAAGTTCCGCTTGGTAACCCCTTTAGTTCCGATCATGGAGCTCATTGCTCGGTTTCAAACCGATCTTTTTACGAAGGCTGTTTGGTTCTAAGCTGATAGGCTACTGCCTTTTTGAACCATGCTGCGATATAGGGTAGGCTCTGCCATGAGGTCTTCGTGATTGCCCCGTTCGATGACTTCCCCATGACCTAGGACTAGGATCATATCGGCATTGCGGATGGTGGAGAGGCGATGGGCAATGATCAAGGTGGTGCGCTCTTTGGAAATATCTTCAATGGCTTCCTGGATGAGAAGCTCCGTTTTGGTATCGATGTTCGCCGTGGCTTCGTCTAACACGAAAATAGCCGGGTCATGAGCCAACGCTCTGGCAAAGGATAACAATTGGCGCTGCCCCATGGACAGGGTTGCACCCCGTTCCATGACCGGCTCTTCCAAGCCGGCTTTAAAATGATCGATCACAGCCTTGGCATGGGATTTCGCAATGGCCTCAGCCATGACTTCTTCTGGGATGTCGTCATTTAAGGTGATGTTTTCCCGGATGGTGCCGGAGAATAGGAATACATCCTGAAGAACCACCGCAACTTGACGACGCAAGTCTCGTTTGCGGATGGTTTTGATATCTATGCCGTCAATTAAGATCTGGCCCTTTTGAATATCGTAAAATCTCGACAATAGCGAAATAATGGTTGTCTTTCCCGATCCCGTCTCCCCAATGATGGCAAAAGTTTCGCCGGGGCGGACATGGAAACTGACGTCTTTTAAGATCCAATTCTCTTCATCATAGGCAAACCAGACATTTTTAAATTCAATATCCCCGTTTATTTTCGCCATGGCAACGCCAGCATCCAGGTCTTCCAGGATAGCGGACTGATCCGTGATCTCATGGATCCGGGTGGCCGAGACCAAAGCAGACTCAATGGACGTGTAGGACTCTGCCAAATCGGCGACAGGTACAAAGAACTGGCGAATGTAGAGGGTCAGACCAATGACATCCCCGATCTGAACTTCACCCTGATTGAGCATCTTCATTCCGATCACAAGGATGATGGCGGTCGCTATGCTTTCAAAGACATTGGCAGACGGTCCTGATAGGGAATGCATTTTCATCTGGATCAAGGAGTGATCAAAATAGGCATCGTTGAGTTTCGTAAAGGCCGTAAACTTCTCTCCTTGCCCGTTAAACAGCTGGACGATTTTCATGCCGGAAATATTCTCGGCGATAAACCCATTGAGACGGCTGGTTATGGCTTTGAGCTCGATCCAGTTGTCATGGATCTTATGTCGAATATAAAATACCAGGAACATCATGGGCGGAATCACCACAAAAGCCCATAAAGTAAGCTTAACATTCATCCCCAGCATGGCGATGATGACCCCGATGACAAGGACGGCGTCCTTGATCAAGCTGACCAGAATATCGGTAAAGAGCTCCGATACTGCCTCCACATCATTGGTGGTTCGGGTGATCAAGCGGCCGGCGCTGGTTTTATCAAGATAACTCAAGGGAAACAGTTGAATGGTTTTAAAGACGGTTTCGCGCAGATGCCTGGCTACGAGTTGACCGACCCGGGTGATTAAAATGACTTGAAAATAAAAAGCCACCATTCCAACCAGCATCAATAACACATAGGCCAGCGCCAGCCCCCAAAGAGGCAGACCATTGGCATTGACTAAGCGGCCGGCCACCAAGTAGTCATCGGCCACCAGTTTAATAAACCAAGGTTTTAAAAGAGCCGTTAGGTTGACGATCAAGATCAAAATAAAAATGATCATGACCTGGACTAAATGAGGTTTTAAATAGCCGAGGAGCCTTCTAAAAGAACTGTTCGAATTAACCGGCGATGTCATCGTCGTCCCGGATGCGGTCGTTGTATTGGGATTGGTAGATGTCAAAATAGATGCCCCTCCTTTCCAGTAATTCTTCATGAGTGCCGCGCTCTTGGATCACATTGTGGTCCAACACCACAATTTCATCGCAGTCGATGACTGCCGAGATCCGGTGGGCAATGATGATGGTGGTTTTGTCCGCTCGAATTTCCTTGAAACGCGCCAGGATCTGTGCTTCAGTCACCGTATCCACTGCTGACAAGGCATCATCCAGGATCAGGATGTCCGGATCGCGGATCAACGCCCGGGCGATGGAGATCCGCTGTTTTTGTCCACCCGATAGGTTAACGCCCCGTTCCCCCAGTTCAGTGAACAGACCCTGGGGCAGTTCCATAATGCTGTCATAGATTTGAGCATCGCGGGCTGCTTTGATCACTTGGTCTTGGGAATAAATATCCTTGAAAAAGCGGATATTGGCATCGATGGTGTCATGGAAGAGGAAGTTATCCTGGGGAACGTATCCCATATGATCCAGCAACATCCCCAGTGGATAGTCATTGATGTCATTGCCGTCGATGAAGATCTTGCCATCCGGGACGTTGTAGGTCTTTAGTAATAGATTGGCCAAGGTCGTCTTACCGGCGCCGGTCTCACCAATGATCCCTAACGATTTGCCGCTGGGCAGGTGAAGGTTGATGTCTTTTAATACCACCTGGTCCGTTGAAGGATAGGAAAAATCCAGATCGACGATATCGATGCGGCCGGAGTTAATTTCCCTGGCCCGGCCAGTTCCATCGGTGATCTCGTGGGGATGATTCAATACATCATCCAATCGATTCATGGAGGCCATGCCGCGTTGCATCACATTAATGATCCGCCCAATGAACATCACCGGGGTCAGCATCATATTGAGATAGTTGGCAACCGCCGTAAAGTCACCCAAGGTGATCTGCTGTTGGACAACCAAAGGTCCGCAAATCAAGAAAAATAATCCAAAGGTCACGGCAAAACCGGCCTGGACCAACGGATTTAAAAGACCAGACACCTGGATCATGGATAGATTCAATTCAGCCATATCTTCCGATAGACCATTGAATTTCTGGACTTCTTCATCCTCTTGAACATAGGCTTTGATCACTCGGATGCCATTGATGTTCTCATTGACCCGGTCTGAGACCGTTCCAAAGGCTGCCTGAACCAAGCGAAAGCGAGCCCGGATCGTCGTTCCCAGTTTTAGCATGATCCATACAACAACGGGAATGGGTACCAATAATTGAATCGTCCGCCAACCGCCCAATCGTTCCAATATCCCCAGAGTGGAGATGACGATCATCGCCAGACCATTGATGGACATGACCAAGGCCGGACCAAAGGCCATCCGAACCGCATTGACGTCATTGATGGCATAGGCGATGAGATCCCCAGTCTTGCGTTTATTATAAAACGCCTGCGACAGTGCTTGAAAATTAGAAAAGATCAGAGCGCGCAGTTCCTTTTGCAACTTTCTGGCATTACCAATGATCAGATACCGCCAAATATAGGCGCCGATAAAGGCGATCACGGCAATGACCATTAACATGATGATATCCGTTTGAAGTCCGCTCCACTGTGCACCACCGCCAACTAAATAGTCCGTGGCATGGGCAACATACTCCGGATACAGCAGTCGGATTCTGGTCGATGCCACCATTAAAATAATCCCCACAATATAACTTAGTGCATTTCTGCGAAAGAATTGAATTAGAAACTTCTTACCCATTTAAACAACTCCTTGTTTTTGACACACATTAATTATAACGGTCTGGGTGAGAGTTTCCGAAAAATAGTGTACAGTTTCAAGCCTTAAGGTGACAGAAATCCAACCTACTGCGTACATTGAGGTGGGTGAATTAAAATAGAGTGCCTCTGGAAAGACTCAGAAATCCCAGAAAGATCCTGAACCTTTAGCACGCACTCTAATGGCTTGCTATTACCTTAGGTAAAACTCAATTAAATCGAAAAACTCTATATGCTCAATAAAATCGTAAACTTGATATACTCAATAAAATCGTAAAACTCGATAAACGCTAAAAAACCCGATCAACTCGATCACTCGAAAAAACCTCTAAAGACTTTCTAAAAACTCGCTAAACTCGCTAAAATGCACTAAAACTCGCTAAAACTAAGTAAAAAACAAAAAGCACCTTCAAAAGGTGCTTTTTGGGGTGAATAGAATCAGTTGCCATTGATTCTCTATCCATACTAGAATACCAAATCAGGCGATGCCATGGTGAAAAATAATGTTAATTTTTTGTAAATTTATTGTTATATTTATATTAACAGAACATTTCAATCTTCTAATATCGTTTGATACCAATGGTTATTTCGATTTTCTCGATAAATGTTAATTTTTTATGAACCAACTTTGACTCGACCGGCTGTAACGATGCCGCGTTTCCCATCCACCGTCACCAGAGCCCCGTTTTTAAGGGTAGCCATGGCATTCTTGGCCCCATAAACCAAAGGGATCTGGTTTTTAATGATCTCCACTGAGATTTCCGAGCTGATTTCTTCCGTCTGAACAACGATCCCCCCTACTTCCGGTAAACACTTTAAATACTCATTGGTCAATTTATCCACAACCAGGATATCGCCGGCTTCGATACGGTCGATGGCTTCTTTGGCAGAGCCAGCCATCACGGCGATCCCGGAAATAAAGCTCTGGGTCTGCTCATAGCTCTTCCCCTCGACCAAGACGTCACCGATGATATGGATCTTCATCAGATTGGTGGAGCCTCGGTAATTTACCGGAATTCCGGCAGAAATGACCACCAGATCTCCGTCTTTGACAAAGCCTTTGGCCTTGGCCGCCTCGGTAGTTTTTTCAATGAGGTCATCGGTGGATTCGTAGTGCTCGGACACGATGGGGTAAACCCCCCAGGTACAAGCCAGCTTACGTGCGACTTCCTCAAATGGAGTAATGGCTACAATGGTGGACTTCGGTTTGAATTTGGCTACATTTCTAGCTGTGGAACCACTTTGGGTTCCTGTAATAATGGCTTTGGCATCGAGTTGGTTTGCAGCCCTGCAAACTGCTGCCGAGATCGCCGATTGCACTGTTTTTGTTTGATTCGTCAACCGGATGGCCATGGTGAACTCATAATCAATTTCAGATTCCGTTTCAAGGGCGATCTGGGCCATGGTTTCAACGGCTTCCACCGGCCAGGCCCCTGATGCCGTCTCACCGGATAGCATAATGGCATCTGAACCATCGATAATGGCATTGGCCACATCCGACACTTCAGCCCGAGTCGGTCTTGGATTGCGCACCATGGAGTCCAGCATTTGAGTGGCTGTAATCACGGGCTTGCCGGCCGCATTGCATTTCTGAATGATCATTTTCTGAACCATGGGTACTTTTTCCAATGGGATCTCCACCCCCATATCGCCGCGAGCCACCATGATCCCATCGGAGTATTTAATGATCTCATCGACATTGTCCACTCCTTCCTGATTCTCGATCTTCGCGTAGATGTGGATATCAGAGCCGCCAAATCCATGGAGGACTTTGCGGATCTCTAAAACATCTGCTCCTTTGCGAATAAAGGAGGCCGCAATGAGATCCACCCCAAACTCCACCCCCATCTTCAGGTCCAATTTGTCTTGGGCGGTTAGAGCCGGCAGCGACGTAATGACTCCGGGCAAATTCGAGCTTTTGCGATTGGACACTTCTCCGGTATTGCGGACAATGGTTTTAACTTCATTGCCGACAATGGCGGTTACTTCCAGATCCACCAGACCGTCATTGATCAGGATATGGTTTCCCGGCAGGATGACTTTGGCCAGATCCTTATAGGTCATGGCAAAGCGCTTTTCGTCCCCCAAAAAGTCTTCGCCGCCCACCACCGTTACTTCAGTGCCTTCTTTCAAAATGACTTTGCCGTTGATGAAATCACGGGTTCGGATCTCAGGACCCTTGGTGTCGAGTAGAATGGCATAATTAATGCCCTTTTCCTTGGCCACTTTTCGGACTCGCTCCATGGTGGTGCGGTGGCTGACATGATCGCCATGGGAGAAATTATGACGCGATACATTCATCCCGGCATCAAATAACTTGCCGATCATCTCCTCAGAATCTGTTGCCGGCCCTATGGTACATACAATTTTACTTTTTCTTAGCATTTAAAATCTCCTTGTGTCTATGCAATTTCATTGGAAATGGTCAGAAGTTTATCATTAAACACTTTTTTCATATCTAAAGCTTCATGAATATCCATATCGATGATCTGGTTGTCATGGATGCCCACGACTCGATTGGACAGTCCGGACATTAAAAGTTCAACCGACCGATGACCAAACCGGGCAGCCAATAGTCGATCCACCGCTGATGGGGAACCACCGCGCTGCACATAGCCAAGAACCGTGGTTCTGGTCTCAAGCCCTGTCAGCGCTTCAATGTGCTTGCCTAAGTTCTCAGCTCCATCCACCCCTTCGGCCACGACAATGATATAGTGGTCTTTGAATTTGGAGCGACCCTCCAGGATCACTTTCATCACATCTTTCACTGAAAATGGTTTTTCAGGCACCACGATCATCTCGGCCCCGCCGGCGATCCCTGCATACAAGGCAATATCCCCGCTATTTCGTCCCATTACTTCCACGATGGAACAGCGCTCATGGGACGCTGAGGTGTCTTTGATCTTACTGATGGCCTCAACCACCGTATTGACTGCTGTATCAAACCCCAGGGTAAAGTCCGTGTAGGCTAAGTCATTGTCGATGGTGCCGGGGATCCCAATGGTATTGATGCCCAGCTCCGACAATTTGGAAGCCCCCATGAAGGAGCCGTCCCCGCCAATGACGATGAGGCCTTCCACTCTAAATACTTCAAGGACCTGAGCAGCTTTCTTCTGCACTGCTGCTTGATGAAAAGAATCCATCCGGGCCGTTTTTAATATGGTTCCCCCTTTATTGATAATATCGGATACCGAACGAATCCCCATAGGCTTGATGTCCCCATTGACCAGTCCGTAAAACCCGCGCTCCACACCCATCACTTCAATGCCGTTATACAATGCCGTGCGGACCACTGCCCGAATGGCCGCATTCATTCCCGGTGCATCACCGCCGGATGTCATAATTGCTATTTTCTTCATTTATCCTCCATGGAATATTCCAGCCGGAGCTCGAATGATTCTGTTTGTCTTGTCAGTCTTCCCTGTAAAATCGGCCCCCAACCATTGGAAACTCGCATTTTACTCCACCTTCATTGTATCGGTCAACAGTTCTCCACTCAAGCCTAAACCTGTTAACATTCATGAATCGATCTTGAATCATTCTTGAATCATTCTTGAACCAAGCAACCCTTATAAAAAATCCAACGACCTTAAACCGAAGCCTGCACCCTTTTAAGGTCTTGTTCTTTCAAAGGTAAAATACCCTCACCACCTCCGCGGTCAGGGCCAAAGAGATCGCCAGGGCCCGTAAATAGGAAGAATACATCCATTTACCTGGGCCAATCAAACTTACGGAACATATCCACAGCAATCATTGATGGTCTAAGAAAAACGAATGTATTCTAGTTTTTTATATTGATCTGGTTAAAGGGACTTTGAAGTGTCATACCCTAATTCATAGTACTGATTATTATTGAATTCAAAAGTCTTGATCACATCAAGGCCCAATTTATTGGTATGGGCATTGTAGGATCTTGGATTGATCTGATTAATAAACGTGATCAAGATCGGATATCTTTTATTCATTTGAGCTCTGGAGAAATCAAACAGTTTTTTTAAGACTTCACCGCCGCGGTACTCTTTATCAATACAAATTGGTCCATACTGATACGAATTTTCAACTGTTACAGTCTGTCCTAAATATTCCGTGTTGTTCAAATCACCGATCATATGATGGAAAAGCGGCCATCTATCCCAGTATTCCCAAGATGCTGCCATGGCATAAGCTACGATCTTATCACCATCACAAGCCAGCGCCACACCATTTTCTTTTTCAATAATTTCTTTGAACTGATCGTCGGTAAACAGAGTCGTTACAAATCCATCCGCTTTATCCTCCTCACTAATGGAGAGAACATGGTATTTCTTTTGCAATTCCCCAATTGCTGGAATGTCTTCTATTACAGCGTTTCTATAAATCATCAGAAATCTCCTTTTGATTGAATTACTTTTTGATTGAATTACTTTTTGATTGAATTACTTTTAATTATAAACCATTTCTTGATTTACTCACTGATTTTGTGCATATGTTTTAGTCATTTGTTTAGTCATTTGTTTAGTCATTTGTTTAGGCTTTTGTTTCACTCGCCTAGTTAAGTCACTCGTTTAAGTCACTTGTACTTGTCCTTTGTTGATCGAATGATCGTAAATCGTCCATTCCTTAGCATGGACTTTATCCCAACCATGGATTAGAGGCTATCATCCATGGTTGATAGCCTCTTGTCAATTTACTTAACTATTATATTTTCCTTGCCCAATCGTTTGATCAACAGGTTAAGGATTGGTCCATCTGAATCCACCCACTGATCTTGCGACAACAGGAAGGTTTTTCGATCATCGGCAGTAAATACCATGACCGGTGTATTCCCACTGTGATTGACCAAGACTGCTTTTAATGCACCCAGGATCGCTTTGGCCTCGGCAAGGTCGTTGAATCGTAAAAATATCTTCTTGGCTGTTTCTGGTGTGGCCCTGGTCGAATTACCACCATACGCACCCTCTGCCTCTTTGACCTGGGAAGGTGTAAATCCCTCCAGGTCGTTTTTATGGCTAGCACGAGTGATCTGTTGGCCATTGGTTTGGCGATTGGCGTTCAACTGGGAATTGGACTTGGGTTGGTTATTGCCCTTGACCCCAAGTTGATGAACATTACCATTTCTGCCATATGGATCCGGCTGATTTTTACCGTTACCATATCGACCGTCGCCGTTTCGAGGGGGGGCGAGTTTGATCTTCGGGAGCTTACCCTTTTCGATGAGGTCCATGTCTTCTACGATCAACTTTGTGTTTTCATCTTCGCGTACTTGCAGACGACCGGATACTGCCACAATTAGATCCTCTTTGAGGAAGTTTTTCACCGCCTCAAAGGTTTTCGGAAAGATGATGATTTCCACTGTGCCTGTGGTATCTTCGAGCATGGCAAACGCCATCATGGTATTGTTTCTGGTTATTTTACGAGTGACACCGGTTAGGATCCCCCCCATGGTAACTCGCTGACCATCATAGAGATCAGTTTTGGGGGATAATTCACTTTCCACTAACAGGGCTGCCTCATCGCGAACATCATCGAGCATATCGCTGTTAATGATGTCACTGACTTGAATGGTGGAGACGGCTTCGAGTTCCTCGAGGACTTCATCCAATGGATGTCCCGATAGGTATAGCCCCGTCATCTCTTTTTCCATCATCAGGCGATCCGTTAGAGGGAATTCTTCAATGTCCGGCAGGTCGATGGTAAATCCGTCCGTATCCTCAGATCCGTCGCCCACCTCATTGCCGAAGAATGACAGTTGGCCCTTGATCTGGCGTTTGCGTTCCTGATTAAAGCTCTCCATGATCCGCTCATAGACGGCAAGGAGTCTTGAGCGGGCAATGCCCAAGGAGTCAAACGCACCGGCTTTGATCATACATTCACAGGCTCGTTTGTTCATCCCTTTGTCGTCGAGTTTCGACAAAAAGTCCTGGAAGGATGTGAATTCACCTTTTGCGGTGCGGCTCTTGATGATGGAACCAATCACACCAAAGCCCAGATTTTTGATCCCGCCTAATCCAAACCGAATTTTATTGCCTTGGACGGTGAAACGGATCCCTGATTGATTGATATCCGGAGGCAACAGTTCAATGCCGATGGATTTAGCATAGCGGATATAGAAACTGGCTTTATCGGCCGAACCGATAAAAGAATTCAGCATGGCTGCAATAAATTCCACCGGGTAGTACCGCATCAAATGACCGGTCTGATAGCCAATGACCGCATAGCCTGCGGCATGAGCCTTATTAAACGCATAGGAGGCGAAATAAGACATTTGGTCAAATATTTTCTCAGCTGCTTCATCGGTTATGCCGTTACGGCGAGTACCCGGTACGATGATCCGGCCGTCTTCGACAATTCCTTCGATGAAGTTTTTCCGCTCCAGCTCCATGACATCATGTTTTTTCTTACTCATGGCCCGCCGGACCAAGTCGGCTCGGCCCAGGGAATAACCAGCCAGGTCAACGACGATCTGCATGACCTGCTCCTGATAGACCATAACCCCATACGTCACGTCCAGAATATGTTCCAGCTCCGGGGTGACATAAGTGACTTGACCGGGTTGCTTTTTATTTTCAATATACCGGGGGATCTCCGCCATTGGACCTGGCCGATACAAGGAGATCCCGGCAATGACATCCTCTAGACTCTCCGGTTTAAGTTCTTTCATAAACGACGTCATCCCGGCTGATTCCAACTGGAATACACCCACGGTTTTTCCCTCGCCGATCATGTCATAGACGTTCTTATCTTTGAAATCCAGACTGTCGACGGAGACACTGACCCCGCGGTTTTCTTTGATCATTCGAACAGCATCCTGCATGACCGTCAACGTTCGCAAACCTAAAAAGTCCATTTTTAATAAGCCCAATTCTTCCAGGTTGCCCATGGGAAACTGAGTGACAATGGCTTCTTCATTGCGCTGCAACGGAACATACTCCACCAGCGGTTTTCCGGAAATAACCACTCCGGCCGCATGGGTGGATGAATGCCGGGGCAGCCCTTCCAATTTCAACGCAACTTCAATGAGTTCGCTGACCTTGGGGTCATTGTCATAGGCATTTTTAAGCTCCGGATTCATCTCCAGGGCTTTTTCAATGGTAATGCCTAACACGCTGGGAATCATTTTTGCAATCTGATCCACTTCCCCATAGGGATAATTCATGGCCCGGCCGGTATCGCGGATACAGGCCCGGGCAGCCATGGTCCCAAAGGTGATGATCTGAGCCACATTGTCTTTGCCGTATTTCGCAACGACATAGTCAATGACTTCCTGGCGCCGCTCATAGCAAAAGTCCGAATCAATATCGGGCATGGAGATCCGCTCGGGGTTTAGGAATCGTTCAAAAATCAGATTGTATTTAATGGGATCGACTTTTGTAATGTTCAAAGTATAGGCAATGATCGATGCCGCGGCTGACCCACGCCCCGCGCCGGTGGCGATGCCGTGATCATCGGCAAATTTGATAAAATCCCAGACGATGAGAAAATAATCGACATAATCCATTTTAATTAAAATGCTCAGTTCATAATCCAGCCGCTTGATCAGTTCCTGGGAATTCTCCAGATCAACTGCCCGGATTTTAGCCCGGACCGCATCGGTCATGGGCAATCCTTTAAAATCGGCAAATACGGGGTATTTGCGAACGAGCCCTTCCAGGCATTTCATTTCCAGGAACTGGGCATGGTCTACCCCCGCCGGTAAATCAAAAGCCGGCAGTTTACTGACGTGAAAATCATAGTCATAGTTGCATTGCTCGGCAATTTTTACCGTATTTTCCAAAGCTTGCGGGACATGTTGGAATAAGTCCCACATTTGATCCTGACTCTTGAGATAAAACTCCGGTGCTGGATAGCGCATCCGATCCGACTCATCCACCGCCGTGGCGGTTTGGATGCAAAGGAGGACATCATGACTCTTATTATCTTCTTTTTTAATGTAGTGGACATCGTTGGTGCAGACTAGAGGAATCGATAATTCCTTCGCTAATTCAATATTTAATGCATTGACTTTCTTCTGCTCTGCCAACCCATGGTCCTGCAGCTCCAGATAAAATCCATCCTTGAATGTATCCCGATAAAACAGAGCCGCGGCTTTTGCTTCTTCAAACAAGCCATGATTTAAGTTTTCCTGAACTTCACCGCCAAGACAAGCCGATAAGGCGATCAAGCCTTCACTGTGTTGGGCCAGGAATGCATGGTCCACCCTGGGTTTATAATAAAAACCGTGGATGGAGCCTTCACTGACGATCTTCATCAAATTCTGATAGCCGATCTCATTTTTGACCAATAACACCAGATGATGGATCTTATTGTTAACTAACGTCCGAGCGCTCATATCTGCGGCACAGACATAGATCTCCGACCCGATGATGGGCTTGATGCCCTCACTTTGGCAGGCTTTGTAAAACTCTACACAGCCATACATCACTCCGTGATCGGTAATGGCAATGGACGACATGCCAAACTCCTTGGCTCTTTTCACGACTTCCTTGATCTTGCCGGAGCCATCCAGCAAAGAGTACTCCGTGTGCAGATGAAGATGGACAAAGTCTTTCTTCGCATTACCGCTATATTCAGTTATCCCATTCGGTAGTTCGTTTGTTATCGCTTGTTCCATTCTCATCATTCTTTCGTTTTTTATTTGGGAGTAGGCTCAATCTAGTTTTTAGGGACCCTACTGATTTAGTAAGTTCGGGTTTATTTTCATCTTTACTCATTTTACCATTTAATGGTCAAGTTTACGAACAGAGGTTCTGAATACTCGTCGACCGCAGAATCAGGAGATTCATTGATCGGAGATTCATCCTCCGAAGACTCATTGATCGGAGACTCATCGGCCACAGACTCATCGACCCAAGGGTTTTGAGCATCTACCAAAAAAAAGAAACATTCGGGATCAAACCACACCGAATGTCTCTTCTACTTCTATCTATTCTCCTAGGAAATCCACGGCTTTACTCATTTCGATGAGTGGCTTGATGTTAGGCAATACAACCACTTGATGGTATTGGGAGTCTTGATAGGCCAACATCTGGGCTTTGGAATCATGCCGGGTGATCAAGGCAACATCAAAGTTTCGATCGGTTTCAACATCATTGATGCCAACTTCGATTTCTTTTAATTCAGCTATTTTACCATCCATGGACCGTAATTGCTCCACGAACCAAGCTGTGTCGGTTTTGTCTTTCAGCTTAAATAGGACAACGTGTGTATACATATTCGGACCTCACTAATTTTTATTTTATCTACTAATTAGTTTACCACTAATTTGTTGACCGCTAGTTTGTTTACCACTAATTTTTTAGCTTGATCTGGATCAACGCTGCTCATGAATTGAAATTTCTTAATGGACCGCGGAGACCATTCCCAAGGCAATGCACTCCCCATCACTGTCCATGACGCGAACTTCGACTTTGGAGTGAAGCTTTGACGTAAACACCAATTCGATCTCCACCGAGAAAAAATGCTCCGGCTGGATGGGTTTGATGAAGTTCATGCTGACATTATCAATTTCAGTATACAAATTTCGATTTTTTAAGATGATGGAGGAGCACTTCACCATGATCATGGATAAGAGGCTTCTCGATAAGGTGCCCAGCGGGTCAAGCATCTCACCGGTGACTCGTCCGGAGAATATAAACCGGCCGTTTTTCTCTTCATAGGTAAAATGATCGATGATCCGATCTTCCAGGGATTCATTGGTCTTATGGGACATCCAGCGTTCTTTTAATCCCCGCAGGACATCTTTTCGGGATACGATGCCCAACAGGTTGTCCCCTTCGGTGACCGGGATCTGTTCGACATCTTCCCATTCCATGATATGGGCGGCATAGGCCACCGTCGTTCTGGGATGGACCTGCACCGGCTTTTTCATAAACTTACTGATCAGTTCACTGCCCTCTTTACCCAGAGCTTCTTTGGGACCGATCATACCGACGACTTTCTTTTTATAATCTAAAACCGGGAACCGCTCAAATCCAGTGGATTCCGCTTTATTTTTCCAGTCATTGACCGTCTCATCCTCTTTTAATGCCTCCGGCGAGGTGGTCATAATATCCGAGACATAGAGGATCCGCTGCCGGATGAGATTTTGTGACAGGGCCCGGTTAATGAGGCTGGCGATGGTATAGGTATCATAACTGGAGGAAATTACCGGGATGCCTAAACTATTGGCCATTTCCCGAATTTTATCCGTACAGCCAAAGCCTCCCGAGATGAGAACACCGTTCTCATTTTTAAGTGCCATATTCTGAGCCGCTTCCCGATTGCCCACGATCAAAATACCGCCTGGTGTAATATATTTACGCATGGCGTCTAATTCCATGGCCCCAATGACAAATTTATAGATCGGCTTCTCGATGCCAGCCTCTCCGCCTAACAGTTCCCCGTCGACAATTTTAAGCACTTCTTCGTAATTTAAATTCTTGATCTTCTTTTCTTTGGGTGATTCGACTCGAACCGTACCGGCCCGGGGCAGTGTCTTCAAGTAACCTTCTTCTTCACACTCTTTGATCGCCTTATATGCCGTACCTTCCGAGATCCCCAATTCCTGTGCAATGGATCGCACCGATATTTTTCGTCCGATTTCAAGATCCTTGATATGGCTCACCACCAGATGAACTTTCGCCATTTTATTTACCCTTCCTTTTCGATTTCCTCAGCTATTTTTTCAATTTTTCGCAGTCTGTGGTTAATCCCCGATTTTCCCACTTTAGGCTCCAACATTTCACCCAGTTCCTGCAAGGTGGACTCCGGATAATTCAACCGAATTTCAGCCACTTCTCGCAATAACTCCGGTAATCTGGCCAAGCCAATGGTTCTTTGAATGTGTCGAATGGCTTCCATCTGGCGAACCGATGCATTGACGGTTTTCGTGAGATTCGCCGTTTCACAGTTGACCAGCCGGTTTACGTTGTTCCGCATATCTTTCACGATGCGGATATTTTCAGTTTCCAATAAGGCATTATGAGCCCCCATCACATTCAAAAGGTCCACGATCTGTTCGCCTTCTTTGATGTAGACGACATAACTGCCTTTGCGATTGATGATCTTGCCCTTTAATTTATACTTCCACAGGACCGTTAGGAGATCCTCGGCATAATTTTCCGAATGAGTGACAAACTCCAGATGATATTGCTTCTCCGGATTTGAAATTGACCCGGACCCTAAAAAAGCGCCTCTTAAATAGGCTCGCCGTAAAGCATCTGTTTTGACCCATTGTTTGGGGACAGATTCATCGATGAAGAGTTCATCGTTTGAACTCCCCAAAATGCCCGTATCTAAGAGTAAGCTTTTAACATCCTTGATCTCATCCAAACATATAATATAGAGATTCTTTTTGCGCAACGTTGAGCCTCGACTGACGATGACGCGCACCGAATCATCCACGTATTCTTTTAAATACTTTGTAATAAACCTTGCCGTTCCTGGGTTCTCCGTTGAGATCCGAAACCCCATACCTGCACCGGGCAACAGCGACATGGTTCCTGACACTTTCATAATGGCTGAAAGCATCGCCATGAAATCATCCCGGTTTATTTCTAAACTATGTATAATTTCTGATTTGACCTGACCGGAATAAGACATGGTACCTCCTCAACTAGCTTTGTGACCTATGGCCCACCAGCGGTTATTTATGATTTCTGTTTCAAATTAATTGATACAGCACTTCCTTAATTATAGCAGAGAATCTCCTTATAAATTGACCATTTCCGGCAAACTGTCCTAAAAATAGTTGTTTTTTTCATTGTTTACAAAACAAAATCCAAGGCCCGCTGCGAAGCCCGGCCTGCTGTTGGATTACCCGGATGAGAACTTACCAAAAAAAAATAAAAAAGAGCCGCAACCGGTCTATCCTCGGATAGATCACAGTTTCGACTCTACGGAAGGTGGTTGGAATATCCAGTTACCCTTTGGACTATTAATGGTCCAAACCAGAGGGTTTATGATCCAAAGCAGACGGCTTATGATCCAAACCAGACGGTTTATGATCCAAATCGGTCTGCTGATTGATCTTATGTTTACGTTCGCGGACTGCGATATAATCCAAAGCAGTCATGGGTTTATTGAATTCCTGATCCGCCAGTACAATGTTCATTACGACGTTGGCCAACTTCTCCGGATCATGGCGCACTTGCCGCCGGTTGATTTTTAAAACATCGGCCTCCACCACTCGAATACCCAGGGATTCCACTGCCCCTCGATTCAAGTTGACTTCTTTGGAGCCGGTCCGCTGATAGTTTTTGATCGCATCCAGATCCGATAATTTCTTCGAATTGACGATGACATAATCAATTTGACCCAAGTCACAATGCTGGAGGATCTTTTCCAAATGATCGATCACACTGTAGCCGTCGGTTTCACCGGGCTGCGTCATGATATTGGCAATATAGATCTTAATGGCAGTGGACTCTCGAATTGCCTTGGCTACGTTCTGGATCAAGAGATTGGGCATCAGCGAAGTAAACAGCGAACCCGGTCCAATTACAATGGCTTCGGCTTCTCGAATTGCATCAAGCACACCCTGGGGTGCATCGGCATCGGGCGGACTGATGCTCAGTCTGACAATGGGGTTGTCGGACGTGGCCCCATGACCAATGTTGGATTCACCGCTGATGATTGTACCATCGGCTAACCGGGCCGATAATCGAAGGTCTTTGAGGGTCACCGGGAATACTTTTCCGGTGATGGCCAAAACATCGGACATTTTTGATACTGCTTCTTCAAAACTGTCGGACATCCCATTCATGGCTGCCAGGAAGAGGTTTCCGAAACTTTGGCCTTTTAAAGACCCGTCGGCAAACCGATACTGCATCAATTCCTCCAACGCGGAATCAGTGTTGGCCAAGGCAACCAGACAGTTTCGAATGTCACCCGGCGGCAAGATCCCCATTTCATTGCGAAGGGTCCCCGAACCGCCGCCATCGTCACCCACGGTGACGACGGCTGTTAAGTTACTAGTATAGTGTTTTAACCCTTTCAACATGGTGGACAATCCGGTGCCGCCGCCGATGGCTACCAGCTTGGGTCCGTTGGTCTGCAGCCGTTTTTCCATCACCATACTATTGACTTCACGAGATTCAAGATTCACATTGAACATTCCTTCGCGCAGAAGCTTAACAAAGTTCTTCAGGGCTTCACTGATGCTGATGTAGACGATGAAGACGCCAGAACCAATCAGGAAAAAGAAGTAGAGCTTATATAGATTCGAAAAAAACCGGTTGTCGAGAATTTCCGTAATGCCCAGAAGGATCAATAAAAAGCCCAGAATACCGAATGCCAACCATCGTTTCAGACCCATCCCAAACCGGGTCAGATCCATTAATGTTTTCAGCACGTTATCGTCACCCCTTACAGTTTATGTTTGCGCGACATATCTTCTTCCCGATCGCGGTGAAAGGATGAGGCATGGAACCCCTTGAAGCGAAGTTCTCGAGAAACTTCTTCAGTGATGGCGACGCTGCGGTGTCTGCCGCCGGTGCATCCAATGCCAACGATCAGTTGCTTTTTACCTTCCTCAATATAGTGAGGAATTAAAAAGATCAGCATATCCATTGCTTTCTTAATAAATTCTTTGGTGACATCATTGGTCAAAACAAACTCTCTGACCGGTTCATCCAATCCAGATAAGGGTCTTAATTCATCAATATAAAATGGATTTTCGATGAAGCGGACGTCAAAGATCAAATCGGCATCAACGGGTACTCCATATTTAAAGCCAAAGGACACGATATTGATATTGAGACTTTCCGGTGTATCATGGGTCACATACCGGTTCTTGATCTTCTCCTGGAATTTACGCAAAGGCAGCCCCGTCGTATCAATGACATAGTTCGCCTTCTCTTTGATCGGTTTTAATATTTCCCGCTCTTTTTGAATTCCATTGAGCAATCGTTCTCTGGAAGATAAGGGATGGACCCGCCGGGTTTCTTTAAAGCGGGTGACAATTTCTTCGTCGTCCGCATCAAGAAATAAGATCTCAAAATCCACGTTCTTAGCCACGAGACCTTCAATGGATTCCTCGATCCCTTCAAAGAATTCACCGGATCGAATATCCATGACCAAGGCTACATCCGTAAATTTCCCCTCAGCTGTGGTTAGAACATCGATAAACTTGCCAATCAGGTTGGGAGGCATGTTGTCCACCACGTAATAACCCAGATCTTCAAATACCTTAACTGCCTGGCTTTTTCCGGCTCCGGACATGCCCGTGATAATTAATATTTTCATAAAACACCACCTCCTCTTATAGTTCTACTTTATTATATCAGATACAGCCCCCGCCGAATAAAAAAGTGGTATTTACAGCGAAACTTGAGGTAGAATTAGGACTACAGGCTGTCATTGTCCAAAATGGCAGACCATTCAATTGCCTCGGAGGTTACATCCATGAAATCATTCATCAAACCCACCCCGTTTCAAATCAAACAGATCGCTCTGTCCACTATATTAGCCCTGACTCTTCTCGTTGCGGGTTGCTCAAGGTCCCTTGCAAAACCGACGCTGGATCCGCAATACCAGACGTCCTCACCCATTGCAACGTTTCTACGGGGCGAAACGTTGACCGGGCTAACTGACTATCTGAATTTCCCCGCATTGGTCGAAGCCAAAGCCAATCAAGATCCAAATCTTCTTGCGATCAATGAGATCCCTCGCCTAGCTTCGGTCCCGGATTTATTCTTCCCCACTTTTAGTGCCAGTATTTCAGAGGTCATGGTCACCTACAGCGATACCACCGACAGCAATCGAAAATTTGTCATCTACGGGAATGTCAGTGACGATCCCCAGACATTTTTGGATGACTTTACCCAAGATGCTTATTTTACGAAAGAACAGATCGGCGAAGAAGATTTCTACTTATTGGATGTGGATGATGAAGCCGCCGATCTTGAAGCCTATACCATCCGCGGCGAATGGTTTATCCATTTCACGGGGTATGGAATGGAACTGCCGGAATTTAAAGGTCTTTTAGGTGATGTCGAGCTATCTTCATTAACTCAAGGCGAATAGTGCGACCGGACCAATCCTTTAAACTGCATCAAAAAGGTTGGTCAAGCGAAACCATTTTCGAGCCATGCAATTTTACATAAAAAAAATGCTGAAAATCAATGGATTACAGCACTTTTTTTCTTGACTTTATCCTAGTTATTAATTATAACTATAACGAGGATGTGATTTGGATGGGTATCATTTATTTGACAAATAAGAAAACTGGAATTAAATATGCTTACGATAACAAGGCTTATTGGGATCCTGAAAAGAAACAATCGCGCTCCAAGCGCAAATTGATCGGTCGGGTCGATCCCGTGACCGGTGAAATTGTTGCGACCCGGCCTTATAAAAAACAAACCGTTGAACCGGAGCAAAAGGTTCAACAGGAATCCGTCCCTTTTGCAGCGACGGAGCGACATTTCATCGGTGCCACTTATTTACTGGATCAGATCGGTAAGGCCACCGGAGTGGAAGCTGATCTAAAAACCTGTTTCCCTCAAGAGTACAAGCAGATCTTGTCTTTAGCCTATTATCTGATCCTGGAAGAAACCAATTCTTTGTCCAGATTCAGCCATTGGCATAAACTACATCACCATCCCTATGGGAAGGATATCGACCCGCAACGCTCCCGCGAACTATTGCAAGGCATTACGGAAGAACAGCGGATGTCATTTTTCGCCAAACAAGGCAATAGGCGAATCGAGGACCAATACTGGGCCTTTGATACAACGTCCATTTCCAGCTATTGCGATACGCTAGAACACGAAATAATGGGAAAGAACAAAGAAAATGACCGGCTTCCTCAATTCAACTTAGCAGTCTTGTTTGGTGAAGCGTCGGGTCTGCCGTTTTATTATCGCAAACTCTCCGGGAACATCTGTGATGTTAAAACCATCCGACAGCTCAAGGGGGCGTTTGATGGAATGGACTATCAGAACTTCAATGTCATTTTGGACCCAGGTTTCTATAGCCAAGAAAACATGGATGACCTTTATCAACATCATCAAAAGTTTCTTATAGGTCTCCGTCTCAACCTCAGTTATGTCAAGGAGGTCCTGGACAAAGAGAAGGACAACCTCGGGCTATGGAGCAATCTGGACCCCCAGTTTGGTACTTATGGATTGTGTCGACCAATTGACTGGGATTACTCCCAAGAGCGCACTAAAAAGGGAGAGGTCTTGACAACGAAGCGTCAGGCTTATCTGCATTTGTACTATAATCCGGAGAAGGCTGCGAAAGACCGCGCCGATCAGAATGAGGACTACAACAAGCTTTACTATGAATTGACCCATCATGAACGGAAAGAGTACCATACCAAAGACTATGCCAAGTACTTCGACGTGGTAGAGACCCCAAAGCACGGCATCAAAGTAACCCCCAAAGAAGAAGCCATGAAGGCTGAGATGCGCAATTATGGATACTTTGCATTACTCTCCAATGATGTGAAAGAACCGTTTGAAGCTTTGTCCTTGCATCACAGCAAAGATATTGCGGAGAAAGGATTCAGCAATCTAAAGGATCGGCTAAACTTCGCAACGGTGCAGGTTTCTTCTGAACTTGCCTTAGACGGGAAGCTTTTTATTGGGTTTATTGCATTAATCTACTTATCCTACCTGAAAAAGAAAATGGAAGAAGCCAAGTTGTTTGATCGGTGGACGCTTCAAGGCGTTTTAGATGAAGTTGACCTGATTGAAGTGGTCAAGGCACCTGGGAGCCGAAAAATCATTGGCGATGTGACAAAAACACAAAAAGAGCTATTCCAGTCCTTAGAAATAACTCCTCCCTCGTGATAATTTCCGGGATCGTAGGTTACTAACCGGCATTTCGACCTTCCCATTTGTACCTTTCTTTCCGAAGAAGCGCAGTGATGATGTGGTGTGGACATGAAAAAGCACCTCTTTTGAGATGCTTACTATGGATCCGTTTAGGTCATATGTTATTACAATTTCTAATTGTAACTATTTTCCTTGGAATTGCTTTCATCAAATTGATAAACAATTTCTCCATTCGGTGCCTTTATGTTCATTTTCTCAAAATTGGGTTCTCTTTGCATATTAGAACCGCCTACAATATGTGCTACCAAATATTCATGAGTAAATCCCAAACTATCAACAGCTACAACGGTAGTAGTTAGAATTTGACCTTCATTCATAGAATACTTATCATCAATATTAAGTGTAGAGTTTCCGCCAAAGCCGTCTTCTTTTTCCAACACCACGGGAGTTTCTTTTATGATTTCATCATCCACTTTGATGACATATTTAATATCAACAAAAGCGTTATTCTCATGTGATGGCATATAATCTATACTAAGTATTCCTTTCGCATGATATTGATTTGAGCCATAATTAGTTCCTCCCTGAAAATTTGCAGAAATATGTGGGAATACTTGCTCTTTTATGCTAGTTACCATCAACCCATTATGTTCTTCAACGGTCTTTACACCATTATCTTGCATAATAATCTTTGGAAAAACACTTTCTGATATTTTAAAGTCCTTGGTGGCGGAGTAATCCAATCCTGATTTATCAAGTTGAACAATTTCTCCATTAAAATCCAGAGATACCAACATAGTTTCCGTTATCCTCTTTGGCTCTATCGTAAATTTAATAGGCACGGTAAGTTTGCCAACATCAAGTTTCCCTACTTTTACCCAGGATTTATGAATTAAACTTGCTTGAGACTTTAGTTTTTCGTCAACATTTTGATAGATCGAACTAATTTGACTATCAAGTCGATTTTCAACAGAACTTATTGTTTGATTTGTATAATCAAGTCTGCTTTGCAGTGAGTATATCTTTACTAGGGAATATAATTGCAAAGCTATAAGTGCAGCGATTAAAATATACAACTTTTGTTTTTTCATTTAATATTTATCCCGCCTTTTTATATCAAGTGTTCTTTACTGATTGTGTTGAAACTATTATATCTTTATCTCCAATCAACATTAGCCTATTATATTTATTCTAGCATCTGGAAGGTAACATCAGAAGAATACTAGTCCACGATCATCATAAACAGAATTAACAGATTCTCCTCCACAGCGGATTGCTCGGTATAGGGCCAGAATGATGGCTACCGCACCGTCAATTTTCTCCAGTTAACAGCAGATGGTCTTTCACCGGTTTACTTTTGATATTTCGATCTTGATATTTAAATTATCATTTAGTTAGTTATGATTCACAGCCTAATGAATCAAAATGGTGATGCACACATTGATGAATCCATGAATGTAAGGTCAAGGATTCATCAATTTACGATGGATCCTAAACTGAGTCGGCGGGGTCTTTAAAACTGAAACCGCTTAGGGAACAAACCAAATATACCGCCGGTATGAATGAATAGGATATTCTCGGACTTACTCAATAAGGGATGATTCTCAATGAGTTCCGTCACTAGTCCGCGCATGGCCTTTCCGGTATAGGTCGGGTCTAAAATGATTCCTTCGCGTTTGGCAAACTGCTGGATAAAGTCCAATTCGATGGCATCCGATAAGGCATAGCCTCGGCCAACATATCCGTCAATTATTTTAATATCCTTGGTTTCAAAGGGAAATACTCCATAGATCCCCATAAACTCCTGACTGATTTTTTGGATTTTCTGCTCAAAATACGCTTTATCGTCGCAAATATTAAACCCGATAATTTCTTTGCCAAGACCCAATGCTTGGTTAGCCAGGGCTAATCCAGCATAGGTTCCACCGGAACCTACCGTGGCAACGATGGTGTCAAAAATTTGATCCATTTCGTTTTCCTGTTCAACGATTTCCGTCATGGCAGAAAAATATCCATATGTTCCTATTCCGTTAGAGGCACCCACTGGGATCACATAGGGTTTTTTCGAATCTGCTTTTAATTCATCCACGACCAGGTCCAACATTTGGGACAAGCTGCTTTTATATTTTTGGGAGGAGATAAACCGAATTCTGGCCCCGAATAAAACATCCAGCAAGTAATTTCCATCCAATGATTGTTTCTCATCTGAACTTAACACCAGAACACAGCGAAGTCCCAAACGGGCACAGGCTGCGGCCGTAGCCCGACAGTGATTGGACTGAATGCCACCGGCGGTAACGATGGTGTCGCAACCTAATTCCAAAGCCTGCGCCAAAGCATATTCAAGCTTCCTTATCTTATTTCCGGAATATTCCAACCCCGTCTGATCATCCCGTTTGATCCAAACATTTTTTCCGGTTTGGCGGGACACCCATTCTAGCTTCTGAATCCGAGTCGGCAAGTTGGCCAGGTCTAACTTCTTGACAGCTTTTCCCTGATACATATGATCACCCCTTCAAAAAAACTTTCTCTTAATTGATTATACTATGAATCAGATTTACTCATATAACAATCCATCTTTAAAATAGCCATGAATTATTTACAGATTCTTAATGATAATCTCTATCATTAAGAATGAAATTATGTTATATTAAAGGTACAGAAAATACAAGTTAGCAAATAACCGATATTTTCATATTTCCCCCCTTTTACACGATTAGTACATTTACCCTTGAAAGAGCAGTTTCCCCGACTGCTCTTTTTTTTTACTTTTTTGCGGTTTCATTCGGCGTGTACTTGAATTTTGCCAATGGCAGAAGTCGCAGGTTCAAATCCCGTCAAAGACGCCTGCCGCTTCTATGCAAAACTGAACGAAAAGCCGATAGACTGTGCCTCTTCATTTGCAGTTGACCAACTTTAAAGAAAGAAATCCAGTTCAGAAGCCAAAACCCATGAAAACCGTTCTGGAATTTCATGGGTTTGGCTTCTTTGATCGAACCATGGACATTTTTGGGGAGGATGAATTGAACTGTTCGGACTTCCATCGATCAGGCTCTGTCGGAGACTCGTTGCGAAAGCCGAAAAATGGGCAGATGCCAAGGGATCTCAGGTAAAGGGATCTGTTGGCGCTTATTACTCAGGAAGGACTTCACTGTTCTCTCATCAAGTCCGCGGGGATGAGCTGGCCATCGGTAAGTCTGCCATGGTAGACGATCCCCGAGGCTTGGTCCACCAGCAGATAAGTTTTTTCCTGACCATTTTCCCCGTACTCAAAAGGATAGAATACATGATTTATACCTTTCAAAGAGGAGGTGACGGCCGGCAGCGAGATCAATTCCGATTGCTGGGGTTTGTACCGCTCCGCAATATTCAGGGCTTTATCCGGGGGAAAATTCGGGCCCACTCGGACGGCAATTGCTGCCTGCGGTTTTTCATCCAGGTCAAAAAGACCAACCTCGATTGCTCCGGAGAGAATGCCTTCCACGCTTCCTGCCGCCTGGATCATGCGGGTCTCGCCGGGTTTTAGGACCAGGCTGGTGCTGTACTCGGATCGGGCCAGATAATCAGACTCATTGATCTCCGCTTTGCGGTCTGTAATATCGGCCAGAGCGGTCCAAGCAAACACTGGACCTTCATCCTTTGACTCAATGATGCCGACCCGGTGAAACAGGTCCAAGGCAGTCGGGCTGTGATTGGTCACTTCAAAATTGATGAACAGGTAGGTCCTGGTGTCAATTTCATATAAAGGAAATTGATTTAAATGTAGACGACACCTAATTATTTTCGTCCCACCAAGTAAGGATCCGCAAGGCATAGAAAGTCAGCCATCTGGAAGGCTCACCCGGCGTCTCAGATTCCGTCCAGGTATCTCCTTCATGCATAAAGTCAGCATGCCAGGTGCCATCAGGATGCCGTTTGCTTTTGAGGTTCATAACGGCTTCGCTTAAACGTTGATCTGGTTTTGACCCGTCATAGGAGGAAGCTGCCCTGAAATAATCCAGGGCCCGAATGATGCTGTAGGAGTGTCGGAAGGGATAGCCGAGCTGTTCGACCCAAGGATGCCTTTCCCCGGTAGAGAGCCTTTCCATGAGCTGTCTTTTCAAGAGATATTCTTCCGCACTTTTTCTCATGGCATCGATGGAGACATCTCTGCCTATTATTTTCTCATATTCCAGCAGGCTGATCAGGGAGTTCAAGGTGGACACAAAGGAAGAAACTACAGATCCGTTGACCCACTCACAGTTCCAGCCGCCGTCTGCCATCTGATGATCAACAAACCACTGGAGTATCCCGCTGACATCAGTCTGGAGCCAGGCTCCGGCCACAAGGGTCATTCCATTGATGCAGGCATCCACTTCACCCTCCCAATAGGGCAGGTCCTCATATTCCCACCGGGCATTTTTTTTGATCAAACCGGCCGTATCAGGTTTTAAAGCGGAGCTTTCTACGCCCCATTCCTGTAAATCATGAAGGACCGTCGTGGTGGCTTTCCAGGGGTAGCCCGGTTTGCCTTCCCTTACATACCAGGGGAGGAAAGCCCCCTGTTCCCACAGACCATCCGGTCCGTGATGGGATAACAGGATGGCGGCATTGCCCTCGGTATGGGTTCTTTTTCTTGTTTCCTGCCAGTCTGTTTTTGGCAATTTCAAGAGATCCCGCTCCACCTGCCATCTGAGGCTGGGGTCAGAATCCTTGAGCCATTCGAAAATATTCATATTGCCTCCCTGGTCCTTTTATTGTTCCGCGTTTTTTTGGTTCCGGCGGGATCCCGGTTTATTTTTGATCAGCTTGCCGAAGGATCTTCGCCATGGCTTTCCCTTTGGCCAACTCATCGATGAGCTTATCGAGATAGCGCACCTCCTGGACGATGGGATCCTCAATGTCCTCTACGCGCACTCCGCAGATCAGGCCCGTAATTGATTTTCTTAAGGGATTCAAGTCAGGTGCCTCCTCAAAAAAAGTCTGGAAACCCACCTGCCTATCTAGCTGCGCTTCCAAGTCAGCCTGGCTGTAGCCGGTATGCCAACGGATGATCTCGTCTACTTCAGCTTTAGTCCTTCCCTTCTTCTGGGCTTTTTCGATATAGAGCGGATAAACGCTGGCAACATTCATTTTATAGATTCTATCATTATTCATTTGACGTTTTCCTCCCATAAATTGGACAATTTCGAGTGAATTGATATCGGTTATTGCTCATCTATATTCTATAATACTTTTGACTTTTATGTTGAACCATCGCGGCCTTTTAATAATCAATTGAAATTCAAGACCCCGCCAGAACTCCTCGCCCTGACATCTGGCTTCCTCAAGATTCCATCTTGGGGTGGGCACCCCTGCCTTGGCTGCCGTTTCCTCCCAGCGAGCGCGTAGTGGACTTTCACCGCCAAGGTATCGCCCATACCGAACGCAATAAATCAATGGAACTGTCTCCTAGAGTCCGTTCCACTGATTTATAATTAGCTTAGTATGCAAAATATAATCGGCCGCCTGGTCAAAATCCATGGACTCCAGCTGGTCAGCATCTCTCCCCTACTCCTAAACTGCAAAACAAAAGGCCTGTCTCTCGGATGAAAGACAAGCCATGGTCGTTTGCCAGTACTGGTGTGTCCGGCAGTGTTATTAGAACATGAGGTGCATGAATATTGCCACCAGCGGCATGGCAATAACGGTCCGCTGGAGGAAGATCAGCATGAGCTCCCGGAATTTTACTGGAAGGCCGGTGTTCATGATGACAACGACGGACTCGGCCAGGAAAATGATCTGGAGCATGGATACTGCAGTAACAAAGAAGCGGGTCTTAATGTGCAGATCAGCTACCTGATCGGCAATGGTGAGGACCGGGATGAACATTTCTGTGATGCCGGTCGGAATGGCAACGGCTGCCACCATGGCATCCGGAACGCCCAAGATCAGGGTCAGTGGATAGAAGGCATAGCCGATGATCTGGAAGATCGGGGTGTACTTGGCTGCGATCATTCCAAGGATACCAATGGAACAAAGCAGTGTGATGACTTTGGGCAGGACTGGGAAGGAATCCTTTAGGCTGTAGATCAGCTTCTGAGGAATGCTGCCGCTGATGTGGGCCCGTTTGGACGCACGGCTGGCGCCGATGGTCATCATTTTCGGACCAAAGGGCACTTTGGATTCTTTGCGCTCTGCCTCGGTCTGGACCCGACCGTTGTAGAATTCATCTTTCTTGCCGCGTAGGGGCGGAATGCGGCACATGATGGCCGCCATGACAAAGACCAGGAAGAAACAGGTGAAATAGACCTGAACAAAATATTCCCCGATCCCGGCAGTCTCCATGACTAGCAGGGCATAGCCAACGGACACGGCGCTGAAGGAAGTTGCGATGATCCCAGCTTCTTTTTGGGTATAGGCGTTGCCCTTGAACATCCGGGAGGTGATGATGATGCCCATGGTAGTGGAGCCGACAAACGAAGCGGCGGCGTCAACGGCGGATTTCCCTGGGGTCTTGAACAGAGGCCGCATTAAGGGCTCCAGCAGGACTCCGAAAAAGTCAATGCAGCCATAATCGATGAGGAACGGGACGATGAGGGCGCCTAATGGGATGATGAAGGCGACGCCTACGACGACGCCGGGGATGACCATCTCACCGGTGGCAGCGCCGACGATCATTTCCGGACCGGCGATCAAGCCTACTTGATCCAGAAAGTAGAGCGTCACGAAGATGCCGCCCAGCATATAGAGGATGGGATGAATGATGGAATCCGCCTCGAAGTACTGGTAGAGCTTGCTCTCCTTGGGCGAGAAGTATTTGCCGATGACTGAGGCAACTCCGGTGATGACGAGGATGATTGTTACGATTAGGAGCGCGCCGACGGGCTGGCCATTGATGACTAGAAGGCTGTTGACTAACTTGATCAGTCCCTGATACATCATACCAAACAGGATGTTTCCGTTGATGGGGATGAAGAACACGAAGATGGCGATGATCGAAGTGATCAGAGCAATTATCAGCCCACGGGTCTTATCCTTACGGTTCAGGGCGATTTGGTCCAGGACCTTTGGATCCGCGATATCCAGCTGGCTTATGTCATAATCCGGCTGCTCGCTTAAATTGACGATAATGTTGGCTTCCATAAGTATCGTTCCTTTCGCTGCTTGTTCGAGCAGATTCTTAGACGGTGAGTCCCATGAGGTGCGTTTCTAGGATCTGTTCGGACTTGAGCCCTTGCAGGCCAAGATAATGTTCCACATTGTTGAGCAGGTAATCGAGTTTCACTGGTCCTACCAGTTCAGATCCCGTGACTGCGACACCATACTTGGCTGCTTCCATTTTCACCAGTTCAAAAGTCCGGTACAGCGGAGTGTTCTTACAGTCAAACATGTTCATGGATACGACGACGCCTTCACGCTCTGGGAACTTGATGCCAACTGCGCGGACGGTGGAGAATCCGCCAGATGGACCACGAACAGCCTTGGCAATGGCTTTGGCGATGCTGATGTTTTCTGTTGCCAGGAAAACATTGTAGGCTGTCAATCCCTCAAGCTCTGCGGACACGATGGTGGCGCCGAGTTTGGCATCAAGTTTGCCGTCTCTGGAAAGGTCTGGCCGTCTGGCCTCGTGATCGGGATGGCTCTCATCATCGAGCAGTGCTTTGAGGCCTTCATACTGCCTCCAGCAACGACATGGGTGCCACCGATGACAAGATGGCGTTTTAACAATCTCTGGAAAGCCCGGAGGAGGAATTGAAATACCGAAAGCAAAACCTTGAGCATGAGACAATGTACACGAGCGACTTTACGATCAGGGCGATTTTAATAATGGGACCGATCCTGATTCCAAGACAGCAAGCCAGGCTGTTTTAGATCTCACAACTTGAAGAATCATTGACCGTTGAAATTTCAGTGAACTTTCCCTGAACATCAGACGAGAAAATTTTACGAACTCGTAATTCCCCGAAAATAATTTCACGTCTTCAAAAACGACTATATCAAACACTTTAAACACATTTTCGTCGAAATAGTCAATTACCAAAGTTGCAATCTTATTGAACATTTTATGAATTAAGCAGCGTTGTATGATAATATATTCTCACTTGGTTTTGTGAAGTAACATGAGTAAACAGTGAGAATACAATATGCTCTTTAGTGAGCTTATTTTTTTTATTGCTGACTTTGCACAACAAAATTTTAAGGGGGATCGTTCATGTTTAAATCCATATGGATCATCATTTTATCCGCATTAGCATCGCTTATCTACCTACCGGTGGGAGATGGAAGCTTCCGGATCACTTTCGGGATCGTCGTCCTAATCGCTGCTCTGCATCTGTTTAAACCGAAGCACCCAGTAGCTTTGTCCTTTGTTACTGGCCTGGCCATTGTTATCCTGCGTATTGCCGTGGATTCCTTCTCCATTGAAATGACCTCTTCAATAGCCTCCAGCTACCTCCTGGAGATTCCCTACTATCTGGGTTATGCCGTTGTCTATGATTGGGCGATCACCACAAACCGCTCCGCCTATCCTCTGCCATTGGTTGTAGCTCTAGTGCTGTGCGATACCGGAGCGAACACCATCGAGTATTCCTTACGGAATTTAGCGGCAGATACGATCTGGAACAGCACCTCGTTTTATACGATCCTTTTGGCGGCCTTTGTCCGTTCAGTCCTCATCGTCTTTGCTGTGTGGGCTTACCAAAATACCATGAGCAAAAAAAGCACCCAAAAGGAGGAGATTTAATGGAATTTTTTGATACAATTACTGCTTACCTTTGGAATTATATCTTGTTGTTTGCGCTCATGGGCGTTGGTATCTATATGACCATCCTTTTAAAATTTCCGCAGTTTACCCGAGTGCTTCCCGCTGTCGTCAAACTCATCGCCGACATTAAAACCGGTAAAAAAGTTGAAGACGGCCGAATGACACCGTTTCAGTCCCTGGCGACAGCAGTCGCTGCCCAGGTCGGGACCGGAAATATCGTAGGTGTTGCGACTGCTCTTGCCTCAGGCGGTCCCGGTGCAGCTTTCTGGATGATCCTATCCGCCTTCTTCGGTATGTCGACGATTTTTGCCGAAGCCGTATTGGCCCAGGTTTACCGTCACGAGACGGAGACCGGCGAATTGGTGGGCGGACCGGCTTACTACATCCGTGAAGGCCTGAACAGTAAAGTCCTCTCCATCATCTTTGCGATTTTTGCTGTGCTGGCTATGGGCATCGCGGGCATGATGATCCAGTCCAACGCGGTGGTGGTTTCGCTGAATCAATCCTTCGGGATCCCATCAGCTTGGGCAACGGCCGGGTTACTGGCTATCGTGGGAATCATCCTCACCGGAGGAATGGAACGCATCGCCGGCTTCTCTGAAAAAGTCGTGCCGGTCATGGCTACTGCCTATGTAATTGGCAGTTTGCTCATCCTGGTCATCAACATCGGGAATTTTCTGCCGGCTCTTCAGCTCATTATGGTGTCAGCCTTCTCACCACAGGCCATCAGCGGCGGTGTCTTGGGAATCACCATTCAGGAGACCATTCGGTACGGCATCGCCCGTGGGCTTTTTTCCAATGAAGCCGGTCTGGGCTCCACTCCACACTCCCATGCGGTAGCCCAGACCGATCATCCTGCTGAACAGGGTTTCATCGCCATGATCGGAGTTTTCATCTCCACCTTCATGATCTGCACCTCCACCGTTATGGTGAATCTGCTCACCGGAAGCTATAACTCAATGCTCCCGGCATCGGAAATGGCAAAGACGGCAACGATCATGACCCAAAATGGTTTCGTCAACGGTTTCGGCAATTTCGGCGGCGCTTTCCTTTCCATTTCACTGTCCAGCTTTGCCCTGACGACCATCGTCGGCTGGTATTTCTTTGCTGAATCAAATGTCAAACTGCTGTTTAATGATAAGAAGATCTTTGTGGTTGGCTTTAAGATCATCGCCCTGGGATTCCTTGTTGTGGGACCCCTCATCGAACCTGAGTATTTATGGAAAATCTCAGACCTGTTCACCGGGTTAATGGCTTTGCCCAATATTGTAGCTTTGATCTTCCTGTCCAAACAAGTCAGCTGGATCCTCAAGGATTATGACTTAAAGCTAAAAACAGGCAATCTAGTCTGGCCGGATCGTAAAGACCTTCCGGGAAACAAGTCCAAGAAAGCCTGATCCTGTACCATGGAGTGGGATCCCTATCCTAAAAATTAATACTATGCCCTCTCCCAAACCGGCCCCAGGAACACGGTTCCAGGGGCCGGTTATTTAAATTAGGGAGTTACCTCAATTTTTAAATTTTTCGATTGTTCTATTTTCGTTGTTCCCACCATTTCTAGTAGAAATTCTCCTGCAAAACGCAAACTATGCTAACCCATGATGATTTTCTATTTTATTTTTTATTCAACGTATAATATCCACGACAGCAAGCCGACTAAAACCCCGGTATTGGGCTGGTGGTCGTTCAATCAATCTTACTGCGAAGGACAGTCCAATTCAGAACGGTCCAGTCAAACCACGCACAAATGGAGTTACCGCTTTTAACGAAAAGCGGCAACTCCATAATTTTTAAGGGTTAAATTTTAGACGTACGGTTATGTCACCATCTTCAATGGCGCACAAGAATTAACTCTTACCGAATAGCATCGTTAACTAAAAAAATAGCATTGTTAACTAATAAAATAGCATCGTTAACTAAAAAAATAGCATCCATTCTAGTGGCGAGTTTAAATAGTTCAAGAGCCCCTTAGCTAATTTCCCGGACATTTTTGGGTTCATCGGCAGAAGCCAATTCCTTTGATCTTTGGTCCGATAGTTCATCAACGTCGCTTTGAGCAACGTCATTTAGATCTTCACCGACGATCAGGACTTCGGTTTCCAGTTGGATCCCATCTTTTTCATAAATTATCTTTTGAATGTGAGCGATCAGATCCAGTACATCCTGTGCTTTGGCATGATCTTTATTGATCACAAAGCCGCAATGTTTTTCCGATACCTGGGCGCCGCGAACATAAAAGCCTCTTAAACCCGCATCTTGGATCAGTTTTCCGGCAAAATGGCCCTCCGGGCGTTTAAAGGTTGATCCGGCGGATGGGTATTCCAATGGCTGTTTATCTTCCCGTCGTCTCGTTAAGTCTTGCATTTGTTCAAGGATCCGATCATATTCGCCGGTTTCTAACTTTAATCTGGCCTCAACTACAATGTGACCGTTTTTTTTGACCGAGGAAGTCCGATAGCCTAATTCCAGTTGATCCTTAGTCAGTTCCTTGACCTCACCCTCCTGGGTGATCACCAAAACTGAGTCAATGACGTAGCTCATTTCGCCATCGTAGGCTCCGGCATTCATAAATACCGCACCGCCTAATGAACCGGGGATTCCACAGGCAAATTCCAAACCGGTCAGATTTTTTTCCAAGGCAATTTCCGACAAAGTTTTCAACTCTGCCCCAGACTCAGCGGTAATATAGTTGCCTTGAGCGCGGATCTCCTTTAGATGATCCAACTTGATGACCAGTCCTCGGATGCCGCCGTCACGTACCACAATATTAGACCCGTTGCCGATAATAAAGCACGGAATATCGTCTTTTCTGGCCATATGCAATACACATTCCAATTCACTTTTGGTGGTGGGAATGACTAGGACGTCCGCTGGACCACCCAATTTGAAATTGGTGTGGTCGCACATTGGTTCATCAATATAAATAATATCCAAGGGGATACAGGTTTTTAGTTTTTGAACAAACTCCATATAGTGATTCATGTTTAACTCCAATTAGTAGTGTTCTTAATAAAGGTTGTTCCATCAACTAACGCATCAAAAACACCATCCGGATCTTTAAAGTGGCCGGCACTGCGACTATTTTTATTCCACCTTGATTTTTTTTACAAAGGCAGATGGTATTTAACCAAAATATCTCTCTACATTATACTCTAGTATTTGTGTTTTGTCGGACTTTTTCTGAAAACGGCTTGATATCCCACAACTTTTAAACCAAGTGCATTGCAATGATCCCCGTTGAATTTGGTCTGATCGCCCTCTATTATAGGTCCAAATGAGCGACCGCTACCGGACAATTATCCTGGTGATCCTCGAAAACCGATTGGCATTCGTCAGAATAAGGGCCCTTAACCGTCTTCAGTTTGACGATCTTTTGGGATCGTTGATGTATTATTTGATCCTAGCTTGGATCAGTTGGTTCGGTTGGTTCGGTTGGTTCGGTTGGTTCGGTTGAATCGATTGGTTCCGCTGGATCCGCTGGATCCGTTGGATCCATTTGATTTCTTTCATTGTTCTCTTCCTGATTATTGACGTCTTGGCGAAAAAAATCAATCACTGCTTTGACTGATTTTTTATCCATGGCCGGAGTTTGTCCCAATTCAATAGGGGTCGCAGCTCGAATGGCCTCGATGCTGCCAAATTTCAACAACAGATTTTTCCGGCGCCGTTCGCCGATCCCCGGAATATCCTCTAAAACCGAGTGAATTTGCGTACGCTTACGCAAGGATCGATGATAACTGATAGCAAAGCGGTGGACTTCATCCTGGATCTTCGTTAATAGAAGAAGGACATTGTTGTAACCGGTGAGTTTCACTTCCTTATTTTCATAGATGATCCCTCGGGTTCTGTGGCGATCATCCTTGACCAGTCCGGCCACCGGAATTTCAAGATTCATACTTCTTAACACCGCTTGAGCGACCCCGACTTGACCTTTGCCGCCATCCATTAAGATGAGGTCCGGGAAAAACGAAAATTTGCCATGGGTCAATTCAATTTGTGAGTCCTTGATCTTTTGAATTTCTTCTAAGCCACGCTGGAACCTTCGCTCCAGGATTTCTTTTAACGAGTCATAATCGTTGGGCCCTTTCACCGACTTGATCTTAAATCTCCGATAATCGGAATTTTTAGCCTTGCCTTCTTCGAAGACGATCATGGTGCCCACCGAATCCACTCCAGCAATGTTCGAGATATCATAGGATTCGATGCGATGGGGGAATTCTTCCAGCTCCAACAGGGTGGCCAGATCCTCCAGGGCTTTTTCGCCCAATTCGGCTTCTTTAATGATCTTGCCTTTAAAAGCGGACAGTGTCACTTCGGCATTGCGTTTGACCAACTCCACCAACCGTTTTTTCTCGCCCCGTTTGGGTTCTTCGATTTTTACATGGGAGCCCTTTTTAAGGGTCAGGAATTCTTCAATGAGTTCGCCATCTTCAATGGCCTCGGTATAAATGGCTTTTGGAATATAGGCAGTTTTTCCGTAGAAGGATTCCAGAAATTCACTCAGGAGATACTGGGGTGTTTGATCCAGGGTCTCCTGCAAAATAAAGTGTTCCCGGCCCTGGATCTTGCCATCTCGCTGGAAAAACACTTGAATGGCTGAATCCCGCTCATCTTGAAAGATGGCAACATAGTCTTCATCGGTTTCCTTTTGCAAATAATAAATCTTCTGTTTTTTCTGGACTTTATCCATGGCCAGAAATTTATCCCGAAGCAGTGCGGCTTTTTCAAAGTCCAGCAATCCTGCTGCGGCCTCCATTTCTTTTTTGAGCTGCCGTTTTAGGCCGACTTCATTGCCGTTTAATATATCAATAATTTCTTGGATCATCTCCCCATAGTCGGCTTTACTGATGTAGCCGGCACAAGGCGCCTTACAAAGACCCATATGGTAATTTAGACAGGGTCTTGTAGGCGGACCGCCTTCTAAAATGATCCGAGTACAGGTCCTGATGGGGAAGACTTTTTTAATGGATTCCAGGGTCTCGTAGACAGACCCCACATCCGTATAAGGCCCAAAATAGCGTGATCCGTCCTTAGGGGTCTGCCTGGTCATAAATACCCGCGGGAAATCTTCCTTCATGGTTATTTTGATGAATGGAAACCTCTTATCATCTTTTAAACTGATGTTGTATTTGGGCATGTGTTCTTTGATTAAGTTCTGTTCCAGGATCAAGGACTCGATTTCCGTATCCGTGACGATGTATTCAAATTCTGCAATGTGGGATACCATCAAGCGGGTCTTGATATCCAGACGAGCCGGGTTTTGGAAATACTGCCGGACTCGATTTTTAAGGACTTTGGCTTTCCCGATGTAGATGATCTCCCCCCGGGCGTCTTTCATGATGTAGACGCCGGGGGATTTGGGCAGAATACTTAATTGGTGGTCAAAATCAAACATAGTTGTTACGTCTCCTTCGGTGCAAGGCGCCTCGTCCGGCCAAAACCAGACAAGGAACTTTAATGGGACCGATTCTAGAGTAATGGTTTTTTTAGTCAGCGTTTTTCCAGTCTGGAGATGGCTCTTTGGGTCTACCGGTTCAACCAGCGGGCCAGGACGTTTTTAGCGATGGGAATGGCTTGACGGGCACCGGTATTCTCATTGACGTCTGCCAGATCTTCAATGCAAACTGCAATGGCGATTTTAGGATCTTTCAATGGGGCATAGCCAACAAACCAGGCGTTGACCCGGGTTCCGTCGGCTGCATCAAATTGACCGGTTCCGGTTTTGCCGGCGGCGTTGACTTGCTGGAGGGATTGATAGGCACTGCCGCCCTTTTGGACATTTTGCGCCATGAGTTGAGCGACTTGTTTGGCGACATCCGGCGCTAGCGCCTGGCTATACTTCGTTGTCCCCAGGGCCGAGACGATATTTTTATCTTTATCGGTGACTTTAGAAATAATGGAGGGTTCTGCCATTTGACCGCCATTGGCAATGGCGGCCGCCACCATGGCCATCTGGAGGGGGGTGGCTGCAACTTCACCCTGTCCAATGGCTGAAAGAGCTTTGTTACCCGCTTCATTTTCACCTAAACTGGGAAACGTCGATTTCCGGGAAGTCATCCCTTCCATTGTGATCGCTTTGTTAAACCCAAAGTTTTCCGCCGTTTTCTTAAACTGGGCATTGGTGAGCTCCATGCCCAAATTGCCGAATATATAATTCGAGGAATTGGTAAAAGCCTCCTGGAGAGTCATGGTTCCGTATACGTTGCCGTTGAAATTATTGATGGTGGTGCCGTCGGGAAATTTGATCACACCCTTGTCATCAAAGGTCCGGTCCCAGGTCCCCGAAAGATTTTCCAGAGCTGAGGATACGGTGAGTACTTTCATGGTCGAGCCCGGTGCAAACACCGAATTAATGGCTCGATTGATCAACGGGGCTTTGGCAGCATAGGCTTTATCGTCATTGACCCGTTTCATTACCTCATCAAGTTTATCCGCCGAAAAGCCCGGGCTTGACACCATGGCCAGAATTTCTCCGGTTTTGGGATCCATGGCCACAATGGTCCCTTTTTTTCCCTCCAATAAGCCATTGGCATAATTTTGAAGATCCGAATCAAGGGTCGTCATCACGGAGTTGCCCTGCTGTTTCTTGGTAACGGCTTGTTCCGGGTTAACCAGTGAGGTCAAAAAGTCCAGGGTAAAGAAACTAGCCAGGGTCATGTCCTTAGACAGTGATTTATCCATGGACAGTTCCAGTCCCGTAATGGAGTATTTATCCGATACATAGCCTAAAATGTTGCCAAAGGCAGCCCCGCCGGGATATTCTCTGGTCTGAGTGCCGTCGTTATGGAGGGTGCTCTTGGCTAAAACTTTCCCATTGCGATCAAAGATCGATCCCCGCAAAACTTTGTTTCTGGCTTCGGCATTGCGCCGGTTGCCTGTATCGGTGCGTAGGTCGCCGGCTCGGGCGACCTGGAAATAGACGAGATACGACATTAATCCAATGAACAGGGCCAGTACAATGGCAGCGACTCGCTTGATGTTACGCAGAAGGATCTTGCGCTCCACTTCGAAGTTTTCTTCGTAGCGCTCTTCCAGACTCAGGTCATTGTATTCTTGCGGATCAGCCCGATCCCCGTCAAACTCCAGCTCATCCTCATTTTCATAGAAATCATCATTTTCATAAATTTCTTCATTGTAAGAATCTTGCGATCCATCCGTGTTTTGGCCATAGCTCGCCTTTGGCCGATAAACCGAATCCGTTGCCTCATCATGGGCATTCTTCATTTTTTTAGATCCCGGCTTTTGGACACGGCCGCCTTCTTTGACTAAGTCCCCCAGTGTATAGCTTTGCGGTTCATCGAATTCTTCCATCTGCCCTTGGGGCTGATAGACATAGGAATCCCGATCCAGGTCACTGGCCGAATCGAAAGAATCGGAATCTTGCTTGGCCGGATCGGATGAACCGGACCGGTTGCCCCGATAGATGTAGGTGGCAGGACTTTCCTCGGCGGCGGTTTGGTCAGCAGCACTACTGTGCGTCGGTTTTACATCAGCCGGCGGTGCCTGATCTTTATTGGTTTTTTTATTTGTTCGGTTAAAAAATGCCATTATTCGGCCTCCTCAGAAGTCTTTTGAATGATCCCCAATGCGAAGAAGATCGTCAGCATGGACGTACCGCCGTAGCTGACCAGGGGCATGGTGATCCCCGTCAAGGGAATCACATTGAGGATCCCGCCGACGATGACCAATACTTGCACGGCGATCATCACTGAAAACCCAACGGACAGCAGCGAGGAAAAAATGCTTCGGACATTTAAAGCCACCCGAATGCTCCGATAGAACATCAAGAAATAGATGATCAAAATCCCCATGCAGAAGATCACGCCAAACTCTTCCGCCAAAATAGCAAAGATATAATCGGATTCGCGCACCGGGATCAGGGATGGGCTGCCCTGATAGAGCCCCCGCCCAAGCAAGCCGCCGGAAGCTATGGCATAGAGTCCCTGGACGATCTGGTACCCGGCCCCCAGGCGGTCACTAAAGGGATCCAGCCACATTTTGACCCGGACCTTGATGTGGTCAAAGACCACATAGCTGCCCAGGGCTCCGGCGGCACCGATTCCTAAGGCGGCCAGGATGTATTTAAACCGATTGGTCGCAACGTACAGCATGGCCAGGGCCATGAACGCAAAAATCAAGGCTGAACCCAAATCTTTCTGCAAAACCATAAAGCCTAGGGTAGTCGCAACAACGAAGCCCGGTTCGATCAAACTTTTAAGGTTTCGATAAGTGCGCAGGGCGCTGGCTAAATAAAGGACCAGAAAGATCTTACCGAATTCACTGGGCTGAAACGAAAAGCCGCCAATAAACACCCAATTCTTCGACCCATTGACTTCTTTGCCGAGGATCATGGCCATGGATACAAAAATCAAGGTCAGTGCCATATAAAAATAGCGCAGCTTCGCAAACCGTTTTAGATCCGGCAGAATAATGACGATGCCGCAATAAAGGGCTACCCCTAAAATAAACCAAATGATCTGGCGAATTGCCAACGCCGTATTGATGCGGTAGATCATGGCGATCCCAATTACCGGCAGGATCATCGCAAAGGACACCAGATACTTATCTCCTTTGCTAAAAAAGCGCCGGACAATGAGATGGGCGTACCAGATGAGGACACATAAGACCAGTCCGATCAAAAGTGCTCCGGGGTCCATGGGTTTGGAAACAACGGCGATATTGGCAAATAGAGCCATGGTCAGAAAATAGATCGCGCCGGTCAGCTTTGTGTTTTTTGAGTTCATACGTAGCCCCCTAGTTGATGACCCGGAAAACGGTAGAACCCAGTGTAATGATGTCATTCACCTTCAGATAGGTTTTATGTTCAAGCCGGTCGTGATTAAGCATAGTTCCATTGGTGGAGTTGAGATCTTCGATGACATAACGTCCGTCCCGCAGGAAGAAGCGCAAATGATAATAGGAAACGTAAGGGTCCTGCAAGACGATGGTATTATCAGCCTTGCGCCCCAAGGAAAGACCACTGCGCAGGGGAATGACTGCTCCTTTTTGCAAATGCGCATTGGCCCCGTTCTCAACAATTTCAAGTCCCCAGTCCGGTGCCCCTTGAGACATCGGCCCGGCACTTTGTTTATTGAGATCCTGTTTCATCAGCCGAAGCACACGGAAAATAAACGAATATAACGTAATAATAAAGACGATGGAAAATCCGGTGGAGATCATTCCGGTCAGATCCATTTCAATCCCCCCTTTTTAATATGGTTTAACTTGTTGTGATGCTTTTAATTTTTGAGAAGTCTAGGTTCACTATAGAAACTTTTGATTAAGTTTTTATTAAGATTGCTAAAGTCCCATCTAATAGTGTATCAGCATCCCGGCGGAAAAAGTTAAGATATGGTAAAGAACGGCCTCACCATGAAAGCGGAAAACCGAGAATAGAGCGATACGCTTATTCCCGGTTTTCTAATTATAAGGTCGATGCTGCGAAACGATCTGTATCTTCGCCTGAAAGGCTTATTACAAATTAGCAGACGTCAGTTTTCGTTAGGCTTTTGGTGCCAGCCGGTGAACTTCAAACTCTTCCAAAGATGCCACTAGGGCATCCAGGTCCTGTTTGACCTTGGCGATGGATTCTTCATTGGGTGCTCCGTTGAATTCGGTTTCCCCAAAGGACTCATACTTCATGCGCCGATTTTCCACCAGTTCATTGTATTCCTTCAAGCAGCCACCGCTCCAGCCGTAGCTTCCAAAGTAGACCGCTTTGCGATTGGTCACGAGTTTCTTACCCATTTCATCCAAGGTCGAAACCATGGGTGGGAACATTTTATATTCATAGGTCGGCGAGGCTACAATAATTCCTTTGGCCTCCAGGGTATACATTAAGACCGTACCCATGTCGGTTTCGGGAACTTTCAGCATTGTGACTGGTATATTTTTGGTGGCCAAATACGCTTTGGCCAGATTGGCCATGTTTTCCGTATTGCCATACATGGATCCAAATAAAATAACGATTTTCTTTTCCGCATTTCCCTGGGCATAGGCCGTATACCGTTTATAGTCCGTTATGACATGGTGAGCCCACTGGGGTGAATCCCAAACCAAACCATGGCCCGGAGCGATCCGGTTGATCGGAAGCTGTTCGATTTTTTGAATAGCGCGGGTGACGAAGGACGAGAACGTGTTCAAGATGGCTGCATAATAGCGCAGTTGTTCCCGCTCGTAGGCAACTAAGCCCTCTTCGGACTGTTCTGAAGCTAAATTGTGCGTAAGAGTCCCAAAGGAGCCAAAGCAGTCACAGCTAAACAGCGTTCCGGTGTGTTGTTCAAAGGTCATCATGGTATCCGGCCAATGAACATTGGGGGTCTTCTTAAAGAGAAGTTTCATCTCATTGCCAAGATCCAATTCCTCCCCATCGGTTATTTCGTGGATCGGACCCTGATGGCCGTAGAACGACTTCAACAAAGCGGCGGATTCCTTGGTGCAGTAAATTTCAAAGTTATTGTGGAGTTTACGGAATGATTCGATCCAACCCGAATGATCCGGTTCCATGTGGTTTACGACCAAATAACGAATGGATTCCAGCTCCACGCCTGCTTCATCCAGCAATTTATACAGGGTTTCCGGGACACCGTCCCACCCGCAAAATCCATCGATGATCGCAGTTTCCCGGCCTTTTACGATATATGAGTTTAATGTAACACCTTTGGGCAGATGCCACATTCCTTCAAAAAGTAAGCCCTCCACATTCATGGAAAGAAGTGTAATATTTTCAGCAATTTGCCTAGTCATGGGGTTCCTCCGATATAAATTTATTTAGTTCAATGGTAACACTAATTTGGATTTGGATTCAATCTTTATCGTAATTTAAATATTGAAGTGTCTACTGGTCACCCTTGCTTCAACACTTTTGTTTAAAACCCTTGGTTTCAAGTATCCGCTTAAATTTGGGTCAATCCCAAACCGGGTGGGAAGATCCCACCGAAAAAGTGATTGAGCCTTCCTGTTTATAGGTGTCTTCTTTTACCTTAATTTAAATCAATGGATCAACTCCGCCGGGGAGCATTTCCTCATTGATCTGTTCACTTAGCCTAAGATGATTTCTTGACTGGAGTCTTTCGGATCTTCTTGGGAACTTGGATTGCGCTCTTCGGCTCCACTGTGTCCGAGGCCTCTGGCTGAGGCTCCAGTTGTTGAATGTCCATTGGCAAAGCCCCTGCGGGTACTTCCGTCGAGAGGTCCAGACCGGTCAAGGGTTCTTCTACATTATCGGATTTAGCCGTTTTTACTTTTTTCGGCTTTAGTTGTGGCTTGAGGTATTGACCGGTATAGGACGTCCGTTTTCGAACGATCTCCTCCGGTGTACCCTGGCACAGAACGGTGCCTCCACGATCGCCCCCTTCAGGACCTAGGTCGATGATATAGTCCGCACATTTGATCACATCCAAGTTGTGTTCGATGACGATCACACTGTTACCGGCCTCTACCAGCCGTTGCAGAATTTCAATGAGTTTGCCCACATCATGGATGTGCAGCCCCGTGGTGGGTTCATCCAGAATATACAGGGTCTTTCCGGTGGAAATTTTGGAGAGTTCAAAGGCTAGTTTGACCCGCTGGGCCTCGCCGCCGGAGAGCTGGGTTGAGGGTTGGCCAAGCCTTATATAACCCAGTCCGACATCCATCAGGGTTTTGATCTTATTATGGATCCGTCCCTGGTTTTCAAAAAATCCATCGGCTTCTTCCACCGTCATGTCCAAGACATCCCAGATGTTCTTCCCCTTGTACTTAACTTCCAGGGTCTCCCGGTTGTAACGCTTGCCGTTGCAGACTTCACAGGGCACATAGACATCGGATAAGAACTGCATCTCGATCCGCAGGATGCCGTCGCCGGAACAGGCTTCACAACGACCGCCTTTGACATTAAAGGAAAAGCGGCCGGGCTTATAGCCTCTGGCTTTGGCCTCCGGTGTATTGGCAAACAGGTCTCGGATCATATCGAACACTCCGGTATAGGTGGCTGGGTTGGACCGTGGGGTCCGGCCAATGGGGCTTTGGTCGATGTCGATGATCTTATCAATGTATTCGGCCCCTAAAATGTCCTTGTGCTTGCCAGGAATGATCCGGGTCTTGTTGATCTTTCGATTGAGACCTTTATAGAGTACTTCGTTGACTAAGGTACTTTTGCCGGAGCCGGATACGCCGGTGACGGCAATGAGGCGTCCCAGGGGAAAGTCCACATCAATGGATTTTAGATTGTTTTCTCGAGCCCCCTGGACTTGGATCACTTCACCTGAGCCTTGGCGCCGGATCTTTGGCACCGGGATCTGGCGCCGACCGGTCAGATAATCTGCCGTGATGGAATTAGTCGCCAATTGGATCTGTGCCAAGGTACCGGCCGCCACGACTTCCCCGCCGTGATCCCCGGCGCCTGGGCCAATGTCCACGATATAGTCCGCACTGCGGATCGTATCCTCATCGTGTTCCACCACCACCAGACTGTTGCCGGCATCGCGCAGGGTCTTCAACGTATTGATCAGCTTGTCATTGTCCCGTTGATGCAGTCCGATACTGGGTTCATCCAAAATATAGAGGACACCCATCAAGGACGAGCCGATTTGGGTTGCCAGGCGGATCCGTTGGGCTTCCCCACCGGAGAGCGACCCGGCATTACGGGCCAAGTCCAAATACTCCAGTCCCACATTGACGAGGAACGTCAGCCGGGCATGGATCTCCCGAGTGATCTGCTCGGCGATGGCCGCATCTTTAGAGCTTAAGACCAACTGATCAATAAAATTCAATTCTTCGATCACCGACAAGGCCGTGAAGTCCGAGATATTAATGCCGCCCACGGTGACCGCCAAGGCTTCCTGACTCAGACGCTTGCCGTTGCATTTGGGACAGGGGTTATCGCTCATAAACTGCTCAACATCCTGCTTCATCCAATCGGAGCCGGTCTCCATATAGCGCCGTTTTAACGCGTTGACCTCCCCTTCATAGTTATGGTTATATACACCTTGGGTATAATCCTTGGTGTAGTTGACTTTTATTTTCTCCCCATTGGTGCCATAGAGGAGGATCTCTTGAATTTTTTCCGGCAAGTCCTTAAAGGGCGTGGTCAGATCAAATTTATATTTCGCCGCCAAGGATTTTAATATGCCCAGGCTCCAGGAGTTTTCCTTAAACCGACCGGCTCCCCAGGAGGCAAACGCACCGTCCAGCATGGATTTTGATCGATCCGGGATCACCAGATTCGCATCGATTTCCAGGAGAGTGCCCAGTCCATCACACTGGTCGCACTTGCCCCAGGGCGAGTTAAACGAGAAAGTGCGGGGTTCAAGTTCGGCGATGCCGACCTGATGATCCGGACAGGCAAAGTGCTCGGAAAAGAGCAGATCTTCCTGCCCTTCCACCGTGACGATCACATTACCTTCGCCCAACTTTAGGGCCTGCTCCAAAGAGCCGGTCAGACGAGCCGCCATATCCGGCTTAATGACCAGGCGGTCAATGATGGCCTCGATGCTGTGGCGCTGGGTTTTGGCAAGCTTGATCTCTTCTTCGGTGATGTCATAGATCATGCCGTCGATCCGGGCCCGGACAAAGCCGCTTTTACGGATGGTATCGATGACTTTCTCATGTTCGCCCTTTTTTCCCTGGACCATGGGGGACAAAAGCTGGATCTTGCTGCGCTCTGGCAGGTCCATGATCCGGTCCGTCATCTGATCGATGGTCTGCCGGGTGATTTCCCGGCCACAGACGGGGCAATGCGGTATGCCGATCCGAGCATACAAGAGCCGCAAATAGTCATAAATTTCCGTGACGGTGCCCACTGTGGATCGGGGGTTTCGAGACGTCGTCTTCTGGTCAATGGATATGGCCGGTGAAAGACCTTCAATGGACTCCACATCCGGTTTGTCCATATTCCCCAAGAATTGTCGGGCATAGGATGACAGGGACTCCATATAGCGGCGTTGACCTTCAGCATAGAGTGTATCAAAAGCCAGGGATGATTTACCGGAGCCGGACAACCCCGTAAAAACCACCAATTGATCCCGGGGGATCTCCAAACTGATGTTTTTAAGGTTATTGGCTTTGGCTCCCTTAATATATATTTTATCTCTCATTGATTCTTATTTTTCGCTCCTAACTTTTGTAAGTTCTTTTCGCATTTTAAACAGTTCATCCCGAAGATAAGCCGCTTGTTCAAACTGCAGCTCCTTGGACGCTTTTTTCATATCAGCCGACAGCTTCTTTATCGTTTGTTCCAAACTCTTAACATCATATTTAACGGCTTCTTCCAGTGATTTATATTCACCGACATCCTCGGCCAGCTTAGTGATCTCAATGACATTTCGAATGTCCTTGAGAATGGTTTGGGGCTGCCAGCCGTGGGCAGTATTAAATTCAGTTTGGATCTGACGCCGGCGATTGGTTTCGCCAATGGCACGGGTCATGGATCCCGTCATATTGTCAGCATACATGATGACTCGGCTGGCTGAGTTTCGGGCCGCCCGGCCGATGGTCTGGATCAAGGCCGTCTCCGAGCGCAGGAACCCTTCCTTATCTGCATCCAAAATCGCAACCAGGGCTACTTCCGGTATATCCAAGCCTTCTCTGAGCAAGTTGATGCCGATGAGGACGTTGATGACGCCTAAGCGCAGATCCCGAATGATCCGCATCCGTTCGATGGTGTCGATCTCTGAATGCATATAAGTGACCTTTAAGCCCAGTTCTTGAAAGTATTTGGTCAAGTCCTCGGCCATTCGTTTGGTCAATGTGGTGACCAGGGTCCTAAAACCGGCCTCGGTGGTTTTTCCTATTTCCGAATAAAGATCATCCATTTGGCCTTTGATGGGCCGGATGATGACTTCCGGATCCAAGAGCCCCGTGGGCCGGATCACCTGCTCGGCAATAACTGCTGATTTTTCTTTTTCATAAAGACCAGGAGTAGCTGAGACAAACAGGCACTGGTTGATCTTCCCGGTAAATTCGTCGAAGGTCAACGGCCGATTGTCATAGGCGGCCGGGATGCGGAACCCATATTCCACGAGGGATGTCTTGCGGGACCGATCCCCGGCATGCATGGCCCGCAGTTGGGGCAGCGTCACATGACTCTCGTCAATGAAGATCATAAAATCATCCGGGAAATAATCGATCAATGTCGAGGGGGGCGTACCGGGCGCGCGGCCGTCCAAGATCCGGGAATAATTCTCGATGCCCGAGCAATACCCCATTTCATGGATCATTTCCATATCAAAGTTCGTCCGCTGTTTGAGCCGCTGCGCTTCCAAGAGTTTATCCTCTGCCGTCAAAACTTTCAAACGGTCGTTGAGTTCCCGCTCGATCTGCAATAGGGCCGGCTTGAGCTTTTCCTCGGACGTTGCAAAGTGCGAAGCGGGTCGAATGAAGATATGACTGAGATCCGACAGGATCTCACCGGTCAAGATATCAAACTCGCGCAGGCGCTCAATTTCATCCCCGAAAAATTCGATGCGGAAAGCTTTGTCACTGGAGTAAGGTGGTACGATGTCCAACACGTCGCCGCGCACCCGGAACGTGGAGGTCGTAAAATCAACATCATTGCGTTCAAACTGCATTTCGATCAATTTCCGGATGATCTCATCCCGGTCTTTGATCATGCCCGGCCGCAATGACAGGGACAGGCTGCTGTATTCTTCCGGGTTACCCAATCCATAGATGCAGGAAACCGACGCGACAATAATGACATCCCGGCGTTCAAAAAGGGATGTCGTAGCGGAGTGGCGAAGTTTTTCGATTTCCTCATTGATGGATGAATCTTTTTCGATGAAAGTGTCCGATGACGGCACATAAGCCTCCGGCTGATAATAATCATAGTAGGAGACAAAGTATTCCACCGCTGCATCGGGGAAAAACTCCCGAAATTCGGAACACAGCTGGGCGGCCAGGGTTTTATTGTGAGCCAGGACCAAAGTCGGCCGCTGGGTTCGTTCGATTATATTGGCCATGGTGAATGTCTTACCGGAACCAGTTACCCCCATTAAGGTTTGATACCTGTTTCCGGCATTGATGGAGTCCACCAGCTGGTCAATGGCTTGAGGCTGGTCGCCGGTGGGCTTAAACTTGGAATTTATTTTAAAAGTACCTTCCATAGGTCCTCCTTAACTTAAACATATGTTCTAATTTTACTACTTTTTGCAAATGTAGTAAAGAACCAAACTGGGAACAATGAGTTAAGATTGTGTGACGTGACTAGTCCAAAAAAGGCCTGGCGGATGACAGGCCAGATCAGGGATGGATTCTCATTCTAGATCCCGGGGTAATTTGGTTAAGTTTACCGAACTTTAGAGTATTTGGCTTGATCTAAGATCTCTTTGGACGTCAGGAATTTATCAAGTCTGACTTCGTAACCGGCCTTCATGTATTCTTCGTAGGGAATTGCATCATCCCCCGTTAAGGCTTGTTTGATGTATTTGATCAACGGCGGATTCATCACTAGGATCGGTCCCAATAAATTGGTTCCAAAAAAGTTTTGATAATGAATGCCTTCCAAGGTCGACTTTCGATTAAAGCCGTGGCCTCGTTCTACTTTGAGAAACGGAATGTCTTCATTGCCGTACTGTTCCGTGAAGCGAGCATCATAGCCCATGATCTTAAGGTCTTGGAAACTTCCCAAAACCGCGGAATCATGCCGGTCTTTCATGTTTCGTTTGGTCGTAAAGGGGAATAGATCCAGCGTCTGTAGGTGACGGCCGTCGGTCAATTCAATGGTGTGCCCGAATATTTCCAGAGCCGTTGCCACGACCAGGAAGAAAGTGCCGGCTTCGATGAGCTGACGGATCCGGTCTTTATGGGGTAGAAGTTTCGTTGTGACCGCCACAAGATTCCCTTCGGACATGGGTCCCATATATATTAAATCCACAGGCGTTGAAACAAAGCGCGGTTCATCGGTGATTTCTGTATAAACAAATTGGGCTTCGGGGAATGTCTTTTCCAGATACTCCACATTACCGCGGTCCCCAAACAACAGGAATCCGGAGTACATTATTTCGATGATCATAGTCTTGCCTCCAGTTTCTTTAAGATTTCAGTTTTCATATAGTGAGCTTCCATGATGCTTTCATCGCCAATGTCATGGAGAATGAAAATATCGCCGGGCTCGTCCAGATCAACTTGTTCTGCCACCTTTTTGTAGTCGTCCACGGCCCGGATCTTCTCTTGCCGGATCCCCGCCATCAAGGCGCGGACAAATACATCATTGGACCGCCAGCTGTTGATGATCAGCCGATTGATGTCGTCGCCGGCCAGATACTGGTAATCCGTGTCATAGAGCCAGGACAAGATCTCAACGTATTTTTTGGGCATTTCATCGTCATTGGATATGATCACAGTTTTTTTGCCGGGATGCTTGCGGACGGAGTCAAATACCCGGGAGTTTGCAATGGGGTTTAACCCTTTGGCCGAGATCAGATACACCGACCGATTGCCCAGGGTGGTTTTATTAAAGCGTGAGCCCACCACGGACAATTTGCTCATCCCGTCTTTGATCGCTGTGATTGTCATCCCCGCTTCGCGCAGGGTGCTGTAGGCTGCCAATTGATTATAAATGGCTTCGGTGGTGCCTAGAATTAGGGGCAGGACTACGACTTCACCCGCTTCTTCAACGTAGAGTTTCTCGCGGTCATATTCCACTCGGGTCACTTCATACTTGGCTTTTTGATTGGTAAACCCACAGCCTGGGCAATGGGCTTTGCCAATGTGGTGATAGCGAACAAAATCCCATTGCAACGGATCGCCGCAGACCGGGCAATAGCGAATATCCACCAGACGGGAATCCCGTTGTTCGACTTCCCCTTCCAAAGGAGCAATGGAGAAGAAGACCCGCTCATGACCTGCCCCCAGCTGGGAGCTGATGAGATCATCGGCATTTAAGATCAATTTGGTGGATTTAGGGATGCCGCCATTGATGGTGTCTTTGATAAAATCGGTATGGGCATTGCGTTTATAGGAATCCTGATACAAATTTGTGACCGTCAGACTATCCGGTGTCACGGACTGAAAGATGATGGGTGTCCACCGTTCATCGATCTCTAAAATGGCCAGCTCCGACTTTTTCTTCCCTAACAGATCCACGTTGCTGGCCAGTGCCGTTAAGATCCCAAATTTTGTATTGGAGCCCTGACTGTTATTGACGATGTTTTTACCGCCAGAAGACAACACATCCAGGAGCATATTCGATGTGGTTGTTTTCCCATTGGTGCCGGTCACTGCCAGTACCTGATTTGGCTTGGGCAAGTTCGCCAGGTAGTTTGGATCGATTTTGGCCGATACCACCCCCGGCATGTAAGACCCTTTGCGCTTTGCTATTTTTAAGCCCAGTCGGGCCGCTTTGCCACTATATAGACCCAGAATATATTTTAATTTCACCATTGATCATTTCCTTTCTATTTCAGTCTTATCATATTCTACCTGAAAAAAACCGGAAACCTGTTACACTCCAGTTAAATTAACTGAAATTTCTAAAGTTCCGGTTTCATTCTTTAAGTTTTTGGGATCAAGCGAAGGACGCTCCGATTGGGTTCGGTCTTAAGGTCCAGGCTAAATTGAGCTGCGGAAAAGGTAATATTGGCCACGGCTGAGGCAAGATCGGTATCCCCGAGGAAGTGACACGTCACTTCGGGAACGGAAATAGAAGCCCGCAGGAGGATCCTTGCAATATTGACCAACTGCAGGTCGATGCCGTTGACGGTTCCAAAGAGCACCCGGTGGTCAGGCCGGATCATGAAATCACGGTCAAACCCCAACTCTTTGATATTGATCAGAGTAAAGTCGCCGGTCACTTCCAACGCCCCAAACTTAAGTTCCATTAATAGGCTTTGCCCCAGATGACCAACTGCTCGGCGGGTTTGCCACAGCAAACACAGGTCGTGGCGATGGCTTCCTCATCAAAGGGAATGCAGCGCGATGTCAATCCGGCCTCTTCCTTGATCTTCTCTTCACAGGCTAATTCACCGCACCACATGGCCTTGATGAGGCCTGGTTTGGTTTCAGCCAGGTCTTTCATCTCTTGGAAGCTGCGGGCGCTATAGGTCTTATCCTGGAGATTGGATTTGGCTTTCTGTAAGAGGTTGTCGTGGATGTCGGACAAGAGGCTGGGCAGGCGATTGGCCAGCTGATCCATCGGGACTACTTCCTTCTCGCCGGTATCGCGGCGCACTAGGACGACCTGATTGTTTTCAATATCCTTAGGTCCCACTTCAAGGCGCACGGGCACACCCTTCATTTCATATTCAGCAAACTTCCAGCCCGGTGATTTATCCGAAATATCCGAAATGACCCGAATGCCCAGTTGTTTGATCGATTCTTGGAGTTCTAAAGCTTTTTCCTTGACCCCGCCTTTATGCATGGCGATGGGCAGGATGACCACTTGGTGGGGAGCGATATTGGGCGATAAAACGAGGCCCGAGTTATCGCCGTGGACCATGATCAATGCGCCGATGCTGCGGGTGGACAATCCCCAGGACGTCTGATGGACAAACTTTAGTTTGCCGTCCCGATCCTGGAAAGTTACGTCAAAGGCTTCGGCAAACCCGGTGCCAAAGTAATGGCTGGTGCCCGACTGGAGGGCTTTGCCGTCATGCATCAAAGCTTCCACGGTATAGGTCGCCTTGGCCCCGGCAAATTTTTCTTTGTCGGTCTTGAGTCCCTTGATCACGGGAATGGCTAAGACTTTTTCATACATCTCGGCATAGATATCCAGCATCTGGATGGTTTCTTCCCGGGCTTCTTCTTCGGTGGCATGGACTGTATGCCCTTCATTCCAAAGGAATTCCGACGTTCTTAGGAACGGCCGGGTCGATTTTTCCCAGCGCAAGACGTTGCACCACTGGTTATAGAGTTTGGGCAAGTCGTTGTAAGACTGCACTTTTTTAGCATAGTGCTCACAAAAAAGGGTTTCGGATGTTGGCCGGATGCATAAGCGCTCTGCCAGTTCCTCACTGCCGCCCTGGGTTACCCAGGCAACTTCAGGGGCAAACCCCTCGACGTGATCCTTTTCCTTTTGCAGGAGGGATTCCGGAATGAGCAAGGGCATGTAGACATTGACATGTCCGGTTTCTTTAAAGCGGCGGTCTAAATAGCCCTGGATGCCTTCCCATAAGGCGTAGCCATAGGGTTGGATGATCATAAGGCCTTTTACTGACGAGTAATCGGCTAATTCTGCCTTTTTTACAACGTCGGTGTACCACTGCGGGAAATCCACTTCCATATCCGTGATCTGTTCTACCATTTTCTTGTTTTTATTGTCTGCCATTTGCTCCTACCTCCAAAAAATATAAAAAGTACCGAAAAAAGGGACCGGACTTCCCGGTGGTACCACCCTGATTGATCATTTCAAAGTCAGAAATCATCCACTCAATGCTTTAACGCAGCTAACGTCATTCCATTTCTTGAATGAAGCTCCGTGGCGGGTTCCACTGCTTTTGGAATAAGTCGTCCCACCCATCGACTCTCTCTTTGATTCCTTCGCGCACTGTACTGTTCCACATCATGGCCTGTCTGATTCTTCCTATCATAATATGTCAGATTCCACTTATTTTGTCAATCTATTTTGTCTGGAACTGTTCTTTAACTGACTCGTGGAACTGTCCCTCGATCTGCGCCGGCTTTAGAAACTTTAAGAACCGGGTCCCCAGGTTCGTCACTACAAGACCGATGATGGTAATGACCATTCCGATGTACTGGTCCACAAAAACCGACTCACTTAAAAAGAGGACTGCTCCAAACACTGCCACAATGGGGACCAAAAGTGAGAACGGGGCGATCCGGGAGGCGGAAAATCGGCTGATCAGTCGATTCCACAGGCCATAGGCCACAAAGGTCGACAACAGGACCGTATAGGCAATGGAAATCACCGCGGGAGCCTGTAATTTTGTCAAGGCGGACCAAATTACAGCCGGCGTCTCCACCAGCATTGAGATCAGAAGCATGGGGACCGGTATGTACAGCGCCGTCCAGACCAGGATGCCCGTAACATCTGTCGTTTGATTGTGCTTTTGGGAGTAATCATGAATTGCCCGATAGGCCACATTGGAGGCGCCAAAACAAACCGCCGCTAAAAGCGCTAGGATAAAGGGAATGGCGGGAAGCCGCGTGGCAGCATTGAAGACCCCGCCTAGATAAAGCACTCCAAATACCGAAATCATGATCCCCAGGATCTGGACCCCGGCAATTTTTTCTTTTATCAAAATGGCCGAAAAAAGCAACGTAAACACTGCCTGGGATTGCAGCAAAACCGATGCGATCCCCGCCGGCAATCCGATGTTGATGGAATAGAACAATAGACTGAACTGTCCGATCCCCATGAATAATCCATAGATGATGAGATAACGGGCCGGAATATTCGGTCGCTTGATAAAAAAGGCAGCCGGAAAAAAGACCAATAAGAAGCGGATCACCACCATAAACAACGGGGGAAAGCCAGACAATCCGATTTTAATTGCGATAAAATTGAATCCCCAAACGACCACCACGATCAATATTTCCAGGTAATCCTTCATTGTCATTTCTCTTTGTGCCATATTGCCATCTCCTGATGATAAAATCTGTTAGTTGTGTCTACTGGGGATCTAACTCGGTGTCTTACTCGATGTCTTACTGGGTGTCTTACTGGGTGTCTTACTATGTATTCTCTAAATCATACCATACCTTTTGATTTTTTCTACTCATCTTACCCAATGGAACAGCCTCCAGCGAACTAAGTCGGAGGATTCATGAAATTTGGTGATGATCAGCCATCCCTATTCCATCAATTAAGTCTTCCTATGCTATAATATGGCTAAATTAACTTCAATAAACGGAGACAACCATGCTGACAATTAGCTTGATGATTATAAGTTTTACAGTCCTATTAATAATCTTAACAGTGGATTTCATTTTTCAAAGATATAATAAACCGATCTACTTAACCAACCAAACTCATGTCAATTTGTACATTGTCCCCTTCCTGTTATCCTTTGTCTTATTCACCCTGGCCATATCCGGCGACGGGATGACCGTTCTTGGGATCGTCCTGCTGTTGATTTTTGTCGGAATCTATATCTATATGCTCTCTTTCGACAAAATCGTCCTCATTGGCGGGGACATGGACAACATTTTAGCAGAATTGGACTATTTCCTGGGCGAATCCAATCGCAACTTCCGTATTTACCGAGCCAATGAGCGGATCGCAACCGTTGAGATTAGCAATTATCGCAGTGCCCTGACGGTTCGTGATGCCGAGCGCTGGATCGAGATCGACAACCACATTCACTACGATGAAGAGTTTATTAAAGATCTCAATGTTTACTTTAAAAAAAGAGCTCCGCTTTTAAAAGCGAAGAAACTAGTCCCTAATATTTTCTTCTACATCTTGATCCTATTCATTGTCAGTTTAGGGTTCCTGTTGACTAATTTCTACCTCTAAAAATATTTCCCTTCAATAAAACAAACATGACATACCCAACTTCAAATTCAAACTTCAATTTCAATTTCAACCCCTTATCAATGTAAAAAAAAGGATCGGCGTTTAGCCAATGTCATTAAGTTAAGAAAGTCAGTGTATGGAAATCATACACTGATTTTTTAATGGAAATTTTAATGGAAATTCGTCTTTTAATGGAAATTTAAAGAAAAAGCTTGACAATCATCAGCAAAAATGCGGCGAAGCCCTTTGAATATAGAAATTCTAAGGAGCCTCATTATGCCAAAACACATTTTTCCCGCTATCGTTCGAAAGAAGCTATTTACTGTTGTTGATGACCATGTCGCACGGAAACACGAGTTTCTCTCTAATCCAGAACGAGATTTTACACGCCGCCGTAAGCTGTCTCTAGACAATATGCTAAAAGCTACGATGCTCCTTGGATCGGGCAGCATCGATAAAGAAATGGTGGAATACTTTGATTATCAGCCTGATACCGTCACTGCTTCCGCGTTTACTCAGCAGCGGGATAAATTGTCCGATACGATATTCAAGTCAATCTTCTATCAGTTCACCCATAGTTTTACCCATTACAAAACTCTCAATGGATATCGACTCGTAGCTGTCGACGGTTCTGATCTGCATATTCCACACAATCCTGGAGATACAGAAACTTATTTTCAGTCAATCCCTGGAACGAAGGGATTTAATCTCCTGCATGTCAATGCGCTCTATGATCTTCTTAACCGAGTGTATCTGGATGCAGAAATTCAGCCGGGCAGAAAAACACATGAACGACAAGCTCTTATAGAGATGATGCAGAAATCAGACTTGGACTCAAAGGTTTTGCTGATTGCCGATCGTGGCTATGAAGGCTACAACGTCTTTGCCCACATGATGGCGAAGGGATTGAAATTTTTAATCCGCGTGAAAGATATTTCTGCAAGTAGCATGCTGGGAACCTTCAATGCCCCCGCAAGCGGAGAGTTTGATCAGATAGTCCATCGTGAACTGACTCGGAAACAAACCAAGCAGATTAAACAAAATCCAGATCGATATAAGTTTTTACCTACAAGCGTGACATTTGATTTTCTTGATGAGAACACACCTTACTATCCTATCTCATTACGGGTAATCAAAGTACAACTGGAAGATGGCTCATATCAATGCTTTATCACAAACCTAGAGGACGATATCTTCCCCACAGAAGTCATCAAATCTTTATATTATCTGCGTTGGGGAATCGAAACTTCATTCTGGGAACTGAAGCATACTTTGGCATTAACACATCTTCATTCCAAAAAGAAAGAAAGCATTGCACAAGAAATCTTTGCAAAAATGACGATGTACAACTTCTGTTCAATCATTACCTCGCAAGTAGTGATCCAGAAAGAGAACCGAAAATATGACTATCAAGTCAACTTTTCAAAAGCCATTAGTATTTGCAAACATTATTTCAAGGAGAACAATGCTTTCTTAGACATCTGCAAGCTGATTCAAAAGTATATTCTCCCCATTCGGAGAGGGAGAACTTCCCCTCGCAAGGTCAAGTTCAGGACTTTTGTCAGCTTCAATTATAGAATAGCGTAAATCCTAATAAAGTCAAAATCCGGCGGGTGAACCAGCCTGTTTGCCATGCAAAAAAATACTAAGAACTACGTTTTCCCGGTAAAATAAACGCCGGACTCTGTATTTTGTGCAAATCCAGAATCCGGTCGTCTATTTGGGATTTATTAACTTAATGACATTGCCCGTGTGGGTCGTCCATCCAAATTAGTGTTCTACTCTATTGCTCCTTTAAGAGGACACACAGTGTGCTATGTATGACAGATTGCTTGTAAATCCTGTTAATTTGTTCTATTTAGGATTATTTGAATCTTTGAAATAAGCCATATTTAAAACTAGCAAAAGTAAAAGTGGTAAAATGATATAGCCCAACCCTTCATTTTGTTTGTTGTAAATTTGAATACTATGACTAAAGCATAAATGGAATAGTAAAAGTCGGGAATGGCTTTTTCTGTTTAAAGTTTTGAGTAATAAAGATAGAAGTTAAGGAGTTCATGCGGTGTAGAAACAAATAGAATTGTCGCCAAATAATAACTTTTACGGCAATTCTATAAAAACTCGTAATATTTTATTTCTGCATATTGTCATCTTTTTTTTGAAATTTCAGAAAAGAAAATTGGAAATAATAAAGAGGCATCATTGCAGTGAACCGCAAATGTTAGACAACAGAACTAATATTTGCGGTTCACCTCACAAAAAAAGTGCTTTTTATTTAAAATGGTCTAAATAGAAAGTATAATCCACATAAAATAACTACAATACCAATTATCATTACAATAACTCTAGCTATGTTATGATTTTTAAAATACTGTTTCCCTACGAGTTCTCCGAATATGATTCCTAGGATAATTAAAATTATATAATATTTATTTTTCTGCATATTAAATTCCTTTTTTTACATTAAATGGGGGTTTGCTTTATTTTTTTTGTTTTTCGAAAGCTCCATCCTCTGTTTTTGATTTTAGCAGCCAAAGTAGCTTTAGCTTTTCTACCAATATAAAAATTATCTGCGTTCTTCTCGATAGTTATAATGAACATAAGGAGCCGGATCCACGGCCGTTTTGTTTATTCGAATTTCAAAATGAAGGTGATTTCCTGTCGAGCCGCCGGTGGTTCCCATTTTTCCGATTTGCTCTCCTTGGTTTACCACTTGGCCTTGCTTGGCGATGGTTTTGATCATATGGAAATAGGCCGTTTCCTGGCCATCAAAGTGACGGATCAAGATATTATTCCCCGAAACATCATTGTAGCCAACGAATTCAACAACTCCTGATTTAGCAGCTAGGATCGGAGTACCTTCCCAATTAGCCAGATCGAAGCCTTGATGCAATCTTCGCAGTCCGGTGATCGGATGGATCCGCCAACCAAAGGGACTCGTTTCAACCCCATCGGTGGGCCTGATGTATTCTTCTTTTAATAAGAAGTCAGCCTGTGGCTGGTATTGACCGGAATCAAATGCGGGTACCGGTAAAAATTCCAAATCGGTTTTTTGGTCAAAATGAACTTTGTCCAGATCAGTTTTCTCGATTTCAGCCATCAATAACAGGATTCCCCGTTTTGCTAATTCAGCGTCCTGGACTGCTTCGGCTTTTTCCTCAGTCCACTCTTCCTTCTCTTCCGCTGTTACTGCTAGAGCCAGTTGAGCATCCGCTTCAGTAATTTCTGCCATTGCCTTGGTAAGCTTTGATTCTTCCTCTTTTATATTCTGTTTATACATTTCAATTTGAGTCGGGTAGTTCAATTCAAAGAAATACCGATCACTTTCCCATTGGGTCATTCCCCCATCATTCCAACTATAATCTTGTGGAATAACCGATGCCATGGCCGGAACCGACAGGGAAAAGCCTAGTATAAACGTGACTGCAATCAATCTTTTTTTCAATATTTGGATCTCCTAGTCTGTTCTGAGTTAGAGTGTTAAGTTAAATTGAAGCACCCTAAAATTGATGCTTCTAAATTAAATCTTCTTCATCTATACTAACTTGTTTTAAAGGGGTTGTGAATATGCCTTGGAAAATCAATAGAAAAAACTATAATTGAAAACCTGTTAAGTATTGGTATAACTCAGTTTTCATTAAGCTAATAGTTTAGTTTACCAGACACAGTGAGATTAGCATGGGATGACGGTAAAAAGAAAAAGCCCAGTACAACCAACCGCTTTACATCCAACGTACAGAAAGTGGAAATACTCTCCCGGACATTACTCTGTTTTGGGATTACGAGAACTAAAAAATACGGCTAACGCCGTTTTTCGTACAACGCATGTTTAACTAGACTCTGGTGTTAATCAGAGTCTTTCTTATATTCAAATACTTTCCCAAAGATGCTCACATATCGCTCAGGACGCATCAGTCCTCCGCATGTTTCGCAATCAAATTGTGGTGGTTCATTGATATTGCTTTGATCCATTTCGTCAAATGTTTTCACGACTTCTAAGGGAAATTCCTCTTCGAGTCCACAGTTTGTGCAGATGTAGCGGATTACTTCTAAGTTCTTTTCTTTTTTTCCTCTTTGGACAACTTCTTTCTTCTGGTTTCTTTTCTTACTAACCGGCATTTCGACCTTCCCATTTGTACCTTTCTAGGTTTATTTGCTTTCCAAGTACAACTATACCATCCTTCTTCATGAGTGCACCACACTCACATTTCAAAGGATTGCGGTCATATTCCATCATCAGCCGAAACTGCCAGGTCTTAACCTTTTATATTTCTCTTTGGATATCAGTCTTCTTTCAATTCGCTTGGCCCGTCCGTTGTTTCTTGAATAGATCCCATAATTTCGCATCATCTTGAAGTGAGTCTCTGGAATGTGGATGATGAGTCTTTGAATAAACTCAGCGGCAGGCATCGTCTCCATGACCTCTTTGGTTTCACCATGAGGTACATATTTGATTGTTACATTCTCACCGTCATACCCGATAATCCTTGATTCAGCAATTGCCGGTCGCCCAGCATACCTTGCCAGATACTTTGATATGATTTCTAGGTTCGTGATTTCTCCTTGAGCATAAACATAAAACCCATTTTCTTTTTGTCTGTAAAGCTTGTTGATCAGTGAGCGCATAGTGGCTGTAGGAACTCTTTTCTTCATCAGGTCTAATAATTCCTTTTGCCAGAACTTCCTCAATTTTTGATAACTTAAATACCTCAAGGTCCGATCTTCCGTTTTTCCGAGGCAACGTAGCGACATGATGATGTGGACATGAGGATTCCACTTCAAATCTCGTCCAAAGGTGTGGATTACACTGATAATCCCAGTCTCAAACCGTTGAGTCTTATTCATCTCATATATCGTTTCTTTGAGCACTTTGGCAGCCTGATCCGACAACTGTTTAAGCAGGGTTCTATCATGTCGGAAATAGATTCTTAGTTCCTTCGGTATAGTAAACACCAAATGGTTATGGGGAGCATTAATGAGCCTAGATTCAAGCTTTTCCGCCCATTTATCTCGATAAAGTTTGCCGCAACTGGTACAAAAACGACTCTTACAGGTGAATGGGACAATGACTTCACTTTGGCATTGATCGCAACGATAGATGGTAAATCCATTTTCGATCAACCCGCAGTTAAGCATCCGATTCACTTCCTTGTGGACCGAGTCACGAATCATCTTAGGATGATCCGCGACAAATTGATCCCAATGATCTTTAAAAATGGTTTTGATTACGCCCATAAAATCACCTTCAGCAAAATGTCTTTAAAACCATTATATTAAGCGGGCTGAGAATGGTCCAGATTTG
>JBAQDU010000103.1:0-2864 GCA_049294805.1 Clostridiaceae bacterium
CAGGGTTCTTAAACTGAGCTCTCGCTTCATCTTCCGGACCATTTATTGGTTGTGTGTTGCTTTGCGGATCCATGGGAACCCCCCTTTTTTAAAAACTGAATTTCAATTGATCTCTTTCAAAAACGAGAGATGAAACGAATGATGAAAAAAATGATCGAATTGTATCGTCTATACTATAAACCGCGCTGTTGATTTTTGCAAAATCAACCGGCGATTGCCTCAAGCGATGCCTCAAGTCCAATTGATAATTGATGATCAGTGAATCGCCCAATCCTTACAGGTTGCCATACGGTCAGGGTGCCAAGTGCCTAACTATCGTTAAATTTTCGAAATCGGAGGATCTAAGTTTAGTCATGCCTACTTAGTTTAGTTATCCTAATTAGTTTAGTTATACCTACTTAGTTTAGTAGTAAAAAACTGTTACCTTGTTTTTTTCCGCTCTTAAATTTGAGTAGAAATTCCACAACTCGCTTGTTTTAGGATGATTGAACCCTCTTACTTTACTATTATAACCATCGATCTCATCGCTGCTACATGGTTCGAGCGGATTGAAAGGCTGTCTCCTACACTTACTGACGTTAGGACTAAAAAACCGAGAAAAGAGCTGCAACGGTTGTACTGTGCCGTTTTAGCTCTTTTGGGATTGTCCTGCTATTTTTACTTTACCCCAGGTCTACCTTTGTAGATGTTGCAGATTGGCTTAATTCCAGAACTGCGGCTGTGCAGACTGTAACGTTTCTTGCTGTAGGTATCCCAGGTACTGGTTATCGATAGTGGAGTGGAGCTGAACTTCCAATAGGGATTCCAAAGCTGTAACAACTCGGGGATCATATTTTTGGCCCCCAGCCGCCCTAATTTGGGCCAGGGCTTCTATAGGGTTGATCCGATCAGGATTCATACTACTGGTCAAGAAGGAGTACCCTTCTGCTACTGCGATGATTCGGCTATTAAGAGAAATTTCCTCTCCGGCCAACCCTTTGGGATATCCGGTTCCATCCCAGTGTTCATGATGTTCCAAAACTCCTTGGGCTAAACTCAGCGTTTCATTGAACAGGTTAAGGATCCGATAACCCACCACAGAATGCTTTTTTCTCTCATTGAGTTGTTTCAATGAAAGTGTCGCTTTGAGTTGCACGATGTCGTCCGACAGCGCAATTTTCCCAATATCATGGTAATATCCGGCTTCTCTAGCTTTTCGGATTTCATTGGGGGATAGCTCAAGGGCCTGCGCCAGCGACTGTGACAACTGGCTCACTTCTATGGAATGAATCTTTTCATTGGGATTTTTTTCAAACAGCCGTTCCATGATCATTTTCAATTGAGCTGCATCGATGTTGGATTGAGTCAAAATTTTATTCTTATACATTTCTTCTTCGGCATTCTTCAATGTTTCGTCAAATTCATCCTGCCAGGCGATTTTAACAGCCAGTCCCAAGGAGATGCTGCCACGCACGCCGTTGACATCCACTTCCCCCACTGATTCCCAAATGGCTTGTAAAACCTGAGCACACTTCACCACATCCGTGCGAGGCAGGATAACCATGAATTCGTCTCCGCCCATTCGGGCTACGGTACCATCCGGCTGACAGGCCGCCTGAATTGCCGATCCGATGCGGGACAGCAAAAGGTCACCCGCTTTGTGTCCGAAGATGTCGTTGACCAGCTTCAATTCGTTAACGTCGCCCATGATCAGGCTGATGGGGTAATTTTCAGGAATATTGACACGTTCCAATTCTTCATAGAAATAAGCTTGATTATAAGTTCCGGTGATCCGGTCATGAAATGCGAGATAGTTGAGCCGTTCCTTCTCTTTTTTCTGTTGAGCATAATCTGTAAATGTAACTACTGCGCCTGTTACTTGGCTGTTTTTAAAATGGGGGCGGGCCTGTAGCTCCACCAAAAGCGGCTGTCCGTCCTTTTTGACTAAAACACTCTCTTGCATAAGAGAGGGCTGCCCGGTGCTGATCATTTCTACGATTGGGCAGTCTTGCGCCGAATAAGTTGGTCCGTCAACGCTTTGCCGAATCAATTCATGGATGGGCTTTCCAATCAGTTCATCCTTGAGCTGGAAGCCAAGTAGTTCTATGCCACGCTGGTTAACAAAGGTGCAGATCCCTTGCCGGTCCACTTTGAAAATCGCCTCGGATGTTGAATCAAGAACGCTCTCCAGCTCGTTTTGAGTCCTTGTATAGCTAAAAAGGATCCAGGCGGCTCCGCCCAAAACCCCGATGGACAAGGGCAAGCCCATCAGACTATTCCATTTTAATTCGCCGCCGTTGCCAAGTTGCACCCAAGTAAAGATCAATATCATCAATCCGACCGGTATGACCAGTACTAAAGCCCAGTTTTTTCTACTTATCATTAAATTTTACCTCGTTGTATATTGATAGATAACCATTTTTGAATTATTTCTATATTTAGGGAAGCCTTGAAGTGGTCTGTCGATGCGTGAAATGCCAAGACATAGATCCACCCGACCAATTGAATCCTCATGGGCTTGCGATGGGTCCACCACAGACCTATCCCAAGTTCACCCATGTTTCTGTTGGATTGCCAAAAAATCTTATCGCTGTTCATTTCGATGGTTTTAACCGTACTTCCAGTTTTTAGTTATCAAACTTTCCTTAGAATCAATTGACCCTTAAATTGTGAGCGTAAGGGTCCAGAACGTGAGATTCCGGATTGATCAAGGTGTTTTGTATTGTTAAGTCCTAGAGTTGTAACCCGTTTTTGCTCCATCGGATCTGCCCGGCTGATAAGATAGGCTATACTCCAGTGCAGCGTCCTGATCCATTGGCCTACTAATGAGATACCCCTGGATCTGGTCACAGCCGCAGGCCTTCAATAAGTCCACCTGCTCGGGC
>JBAQDU010000104.1:0-14115 GCA_049294805.1 Clostridiaceae bacterium
AGACAAAGAAGATGAAGTGAATAAAAAAAAGACTGGGAAATCACGGTGATCATTGGTGACCCAAATAAAAACTCCCCACAGGTTCATTAAAGAGTCCTGTGGGGTTTTCACATGAATTATGGAATTGATTGGTAATCTAAAATCTTAAATTTTAAATAGGTCCCTAAAAGTTTATGTGAATCAATAGCTCACATAATAACGATGGGAGGGGTCTCGCCGGGATCCCAGTTTCTAACAATCTGTTTAGTGGAATCTGGGGTTGAAATAGGTTTGAATTCCGTAGTAAATACACCGCATAAGGCGATTAGTAAGGACACTGATGCAAAAATTTTTAAAAGTTTATTCATTTTATTCTCCTAGATATTATTCCCGGGTCAATTAGAATATACCACGGGTTTGAAAAAATGGAAAATTGGAAATTCTATCTAAAAAATATTTTTTATCTGTATAAAATGTATCATTTCAAAGGGATGTCCTTTTTCGTTAAGGGTTCAAATAGTTTAAGTGAACAAGTAGGTTATATCAGGAAAATAACAGCCTCGTTGATGAATTTATAATGGTAATAAGGTGTTTAGAATAGTCAAGATTCTTGAATCATCTTCTGATAGACTCTCACTCAAATTTAAATACATTAGTCCATATTTCATGAGGGAATCGTTAAATTGATGCCTCTGACAAAAATGAATGACTTCATTGAGAATATCTCTTGTGAGACTGCCCAAAGCCAAATGGCTTCTGATGATTCGATCGAAGATATTCATTTGAAGTTCAGGATAGGTCTCCTCAGTAAACTCATTAACTGCCAGTTGATAATAATAAAGGCTAGTACTTAGCATGTTATTATCAAAGTACAATTCACCTAACAGCGACAGATTCTGAACTTTAAGGTCAGGATCAGTGGTCGCATCTAGCAGTTTATGTTGTTCGGCAATCGCTGATTCAAGATTAATTTTTCTCAAGATGAATATTTTATTGGATTTAAGATACTCATTTTCGGCTTCATCATATTTTTCAAGCTGTTCGATTAGAGACAGGGCATTCGATAGATTGTCGGTTTCGGCCAATGAAACAGCTCGCAGGATCAAAATGTTGACTTTATCATTGGTTAGAGATTTTAAATAATCATCTTCCAATGGCTTGTCTAATAACTCCAAACATTTATTGTGCATTTCCAATTTACTATAAACCAGGGCTAAGTTTAAAGTAATGGAATAACGGTCACGTTCCTGCAATGAATTATTATTTGAATGAAGCGCCATTTCTAAATATACAGCAGCCTCATTCAATTTATTATGAATCTGGCAGAGTCCTCCCAGGTTGTTATTGATATTTCGAACTTCCGGAGCATCCTCTAAAGCAATGAATATTTCTTTGGCATTGGTATAATACAGAAAGGATTTATTGAAATTTGAATAAATATATTTTTTAGCCAATCCTTTTAGAAGTATGCCTTGGCTTTCTAATTGATTAGTTTCTATTGAATGGTCATAAAGTTCTTCCAGTGACTTGACGGTACTGCTACTCATATCCAAGGCTTTTACAAAACGAAGGAATTCCTGATCAGAGGTGATGTTCAAATAATCAGGTGGATAGTTAAATGGTATCTTTTGTATTTCGGCAATTTGTTTTATTTGTTCCATAAGACTTAGCGCATTTTCATGGCTCAGTCGCCTTAAATCATGTTCTACCATACTTATAAACTCACGACTGATTGAAGGAGAAGATAGTTGAGTCTGAGTTAGATGCAGTTCTTTCCGGAGCATCTTTAGCTTTTGGCCGGGAGTTAAGATTTCATACATAAAACAACCTCCTTTGTAACACAACCTATTATAGACTGTTACAAAGGAGGTTGTACAGCATTTAAGGTACAAGAGATAAGCTAGGCGATAATTAATTGTTATTAATCTCACATCGAAGGGGATGGATCGGACTAGAACGACGGTTATGAATGGACAATAATTCTGGTGGAGTTAAACTCATCTGTAAGAAATTCAACAAAGACACAGAAAAAAACCCAGACTAAGATCGTAAGATCGGCCTGGGTTTTGATGCGTATTTGATTTTATGATTGGGTGAAGAATGTTCAAGTGCTAATTTTTATTTGTTGAAGATAAACTTATGAAGTTTATTGATGGTATTTTGTTTATCCCACTTTAGATAGTAGATCTGATCGATTAGAACACCTTTTGATGTTTCATCTTCCGGGAAAGAATTTTGAACAATATCGTATTTACCAATTGCAGCGGCAGTTCCCAATCCCAGAATATCTCCGGAAGTCAAGGAAGTTTTTACCATGGGAAGGAGTTGGTCAACGGTCTGTATCATTTCAACCGGAGTTAATTTCATCAGTTTTTTAATCATTAACATCATGACTTCACGTTGCCTTGTAGTTCTCATGAAATCACCGCCAGCGGTACTACGGTCTCTCGAATACGTCAAAACTTGGGCTCCGTTGAGATGGTTGAGTCCTTTGGACGGCACACCAACCGTTTTTGCTTCGGCTGCAGTTAAGTCAATATCCAGTCCACCAATTTTGTCGATGATGTGTGGTAATGAACTGAAGTTGACCCGGACAAAATCGGTAATATTCATATCAAAATTTGTATTGACCGCACGTAGAGCCAATGAAGCACCGCCAAAGGCATAAGCATGGTTGAGTTTATCCATTCCATGACCGGCAATATAGACATAGGAGTCTCTAATCAGTGAAGTTAATTTTATTTTACTGGTAGTTCGATCGACGGTTAAGATCATCATGGCATCAGATCGACCGATTCCGTCTGGTGAATCCACACCCAGTACCAAAATATTAGTGATGTCCGAATACTGAGCCAGGTCATCTAGGACCCCCTGATCAGTACCAAGACTGTTTGTTGAAGTTGAAATATCGTTATCACCTAAAATGGTAGGATCTTCATTTGCAATAATGTGGTCAACTTTTTCACGAGGAATCTGATTTAGATAATACCAAACACCGCCCCCGATTGTTCCGACAAGAAGAAATAAAATAATTGCCAATGAAATTAAAACTTTTTTCAACATATGTTTGACTTCCTTTTAGTTAATAACCTTCATTATAGGAGTATCCCACATCTAAAAGTTAAGAAATAGTGTCAAAAATGAAGTTTTCACATCTTTTGGGGAGTTTTTTGGTGATATTACATTGCAGTTTATTATGTAAATAAGATAAGATATAGATAAATTATAGGTAAAGGCTGTAAAAATAATATTAACTTATAGCAGTCTGCAAATTTTGGAGGAACTATGCGCAAAAGAATTTTTAGTCTTGGTTTATGTCTGGTCGTGCTTGCTCAATTATTATTAATACCACCAGTGATTGCATCGGCTGCCGATGGAGTAATAATTACTACACCAGAGAATTCCAATACTATAACCGGTCAATACGTGGTCCGATTTTCCATCAGTGATGTGATCGTACCGAAAAGTATTGAAATTTCTTATTTGGATCAAGCTAGGACACTGGTGACAGTTCCTGTAGCGGTTGCCCCCCCTTCAAAGGATCCCTACAATATATTGATCCAAGGCCTCGGCAATGGGGATAATACCATTCGCGTTCAGGTGGTGACGGAAACGGATGAAGTAATCGCCGATGAACGCCAGGTCAAAGTCAACGACGCAACTACGAACATAATGAAAGGGGTCACGAATGTTGAACCCTACATTTCCAATCCCAATCAATTTAAAAATCTGCTAAAAACAAATAATACGGCAACGGCAAAAGAGCATAAGCTAATACCCAAGGACAATGCCTTTATCGGACGCTTTGTGGATATTTTATTTGAGGAAGCTGCGGCCGAGAATGTAAGACCTGACGTTGTCTATGCGCAGATCATGCTGGAAACGGGTTGGCTTAGTTACCAATATACAGTAGCTGAAAATCAAAATAACTTTGGTGGAATCGGAGCAACCGGTGACGGAGTTCGGGGCAACCTGTTTCAAAATATGCGCGACGGGATCCGAGTGAATGTTCAACACTTAAAAGGCTATGCGTCAAAAGACAAATTATGTAACCCCACGATCGATCCACGGTTTTTTGTTGAGCGTGCTTCTGCACCGTCAATTGAATATTTGGGTTACTTTGAAAATGTCTTAGGTACCGGTTGGGCGATGACCAAACAGTATGGGTATACAATTCTTAATGTCATGGAGCGTATGAAGTTAGCTCCCACAACGCCATTTATAGCAACTCTGGATGCACCGGCCATTACTGATTTTGGAGTAGATCCCATCATCATTGATCCCAAGAAATCGTTAAATGTCAACTTTGGCGGCGATTTTGGACTTGAGAAGACCATCAGACTTGCAGTGGCTACAAATTCTGATACACAGCATCGCTTTATCATCGAAAATCAAACCACCAAAACTACAGAAACCACACCTTGGTCGGAGGACAAAGCTAGATTCTTTACTCCAGAGGACATGGGAAACTATAAATTTACTGCAGAAATTCGATCCGTGGGAAAAGTGACGGCCCAAGCGAGCCAGGTCAAAGAAATAAAGATTGGAATGGTTGAAATCCCGACCCCACCGGTTTCAACAACACCGCCGGTTTCAACAACGCCACCAACTACGACGACTCCATCAACGACGATTCCATCAACGACGACTCCAAGTTCCCAGCCTCCCGCTACAACAACTCCGATTGACCCGGATAAGGGGATTATACCCACCATTGGGAGTCTCACTCTTAGTTCTCCTCCTTACAGCGTTGGCAAAGAAATCACTATCAACGTTACAGCTTCGTCGCCTACAACGGCCAGAGTAAATGAATACCAGATCGAAGTTGAACAGGGAGGATCAAAGAGTATATTACAAACCTGGTCTAACAGGCAAGTCTATAAATTTACACCAGCCACATCAGGGGACTATTTGATCCGCGTTGCCTCCAGAAACAAACTAGTGGGGGGAGCCGTCAATCAAAGTATGATCGTCAGATTTAACGTGTACCCATCCAATGCGCCGATGAAGCTCATTTCGTCGCTTCAAGTTCAAGATCCCACTGTATATAAAGGAAAGGCGTGCCAAATTAAGGTGACACCTACGGTAAATCCGGGCATCTCGGTGCAATACCAATTGGTAAAGACCGGAAACTCAGGGGAGACGATCCTGGGGAACTGGACGACCAATCCAGTGTTCGCCTATACGCCGGATCAAACCGGAGGGGTAAACCTTAAAGTGAAAGCCCGCAATCAAGCCGGAGACGGCACGGTCTTAGATTCAAAAAGTCTAACAATCAATGTGCATGAATTGTCCATCTACAGCCCGGTGGGCTATGTGCCAACCAACCCTTATGCACTAAAATTATCCAACCTCCACATTGCCGGTCTTAAATCCAATGGTCGAAATTTGATCTTTAGTGCAGCCGGGACTTCAAACCCCAATCTGTTGTATCGGTTTTACGTAATCGATCAAGCGACCGGAAGCCGGACACTGGTCAAGGACTGGAGCACGTCAACTCAAGCCAACTGGAGAGCAGTCTATGGCTACAAGACTCTGGTAGTTGAAATGAAACATCCCAATTCCACAGGTTTCTGGGATGCGCGAGGGGAAATGGACTTCCGGATCAAAAATTATCCCACGGTATTTTTAGATCCCGGTCATGGCGGTTCAGATCCAGGGTATGTCGTTTATAAAAACGGTGTGACCTATCGGGAATCCGATCTGACCCTTTCCATGGCTAGTCTCGTCCGGTCAAAACTTCAAGGCAGAGGAATCAATGTGATCAATTCTCGTTATAAGAACGAATCCGTCTCGGTGGATAATCGGATCAAGAAAGCAAAAGATAGCAGTGCGGATCTATTTTTAACCCTCCACTATACAAAGAGTTCGTATTCATCCACCAAAGGGGTCAGAACCTACTATTCCGGAGCAAAATCCGATCCACTGGCCAATCTGTTTTTGGACGAAGGCAAAGAAGCAGCTGATTTCATCGGGCCGGCATTTGCGTCTTACTATACCTCAAATCGTGGGATCAGCACAGAACAAGCGGCATTAGGCTATAATATAAAAGTGTTAAGAGACACTACGATGCCTTCACTCCAACTAAATCTTGGGTATTTAAGCAATGCAGAGGATCGGACCAGGATCCAGAGCAGTTGGTATCGCAATCTGATCGCCCAAAAAATCGCAGACAGCATAATGGCCTATTTGAACATAAATTGATCAAAGCTGATGGTGTGATGAATAATTTATCCATCAAGGGTTAACTCAAAGGTGGATGAAGGATTGATGATCAATAAGTGTAGACCGATTCAAAAACTGACCCATTGCAACAGCGCAATTTAAGTGTAAGACCTCACCCCTTCTCACTAACCGATGAGAAGGGGTGAGGTTTATTTTAAATAACCCTTAAAAAACCGCTTGGAAAGAATCAGATTAAAAGGTTTAATCTGAAAAAAGCCTTGAAAAAAAGGGGCGCATCACGAGGTCAAAATTGTTCAAGATCTCTTGGGAATCTAGCGAAATCTCTCGGTTTAAGCATATCCCCGGGTGGTCCATTATGTTATAATAATCATATTCGTTAAAAAGCAGGTGAACTTCTGACGCAAACCCAGCTATGATCCAACTGGATTTTTATTATCTGACGGTGGAGTGGTGTTTTTAAAGGTTCTCGGCTTCAATACTCGGCGAACTCGTTAAATCCATATTTAACAACTGTTTCAACTCTTTTTTTTTAAGCTATACTGTAGGCGTAGCAATTATAAACTTCATAAAACTGGACTGTTCTTTCGAACCAATGTTACAGAGTATATGGTTCAACTTCGAAAATGAGCCGATCATTTTCTTTAATAGTCATCCTATTTTATTTTTTTGATCGGAGAGGATTAAACCAATGATTACAACCACTAACTACCGTAAATTTATATTAATGATCGCGGACATTATCGTCATCGCCGCTGGATTTTTTTTGGCCATTGTACTGCAAGAAGAATTTTTAGTTACAGTAAAAGACTTAAGTGACTTTAAGATCTATATTCCATTTTTCATCTTGATTTACCTAATTGCTTTTGTTGGCTTGGGCATGTATAAAAACATGTGGGCCTATGCGAGCATGATCGAATACCTAAATGTCATGTATGCCAACGTTGGCGCTTTTTTCGGTGTGATCATTCTGGATCAAGCGGTCCGTTATTCCATTCGGACATCCACGATCATTATCGCAGCGGTCTTTGTGTTTCTTGGAACCGAAGGGATCCGAGTGGCCTATCGAGTGGTCATGAACAAGTCCAAAACTGCGTTCAATGATAAACCGGAGAACAAAACCAACACATTGATCATTGGGGCCGGCATGGCTGGGAAATTATTGATCAATGAAGTGATCCATAATTCAAACTTAAATTATGTGATCAAAGGGCTGATCGATGATAATCGATCCAAACTTTATCAGAACATTTCAGGGGTAACGGTACTGGGCACCACTGAGGATATTCCAAAGTTAGTCGAAGAACTTGACATCGACGAAGTGATATTTGCGATTCCATCCTTATCGGGTGAGCAGAAAAAACGAATTTTGAACATCCTAAATAAAACCAAAGTAAAAATGAGAACTCTTCCCAATATTTCGGAGATCATCAATAAGGGCATCGATATTTCAACCATTCGAGACGTGGAGATCACGGACCTACTGGGTCGAAAAGAAATTGAATTGGACTTGACCTTAATGAACCAATATATCGAGGGCAAAGTGGTCTTGATTTCCGGCGGCGGCGGCTCCATTGGATCAGAACTTTGCCGCCAGATTGCGGGCTTTCGACCCAAACAACTCATTATCTTTGATATTTATGAAAACAATGCCTATGATATCCAACTTGAATTAGTACATAACTTTCCTCAATTGGATTTAGTGACGTTGATCGGATCCGTTCGCGATCGCAAAAAAGTCTTTGAAGTCTTCCAGCTTTATAAACCCAATTTAGTATTTCATGCCGCCGCCCATAAACACGTTCCACTCATGGAAACCTCGCCAAAGGAAGCCATCAAAAACAATGTGTTTGGAACCTTGAACTTTGTTCAGGCTGCTGATGAGTACGAAACCGAACGCTTTCTATTGATCTCAACAGACAAAGCCGTGAATCCCACCAACATCATGGGGGCAACCAAGCGGGTATGTGAAATGATCATACAGACCTATAATCAGATTTCCAAACATACTTGCTATGTGGCGGTCCGGTTTGGTAATGTGTTGGGATCCAATGGTTCAGTCATTCCTTTGTTTAAACGGCAAATTAAAGAAGGCGGACCGGTAACGGTGACCCACCGCGAGATCACCCGGTACTTTATGACCATCCCCGAAGCGGTCAAACTGGTGTTGACGGCCGGTTCCTTTGCCTCAGGCGGAGAAATTTTTGTCTTGGATATGGGCGAACCAGTCAAGATCTACGATCTAGCTAAAAACTTGATCCGATTATCGGGCTATGAGCCGGATGTCGACATCAAAATCAAAGTCACCGGCCTGCGCCCTGGTGAGAAATTGTATGAAGAACTCTTAATGAGCGAAGAAGGGTTGACCACAACGCCCAATTCATTGATCTTTATTGGCAAGCCCACGGACTTCAACTGGGAGACGTTAATGGTCAGTTTGAATGAATTGATCAAAACAGTGTTTGAAGACAATACCACCGATGAGGAAATCAAAATCCAAATGAAGAAAATCGTCCAAACTTACAACTATGTAAGTCAGGATCTATCCGACTAACATCTTTATAAAAAGGAAAATATATGAATATAAACGACTTACAAACTTTCCAGGAGAAACGGGATCTTATATTAGTTCTAACAATGGATGAAGGATCCCTGGTTTGGATCGGAGGTCCCCATGGCAAGGAATAGAAAAGGTCTGGGAAATCGAGACGAGAGCAATAAAACCATGTCCTTCATATCACAGTCCACTGGGAAAGAACTGCAAAAAGACATTAACTCCTACCGGCGGGGCCCCCAACCTGTCCTTGCGGAAACGGAAAGCTTGAACAACTCAAGCGGCGTAACGCCGCCGGGTTTGGGACCGGATTCCCTGGACGAGATCGGCACCTCCAATGCGGGCAGCTCAGCAAAGACGGCCGTGGCATCCTTGATGTTGTTATCGGCGTTTACTAAGATTTTTGGATTTATTCGAGAAATTTTGCTGGGTCGATTTTATGGGATCGGCGATACCGCCGAAGCCTATAAAATAGCCCAAACGATTCCGGTGATGATCCTAATGATCATCGGAACCGGACTAGCAACCGGCTTTATCCCCACTTACAATAAAACCTATGCAACGAAAGGGCCCAAAGCTGCCTCCCGGTTCATGTCCAATACCATCAACATCTCAGTCATCATCGGCGTCGTATTCTGTTTTATTGTGGCGCTATTTCCCGGTGTGTTCGTTAAGCTGTTCGCCTCTGGGTTTACCGGTGAAAAACTGCAATTGACCATGAATTTTACCCGGATCGCAGTCTGGGGTGTCATCTTTTCCTTCATGAGCTATATCATTCAGCCTTATCTGCAGATCAATGAAAATTTCTGGGTCCCGGCCATGGTCGGAATCCCCATGAACCTAATCTTTTTCCTGTCCTTTCCGGCTGGTAAATACCTAAATGAAAGTTTTTTACCCATTGGAATCGTGGTATCGGTACTTGTTCAGGTGCTTTGGATGATCCCCTTCGTTCGAAAACAGGGGTATCACTGGCAGCCGGTCATAGATACCAAAGATGAGGATCTAAGACATCTCTTGATGTTGGCAGCTCCTGTCCTATTGGGCGTTGCGGTCAATCAAATCAACATCATCATCGACCGGACCATGGCCTCTAGAGTCCTAGACGGCGGTGTGGCTGCATTGGATTACGCCACTAAAATGAATGGTTTTGTCCAGGGGATTTTCATCTATTCCGTAATGACGGTGGTGTTTCCGCGAATCAGCAAACTGTTTATTCAAAAAGATCACAAAGCCGTGGAGCAACTCACCACCAATGCCATGGTCACCATGTCCCTAATCGTCATACCGTGCATTGTTGGTTTAATGGTATTCTCAACCCAGATCATCACCCTGTTGTTTAAAGGGGGAGCCTTTGATGACCAGGCAGTTGCCTTAACTGCCGGTGCCATGTTCTTTTACGCACCAGGGCTCATCGGATTTGCGTTTCGGGAGATCCTCGCCAGAGTATTCTACTCCATGAATGACACAAAAACCCCCACATTCAATGCAGCGTTAGCAGTGGTGGCAAATATCATTCTAAACATCCTTCTCTCCTTGATGATGGGGATCAACGGGCTGGCCTTGGCAACGTCGATTTCGGCCTTACTGGGTTCGATCCTCTTGATGATGGCACTGCGGCGCAGAGGCAGTTTAAAACTTCACTATCGAGAATTGGTATATAAGTTAATTCGAATCGGCATTGCATCTTTAGTCATGGGACTTGTATCCTGGCTGAGCTTTCAGTTATTGGAAAGCCTAATTGGCCCAAAACTAGGTGTGATACTTGCCATTGGAGTGGCCATTGTGGTCTATGGAACGGTCATCATCTTTATGAAGATCCCTGAAGTAGAGGAACTATTGACCATGATCAAACAAAGGATCCGTAAGAAATAAACCGGTGGATCCAACAGCAATAAACGGCTGGATCCAGCGGTTTTAGCAAAATGTTAATTAAAAAGCTTACTGGCTTTGAAAAGACAGTAGTAGGAGAATAATCTTTGAAAAAAGTATTAGTTATTTTCGGAACCAGACCCGAAGCAATAAAAATGTGTCCTTTGGTGCTTGAGTTAAAGTCCAGACCCCAGTTACAAACCGTTGTCTGTGTTTCCGGCCAGCACCGGGAGATGCTGGATCAAGTGTTGGAAGTATTTGGTATTGTACCGGATCATGACCTGTCAATCATGATGCCCAATCAAACCCTATTTGATGTCACCATCAACATATTAACTAAATTTAAAGACGTTCTGGAACTTGAACAACCGGATGTAGTATTGGTTCACGGCGATACCACAACAACTTTTGCGGCTTCCTTGGCATGTTTTTATGAACACATTCCCATTGGCCACGTGGAAGCCGGCCTGCGAACCTTTGATATTCAGTCTCCTTATCCTGAAGAATTCAATCGGCGGGCCGTGAGCATCGTAGCGGATTATAATTTTGCACCCACCCAGATTGCCCAGACGAATTTACTGAATGAAGGAAGATCGCCGGATTCCATTTTCATCACGGGCAATACAGCCATCGATGCTTTGCGAACAACGGTTTCCAAAGACTATGACAATGAACTGTTGGAATGGATCGGTGATTCCAGACTGATCTTGATCACAGCGCATCGTCGGGAAAACTTGGGCGAACACATGGAACAGATGTTTAGGGCTCTTAATCGCATCCTGGTAGAGCGCCCTGACTTAAAAGCAGTCTATCCAGTCCACATGAATCCAACTGTTCAAGAAGCAGCTGAACGAATTTTGGGCCATAATAAGAACCTAAAGCTGATCCCACCCTTGGATGTTTTGGATTTTCATAATATCATGGCACGGTCGTATATGGTGATGACAGATTCCGGCGGCATCCAAGAAGAGGCTCCATCCCTTGGTATCCCGGTCTTAGTTATGCGTGATACTACGGAACGGCCTGAGGGAATTGATGCTGGAACACTTAAATTGGTAGGCACTGAAGAAGAGAGTATCTATTTGGAATTGAGCAGACTGTTGGACGATAAACAAGAGTATGAGGCCATGAGTCGCGCCAGTAACCCTTATGGGGATGGTTATGCCTCCAAACGGATCGCAGATATCTTGGTTCAAAAGCTTTAAGCCAAAGGATCCTACTAATAATTTTCGAATTAAGAATGCCTTGACCAATAAGCCAAGGCATTCTTTGATCAGTGAATGTTGTTTTTCTCTTTACGGTTTATTCATATTTAACATATTTGGTATCTATGATATTATAAAGAGGACTTCTAATGAAACAGTTAACCGGCTTTTAATTGGGAGAACTTCACTCTAACCTAGATTTTTTATGGTTTATTTTATGGAGAATTATCATTCTTTATTTAAAAAAATTGGGAGAGGCTTTAGATAGTTATAATTTTTATTTGTATTCTTGCAAAGTCTAATTTCAAAAGTTTTATTTCCAGATGTCTAATTCCAGAGGTCTAATTCAAAAGCTTTTTATAAGTCTATTTTTTAATGCTTAAGAATTACCTCAAATTTCAACGAAAAGGGAGAAATAATTTGAACACAGAGTACCAACAGGAAGAAGAAATAATTAGTTTAACAGAACTTTTTTCACTCCTAAAGCGGCATTTTCTAAAAATTGCCGGGGCAGGGTTAGTATGCGCCATTCTCGGATTTACAGTTACCCAGTTTATGATCAAACCGGTCTATGAGGCCAGAGCAAAAATGATCGTCAATACCAGACAGAATCAAACGGGAATTGTGACCAACGATCAAATCAATTCAGCGAAGAATCTCGTCGATACGTATGCGGTAATTATCCGTAGCAGGGCCATTCTGCAACCAATTATCGATAATTTCGATATGAATATGACTTATGCTCAACTTCAGAGTATGGTCTCTGTATCACCCGTGAATAATACCCAGGTAATGGAAATTAAAGTTAAAAGTACGAATCCGGCACAAGCAAAACAGGTGTTAGAACAAATTTTAATAGAGACTCCCAGTAAGATCATTGAAACGGTGGAAGCTGGTTCGGTAAAGACTATTGAAGGAACCTACTTGTCAGATGGACCAGTTTCACCCAATAAACGCATGAATACGCTCATTGCCGGAGTTTTGGGTATTTTGGCGGCTGTGTTTATCGTTGTCGTTCGATTCCTGTTGGACAATACGTACAAAACAGAATTGGATATCCAAAATGATTTGGGACTGCCCGTCTTAGGGGTTATTCCTTCGGTAGAAACCAGCGGTAAATCAAATATACCTTATGCAGAAAGGACGGTGAGATAATATGAAGCTATTTAAACCCAAAAAGAAATACATTGACACGGATAAGCCTTCGGATATTATGTCGCCTTTATCGCCCTTTGCTTACAAAGAAGCCTATAAGATGCTCCGGACCAACTTAAGCTTTGTATCCATGAATGGAAAATATAAAAAAATCATCATAACCAGTGCGGTCCCCAATGAAGGAAAAAGTACGGTAGCGATCAACCTGGCAGCTACGTTGGCCGAAACAGGATCGAAGGTCATCTTGATCGACTGTGATTTAAGAAACCCATCAACCCATCGGTATTTGCGGTTTGAGAATAAATCAATGAAAGGCTTGACCAGTCTCTTAGCTGGTACATCGAAATTAGAGGATGGTAATATTTTCTCCCATCAGAAATTAAAATTTGATTTTATACCAGCCGGCTCACTCCCACCCAATCCAGCAGAACTATTGGCATCACCGATGATGAATGATTTATTAAAAGCGCTGGAGGCAGGGTATGACTATATTATTATGGATACGCCGCCTGTTGGAGTTGTCACTGATGCTGCTGCATTAAGCCGCTATTGTAATGGAGTCATTCTGGTCATACGTCAACGATTCTCGACCAAAGACCAAGTCCATGTCGCTAAGGCGAATCTCGATTCAGTTCAGGCAAAAATCATCGGTACAATTTTATCTCGCTATAACTTGGAAGAGGATGGCCGAGAAAATGGAAAATACTATTATTATCATTACAATTATCAATCGATGGAGTAGTTATGATAGATCTACATACTCACCTTCTACCAGGGATCGATGATGGGTCTAAAAATCTGGAAGAGACTCGTCAACTTTTATTGCGGCAGACCCAAAATGGGGTAGATCGAGTCGTTTTGACACCACACTTTTACTGCGATCGAATGGATCTTGATGATTTCTTGATCAAGCGAGATCGAGCATTTCAGCAAACCCTGACGATTTTAGACCCGGCCACGATGCCCCAAATCAAAGCCGGTGCAGAAGTTCGCTATTCTCCGGCCTTACTTGAAATGGACTTGTCCAAGTTAACATTAGGGGAAAGTTCCTATTTATTGCTGGAATTATCTGATCTACATTATCCGACCCATCTTGAGCAAGTTATCATGAATATGACTATGATGGGGATAACGCCCATCCTGGCTCATGTCGAACGGTGTAAATATTTT
>JBAQDU010000105.1:0-4343 GCA_049294805.1 Clostridiaceae bacterium
GAAACCGCCACCTCACGTTATAATTATAACGTGTTTTGGAGGAAATTTCAATGGTTAAAAGCTACTAAATCCAGTAATATCAACGTTTTCCGACTTTCCACGTTATAATTCAATGGGAATCCAGGTAGAAAGGCATGACTACAATAAATCTGTCTGGGAATTAAAACGTTAAAAAATAAACTTTCGTCATTAAAAGGACTTTTTATCTACTATAGTTCCAATTTTCGTTGAAAGATGCAAACTGTAAAATTTGCATAAGTTGTCACTTAAGGTTATACTAAGAACAGCAAATTTTTACGAAATGGAGAAACGTAATGATAATTTATGAAAATGTTACAAAAAAATACAATGATGTCACCGTCGTTGATGATTTAAATCTTACAATCAACGACGGTGAGTTCATTGTCTTGATCGGGCCATCGGGTTGTGGGAAAACGACAACGCTTAAGATGATGAATCGGCTTATTAAGCTAAACCAGGGGCAGATCATGATGGATGGGAAGAACATCAATGAAATGGATGCCGTGGAACTAAGACGAGGCATCGGCTATGTGATCCAGCAAATCGCACTGTTCCCCAATCTGACCATTGGTGAGAATATTACTGTGGTGCCCAAGCTATTGGGCTGGAGCCGGGAAAAACGCGAAAAACGGGCAAAAGAACTGTTAGAACTAGTTAATATGCCATATGAAGCCAACGTCAATAAATATCCCAATGAATTGTCCGGCGGCCAGCAGCAGCGCATTGGTGTGTTAAGAGCACTGGCAGCAGACCCGCCGGTCATTTTGATGGATGAACCGTTTGGCGCTCTGGACCCGATTACCCGCGATGGATTGCAGGATGAATTTAAAGCGCTTCAAAAGAAACTTAAAAAAACCATAATTTTTGTTACCCATGATATGGATGAAGCTGTTAAAATGGCCGATCGAATCGTATTTATGCGCGACGGTAAGATTTTGCAGGCGGCTGCTCCGGAAGAAATGCTCCGTCATCCGGCTGATCCGATGATCTCTGAATTCTTGGGCAGACATTCCTATAGTTCCTCGGGGGAAGACATGATTTGCGGTGACGTTATGAAGAAACGAGTTATGACATTAGGTGAAGATCGCAAGATCCTGGAATCGGTAGCTATGATGAAACAGCGGGAACTCGATTCAGCGGTCATCATCGATCATTCCGATAAATATATTGGGGTAGCAACCATTGAAAACATTCGGGCCAAAGGAAAACCGGGAGATCGAGTGGGGGATCTGGCTAACCGCGCTGTTCCGACCGTCAGGATCCATACTAGTGCCAAAGAAGCCTTTGATATTCTCGTGGAATCAAACTATCCCTATATCGTAGTGCTTCATCCCAATAATACCGTGGCCGGCATCATCACCAGGACCAGTATGACCAAAGCCTTTGCCAGTATTGTGTGGGGAGGTGATGAATAGTGCAGTCATTTATTGAACGCTACGGCGAAAAACTGGTCGATTCCATTCTTACTCATTTAAAGTACGTTGGGATCTCAGTGGGTGTCGGATTTGTCATTGCTTTGATCTTAGGGATCCTTTTATCCAGGGTGCCCCAAATATCCAAGTTTATCCTTCCTGTGATCAGCTTATTTCAGACTATACCGGGATTGGTATTTATTGGAGTGCTGTTTATCTACATCGGAATCCGACCGGCAACGATAATTATTGCGTTGTCGATCTACGCAATTTTTCCCATCCTGAAGAATACCTACACCGGCATTCTAAGTGTGGATCCAAAGCTAAAAGAGGCAGCTCGAGGCTGTGGCATGAATAATTTTCAGATCCTGTATAAAGTAGAACTGCCGATGGCGATGAATTCAATATTCAGCGGGGTCAGGATGTCGACCATTTACACCGTTTCCTGGGCAGTTTTAGCGGCCATGATCGGATTGGGCGGTCTGGGGGAGTTCATTTATCGAGGAATTGATACCAATAACAACACTCTGATCATCGGCGGTGCGGTCCCGGCAGCCATTATGGCCATTCTTTTGGGGGCCTTGATTGATTTTATTCAAGGGAAAGTAACGCCCCGAGGATTGAAGGGGGGACGGTAATATGACAATGGATAGAATTATTCAACATCTCTATTTGGTGGGACTGGCCAGTATCTTTACGATCCTGTTGGGATTAATCTTAGGTGTTATCGTCTACTTGTATAAGCCGATCCGGCCCTTTATTCTCGGGCTGGTGGATGTGCTCCAAACCATTCCGGTTTTAGCTTTATTGGGTGTGATTATGCTGATTTTTGGAGCCAGCAGTACCACCGTCATTATCGGGATTGTCCTGTATTCCCTGTTGCCGGTAGTCCGGAACACTTATGTCGGTCTGTCCGATGTAGATCCGGCTTTAAAGGAAGCGGCCATCGGCATGGGCATGACTAAAGTCCAACGACTGCGTATGGTGGAGCTTAAGCTCGCCTTTCCGATGGTTTTTACCGGGATCCGCATCGCGGTCGTGACCTCCATCGGTACTGCCGTATTTGGTGCAGTCGTCGGGGGGGGCGGACTGGGTTCCGTGATCAATCGGGCAATTCTTGTCCAGGATATGGATTCCCTGTTAAAGGCAACCTTGGTCTTAATGGCCATGGCAGTCATTTTTGACATGATCTTAGGACGTATCGAACAGAAACTCAATGAGAAAAAAGAACGGATTACTACCATCGAATTAACAAGTGAGGAAATAATATGAAAATAAAAAAACTAATGACATTAACTATGGCGGTTGCACTATCGATCGGAATTTTGGGCGGCTGTGGGACCAAAGCATCAGCCGGCCAATCATTTACCATCCTGGAAGGACAATTTTCTGAAATTAGCATTTTAGGCAAGATGGTGGGAATTTTGATCGATGAAAATACCGATCTTACCGTTAAGTACCACGATTCCATGAATACAGTGGCCGCAGGCAATGCTGTGGAAAAGAAAGAAGTGGATATGTATATCAGCTATGACGGCACCCTTTTAACGACACTGCTTGGATATGATCCCAGTGATGTGCCTATAGGCCAAGACCTATTTGTCTATGCCAGTAACAAGGGGATCGAAGATCGCGGTCTGATGCTGACCTCAAAATTCGGGTTTGAAAACACCTATGCCTTGGGCGTAAAGCAGGAATTGGCCGATGCCAAAAACTTGACGACCATTTCAGATTTAAAGCCCGTTGCCGAAGAACTAGTATTCGGGGCCGAACATGAATTCTTTGATGAAGAAGGTACCATGCGCTATAACCCGTTTAAAAAATATTATGCAATGGACTTTAAGGATGGGGTTTCCCTGGATATTGGACTTAAATATGCTGCCATTGACAATAACAACATCGATGTCACCATGGTTTATTCCACGGACGGGTTAAACCAGAAATCCGGACTTAAAATTCTAAAAGATGACAAGTCATTCTTCCCCCAGTATTACGGAGCGGTCTTACACCGGGCTTCACTGTTCGAGGAATATAAAGATTCAGCACCGAACTTGAAGGATCTACTGCTGTCATTAGAAGGCAAGATCACCAACGAAGAAATGATCGCCATGAATTATGCAGTGGATGCCGAAGGCAAACAGCCAGCGGAAGTGGCCAAGGCGTTCCTGGTTGAAAAGGGGTTATCCAAATAAACAGTTGGGCTTTAAGGAATAAACAAAAGCAAGGATCAATAAAAAGAGCGGCGCCCGTTGGGGTTGGTCGCTCTTTTTTTTCGGATGCTTGACGGGTCACCGGGGTGATCCCCAACAACCCAATCCTGGCGAAATCAAAAGGAGGGGGCTTCCGGCGGGGAATAAAGGAAATGAAGAAAATGAAATCAGCGCAGAAATATCACGGGTAGCGACTTCTTTATATAGATGGATCAAAGGAGACTGAATCTTCAGGGCGCCTGATGGAGTGGAAACTGATCATAAGCGCTAGTTTGAATTGATTTGGTTTAGTCAAGATGAGAGTTGGAATGGAGAGATTGCATAGGGGAAAGTGGCTGATTGGTACGTCAGTTGGCAATTTGTTGGATGAACTGGGCCGTGCGTATCATCGGGCGCCTCAATGAGGAAATAAGAGAAAAACGAAGAACGGGAAAACTGAGATAATAAAAACAGCCACAAATAGCCGGCGATGGATTGTGAGGGTGATATAATAACTCTTGCACCTCAAAAAAGGACTGAGAAATGACCGGAAAATAACTTGAAGAATTTTCTTGAAGTTGGTTGACAGGAACGATTTGAAAGTGTTAATATATAAAAGTTGCTTAACCGCAACAAACAGAAATTGTTCTTTGAAAATTAAACAGAATATAAGGTAAAACAAACCAGCAATTCAATTTGAGTAAGACAGACAAGTCTTAAA
>JBAQDU010000106.1:0-30517 GCA_049294805.1 Clostridiaceae bacterium
CTAGCCCCCGTCGAAACCATTACATCCCCATGGTCATCTGGATTTATCCAGTTACTTATTTTATAACATATATTAATGAAAATCAAATTAAATTTTAACAACCCACACTGCTACGTGAAACACTAAATTAAAGACTATAATTAATAGTGACACTTACCTTACTATGCTGAGCTTCCCATTAGGAGCCTTACCTTAAGCCCTGTTAAAGCGGACTCATCGGCTTGATTTAAGTCGTATCGAAAAAATTGAAAAATCAAAGTCCACCTTATGCAATTAAAAGCCGCCGCTTTTAATTGCATAAGGTGGAGATGACGGGAATCAAACCCGTGTCCGAATCCCGAATTTCAATGCTTTCCCAAGTGTAGATAGCCCTTTTAAATCCCCTCTGGATGGTGACAGAAGGCTTTTAGTCAACTCGCTTCATTAACCCTGTTCAACGGATAAGGCTAATCCGCATCCCCCTTTGACCGGATTTTTGACTTCTTGTTCCCAGTGCCATTTAAAGAAAACCTTAAGAAACATCCACCGTTTTAGAATGATTGGATTTGCGACCAGGGGTCAATCCTTATTTAATTTTTTGAAACTAAAAGATTGATTTCGAACGATTGGGGCAAGGTCCATTTTATTGATTATTCAGGCGTACTAGACGCAATTTGATCATTGATTTAGCATATGGGAAAGAATGAAAAGAAAGGAGCGTGTGTTTTATGAAACACAGTAAACAGCTAATGATCTTGTTGATCCTCTTGGCGGTAGTAACAGCTTGCGATGCGCAAATGAGTACAACTACAGGTTCAGTGGAGAGCAATACGTCCCGTTCCGGTAATATAACCACTCCATATTCAACTACGTCAAGCCAAGGTTTGCCTAGAACTGACGGACTGACCACAGGTCAAATAATTCCAACGGAAGGACTTGCCCCGGTTGAAACCAAGCAGTCCAATACCAACTATCAACCAGCTTTCCCGGGTCAAACCAGAGGTCCCGGCGCTAAAACCAAAACACCCTATAAAATACAGATTTTGACCAAGGACTTAGTGGCACCCTGGAGCGTAAAAGAATTGCCCAATGGGCAGCTGGTGGTCACCGAGAAGGCCGGCTCGCTCAGAATCGTAAGTCAAGATGGAGTCCTGAGCAATCCGATCCTGGGATTTCCGGACCTTGAAGCCAACGGCCAGGGTGGGCTTTTGGATGTACTGCCAGCCTTAGATTTTGAACAAAGCCGGATCCTTTATTTCACTCTGGCCGAAAAGACAAACCAAGGGTCATTGACCGCAGTGGGTAAAGGTCGCTTGTCAGAGGATAATGACCAACTGACGGATTTTTTGATCATTTACCGGGCAATTCCTTATTTCAATGGAAATGCTCATTTTGGCAGTCGCCTAGTATTTGATCAAAATGGCGACTTATTAGTCACAACGGGTGAGCGGCAAAGCAATGAGACGCGAAATAATGCCCAGACCTTGGACAATGGATATGGCAAAGTCATCCGTATTACCACTCAGGGAGACCCCGGGGCAGCAAATCCTTTTATTGGCCAAATCGGCGCATTGCCGGAAATTTACAGCTATGGTCATCGAAACCCCCAAGGGTTAGCGATCCAACCCGGTACCGGAGCGATCTGGATCAGTGAAATGGGGCCACGCGGTGGGGACGAGCTAAACATTATCCAGGCTGGTAAGAATTACGGATGGCCGGCAATCAGTTATGGAATTGAGTATGCCGGTCAACCCGTCGGGGAGGGAATCACGGTAAAAGCAGGTATGGAACAACCGGTTTACTACTGGGATCCGATCATAGCCCCCAGCGGAATTACTTTCTACGATTCGACAGTGATCCCGGAGTGGACCAATAATTTGTTTATCAGCAGCTTAGCCGGCAAGCACATCGCCAGAATCATTTTAGACGGTACAAAAGTAGTTGGGGAAGAACGCCTATTGACAGAGGAAGGTCAACGCTTCCGGGATATTACCGGAGGCAGTGACGGAGCGATCTACGCAGTGACTGACAGCGGCTGGCTCTACCGGATCGGCAAGTAGCAAACCCCAAAAAGATGAATGCCGCCTAGAGAGAATTTCTTTCCGGATAATTGAGGCTCATTTTAGGACAAACGCATCAATTGATAAATGATCATAATCAAATTAAGACGTCCTTTGGCTAATGCTGGCCATTGGACGTCTTGCTGTTGTCAGCGATTTTTGGGCGTACTTTTCCCTGAAATTTCGTGCTTTTCCTCAATGCCCTTATTTTTTGTTGGTACCTGAGTTTTCTAATGCATTTCTCAGTATCTTTTCGTCGAAGGAATTGAGCAGCTTCGCAAGGTTATCCTCGAAACCCCAGGAGAAATCCTTCCGAATCAGCCGAATGCTGCTGTTTTTTTTCATTAACGGCTGGACCAGCTTGAACAGGGACAGGGCCATTTTGTTGAGGATACTCAGGTTGGTGAATGCCTGCCGATCCACCGTGGTGTTGTCATCTTCATGGAAGGTATAGTCCAGATGCCAGTGTAACTGGTTTTCCACGCTCCAATGGCCCCGGATCGCATCGGCGCAAAGCTCCACATCTTTTAGACTCGTGATGTAGTAACGAATTTCGATGGTTTTCCTGCCGGTGATCGTGCTGCACATATTTTTTTCATAGCAAATGAAATTTCGAAGGCCTCTCCAGTCCTCACCTTGAGCGATCCCAAGTCGTGCACGAGTCATGTAGAAACGTCTGGTTTCAACCTGGCTGTGGGATTTTTCAATGGTCTCATAATAGTTATTTCCGGCTTTGTGAATTCTCGCCTTATCCTCCTGCGTGAACGATTCTTCGGCAATCAGAGCCAGATTCCCCTGATTGCCCTTTAAGGCACCAACGTAGTTTCCGCCCCGTTCCCTGATGATGCCGATGGTTTTGGTCTGCGTGTGCAGAGCGTCAAATGTGACGATGGCGTGTTTGAGCTGGAGCATTTGGAGTGCTTCCTGGGCAGCGGGGATCTCATTGGTTTTGCTGTCGATCTGATGGGAAACCAGACAGATTCCATTGGATGCATCATAGATGTGCAGAGTCTGCAGATTGCGGATTTCCTCAGTTGTGCCTTTTTTGCGGCCAGTACCCCGTTCTTCTTTGCCATCAATGCACAACTGGCGTACCTGTGATTTGATACCCAAGGATCGCTTGATGGCATCCATATTCTCCAGAAGAAACAGAACAGTAGCCTTTTGCAGCTGCTCCGGATCAATCAGTGAGAAGACCCGACGGAATGTGTCATGAGAAGGGATCCCGTTTTGCAGTTTCAGAAATTTCTTCAGCCACTTATGCTTGGCATTGCCGAACCGTTCGATCTCATTCCACCCGGAGGCATTGCCCAGCACTGCCAAAAAGGCGATCACAAGGATCTCCTCGAGAGGGTAATCGGTCATCGCCTCCACCCGGACATCGTCGATTTGCCGGAACAGGCGGATGAATCGCTTCATGGTTTGTTGAGGTGGAGCGTATTCGTCAATGGTTATACCCGTGGCTTTGATGATTTCCCGGTATTCAAGGATTGGTCGACAAATCTTGGTCATGGCTGATCCTCCCATTTCAAGTTATATTTCAGTCGTAACTGCCTGGTAGCCTCGGGTTCTACAGAGCGATAGATCCGGTCGTTGATGCTCACCATGTAGACGAGAGGGAAAAGGAGCATCGCTGCAGGCAGATCGTCGCCAAAGTGCTGTTCAAGTGTATTCTGGATCATCAATCGCCCTCGCTCGATCCCAAATGCCTGGGCCTTGGTTGGAGGGACATCCAAGTCAAGGGTGGGAAACCGCCTGGATAAATAGGATTGTTTGAAAAGCAAACCGTCGTATGATCCATACATAAACGAAAGAATGGAGGCTGCCATGACCAGGTCACCGGCTTTCGTGAAGGTTCTGCGCAGACCTTTGTGGATCTTCTCGCAGACGGTCAGAATGGTCGTGGACAGGCCATACTCCAGCACAACAGGAGGTTTTCCCACCTTGTCCTTTGGAGGGATCAACCCGTCTTCTTCCGTGATTCGACCCATATAACCATCACTGACCCGTCGGACTTTGTCGGTGCCTTTAATCCGTTCCGAATGGGCAGCATACAAATAATATTTGCCTTTGACAACGTTGATGTAGGTTCCCGGCTTTTTGTGTTTCAACACCCAATCGGGATAATCAGCCATCTTTTCACCACCCTATGTATTACATAATATGTAATACAATTATGCGCCAAAAAACGACAAATGACCAGTAAAAGTAATTTGTCGCCTGTAATGTCGATCAATTGATGCGTTTATCCTAGGCTCATTTAGAAACGCTTAAAAATAGTACATACAATCTGGTATTATATTTTTTGAGGTGATGGAAAAATTGCGCAAGACAAACTGTCCATATCTGATCTGCCGTTCAGGATTATGGTATATCGTCGGAGCTGGCTGCAAGGGAATGATTCGAATCGATGAGTTGAATCAAGATCAAAAGGTTTGGTTTACGGAATGCCAGAATTGCTATAAAGTAGCAGGGTTTAAAGAAATCGACCAGAAACGCTAAAAACCACGGCAGGCACGATCTCAGGCAGAGAAAATAATTTGCTCCCCTTACGAGAGACAGTGAAATAAAAAACACTGTTAATCAAAAAGGGAGCATTTTTACGTCAAAATCAGCTAAAACAACTCCAGAATAAAGGCCTTGTCCATGAATAATTATCTGGAAACCGGTCGGTTTTAAATGCAGCAAAAATATGCACTGTAGTTAAATCTACTGTGAGAGATCAGATTCGCCTAGATAAGCAAGCAGGACCGGTCGGATTGATGGAAACGAGTGGAAATCCAAAATACAGCCTCGAACTTAAAAGACTGGCAGTTGAAAACTATCTGTCGGGGAAAGGTAGTTTGGATTCTATTTGCGAAGAGTTTAAGATCCGTTCAAATATGCAGGTACGCAATTTGCTGAAAGAATATGGTTACACCTGCAGTATGTCAGGAAAAGATAACTGCTGAGACCAAACTCCCCTGGAGTAATTCTTTAGCAAAATGAAGATGGAATGGCTCAATGAACATCGGTTCAAACCAATGGAAGAGGCAAAGAGCAAAGTAGTTGAGTAGGTGTTTGTATTCTTTGACCGAAAACACCTGCATGAATCATTTGAATATATGACACCACAAGCGAATTACGATGCAGGGAGGGCGGCAGGAGGCAGCCTAATGGGATTGGGGCTTTCCCGCTATGCCCATCAACCGGCCAAGGTGGTCAAGGCCGCGGAGCACCGGCAGCGCTTGCCTTGATGGCCCAAGGACGGCGGACGTAAATTAGACAAGCTCAAATCCCTGGTAGAGGATCCACAAAGAGAAACTGAGTTTGGCAGCATGTCTATGAGAAACCATACAGGTGCGAGAAAACGGAGTCCACTGTTAAGGGGACGGGTCACAGACAGCAAGAAAATCCGGCCGAATGCCTGTCCTGCATCAATGGGTAAGCTTGGTCTGCTCCTGCCTTCGATTACGGAAAAACAGGAAGATATCGAAGCTAACCATGGTGAGATTCAACACATAGAGCCACAAAACGATATCATTGCTGTAAAAGATCTTATGGGTGATGCCGAATACATACCCCACCCAGACGACCAAGAGGAAAAACACACTTTTCCCGCTGGTACTGCGGGAAGTGAGCGATTTGTAGATATTGAGCGGCCAGGCAAGGCCGAAACAGACAAGCATCCCTACTTCGAATAAACTCATGATTAGACTCCTAAGATATATAAAATTTTTGATTTCGAATAATATGGGAAAATACAAATAATGGTTATAATATTATAATTTTAATTTCGAGATAATCTTTTAAGTATCCTGCGTGGATCCTTCCAGTGGTGTCGTCCAGAGGATTATTCCAATGGTTCCTTTGTGATGGTTTGATGCGGTGATCATGCCGTTGATTCAGAAAAGGATTCTGATTTTTTGGCTTAGTTCTTCGGTCAAACCGAATCAGGGGAGTCGTTTAGTTGCGGATGATAATGAAGGTCAGGTAAATAATGTAGATCACCGAAAGAAAGGCTCCCTCTTTCTTGGTGATCTGATAGTTGGTCCTCGAGATGACCAGGACCAAGAGAGTCACTATTATCATCAGAAACACATCCAAAAATATTTTTGAATCAACGCTTAGCGGGTGGATGGCCGCCGAAATACCCAGAATAAAAAATATATTGAAGATGTTACTGCCGATCACATTGCCCAATGCGATCTCAGTCTGTTTTTTTAAGGCAGCGGTCACAGACGTGACCAGTTCAGGCAGAGATGTACCCACCGCCACAATGGTCAAGCCAACTAAAGTTTCACTCATTCCGAGAGAAAGAGCGATCAGAATACTATTTTCAACGACCAGATTGCCCCCGATCATGATGCCGACAATACCGCCAACGGTCAATGCCAAGTTCTTGACCCAGGATGGTTTCACCTGAGCAGACGGATCCTGATTCTTCAGCTCTCGATTGTTTCGTGCAACTTCAAATACATAGTAAAGAAAAATAGCAAAAAAGAGCAGCAGGACGAGCCCTTCGGTTCGGGAAATTGCATTAATATCATAGTTTTGCAGCTGAATGTCACTGATCAGAAGAAACAAGACAATGGCGGCCAATAAAGCGAAGGGGATTTCTTTTCTGATCGTCTGACTTTTGACGGTCAGGGGGAAAACCATAGAGGCAACCCCTAAAATAAAGGTTGTGTTAAAAATGTTGCTGCCCACTACATTGCCGATCGCTACATTGCTGTTTCCTTCCAGGGCAGCAATGAAACTGACCGAAGCTTCCGGGGCGCTGGTACCAAAGGCTACGATCGTCAGACCGATCAGCAATGGTGACACTCGCAATGCGCCAGCAATGTTCGATGCACCATCTACAAAATAATCAGCCCCTTTTACTAAAAGTGCAAAACCAATCAACAATAAAAAATATGGCATGTGGTTACCTCCCCAAACTCTTAATAAAAACTTATTTCTCACCGGCCTAAATTATCGGCGCATTTCTTGGACCAAAGCCAAACAGCTCCCTATAATTAGTATGATATAACATATTATTTAAAAAACGAGAATTATTTTTTTTGGGGGATGCTTTGGATTGATGTTGGGTTATGTTCCAACGATCCTTTCCACCAGGGGAGCAAATATCCATTACAGGTAAATTGTGCGGCAATGCCGAATGGAGGCAGTCCATTTAAAAAAACATACTGCAAATGTGCTTGATGAGAGACAGCCTGATCCTCAAGCATAACCAGATTGCTGTCCTACCAATAGTCATAGCCAAGAAACTGAGTGAACGGGGCAGTGATCTTGCCGTTAAATAAAAAGACTGTAAGCTCCTATCAAAAGAGAAGTGATGCCGAAAGAGGCCATTCATTCGACCTCTTTTCGGCATCCTATATGCAAACCGTGGTTTTTAATTGATCGGCTCATTCATGGGTAAAGTGAACCATCAGCGAAGACGATGGCGAATCAAAGCGGCGGCTCTAGTTTGATTGGCGGATCAAAGCCAGCAGATCTTTTAGTTTAAGAGTCATCTCCGGTGATAATCTAAAGTGATAAATCATATGATCAGTCGCTTCAGTTGATTTTCTAGTAACATAAAGATCTCCCGAAGGGGTAAATAAAGTCATGGTTTCAGATCTAGGAGTCATGAATCGAACTGAGTCGATGAGACCCTGATCAAAGGGTGTTAGGGTATCAATGTAGTCGGACGATTTAAAGATCGAGGTGATATTCTCCACATCAGCGGATGATAAAGTGATGGGGGCTGCATCAGAGGGTCCTTGAATTGAAGTGTAGTCGAGTTCTTGTGGACTGACGGCCTGGACGGCGGCTTCTTTTTCAACTAACTGTTCGTATTGGTTCGTTAGTTTAGTTTGGACTGTATCAAGAGTGCCGGTATCGGTAAATTTCAAGCTGTAGGTAGAAAGTTCATAACCGCTGCGCAGGTAGAGTGTTCCATCGAAGACCCCAAAGCCATTGCCCACAGCTTCCAGGAAGATGATACCAGAGGGTAACACATCGACGGTCCCGGTTTTAGTGTATTTGGCGGATAGGAGGCTGCCTAATCCTGCTGAGTCAAATCCACCATACATGATGGAAATTGGTTGGTCCGGGGAACGTCGAATGGTTTGAGCCGCAGGCTGCGCTTCCAAAATATTACGGATCTTCTGATTCACATTAACCGGCTCTTGATTGAGAATCGTTGTTAACAAAGCCTTTAATTCCAGACTTTGTGGAGTTTCCAAATGATAAGCTGAAAAGACTCCGGATAATGTTGTCAAATAGACTTCCCTGTATTCGCGGATAAAGATCCGTGCCCCACCGTTGTCCATCAACTCAAGATCATCAGCACGCAGATCATCGGTCACAGCATTGATCTGGGGATCGGCGATCATTTGATCCAAGATGGAATGTAGATCGGTCCAATTTTGATCCGTAACGGTATATTCGGTCTGATCGGTCAGTTTTCGCAACATATGGTAGCTCCCTGAAATCGGTGATTTAGAAAGTGGGGGTCCGTTTAATACTTCAGTCAAAAGTGATTTTAAGGCTTGGCTGTTGGCATCCTCCAGATGATAGGCAGAGAAAGTGCCGGATCCCAATTTATAGATTTCCCGAAAGTCCCGGATCATAATGGTATAGCCGCCCAGCGGCACCTCTTTGCCAAATTGCAAATCGTATTGCCGCAGCTCCATGGTCATGGCTGTTTCGGAAGGGTTAAAAATGGCTTGATTTAAGATCTTGGCAATTTCAATCCACTGGTCCAAAGCTACTGGAAAGTCTTCAGAGGTATATAGCTTTGACACAACCGTATAAGGGGTCGTAAAGGGTAGCATGGGGGTGGAGTTGGTTCCAATGGACGTCGCCGGGATAGTTGGTTGATTCGGGTGCGGATTATTAACAAACTGGTTCCAAATGTAGAGTCCGCCGACTAAAAATGTGATAAGGCCAAATGCAACCAAGGGTTGGAGCAGATTGTTTTTGGCTCTTGATTGTTTTTTATGGTTTAGTTCATCCAAGATTTGCTGTTTTTTAGCATCTGATAGCTTCACATGATCAAAACTGTGTTCAAGATTTGTTTTTTTCATCGTCATCCTCTCCTAAGGCTGATTTTAGAAGCTCCCGACCGCGCACCAATTGGGTTCGGACAGTGGAATGGTTGCGGGACAGGAGTTGGCCGATCTCTTCGGTGGTATACCCTTCATAGTAATAAAGATAAATGATCTCCCGGCTTTTTTGAGGTAAGGCCATGATCGCCGCTAAAGTTTCGTAGTTGGGATTGACTCCGCCACTCAGGTTTTCTAGGAAATCCAGGGGCATTCTTTGTCGATTAAACCAATAGGCAAGATTATTCCGGCAGATATTTTTAGCAGTTACGATAAACCAGGCCCTAGCGTGATCATCATCGTTAAATACCGGAGTTTTCTCGAGATATTTCAAGAAAGTACTTTGCAAAGCGTCTTCAGCATCCGTTTTATTCTTAAGATAAAGGATGCAGATACGATAGATCAGATCTGAGTGTTTCAAAAATAGTGAGTTGACGTCATCCATATCGCAATGCTCCTTTCATAAGCTACACAATCAAACAAGGTCAATTGTTGGACCTGAAAAAAATAAATATAATTGGAAGAGAAGTTTAAATGAAGAAGGGAAACCCCAGATCGTCTACCTGACTTTTTCAGGCCTTGATACATGATTAAAATCAAGATCAAGATCAAGATCGGAATCAGAAACGGGATCAGGATTAGGAACAGACCTCCACTCAACTAGGAATTTAGTGGTAGCCAACCGCTGAAAACAAGAAAAGTGTCTTAAACCAATTATAGTTCATTGGTTTAAGACATTCCCCCTTGCGAAATTGTAAAATCAGCTTTTATTTTTGGATAAATTGAAGGGAAACATTGGATTTTTGATTCAGTGAGTTTTCGAGTGCTATATCAGGGAAGCGCTTGTATCCGTTAAGGATAAAACCCATGATCACATAAACCAAGGAACCGATTAATCCACCGATGAGGGGAGCTTCAACCCACCCAACCGAAAAGGCCAATACCAGAATAATGTTTGACAGAAGTCCCGTCACCATGGAGGCAAAGCAGCTTCTTAAATCAGCTTTGACCAATATCCTCATAATAGTTGGTCCGGCAAACATTGCAATGAGTCCGCCTGTGCCGATATAGGCCACTTGATTGAGCATACCTTGAGGTGCCGCAAAGGTCAGGATCATAACCCAGACCGAAACAAACCCGACAATGGTGCGGTTGATGAAATCGCTGCTGGAGCTGGCTTTCTTGTTTGATACTGAAACAAACAGATCATAGGACAAAGATGAGGCCAATGCTTGCAGTACTGAGCTGATGGTGGACATCATCGCAAATAATATAAATAGAGTGATTATTCCACCCACAACGGGCGACAAATAGGTTGTCAGAAATAGTGGCATGGCGCTGTCCGGATTCGCCAAGTTGGGCTGCTTGTACTTCATATACACTCCGACAAAGGGAATAAGACTCAGGATGATCCCCATGGGTGCCATATAAAGAACCATTTTGTGGATCTTGATATCTTCCTTTAGAGACAGGAAACGGACAGACATGTAGGGCAAGGTCGTAGTGAATAGCAAGGCATAGATAAAAACCAGGAATACACTGAACATGCCTCTGCCATAGGGAGCCGATGAAGTAGGGTTCAAAATCTGCGGATCCACGTTGCGGAGCTTTGTAAACATGTCGACCAAGGACACATCCTGGAGGATAACAACGAAAACGATCACTGCCGCGATCAACATTCCGATGCACATCAGTGTGTCGGTGATGGCAACTGCCAAAAGTCCGCCTTGTATCGTGAAAACAGCCACAACCAAGATCAAGATGCCTGAGGCGTAGATCTCGGGGATACCAAGCCATTGAGCTCCCACCAGTCCGACTGCCCGGATCTGACCGATCATATAGACCGACAAGAAGACAAAGCTGGCAAGTCCTGCAAAAAAATGAACGAGTCGTCTTTGCTGATCGGTTCCCCGGTGGGTGGTTGCCAGGTATTCGGGTACAGTCAGTCCGCCACTTTCTTTGGCGTTTTTGCGCATGAAATTAGCAAACAGTAATGTTCCGAAAACAATGGCCGGAGCAAAGAAGAAATTCGCGAGAATTTCGATGGTGCCATAGGCATAGGCCGTACCGGGTGAGCCGATGAAACCCCACCCACTGTATCCGGTAGCCATCAGAGTTCCGGCGCCAATAAACGGACCGATCTGCTTGCCGCCCAGTAGGAATGCTTCTCCGGCACTGGAGGCCTGGTTTTTTAGCTTTTGATTAGAATAAACGCCGACGCCGATCAAAGCAATGGATGACAGAATAAAAACGATCCAGTTAAATCCCATGCTAGGCGGCCTCCGTTGGCTTAAACGTTTCTCTGTAGAAAAATACAATCAGGGGAACTATGAGTAATAAAAGGTTGCCAATAATAAAAATATCCAATGTCCAAGATCCAGTCATAAAATAATCCTCCATATATTTCTACAGTGCTCGTTTGAAGTTTTGTTAAGTAGACCAAGTGCCGGTAAGTTGCGGCCGGCGGATTTAAAATGGCCATAAAGCGGTTGCTAGTTGTTGTTATTTATTATTTTTCAATGAATTTGACTAGGGTTGGATCAGCCACCTGATTGGGGAAGTAGTCCAGACAGCCCCCTTCCCGATAAACGTCGGCTGTGGCACAGTGGATGCCGCCGCCAAAGGGATACGCATCCCGGAAATCGATGGGAATAACGTTCATTCCCAGCTGTTCCATTTGCTCAATTTGATAATATTCACTGGCCTCGACTATGACGGTCTTATGATCCAGTACCAAACAGTTCATGGATAACCAAACGCTGGAATAACACAAGGGCGGTGGGTTTTTATGAAATGGTTTAGCGGCATCAATGATTTCCCAGCCGTTGGCTTCGAAAATCTTCCGTTGCTCCTTTGGCAATTTTCGCTGTGGATTATTTAAGATCAAGCCTGGCTTCAAGGGAACAAAAGTGGCATCGATATGGATCGGATAGGGATCGCCCGGGAAATTTACAGCATGGATCCTTAAATCCGGATACATGCGCCGAAGCCATTCCATACCCTTGCGGTTCGTGGTCAAACCATGTTGGATGAATAGGTCTTTGCCCAATCGCATCACATCGGCTGCATCAAACAGAATTTCATATTCCTTGGTGACCATTTGCAGTTTGGCGGTTCTTTCTAGCAGAACGTCCTCTGTCACACTGTCATCAAAGTAGGTCATATCATAACTGGTGTCGGATAACTCAGGCCGGGGAGCTGAAATCCACTTAAAATCAGGATCTTTGTCAAAGTATTCCCGCTGTAATTTGGAATAGGCATAGAATTCAAAATACCGGGAACGGAAGGACATGGGGGCTGAAATCATGTCACTGCCGATGGTCAGAAGAACATCTCTGGGGGGCATGGATCCAAACATACTTCCCGTCATAAAATGGGGCGTCACAACCGCCTGGTTCCATTGCATGACTTCGGGGCGATCTACTTTGACGCCATAGTCCTCCAAGATCTTCACCAGGTTGTCCAACTGCGCATTGGCTTTTTCCACGGTTTCCAATGGTCTCATTCCCGTCATGCCCCGCATCGGACTGTTGAGCGGTACTTTAGCCTTTGATGCCGGCTCAGACGGAGCAATGCAGCTGTTATCAGCCCTACCCACGATCACATGCTTCAATGGGTCAAAATCATTCCACGAATTTACTATCTTCATCAAAAATCCTCCTTGGTTTTCTACCTATTTTAAAAATAAAAAAACTCGTTCCTAAAAAAAATAAATTTTCTCAGGAACGAGTGTAATTACCGTGTTACCATCCTTATTTACCCCTACCTCACAGTAAGAGCCTCTATAGGTACACCATTACTGGAATACCCTGTCAATATAACGGTTCAATCCGTTGCAGCCTTAAAATAAATTTCGGTGCAATGCTCAAAGGGCCTCTTCACTGTAATAATGATCCTGTCCCCTTTCACCATGTGGGACTCGCTGTCAGGATGTTCTTAAAGCTACTTTCCTCGTCAAAGCTTTTGTATATTTATTAACTTAATATGAATATTATGCTATTCGAATATACTTGTCAACCCTAATTTTAAAATTTTCTATTGCTATAACAAACTTTTAGTCAAAAAAAATGATTCTTAGCTGAAATAAAAACTGTATTATTATACATTTTTTAATTCGTTATTTACTTTCTGCCCACGATTCTCAAAAATTCGGTCTTTTAAAAGTTTAGCATTGGAAGCTTGCGGGAGCCAAGGCTAAACTCTTAAAGTCCGCGGTTTTAACATTCGAGCTTTTTAAGACCCAACTGATAGGATCCGGGTATATCCAAGTTAACCCAGGGGAAAGGGTTAACCTGTACCATTTATTTATTTTTTTTTAGAAAATCCAGTTTGACTCTTACGTAATTAAAACTGATCGGATATTCCATGTTATGGGAACATTCGCAATTCACGCAGAGGATAATAATGATATAATTTATAATAAGTAATTTGTAATAAATGAGCCTCGTGGAGTTGGGCAACAAACAGCCGAATCCCAACTTCTTTGCAAATAGATCAGGAGGAAGAGAACGTTGAAAACCAACTGGATTAATGACATGCTTCAAACGTTAGGAATAAATTTGGATTTGCCGACAACCCGTGAAGATGCTCAGTTGCGAAAATCCCAAAATATGCTGGCCAAATTGACGAGAGAAAAAAATGATTTAGAGAGTAGTCTGGTGAACCTAAAAACCCTGAAAAAGGTAAATGATACGGTCTCGGGGCTCTTCATCGCTTTTAATTTTATACGGTTTTCCTTTCTCGGCATCGCATTAGCAATTGGGTACAATACTATTTCCACGGCCTTTTTAAAAGGACGCCAAAATCTGTTGAAAACCAAGATCGGTCAATGGGATCAGCAGATTTTAAAACTTGAATCCAATATTGAACAGCAAATGTTCAACGTGGCAAATGAAGAGACCAAAGTGGGTCCTTCGGCCAAGGGAGCCGGTGGAGCCAAGTCCGCCGGAACCGCCAAAAAGTATGTGGATGCTGAAATTATTCATGAATACCCCAATCAAGATCAAGTCAAACCAGAACCCCAAACTTACCGTAGAACTGACAATCAGACCAAACCGTCCGCCAACACTGGGACGATCAAAGAAGCCCAGGTTACGTTTGAAATGCTTGATAAGTTAGAGGGCATTACCCAGGAGCTGGAAGGGTTTGATCATGAAATTGGAATTTTGTTTCAAAACGTGTATCAGGCTGCGTTAAAGACTGCTGATTTTATTCGCGAAAATCCAACCCTGGAATCTAGAATGTATTTATTTTACAATCATGTGGATACACTCCATGACTGGGCGGAAAACCTCCTGGAATTGGAACGAAATGATGTTTATGAATCACTCTTAGTCAATGTCAAGACCAATGCCAGAAAGGCATTACCGGTACTCCAGGCAAAAATTGACCGGGAATACTTTAAAGTGGTCAATCCTAAAATCATGGATTTAGAAGCTGAAATGGAAGTTATGTCCAAAGAACAATTTTAAGTCAATAGAACGGGAAAGGCAGCTGAGTGCGATTAAAAGCAATTCAGCTGCCTGATTCATAGGTTGACGGATCATGATCCCTTGCATGGTTCAATCCGCGAGAGTCGAAAGGGGTTCCGCGGAAAGTTCAGATAAGGCAGCTCGCAGCGCTGCGCAGTACCGTTCGAAGGTTTTGGAGGATTTCTTTCGGGTCAATATGGATATAACCGGCCTGGAAGTAAATGCCTGACGTTGGGCTTTGGAAATCTCCAATTGGATTCCCATGCCTCGTTGATTTTGATTGACCACATTCTCATTGCCTAGACCAGACAGATGGGAAGGGGCATCTTTAACCTTAAATCCGGCAGCTTCCAGATGTTTGCGCATGAGCAACTGACCCATTTCATCCTGACCGCCGATAAAAGTTACCCGGTCATTTTCTTCCCCGGTGCAACCATGAATGGCTAAACTGTAGTGAGCGCTGGCATTGAGTTTTTTGACCAGGGAACAGTCGTAATGCTTTGAGGTAACGTGCAGATTTTCAAAGTTACCCCGGGGCATGACCCCGGCAAAGTCAAAATATTTAAAGTCGTCACCAGCCACTTGGCTGGCAATTTCTGAGGTGAAAAATTCGATGGAGCCACCATGAGGGGATAAAACCAAAACTTTGGAGCTTGGTTTTGCTCGGGTGGTGAGTTTGTAGTGTTTCACCGGTTCAAAACTATAGAGTTCTTTCATTGAATTGTATTTATCAGCCATAGGGGGCAGTCTCCAGTGTATTGATCTTAGGAATTAGTAGGGTCATCTAAATTTGTGGTCTCGGGCAGAACAGTGAGTTTTAGAAGATGGATTGAAACGGCCGAGCCGATCAAGGTCAATAGGATCATAACGATCTGCCGGTCAACGAGGATCATTGTTATGACGAGACCTGACCAAAGGATAACAAGAGCCCGGTTTCGAACTGATTTCTTCACCGCTTTCTTTTGGATGTAATCTCGGATGTATTGTCCTAAAAGAGGGTGATAGAGCAGCCAATTGTGGAATTTAGGACTGCTTCGGGCAAAAAACCACGCTCCCGCCAATAAAAGAGGCGTAGTTGGTAAAATCGGGATGATTATTCCGATAATTCCTGTGATCAGGCAGACAAGTCCCAGAATAAAAAATATCGGTTTTTTCAAGGGGGATACACCTCCTTTTTTGGTGCTTAATTGATTGAACGGTTGATGACTCTCTATTGTTGCTTCGTTTCCGGAATAGTTCCATTGAGATTGGCTTATGGTATGGAACAGTCCCATTCAATAGTTCCACGGATCGGGTCCATTGCTTTGTTGATTTATTCTCTCACCGGATCAGCCGTAACAGGGTATTGTCCGGTTAATATATTGAGGGCAATGGTTATTTCAGTGAGATCCATAAGGTCAATGAGACTTTGATCAATATGAAGCGACAACGGCGTCATCAGCAGAAAGTCCTTGGCAAAGGGGTGACTCAAAGGGAGGGTATATTCAATGGTTTGGAGCGTACCGTTGATGTGGTTGGCAAAAAAATGATCGATGACCGGTTGGTCATTGTAGATGTCCTGGCGCAGCTGACCGCTAAGGAGCTGACGGATCTCCTTAAGGTAGTGTGGGGCAGGCATCACTTTAATGACCAGACCGTCTGTTTTTAAAATACGTTGAAATTCATGGTAATTTGCCTGAGTCAGGATATCTAAAATGATATCCTGGCTGTGATCCTGCAAGGGAATGTTTGTGACATCAGCCACCATAAATAAGGCCTGATGAGCTCCGGCTGAGGCTAAGGAAATGGCATCGGCCGACAGATCAAAGCCGGTTACGATCTGAGTTGGGTTTTGAGCTAAGAGTTTGGCGTAATAACCCTGGCCGCAACCGGCATCGGTAATTCGCAGCGCACCCTTGGCCGAATTCAACGTTCCATTTCTTGAGTTATTTTTAACTACGTCTTCGATGGCTTTGACCAATGGCAAATAGAACCCAGCAGCAAAGATCCGGCCTCTGGCATCAAACAACTCTTTGGTGTATTTTAGAGGCTTTTGAGACGGTACAAAATTCACACTGCCTTTTTTTGAGAGGTCAAAGGTATGATCATTGGGGCAGACCAGGCTCCCGACCAGGGGGTGGAGATCACCGTGGCAAATGGGACACCGGAATGTGGCACTTTGGGTCAAAAGCTGTGCTATTTTAGATTTCATGACAGGATCCTCCTAAAAAAATGAGCCATTGCTGACTCATTTGTGGCCATCCTATTAATATTTTTGACGGTTTCTGAATTCACGCTCAATTTCTCGTTTATGAGTCTTTTCAATCAAGTCATCTCGCTTATCATAGGTTTTCTTACCTTTGGCAATGGCGATGGATATCTTGACCTTGCCGTCTTTAAAATAAAGGCGAGTGGGCACAAGCGTTGCCCCATCCCGGCTGGAGGCGTCATCGAGTTTATGGATCTCTTTTTTATGGAGCAAAAGTCTTCGCTCCCGCAAAGGGTCGACATTATTCAGATTACCTTGTTCGTAGGGGCTGATGTGCATATGTTTGAGAATGCATTCACCATTTATGATATCGGCATAACTGTCCTTTAAGTTGACTTTACCGCCCCGGATCGATTTGACCTCAGTCCCTTTTAATTCGATGCCGGCTTCAAACTCTTCCAAAATAAAGTAGTCATGAAAAGCCTTGCGATTCTCTGCAATGGTTTTGGTAATGGCCATTCGACAACCACCTCCTTTTTACCTGTATCTGCAATTATAGAGAATATCTTGGTATTTAGCAATAAAAGCGGTTGTGAACAGAGTATTAATTCAGGGCCCCTTAAGGTGACAACTTGCAGGACGGTGACCCAGCTCCATTTAGGAACCTGTAATTTATCCCTGCTTTTGTAACGAGTTCTAAGGCTTTGCTCAGGCCAGGGTTCTAAAATCACCGCAAAGGATCATTATGAATTGAGAACTTGCAAAAGGTATATTAAAATGACGGATGGATTGCATTTTATGTTTATTGTAGGTATACTAAAAGAAAAGGACATACCGGATGCAATTATCCTGGCAGTCCCTAAATACGTGTTTGGAGGTAGTTTCGTAATGGTTAAAACTTTGGTTAATTTCTTCAGAGGGATCGACACAAAAATAGATGAAGCTTCAATTAGAGAAATGAATAGAATGGAACTTGAATATGATAAGGTCATGGTGGAACGTGAATTATCCTTGGGAGTCAATCGATTCATTCATAGAATATAGTAAATTTTAAAATTAAAAAGCCCATTGAAAAAAACCGTAAAGTGACTTTTATAGTTAAAAGACCTTGCGCTACCAAAGATGAGCAAGTTTTCAAGAACCAACTGTAACTCGGCTCTCCCCCGAATCGAGTTAAGAAATAAATGGTTAAAAATACCGGCGATCCTTGATTGGATCACCGGTATTTTTCTCTGGTAAATTTAGAATTTAATCTGAACCAAAGAAAGAATGGTATACTTTAAGTAGCAATGAAGGAGGTGGGAGCTGTGAGTGATGTTATTAATTTGAATGAATTTAAAAATAAGGTTCGAGATAAGGACATTGATGAGCTGGAAAATTACGTGTATTCTCTCTATTTTCAAGTTGCAGAAGGCCGTATGACACTTGCGGATGTAAACCGGGAAATCCGAAAGTACATGCAAGACAATTCCATTTCTGAAACGAAATTTATGGAGATCCAGAAAAAACTAGTGGAGCGCTACGGCTACAATGCAGATGATTTAGAAAAACAACTGTTAGAAGGCGGCCAGGGAATCCTACTGCAAAAAAAACAGGGTCTGTTGGAAAAATACGGACATTCCATTAAGGAAATGAACGGCGTCCGAAAAGACATCAACAATGAAAAAAATCATTTGGTTTTATTCTGCTCTGGAATCAAAGTAATCATATTGAGTGAAACGAAAGTGGATCTAGAGGATAATGAACTACAGGAATTTTTAGTTTCCTATAAACGTCAAGCCGGCAATGACATACTAGAAATCGAACTGGCCGAGAATGCCAGCCAGTTTAAATATTAAAGGTGAGTTGAACAGGGGACTGGGATCCAAACGAGCGTTGACCATTGGAAAGGAATAGTTCCGAGCTTAAAGTCAAAACCTAAGGTGAAAAGCGAGAAGTCCAAAGCGAGAAGTCCAAAGCCTTAAGTCTAAAGCCAGAAGCCTAGACTTAAGGCAATAACTCAACCCGCCCAGTTCGTACTCCTTGGCCAATCCATTATTTAATCTAAAAAGAGCTTGTTCGCAGACTAACAACAGTTTGCGAACAAGCTCTTTTTAATATTTGATCTGAAACGTATGGTCTTGTGGGATGACCTGGAGTTCTAGTTCATAGATGTGAGTAATGTGGGCATGGGGGATGTCATTTTCAATGGCAAACCGAAACCGTTCAATGACAGAGGGATCGCCTTGCACTTCAATGGATACATTTCCATTGTCTAAATTTCTGACAAAGCCACTCAAATTTAATTTGGCTGCTTCTAACTTGACATGGTAGCGAAAGCCGACGCCTTGGACCAAGCCCTGAACGATGTAATTATACCTGACGATGCTGATCACCGCCCTCGCTGATCAATTGACCCCGGTCGGGAATGGGAAAACCTTCTTCGTCCAATGGAGTAAAGGGACCGATATATCGGGTAGCATCATCCACACTGATTTGTGGAATGCCAAATTCTAGAACAGGATCCTCCTGGAGAATTGGAATCTTGTATTTGATTTCCGCCTCATCCCATAAAAGATCAGCATCCTCGGAATTTTCTTCATTTAGAAAATCTAACGTCTGGGCACCGGGGTAGATGGGCTTGAGGTCGGATTCTGCTGCCAAAGGATTAATGGTCAATGCACTTTTATAATCATGTAGCCTTAGATAGTCTAAGTAGATGGCTGCAGTTATTTTAGCGCCATAGACAGGGTCCCCTTCATCCACTTCGAAATGGAAGAAGTCATTTAAATCCTCAATGCCAAACTCAGCTAATTTAGGATAGATCATCCGGGCAATGTCTTCGGTATTAATGGATTGGACCAGAATGATGGAGTTAGTATTTTCCCTCAGCCAGATATTGCCAAAATCCTTATTGTGAATCACCAGTGGGAAATCCTTTGAATAGGTTTTTAAATATTTGGAGGCTTCCTCCGGTGTCAGATGGATGCCCTTGGCTGGATCAGCTGGTGACTGTAGGGGCAAAAAAAGGCTGTCCGTCAGATAACCGTGTTCATAGCGAATGGCTTGGATTGAGTGGACTTTTGAATCATAGGGATTATCCCCTTCATGATCGAAATATATGGCAATGAACCGGGGATAAAGCGGATAAATCATTTTGAGCTGGTCGCTTTTTCCGCGGGGATTAAACAAGGGTCGTTCCATGATCATGGAACGATAGCTGGTTTTTTCCCGATTTAGGCTTACTTTTAACATATCAAAAAATATCAGAATAAAGATCCCGGCAATCAAAAGCCAAACCGCCATGGTCAACATCTGTGAACCTAGGACTGAATTTTTAAAGATGATTAAAATAAGTGCAGCCAGCAAAGCGACAAAGCCGAAAATATAGTGTCTTGTCAATAATTTTGACATCATTAATGATTCCTCCAGTTGAAAATTTTGGAAATACCGGTTCAATTATGGGGAGGTGGCACTGATCCAAAATTGAACACACAATTTTTTGATCAGGCTCTTCAAAGGTAAAGTTTCATTGCCTTAGATTGAACCGATGCGCAAATCTACTTTTGTAATATAGTGTTTCAATGGATGGCTCTTTTGAATTCCCGAGTCAGTTTTTACGTAAAAATCCGGTCACGACCAGCAAATGGACTTGAAAAAGGCAAGGTTTAAGGATATTAAGAATATTATACACAGAAGAAGCCGAATAAGTGAATCAAATGGGTGAAAGTTAATCAAGGTTCATAAAAATATTCATACCAGTTTGGGGGAAAAGCGATATTAAAAGGCCCTTTTTTAGCTGGCAAGCCAATTGATCTGATGAGATGCCATGATTGGATCAATTGGAAACTCTTTTTTTAGAGAAAGATGAATGTTGCATAACTGAGATTAAATCTCTAAGAATTTAAGGTTAGATGTCGCTGATTTAAGGAATTTTGTCTATACTGGAGATAAGACGGTATCGTCTGCAATTTTTAGCCTAAACATTGCCGGCAGCGAATCCTCTAAAAGATTTTCGGAAAAGCTCTCGAAAGTTCTCAAAAAGTGCTTTCAAAGTGCTTTCAAAATTTTTCTATAGTAAACTTAAAATAGGAAACATTTTAAGTGATTCTGACGAACCCATGGGACATGGGCTGATCGACCGCTTTTACGTTTGACAATTGACCGGTTCTTCCCTGATCGTACAGGTGATGATTACGATCATTCACTTTCCTTTACGATCAGTAGTGGAATGGACTTCACTCTTTGCAAATTTATGGGTATTTAAAATGATTGATTACAACCAAATTTTAAACGATTTAACAACCTGGACGGCAGCCAAAATGAAAAATGCCGGAGGCAGTAAAGCAGTTTTGGGCATCTCCGGTGGAAAGGACTCCAGTGTGACTGCCGCATTAATGGTTCGGGTCCTTGGGGCGGACAACGTCATCGGCGTTATGATGCCTGACAAAGTTCAGGCTGATATTGACGATTCCCAGGCCATCATTCGCCATCTGGGAATTTCTGCATTCACAGCCGACATTGGAGGGGTTACCAATAGCTACTTTCAGCTCTTAGAGGATTTGATCCCTGACCAGATCTCCAGACAAACCCGACTTAATTTACCGCCTAGAGTACGAATGACGTTGCTGTACGCTATTTCCCAATCCATTCCCCAGAGTCTTGTGATCAACACCAGCAATATCTCAGAGGATTGGGTCGGCTACGCGACGATCTATGGTGATACAGCCGGAGCCTTTAGTCCACTCGGGATGCTGACCACCGAGGATGTCATCGAAATTGGGCGGCTGATGGGTATCCCTGACCGCTTCTTGGTCAAACCGCCTTCGGATGGATTAACCGGAAAGACGGACGAAGCAGTATTGGGGGTCACCTATTCAACCATCAATCGCTACATTCGAACGGGTGAAGTAACCCCGGAGGCAAAAGAAATTATTGATCGGCTGCACCGCCAATCCCGCTTTAAGTTCCTGCCCATCCCCATGTTCGATCCAACGCTTCCCATCGTCGCAAAGGATCTGGCCAATGTGTACAATCAAGATAAATAAGTTTGATACGCAGCTTAAATTGAAAAGGGCATGACCTTTTTACGAAGCCGGGGAGGATCTTCCCACTCCATCAGTTTTTAAGCTGATTCAAATACCAATGGAACCAGCCGTCGTTGGTTGATCCATTGGTATTTTTCATCCCATTGCTCTTTACAATAGTTAATTAAGCAAAGTGGAATGGATCCGCCGCCCGGAATTTAAATTAATTGGCTTGATTGGATTGGATGGATTGAGTGATGATGGATGGATTCGATGGATTCGATGGATTGGAAGGAGAGGATGGATCGGAAGGATAGGATTGATAGTCAATTTAAAAGAATGGATCAGTTTAGGATATCTCACTGCGCACAAACTAATATTCTGTTGTACAATATTTAGTGAGAATTGAAACTTCGCGGAATTTCACAGAGGACCCTGGAGAAGTTAAAATTTTAGGATTTCAGACCCGGACGAACTAGATTTAGCCGGATGATGAAACTGGACCATTTCGGAGAGTACAGCCAGCATAAGTGAGATAAAATAATGATAATTAATGGAAAAAAACGAAAAAAAATCTTAAATCGATATACGGCACTTCTTATGATCATGGTCTTGATCCTGGGCTTCATTGGCCGTACTCTGTTCAACATGCAAATTGTCAACGGAGCGGATTTTCAGGATAAAGCAGATGCCTATTCAGTGAAAGACATTACAGAGCCTGCCCCGCGCGGTGAGATTTTGGACAAATCCGGCGAAGTTCTGGCCTCCAATTTAGCCTCGTATGATCTGATCTACAACGAGACCAGAGAATCAGCGGACCAATTTTATATCTCCATGGGAGAACTATTCCGGTTGATGAACTTAACGGGTGAGAAACTGACGGATACCTTTGAATTGAAAGCCGATCCGACCTTTTCGTTTAATTTCAATACATCCAATAAAGATGCAGCCAGATTTCGGGAACTTCGGTTTAAAAAAGATCGGAACATGGATGAATGGGTCCTTCGGTCCGGTTATGACAAAATGATCGGCAAAAGCCAACTCAAGGATCTAACGGATGCAGAATCCGAAGAACTTAACAATATGCTCATGGCCGTGACAGCGGAGGAAACTTTTAACTACCTGATTCGGTATCATGGCTTATACAATATTTTGAACTTATCCAAAGAAGAGAAAGTCAAGCTCCTTGCCAAGACGGATGCTGAAGTGGCCGAAGCTGTCACAACGGCAGTGCCGGCTCAGGAGCTTCGCAAATATATGATGGTGAAAGATCAGGTCCGGATGCGGATCTATCAGTCCAATAAATCGGTCCCTTTGGCAAAGAGTATCAGCAAGGAAAGCGCGTTTGTGTTCATGCAAAAAGCCAATATGCTCTCTGGGATCAGCGTTCAATTGAACCCGAAACGGGTCTATCCTTACGGCAACCTGGCCTCTCATGTATTGGGCTATATGTCCAATATCAGCGAATACAACAAAGAGCGCTATGAATCCATGGGCTATGATATCAATCAGGATATGATCGGGGTGTATGGAATTGAAGAAGCGTTTGAGGATGAATTAAGGGGCAATAAATCAGTTTCAACGGTGAAAGTCGACAATCAAGGCCGGACCATTAGTGAACTGTTCCGTCTGGAGGGGTACCCCGGCTCGACGATCCAGCTGTCCTTGGATAAAGACTTGCAGTATGCAGCCCAAGAGGCCCTGGAAGCCACCATGAAAAACCTGCAGTCGCAGTTTATTGACCATGAACAAGGGAAATCAAACAATGCCACCCGAGGCGCTGTAGTTGTTTTAAATGTTAAGACGGGTAAAGTTTTGGCGCTGGCTTCCAATCCCGACTTTGACCCCAATGTCTTTGTGACCCAGGGTGGATTGACCCCGGATCTTTATGAAAAATACTTTGATCCAAACTTAGAAAAATTCGGAGCCCAACTGATCCAACGCCTGCCAATTCCAAATAAGACGGTGGATGACTTGTTCCCCAAAGATGCCAACGGCATCCGGGCAGACTATTATGACAATTATCCCAAACCGTTTATTAACTATGCGACCCAGGGGCTCTCTCCGGTGGGATCCACCTTTAAACCGTTCACGGCGTTAGCAGCCCTTCAAGCCGGGGTGGTGAATAAAGACACCATTATCGATGACTTGGGTTACTATGAGCGGCCTGAATTGGGAAGTTATCGGGCAACCAACAATAATTCCAAGCCCTACGGATTGCTGGATATCACTGATGCCTTAAAAGTTTCCTCCAACGTATTTTTTCTTGAAATGGGCTGGCGCCTGTTCCAGGCGAACGGACCGGACGGCATCGCCCAGACTGCCTGGAAACTTGGCCTTGGCTATGATCCCAAAGAAGGGATCCATTCCACCACTGGAATTGAAATCAATGAAAATATTTATGGGAATGTGTTCAACTTTGAATCCAGAAAACAAATGATCGGACGGATCGCCTATGGGGATATGGTCCGAGTGCTCAAAAGAGGCATTGCTCGAAATGGAGCGGCCTTCAAGGCAGTGGATGTAGCGATGAAAGACACGGATTCGGATCGAGTCCGCCAATTAAAGCAAGAAATGGACGACGGCCTTCGTAAATACTGGGCCGATACCCCGATTAAAGATACTCGGACAACTCAGGAAAAGTTTGATCAAATTCGAGAGATCCTAGATTACAACCTGGATGCCATCATTGCCCAAATGCCTGAAGCTGATCGAGTGGGGGTGCCGGATTCCGGTTACTTATCCGATCAAATCGCCAATGTCATGATATTTGATCGAGCCGGTGAATTAGCCACACCGGTCAATGTCATGAATGCAGCCATCGGTCAAGGTGATGCAGAAGTTACGATTCTACAAATGGCCAATGCCATTGCCACCATCGCCAATGGGGGGACCCGATACCGGACCTCACTGGTGGATCAAATTGTGGATCCAGAAGGCAAAGTAGTCAAAGTCATCGAACCGGAGATCCTTGAACAAGTCGATATTGCCGCAGAAAGCAAACGGCTGATTTTTGAAGGGATGTGGAAGGTAAACAATGAAGCCGGTGGCTCGGGCTACCCCTACATGAGAGATTTCCCCGTCGCCACGGCCGGTAAGACCGGAACTGCCCAGTATCGGGCAAATAGTTCAGAGAACTACGTGGGCCGTCATCAATATGGCACCTATCTCACCTTTGCACCCTATGAGGATCCGGAAATTGCCATCGCGATCATTTGCTACGACAGCATACATGGATCATTCCTGATCCCGGTGGCTCGAGCCATCTACGAGGAATATTTTGAAGATCAATTAAAAGCCAAAGACCCCAACTACATCCGAAATTTCGATTATCAAATCAAACCAGTGATGCAGGTCGAGCCGTCTTTGTTAAAACTTCAGAATCCGGACAAGATCAATACCACACCGGTCATTGATACCTATGTTCCCGGACAGCCTGTCCCGGCGTATACAAATCAGCCGGTGAATACCAGAGCCGATGGAACTCCGCCCCGTAAAGGTTCAGCCAACAACCAGCCCAGTGATGTCATAATCACGGATGGGCCGGGTGAAGTTACAACAGATCCCAGTGTTACAACGCCTGATGCGGCCATCCCAAATCAAGTTCCGTCGACCCAACCACAACCATAGGAAAGAGCCGGTTGCGACTCATTTAATTAGAACAGTCCGGCAAAGAAGCAGTCAGTTTTGGCTGCTTCTTCCGGGCAAATGCATGATAATGATTCTCATGCATTTGGCCCAAGTCGAATTCACATGAATTTTTTTTCCAAGGATCCTCACCAATGATCATTAAAGGAAGGATCCGGCTTAGTCCGATGTTATTTCCAAGGGAACAAGTTTTGATCATAAAACGCACAACGGAGGTGTTTGTTAAGTGAAACCTCATATTGTAATATTGGGTGCCGGCTATGCAGGGATCCGTTCGGCCAAACGTCTACTGGGCGCTCTTGATGGCAAAATCACCCTGACATTAATTGATAAACAGGATTATCATACGCTCGTCACCAATCTTCATGAAGTAGCCTCGGGACGGGTCAATGCCGACGCTTTGAAGCTCCCTTTGGTGCGGATTTTTAAGAATCAAACGGTGAATTTGATCCAGGATGAGATCACTAATATTGATTTTTCAAATCAACGGCTGACGGGTCTAACAACGACGTATCACTATGACTATCTAGTATTGGCAGCCGGGTCTAAACCAAGTTTTGCAGGGATTCCCGGTGCCAAAGAAAACACCCTTAGTCTGGACGGGGTGGATTCAGCGGCTTTGATCAAACAGCAGCTGGATTCATTGAAACAGGGAAAGGTCGTGATCTGCGGGGGCGGCTTGACGGGAGTTGAAACCGCTGCAGACATCAAAGTGCTGTATCCAAGCCTTGACGTTGTGCTGTTGCAGTCTAGGCCAACCATTTTGCCGGAATTAAAGCCAAACCTACAAGTGGCCATTGCCAATCGCCTTCGAAAGATCGGCGTGGCGCTATCCACCGACTCTAAGGTCATCGCCATCGACAGGGGATGCGTTAGAGTCAGTGATCCCACGGGCTTAGTCGCATATTCGGCGGATCTGATCATTTATACCGGAGGTGTTCGCCCCCGATCCTTATCATCTGAAATTGAAGCGGCCAGTTCCGGTCGCCTGCCAACGGATGAATTTTTGCGATTGAGGGAACATCCCATGGTATTTGCTGCCGGGGATAATGCCGATGGCGGACCCAATACAGTCCAAAACGGACACCGGCAGGCTGACTGCATTGCAGAGAATATCCAGCGGGAGATGAAGGGGGAAGCCTTGGCGCCCTTTAAAATAAGACCAAACGGCCTTTTGATCTCCATTGGGCCAACTTACGGGTTCACGGATACCAAGATCCCGTTGCGGGGCTATTTGGCGGTGGTCCTAAAATTTTTAGTGGACCTGTTTCATATCCTGTCCATTGCAGGCCCGGGGCAAATGATCCGTTATTTTGACAATCATTTGGTCGATATCCACCACCGCAAAACCATCGTTGGCGGACTCCTGTCAACCAAAGGCCAACGCTTGTGGCTATTCCCCTTGAGGCTGTATATCGGTTCTTTATGGTTTAGTGAAGGGTTAAAAAAAATAATCGGGTCGATGAATTTCAATGCAGCTCAAACCTTCTCGGATTATTTTAAAATAGGTCGAGATTCCTGGTTGTTGGAAGGAAACTTGATGATCCCGTTTGATTGGCTGCGGCAGTCCGATGCCGTCTCCGGGGCTACCATGACCGGGACCCAAGGGCCCCTGTTAGACAAATTGCCCGTTTGGTATGAGGCATTGATGCGAACGATCATGCCAACCACCACCATAGCGATGTTCTTTCAAACACTTCTGGTAATGGCAGAACTGGCAGTCGGGGTCGGTCTAATTCTTGGGCTGTTGACTTGGCTGTCGTCACTGATTTCGGTGGGCCTTGTGGCGAACTTCATTCTGTCTGGTCTAGGCGGCTGGGAAATGGCCTGGATCCTTCCGGCCTCCATTGCATTAATGGCCGGAGCGGGAGGATTTCTGGGCGTAGATTATTGGCTGATGCCTAAGCTGCGCCGAAGTTTTGGCATGGAACCCAGTCAGTAGTTTAGGAGCCCAATGAAAGGCAGTCTTAAACTGGACAGCGTGATCAGAACAATTCCTGACGGTGCTTATTCAGTTTGTCAAATATTAGACTCGCTGCAAAGATCAGCCACGAACACCTGCGATTAATCCCTGCGATTAATCCCTCCTCCAAAGACTTGATGCTAGATCCTCTTGCTGAGACTTGTTCCTAACAAATTTTGTTGGGAAGAGACGCGTTAAGTCGACGAGATAAGTTGGGGTGAGGGTTGGGGGCTTTGGTGGGTAAAGGCTGAAGGGTGACGGGCTAAATTTAGTATGTTAAAGTTTGTGCGAAACTGATATAATTGAAACTTAGTCAAATGAAAGGATGGAGTCCGTTGAAATACTTTAAAATGAAATGGCTGGATATCGTACTGATTGTAATTCTCGTATTGGTATCCTTTATACCAAATGCTGTCTTTGCCTATCAGGCTTTAAATAAACCCGTTATTGCCCTTGAAAAGTATCTGGTGATCAAGGTTGATGCCACTGAGATCGAACGAATCAAGCTGACGGCCGATACTCCCATTTATGAGCACACTATTTTAACCGGCGCAGATAAAAGTCAATCCAATACCATCACGATTGACGGAGACGTCGTTAAAATGATCGACGCCAACTGCCAGGATCTTGTCTGTGTCAAAGCCTTCCCGGCTATTTCGCTGAACGGGGAGCAGATTATCTGCCTGCCGCATAAACTGGTAGTTGAAATCGAAGGCGGAGAGAAACCACAAGGAGATCTGAACGCATTCTAATGAAAAGAAAAAAAACAAACATCTATAAAATGGCCTATATCGCTTTATTAGTCGCCCAGGCCATGGTTGTATTCAAACTGGAGGAATGGGTTCCGGTTCCGTTCCCGGCGATCCCGGGAGCTAAACTTGGATTAGCTAACATCTTCACCATCGTTTCCTTATATACCTTAGAACCGGGTGCTGCATTTATGGTAGTGATCCTGCGTTCGATCTTATCCATGCTGATTTCCAATAATCCAGGGGCTTTTATTTACTCAGTGTCCGGAGCCATGCTCTCCTTTGCGGTCATGCTGCTGGTGAAGAACCTGTTTAAAGACCGGATCTCCCGGATCGGTGTTTCAGTAGCCGGAGCTTTTAGCCATAACTTAGGACAACTTTTGGCAGCGACGATCATGGTCCAGGAACCAAGGATCTTGATGTATCTGCCGGTATTAACAATTATTGCTGTTCCCACCGGATTTTTTGTCGGACTGACGGCCAACTTTATGTTGGATCATATTTATCGACTGGGAGTGATGAAGGAGCTGAGACGATAATGGAATTTTGGTCACCGCAAATAGAAATAACCCATCGGCTGACGATGGTTCATAATGTAATGAAACAACAAATCCCGGAGAAAAGCAGATTTTCCGGGATTATTTTAAATCTTGTGGACAATCCGGGAAAGATGATTCGGCCCGCTCTATTAATCCTGTGTGCCGGACTGGAGGAACAGATCGAGGCGGCAAACCACTTATCGGCAGCACTGGAGTATCTCCATATGGCATCACTGGTCCACGATGACATCGTCGATGGCGCCACTGAGCGCCGAGGCCGGCCTTCGGTGGTGAGTGAACATGGTTTGTCCAAAGCACTTTATACCGGCGACTATTTGATTTGGCTGGCGGTAAAATGTTTAGGGGCTTTGGGGCCAGACCTCATCCGCCATAAACCAGCCGACTTTATGAGTCCGCTCCTAGAGGCAGAAGTGGAACAATTGGATTCAAGATTTTCAGCAACTTTGACGGAAGATGCCTATCTTAAGCGGATCGAAGCCAAGACTGGGTTACTGTTTGCCTTGGCCGCGTCAGCTGGCCTTGGTTTAAAAACTCAGTCGCAGGATGAGTTAAAGCAAATTAAAACAGCCGGCCTGCACTTAGGGATCGCCTTTCAGCTTCGGGATGACCTGATGGATCTTGAGGATCCTGACTTTGGCGACTTAAAAGAGGGAAACTTTACCCATCCTGTCTTATCGGCTGTCTCGATAGAGCCGCACCTAGCCGGCCTACTGTCTCAATTGGCCCAGGCCAATAGCCAGGACACGGAGTTGTATCAAACTATTGTAGCCACTGTTCGCCACAACCAAGGCCCTGAGATAACAAAACAAGTCATGGGCGAATATGTCAAAACATCGACCCAACTCTTTTCGGGCCTGTTAGGGGATAAAGAAATGGATGTATTGCAGTGGATGAACCACAGCTTATTCGGAGGCGACTATGAAAGTTAAGGCTCATGCCAAAATAAACTTAAGTCTTGACGTCGTTGGCAAACGGGAAGACGGATACCATCTCCTGGAAATGGTCATGCAAAGCATCGATCTTCATGATGAACTGACATTGGATCTAACGCAGCAGGGCATCGAATTGACCTGTAATCTGCCCTATGTTCCGTTGAATTCTCGAAATATCGCCTATAAAGCCATTCGTATGTTTTTAGACTTTAATTCATTGTCCCAAGGCATTCATCTTCATATTGAAAAGAGGATCCCGGTGGGGGCAGGGCTGGCCGGCGGCTCAACCAACGCGGCAGCGACCCTCATGGCGCTCAATGAAATGTTTGGATACCCGATGACCATGACACAACTCCTAAATTTAGGCTTATCCCTGGGGGCCGATGTTCCCTTTACCATGATCGGCGGGACCGCTTTGTGTGAGGGCGTAGGGGAGCTGATCACAAAATTGCCGGACTTCTCAGGTAAAATCGTGGTGCTTACGAAACCTCCGTTTAGTGTATCCACCAAACAAATCTTTAGTGAATACCACATTGATAAAGTCAATCGACACCCTGAAACCAAACGGCTCATTCAAGGGATCCAAGCGGATGATTTCAATCAAGTAGCGGCCAATTTGGGGAATGTCTTAGAGAATGTGACGCTAAAAAAACACCCGGTCCTGCGCAGCATTAAAAAAGAACTCAGGGAGCTTGGGGCAGCAGGCTGTTTAATGTCAGGCTCAGGACCCACGGTCTTTGGTTTATTTGACGATCGATCACAAGCCAAGGCGGCTTACGCAGTATTTGCCAAGCGTTATCGGGAAACTTTTTTAACAACGACCATTGGCAGTTTGCCCACTTTATAGGTAAGCGCATTATAGAACACATCTAAAAATCACCTTTCTAC
>JBAQDU010000107.1:0-2622 GCA_049294805.1 Clostridiaceae bacterium
CTTAACTATATCGAATCAGACAGCAAGAACCCTGAAACCACAGAAAACCTTTATATTGAGGGCGATAATCTTGAAGTTTTAAAGCTGCTACGCCAAAACTATTACGGCACCATTAAAATGATTTACATTGATCCACCATATAACACGGATGGAGATTTTGTTTATAACGATAAATTTAAAATCAGTGTAGAAGAAAGTGATATTTTGGAGGGCGCTCGTGATGAATCTGGTAATGCCTTGCAAAAGAACTCAAAATCATCTAACCGTTTCCATGCTAATTGGCTGAATATGATGTATCCACGATTAAGGGTAGCAAAGGATTTGTTGACCGATGATGGAGTAATTTTTATCAGTATTGATGAACATGAATACAGTAATCTAAAAAAGGTATGCGATGAGATTTTTGATGAAGCTAATTATTTTGGAGATATCACTTGGGAATCTACAACACAACCGATAAATGCTGGTTCAGCCAAGTTCGGTTTACAGAAAAAAACTGAGCCAATATTAATATATTCTAAAAACAAGAGTAATGTGCCAGGTTTTAATGTAGAAGAAGTTAATGGTGACTTATCATATCCCCATATCGGAAAGCTTGGTCCATGTAGATTTGAAATAATAGAGAAATCTGATGCTGGAAGTTATAATAGACCTACTATGAAATTCCAAATTCTCGGTCAGTATCCAAGAGAAGGGAAACGTTGGCAGATTGGGGAAGATACTGCTCGCCTTTTAGAAAAAGAAGGCAAAGTGGAAATAGTTGATGGAGTTGTTAAAAAAGCTATTTACCCAGAAGATGAGTTAGATAAAATACAATTCAAACCTTTTTGGTCGTTGTTTAGTGCCGCAGAATACGGAACTGCACAGACAGGAAAAGACGAGCTAAATACTATAATGGGGACTCCTGTTGGATTTGATACTGTAAAATCAATATCATTAATTAAAAAATTATTATTCCATATGGGCAAAGAATATACAGTTCTCGACTTTTTCTCTGGTTCCGCCACCACGGCGCATGCTGTTATGCAACTTAATTCTGAAGATGTTGGAAACCGGAAATTCATTATGGTTCAGCTTCCCGAGGAAACTGGTGAAAACGGTGATGCATACAGAGCAGGTTACAAAGATATATGCGAACTTGGTAAAGAACGCATCCGTCGTGCAGGTGAGAAAATCAAGCAAGAAATTGAAGCCGCCAATGCACAGCTTAAGATTGGCGAAGAACCAAGGCGAGTAACTGATATCGGCTTTAAAGTATTCCGCACAGCTGATACCAATATCAAATGGAATCTGTATGATGCGTTAGGACAGCTCGATACCAGTGCAATGACTCACACCTCTGACCTTGCTGACTTCACCATGGGCTTTAGCGACATTGATGTTGTATACGAAGTAATGCTCCGTCAAAAGGATGCGCCACTCTCCTCTACTTTTGAAACATTAACCGGCATTGGCAGCAGAACCTATTTGTATGGCAGTGCATATTTGGTTTGCCTTGAAACAGAAATTACTGAAAATTTAATTGATAAACTGGCTGCCCTTGATCCACTGCCTATTAAATTTATCTTTAGAGATTCTGCTTTTAAAGACGATATCAACCTGAAGGACGAAACATTTAGGAGACTGAAAAATCTCATTGAAAGAAATTCAGGTCTTGCAAAAAAAACATATACCGTAGAATTTATATAAGGAGGAAGTAGCCGTGGCAAAAAGAATTGCATTCCAATTCGATGATGAATTGGACTATCAGTTAAAAGCAATCAACTCCACTGTAGACTTGTTTAAGGGGCTTCCTCGTCAAACAGATGGAATCTATCGACCAAACCGCACCAAAAAGGTTGGCGAGGGCGATCCTGTAAGAAACCAAAGCATTGTAGCAGGCAGTAGGCTGCTACAAAACCTAAGACAAGTGCAGCTTGATAACAAGCTGTTTGCAGATAATGAGCTTGAAAACAACAACTTTACCATTGAGATGGAAACAGGCACAGGCAAAACCTATGTTTATCTGCGTTCCATTTTAGAGCTTTACAAAGAATATGACTTTAAGAAATTTATGATTGTTGTGCCCAGTATTGCAATCCGTAAAGGCGTGGAAAAATCCATTGATCAGTTAAAAGACCATTTCAAAAGACTCTATGATGTGGATTTGTCCAAGCACAGCTTTATTTATGACAGCAACAACCCCAAAATGGTCAGTTCAAGCCTTGTGGAAACCAATGATTTAAGCATTTGTGTCCTTAATATTCAAGCTTTCAATAAAGACAATAACAAAATCCGTAGCGAAGATGAATACGGACAGATTTTGTGGGAGGATATTAAGTACATAAAGCCCATTGTTATCATTGACGAACCACAAAAGATTGAGGGACAGAAAGGCAAGAAATCAAAGTCTTTACAAGCAATTGATGATATTGAGCCTTTATTTGTGCTGCGCTACTCGGCTACCCATAAGCAGCTATACAATCAAATTTACAAACTGGACTCCTATGCCGCCTACAAGAATGATTTGGTTAAGAAAATTACAGTAAAAACGGTAAACGGAGTTATTGAAAGAGATTACCCCTACATTCGCTATGTCGCTTTCACAAAGGACTTAAAGGCAAGGATCGAGATGTTCTCTCA
>JBAQDU010000108.1:0-4544 GCA_049294805.1 Clostridiaceae bacterium
GCTGGGAAAAGTTAAATTTGAGTTCGTCGATAACAAAGGGGAACTGGTGGAAATTGAAAAAATGATTGCAGAATACGTCTTAAACAAATAAAGGAATCGGCACATAAAGTAAGAGGCAAATGAGGTATTCGGCAAATTAAGGAATCAGTAAATAAAGGAATCAGTAGATAAAGGAATCAGTAAATAGAGGAATCAGTAAATAAAAACAGAGAATTGCTGGCTAAAACTTCAAACTATCTTGTGACCCCTTGAAAGGAAAAAGCAGGTTCAGTTTGAACCTGGCAATGACGGAAACCCCAGGATGGAAACTTCGGTGTAGGTCGAATTTCCTTTATCCTCAAAATTAAGTTAAAATAAGAACGATGTCGGATTGCCGAACAGATCGAAACACTGGGCGCCGTTTGGATCCACTTGGAAACACGTGGTAACTCAGCGTAACTATTGACGTCGGCAATTCTTATTTTTTGATGAAAGACTGAGATGATAGATCATGAATGATAACAATAATCTGGCCCAGGACCTCCTTGAATTTTATGACCGGGAGGCCAGGGAATTGCCGTTTCGGATCAACCCGAAGCCGTACTATACCTGGATATCGGAGATCATGCTGCAGCAAACCAGGATGGAAACGGCAGTCCCTTATTTTAATCGCTTTATTGAAGCATTGCCGACGATCCAAGATCTGGCAGAGGTCGCGGATGATCAGTTGATGAAGCTTTGGGAAGGGCTGGGATACTATTCAAGGGCTCGAAATCTTAAAAAAGCGGCCCAAGTGATCCAGTCTGATTTTTGGGGTGTGATGCCGTCAGCCTATGAAGAATTGATTGCCTTACCTGGCATCGGGCCATATACCGGCGGGGCCATTGCCAGCATCGCATTTGGCCAAGCTGTCCCAGCCGTGGACGGCAATGTCATGCGAGTGTTTAGTCGGGTCAAGGCCTATGAGAAACCGGTCATGACCGCCACTGGGCGGCGGTTTATCTACGATGCAGTACGGTCGGTCATGTCAGGTGAGCGGCCGGGGGACTTCAATCAGGCCGTCATGGAATTAGGGGCAACCATTTGTCTGCCCAACGGGGCACCCCTTTGTGAGAAATGCCCCATCAATGCCTACTGCAAAGCCTATCAGACAGGGGATCCATTGGACTATCCGGTCTTGCCGGTTAAAAAAGCCCGTAAGATCGAGGAGAAAACGGTGTTTCTGATTTATCAAAATATCGGTGAAACTCGGAGTTTTATGGTGGAGCGGCGGCCGGAAGGCGGACTTTTAAGTGGAATGTACCAGTTTCCAATGAAAAGCGGCCATCAGTCAGAAGAAGAAACTAGAAAATGGATCTTAGAGCAAGGCATCACCGACTTTTCTTTAAAACCGGGGAAGAGGGCTAAGCATATTTTCAGCCACATCGAATGGCATATGATCTCTTATGAAGTCCAAGTTTTTTGCTCCAAAGTAGGGGAGCCTTCTTATAACTGGAATTGGGTCTCGGGTGATGAGCTTGAGTTGATCACCCTGCCCACTGCATTTAAGACATATCGAGCCCAGATGGCGGACCTACTTAACCCATCCACCATCAAATCATAGGTCTAGCCTTGAAGTGAATAAGGGGAGCGCAGTTGCCAAACCCTCGGCAAACAGTCACGGCAAACCGGTCTTCGAAAACCCATCGATTGAAAACTACTACATCGGATAATTTGATGGGAAACTTGCGTAACTAATTCGTATTTGAAATATTTATTTCAAAATGCCGGTTTTTGATTGACACGGTCTTTCCATAAAAATATAATAGTAGAAATAACTGAATATACGTCTCATATATGCTCCGGATTTGGCGGGGCGTCTCTACCTAAAACCTTAATTTTAGTCTATGAGTTCGGAACAGATCAATATTTTTTGAGGTTCCTGACTTTTTTGATTAAACTTAAGAAGTCAGGAACTTTTTTATGCACTCAGGAGGTTTGAAAATTGGCGAAAATCATCAAAACAGGTTACACATTCGACGATGTGCTATTGATCCCGAATAAATCTGAAGTTCTACCCCAGGAAGTTAATTTAACAACGATGCTGACTCAGAAGATCAAGCTAAATGTCCCATTGATATCGGCTAGCATGGATACGGTGACGGAATCCGATATGGCCATTGCCATGGCCAGAGAAGGCGGCATCGGAATGATCCATAAGAATATGACCATTGACCAGCAGGCCAAGGAAGTCCTGCGAGTCAAGCGTCAGGAAAATGGAGTCATCACCAATCCGTTCTCCTTGGCACCGGAAAATACTTTGCAGGATGCGGATGATCTAATGGCCAACTACCGGATCTCGGGTGTCCCCATCACCGTTGCCGGCAAACTGGTCGGTATTATTACCAATCGCGACCTTGTGTTTGAAACAGATTATACTCAACCCATCAGTAATCTCATGACTAGTGAAAACCTCATTACCGGAAAAGTCGGGACAACCTTAGATGAAGCCAAAGCCATTCTCAAAAAAAATAAAATTGAGAAACTGCCCTTAGTTGATGACGACAACAACTTAATGGGTCTCATTACCATTAAGGATATTGAGAAGATCAGACTCTTCCCCAATGCTGCTAAAGACGGCCAAGGCCGACTTTTGTGCGGAGCTGCCGTTGGAGTGACATCGGACGTCATGGAGCGGGTGGCGGCTCTGGTTGCTGTTAACGTCGATGTGATCACCATGGATACAGCCCATGGGCACTCCAAGGGTGTCCTGGATGCTATTAAAAAAATAAAATCGGTTTACCCGAATCTTCAGCTCATCGCCGGTAATATCGCCACAGCCGAAGGAACTAAGGCGTTAATTGAAGCTGGTGCGGATGCTGTTAAAGTCGGTATCGGACCCGGTGCGATCTGTACCACCCGAGTAGTGGCCGGTGTCGGAGTTCCCCAACTCACCGCCATCATGGATTGCTCGGCGGTTGGCAAAGAATATGGTGTCCCCATCATTGCCGACGGCGGCATCAAGTATTCCGGTGATATCGTAAAAGCCTTAGCCGCCGGTGCCGATACTTGCATGATGGGGTCCATGCTGGCTGGGTGCGAAGAAGCACCGGGTGAGACGATAATCTACCAGGGCAGAAATTACAAGGTCTACCGTGGGATGGGATCACTGGGAGCCATGAATGCCGGATCCTCCGATCGGTATTTCCAAAAGGAAGCAAAAAAATTCGTCCCAGAAGGGGTCGAGGGTATTGTTGCCTATAAAGGGATGGTGGCTGACACCCTGTTCCAGATGACCGGTGGAATTCGTTCCGGTATGGGCTACCTGGGAGCAGAAAATATTGGTACACTATATACGAACGCAACTTTTGTCATTCAGACTTCAGCCGGACTTAAAGAAAGTCATCCGCATGATATCGACATAACAAAGGAAGCTCCGAATTACTCACAAGGAGATAATTAATGGATAAAAAACAAATGGTCGTCATTATAGATTTTGGGGGACAATATAATCAGCTCATCGCCCGGCGGGTCCGGGAAGCCGGCATTTACTGTGAACTGATGCCTTATACCGTTACAATAGACGAGATCAAAAAGAAAAATCCTTCAGCCTTGATCTTTACCGGCGGTCCTAATTCAGTCACTGAAGCAGATGCACCGTCCATTGCCGATGAAGTGTTTGAACTCGGGCTGCCAATCCTTGGGATCTGCTATGGCATGCAACTTATGGCGCTAAAACTTGGCGGTTCCGTTGCACCGGGTATCAAACGGGAATACGGAAAAACTGAAATCAGCCTGGATTCGAATGCTGAACTCACCCATGGCCTACCGGAGAAATCACAGTGCTGGATGAGCCACACTTATTTTGTGGATCAAATCCCCGAGGGCTTTAAGGTCATTGCCCAATCCGAGCATTGTCCCAATGCCGCTATGGAAAACCCTGAAAAGAAGCTGTATGCGACCCAGTTCCATCCCGAAGTCAACCATACCTTGTTTGGTACGGACCTTCTTGATAACTTCCTACTCAACATTGCGAAACTCAAACAGGATTGGACCATGTCCTCCTTTGCTGTCGATAAAATCAAAGAGATCAAAGAGTTGGTCGGTGATCGCAAAGTCATGTGTGCCTTATCCGGCGGAGTTGACTCTTCCGTTGCAGCGGTGCTTGTCCATAAAGCCATTGGCAAGCAACTTACCTGTATATTCGTGGATCACGGTCTATTGAGGAAAGATGAAGGCGACCAAGTCGAAGAAGTCTTCGGCAAGACTTTTGATATGAACTTGATCCGAGTTAATGCTCAGGAACGGTTCTTGAGTAAACTAAAGGGTGTCGCTGACCCCGAACGCAAACGCAAGATCATCGGGGAAGAATTCATTCGGGTTTTTGAAGAAGAAGCTAATAAATTAGGCGAAACTGATTTCCTGGTTCAAGGAACAATCTATCCTGACGTTGTGGAATCCGGCACAGCCACGTCAGCCACCATCAAGAGCCATCATAATGTCGGTGGGTTACCTGAAGATATGAAACTTACTTTGATCGAACCGTTGCGGGAACTCTTTAAAGATGAAGTTAGAAGAGTGGGCGA
>JBAQDU010000109.1:0-2434 GCA_049294805.1 Clostridiaceae bacterium
CAGCCACCCAGGATAATTACGACCCGGTGGTCGTTGACCTATTAACACCTCAGCACCAGGCTTTCCTGCCGTTTCCGGTGGGCCGCTTAGATAAAGACACCCGAGGGTTATTGCTATTGACTAACGATGGGGACTTAAACCATAAACTGATCTCACCCCGCTGGCATGTTGATAAAGTCTATGTTGCAAAACTTAAAGAGCCGGCCCAGACAGAGTATCAAGACCAATTCAAAACGGGAATTGTCTTGGATGATGGGTATCACTGTATGCCGGCAGAATTAAAGATCCTATCAGAAGATGCTAAAACGGTTCAAGTTACGATTCAAGAAGGCAAGTTCCATCAAGTCAAGCGCATGTTTGAAGCACTAGATAATAAAGTAATTGACTTAGAACGGATCAGCTTCGGACCGTTAAGTATTCCCGATGAACTAAACCTAGGCGACTACCGAGAACTGAATCAGGCGGAGTTTAAAGCTCTCCTTGCAGTAGTGCAAAGGAAACCATAAACTTAAGAAAACCCTAAAAAACCAGACCATTAGGATTGAACGGTTAATTTAAATTGATCATTTAAATTAAAATAAAGCTTAAAATAAAATATCAATCAACTTGCTCAAGATTAATCAGATTAAGAATTGTGAGTAAGTAGAAACATACAGAACAATGGGAAAGAGCTGGAAAGTGGATTTCCTACTCTTTCCCACTATGAAACCAGAGGAGTACAGAGAATTGCAGATATTAATAACCGGCGGAGCCGGATTCATTGGATCACATACGGCGGTAGAACTACTCAATAACAACCATGAAATAATCGTCATCGATAATCTATGTAACAGTAAAATCGAAAATATCGATAAAATCAAACAAATCACTCATCAGGACTTTGAATTTTTTTTTGGTGATGTCACCGATGAGAAATCAATGGAACAAATATTCTCAACTCATCCGATTGATGGGGTGATCCATTTTGCCGGTTTAAAAGCTGTCGGAGAATCGGTGGCAAAACCATTGGAGTACTATTACAACAATTTGGTTTCAACCATGGTGTTAGCGAAGCTGTGCATTAAATATGGTGTCGGGAAGTTTGTATTTAGTTCATCGGCGACTGTCTATGGCGATCAGAATTCGCCGTTAAAAGAAACCATGGAGTTAAAGCAGACCACAAATCCCTACGGGGAGACGAAAGCCATGTGTGAGCGGATCTTAACCGATACAGCAACAGCTCATCCGGAGTTTGCAGTGACTCTTTTACGGTACTTCAATCCCATCGGAGCACACTCCAGTGGTTTGATCGGCGAGGATCCTAAAGGAATTCCCAATAATTTAATGCCATATATCACTAGAGTTGCCAAAGGGCAACTAAAGAAATTAAGTGTATTTGGCAATGATTACGATACCAGCGATGGCACCGGAGTCCGGGATTATATCCATGTGGTCGATCTGGCAAAGGGTCACGTTAAAGCCATTGAAAAACTGGAGCAGGGAACTCATATCTATAATCTGGGTACCAGCCAAGGCACTTCTGTATTGGAACTTGTACATCAGTTCATTGCAGTAAACAAAGTGGATGTACCCTACAGTATAACTGACCGACGCCCCGGAGATCTGGCGACCGTTTATGCCGATGCCACAAAAGCCCAGGAAGATTTGGATTGGACTGCTGAATTGAACTTAGAGGATATGGTTAGAGATGCCTGGCGATTTGAACAGAATAATAATTAACTACCATGGAGTCAATCGAAATACCCTGGGTTAGGATATTTTCAACTTTATCAAAGCCCTCAACATTAGCCAGGTCCAATCGGACCTGGCTTTTTAAAGTTTTTTATAAAAAGTAATAATCCGGAGTTAAACTTTTTCAGTCGGATTCAAAGAATCGAACTGGTGGGTTTGAGCTTATCACTAAGCGAACGTGACAGTGCATTTGAATGAAGATAAATCTTATCTGATTTGAGAATATTTTTGTTTTTTAATTAGTTTTTAAGTTGACCGAGTAAAGTAAAGACATAGATCGGTATGAGGAGTGATTTGAAATGAGTAACGAAAATTACAACCAAGATAACAACTTAAGCAATTCGGATGAGACCATGAAAAATAATAGGGATGATGTTAAGAGCGATAATAGATTTGATAACAATATTGTAAATAACAACCTCAATAAGTTCGATGGAAAGGAAACGAAAGATTATGATAACAGGAACTATACTTACAATAACAATGGGAATAATGATCCTAATGTATACGGAACTTCAACAACTCAAGGCTCAAACCCAGAGAATCAAAGGCAAACGGATCAACAGAGGGCAGAATTAAATACCAACGGTTCTGAATATTACGGATATGTTGTTAATACTTCGAGTAATTCCGGAGCTCCGGGTGGTAACGGATCAAATAATGTTCCAAACCACCAAAATGAAGGGAAGCACCGTGGTCTCCT
>JBAQDU010000110.1:0-10793 GCA_049294805.1 Clostridiaceae bacterium
ATATTTCAAATAAACCAAACTTAGCAGTTCCGCCATTGGTCAGTTCGTCTTTTAGATCGTCTTTCTTCATGAACCAACCAACCGCAAGGGCTAATAACATACCACCAATCGCCAGGAAGATCTTATCAGTTAGAATATCGAAGAAGTCAAATGCCCCTACACCAAATACGGTAACTCCGGACATTAAGCCCAGAGATAGTGATGATAAGGTTCCCATGACAGCCATGACTACGCCGGTCATATAGACGGCTTTCTTTCTGGACATTTTCCACTCATCAATTAGATAAGCAACGACAACTTCCAGTAATGATACGGAGGAAGTTAAAGCAGCAAACATCAATGCGATAAAGAATATGGCCGAGAAGACAGGGCCGAATGTTCCCATTGCAGCGAAAATTTGTGGGACGACGACAAAGACTAAGCCAGGACCTTGAGTTGGTTCCATTCCAAAGGCAAATAATGCCGGGAAAATGGCGATACCGGCTAAAAGTGCTACTCCGGTGTCCAACATGGTAACAGTTAATGCACTGGAAGGAAGGTAATCATTTTTGTTGATATAACTACCATAAGTGATCATACAGCCCATACCTAAGCTAAGGGAGAAGAATGCCTGGCCCAAAGCAGCCAAGACGGTGGATCCGCTGATCTTCGACCAGTCCGGAACAAATAAGAAGTCCAAACCGGCTTTTGCTCCCGGTAGGGAAATGCTTCGGATGCCGATCAAGATAAGGAGAACGAACAGAATTGGCATCAGGATCTTACCGGCTTTTTCAATTCCGCTTTGAATTCCTTGGGATACGATGATGACGTTTATTAATAAGTATAATAGCATCCAAATTAATGGGATGATGGGATTAAGGATAAAGTCATCAAAGGCTGCCCCAATTTTGTCAGGCGTATTTAGTAATCCGGAAAAAGATTTAAAAATGTAGGCGCTTGCCCAACCACCAACGACTGGGTAGAATCCCATGATAAAGAATCCACTGATAACTCCGAGTACGCCTGCAAACGACCATTTGGGGTTGATTGCTCTAAAAGCACCAACGGCAGACAGCTTAGATCTTCTTCCAACGGCAAATTCCGCAAGCATAACGCTTAATCCAATAAATAGAACGCAAACAAGATAAATAGCAATAAATGCGCCACCGCCGTTTTCGCCGGTTAAATACGGTAATCTCCAAATATTTCCCAGACCGACAGCAGATCCAGCTGCTGCCATGATAAATCCAAATTTCGAACCCCAGTTCTCTCTTGGCTTACCAACTTGATTTTCCATAATTCGTCCCCCTCATAATTAAAGTGTTTTGATAAAAGCATTATAATATATAAAATGAGTTGGTGCAATCGATTGCAAGTTTGGATATTAATTAACATACTATTGATCATATTTATCAATTTATGTGAATAAATATTCACTAAGTTTTGGTGGGATCATCCAGGCTTAATTACTCATCCATTCCATTCTTATTGAAGAACTAATACAAGAAAATGAGGCAGATCAATCCTTTTTTCGAGTCCTGACTTGAAGGATCCATCAACTTGCATTTTGATGAAAATCATAGGTCCTATTTTTATGTGAAATATATAACACTGGAAAGGCTTGAATTTATTCAAGTTAAATAAAAAAAATACAGGGCTGGTTTATGAAAATCGGTGATTTTAAGGTAATTGGTTCTAGAATCCTAAATAAACGCACCGTTTGACCCCTGGATCGTAATATTTGGAGATGTGGTGAGATAAAAAATTTAATGAATACTTCAAAAAAGGAAAGCTGGCTCCAAACTTTAGACAAATATTTTAAAGTAACCACCCAGCAATGAAAATTTAGTTGGACCAACTTGGAAGAAAATTATTGCAAAACAATAATTTGTAGCGTATAGTGAACTTATAAATTATTGCAAAACAATAATTGGAGGGTGCCATGAAACGAAAAATATTTCCTGTCTTGATGATTTTAACCGCTTTAGTCAGTTTGTTGATTTTTATAGTTCCGCAGAATCAATCGGAATTGATGTCTCAGGCCATGGTGTATCCGTATGGGCCAATTGCGGCCTTGATCCGGACACTTTCATTGCAAGGCGGGGGAGGCAATGTGTTGGCTTGGTTCATCTTTCTCCTAATTGGAACAATTCCTTTGGTGGTTTTCATTTGGATCAGTCGCCAGCGTCCGGTGGAAACGGAAGATTTTTTGCTGCTCCTGATGATCCCACTATTGTTCTATGTACTCTACCGACTGATCAACCCACAGGCAACGACTATTAACCATCTGTTTGGTTCAGTTTATCTGGCGGGGATCCTCCACTCGGTGGTCATTGGCTATTTCATTCTTTTGATCATCCGCTATTTTCGGCGCGCTGACAGCCACCAACTGCATCACTATATGGTTAGGCTGTTGCAGTGTTTGATCTTAATTTGCCTGTTTACGCTGTTCGGACCGTCCGTAAACAATCTTTTAGCTGAGTTACGATCGTTCCAGGCAGCCAACACGATGCCGGAGCAGTATCTTACCTCAACCATTGTGATCATTATCGGCAAACATCTGATCCAAGCCCTACCACTGATCCTCATCATCTGGATCATCTACCGAATGATCAACCTGGTGAATGAATTAGACCAAGCTAATTATAATAAGGCGGCTCGAATGGCCGGTCAATTGGCTGACTTAGCCGGCCGGGTACTTTTGATCACAGTGAGTGTCAATATCGGATTTAACTTATTGCAACTTATGCTACAAGATTCTCTTTTGTCGACTCACGTTTCGGTGGATTTGCGCTTAGACCTGATTTTGCTCTTTGTCGGCTCTTTGCTGTTTTCCAGGTTTGTGGAGAACACCCAAAAGCTCAAGGCAGATAATGATCTGTTTGTATAGGAGGGAGCAACATGGGCATTATTGTTCAATTAGATGAACTTCTGAAAGAGCGGAGCATGACAGCCAAGGAGTTATGCAGCAAAGTTGGGATCACCGAAGCCAATCTGTCGATCCTGCGCAGCGGGAAGGCCAAAGGCGTAAGATTTCATACCATTAATCGGATCTGTTACTTTTTGGACTGTGAAGTGTGTGATCTACTTAAGTTCGACGGCGAATTGGAGGAAGAGGGAGAGGATGAAAATTAAGAATTTAAAAAGAATCATACTGATAACAATGACGGCAGCCTTTATAACTGGTTGTCAGTTAGCTCAACCCAATGCAGTAGTCTCTCCAGATAAGGATGAACTTATCGGCGGCTTTATAACGAGAGAACATCTTGAACTGGGTGATCTGGAAGCTTATTTTAAAAAACATCCGGAAGCATTGGTGAAACAGACCCCAATCTACCCCAATGAAATCAACGGAATTAGAGTATATGCGGATTTGATCGAAAGCGGCGGCGACTCTAGAGAATATGTGTTCAAAGACTTGGCAGGAATTCCATTTTTCATTGCTCGAATGAAAGATGATTCCGGCGGTTATTATACCGCCACCCACCAAGTTGAGTCCATCCAAAAAGGGAGTACTGACGTCTTTTCCAGTGATACGGAAGAACAGACAGTCATAACTGGAACAGTTTACTTTGAACCCACCGGTGGGGACCAGACTTTTTATATCAATCCCGTCTACCAAAGTCCGGATGGCCGAGTTTATCTTACTGCCGGGTCTGGTATCAGCTCTTCGCCAGGACCCGATGAAATAGGTGGAATAATGTCAACAAAATTGGATTCCAAGGTGACAACGACCCAGAACGGCCAGACCATGACGATAATTCATCAATTCAAGATCAGTTTTGAGGGGAAACGATTGGCTCAAAAAGTTCGAGTACTCCAAATGGATGGAGAAAACAGACTCATCCAGGAGACTGAACTAGATCCTTTAAAACTACCGAAGGATCTGACGGTGGACTCGGCTGCGGCCTACCTGATCCTTGAGGAACATACACCAAATCAAACTGGAACACCGGAAAATATCCGCAGCATTATAAACTCCGGGAGTGAATCATTCCTAGTAAATAAGTCAGGTGAATTCGGCACAGTGGTGGCTACTCCGGTTATGCTTAACTGGTCCACTAAATAAGCATTTGTGGCCCAAAAGCTACTGGTTCCACCTAAGCTAAAATTCAATAATCGATTCTAAAGCCAATGGCGTGAACCCATCTTAAATGAGAGCACTCCATTGGCTTTTCGTGTGCCATCAAACTCTGATCCCAATCGAGGTGATTGTGGCTGCATGGTAAGTGGTCATCCCAGATCAAATGATACTAATCAAGATATAATCTGCTACAATAAAAATAGAGTAATCGCTTACATAAATCAGCGGGATCACTGTTTCCCATCCAGTAACAACGACTAAGCATAATGCAGGAGTCCATCATGTAAAAAGCTTAGGGAAACAGCATAGGAGTACATCCTAGGAGAACACCCTAGGAGTACATCCTAGGAGAACACCCTAGGAGAATATCCTAGGAAAGAACCTAGGAGAACAACCTAGGAGAACATCGGGAAAGGACCTAGGGAAACATCAGAGCGGAAAACCCTAGGAATAAAATCTATGAGTACGTCGTAAGATAATATTATCGAAGAACAATTGAGATGTGGACGGATTAAGGGGTCAACGTTTTCCAAACGGCTATTACTTAAATAGCAAGTGAACCCTATAAACCAGAGTCAGAATAGACCTGAATTCGGAGGACAATGCTGTATGTTTAACTTTAAACCTGATCTTTTATTGGGAGTAGCTTCTTCGGCCACTCAGATCGAAGGTGGGGACTTGGATCATAACTGGAATGATTGGTATCAGCGCGGCAAAATAAAGGACGGGTCGGATCCGGCCCGGGCCACTGACCATTACCAGCAGTGGTGTGAGGATGCGGATATCATGATAGGGTTGGGTATTCAAATCTACCGCTTTGGGATCGAATGGGCTAGGCTCTGTCCAACTGAAAATACAGTGGATGAAGCGGCCATCGCACATTATCGGGAAGAAATGATGTATCTGAAAGATCATGATATTTCATTGCTCTTGACCATTCATCACTTTACCAATCCAATGTGGTTTGAAAATAAAGGTGGGTTTACTAAAGTTGAGAACATCGATGATTTTATCCGTTTTGTTGAATTAGTGGTGGTTTCCTTTGGAGATTTAATTTGTGAATACATCACCATCAATGAACCCAATGTCTATGCCACCAGTTCTTTTTATTTTGGAGATTGGCCACCAGGTGAAAAATCCCTAGGCCAGGCGATCAAAGTCATGAATAACTTAGCTGCTTGCCATATCCGGGCCTATGATTTGATCCATCGCATGCGCCGAGAAATGGGCTTTTGGGATACAAAGGTCAGCTTTGCCAATCACTTGAGAGTGTTTGACCCATTGTCCCCCCACAACTTAATGCATCAGTTCAATGCTCATTTATCCCGGTACTTGTTCCAGGGAGCATTGACCCAGGCGATGGTCAGGGGCAAGTTCCAATGGCCACTTAGAAATACTACAAACTAAAAGCGCGGTATCTATTGTGACTTCATCGCCATCAATTATTATACCCGGTCCACGGTATCAAAGTTTGGGGATGGGGTAAAACCAGGTTCGCCTAAAAATGATTTGGGCTGGGAGATCTACCCGGCGGGGATTGTTCGATGTGCCCGACAATTATACGCAGAGATCCAGCGACCAATCTATATTACTGAAAATGGGACTGCGGACAACTATGATGCATTCCGGAGTCGCTACATTTATGATCATCTAAAAGTTTTAAATGAATCGGACTTGCCGGTGGAACGGTATTACCACTGGTGTTTCTGTGATAATTTTGAGTGGCTGGAAGGGGAGACGGCTAGGTTTGGGTTAGTTTACGTCGATTATGAAACACAGCGGCGCACGGTTAAAGAATCCGGCCGTTTTTATCAGGAAATAATCAAAGCCTCGGGAGTGACGGAGGAAATCTTTAAACAATACGTGGACGATCAAACCTATCATAAATGACCGGATCTCTGAATTGACCTTTCACTAAGTATCTTTAGGAGGCGCTGTGATGGAACGCACTGTCAAACGAAACCGATATGCCTTTGGTCTGGGGACCATTGGCCGAGATATGCTCTACACCTTAGTCGGTATTTATTTCATGTACTATTTGACCGATGTTTTGAACTTGCCGGATCAGACTATGTGGTATATGACCGGTGTTTTGACGGTGCTGCGAGTCTTTGATGCCGTAAACGACCCGTTGATGGGGGTCTTGGTGGATAATACGCACAGTCGATGGGGCAAGTTTAAACCTTGGATCGCCAGCGGTGGAGTCGTCAGTGCCCTCCTAACGATTTTGATGTTTACTGATTTTGGATTGCAGGGGACCGCCTATGTGTTTTCCTTTGTAGTCATCTATCTTGGCTGGGACTTGGCCTATGGCGCCAATGATATTGCCTTTTGGTCCATGCTGCCGGCCTTGACCATCGATCAGACCGAACGGGAGAAAACTGGATCCTTTACCAGAATCTGTGCCAGTGACGGCATGTACATCGCCGTCATCGGCATCCCCGGAGTGACCCGAGCCATGGGCGATACGACCGGGGCCTGGTTTACCGTAGCCGTTGGTTTAGCTGGGATCATGCTCCTTTTCTTAGCTTTTCCCCTTTTTGGGATCAAAGGCGAGTCCAGTTTGGTCAAAACCGACAGTACGCCCATAAACGAATTATTCTCAGTCTTATTTAAAAATGACCAACTGCTCTATACCGCTTTATCCATGGCTTTATTTATGATCGGCTATGTTACGACCACAAGCTTTGGCATTTACTTTTTCAAGTATGCCTTTAAAGACGAAAATATGTACATGGTGTTTGCCGGGATCTTAGGAGTCTCGCAAATTGCAGCCTTATCAGTATTTCCATTTTTCACCAAGCGCTTTACCAGAAAACAATTGTATGGCTTCGCGACCCTAATGGTTGTAGCCGGCTACATCATCTTTTTCTTCTCGCCGATGAATATGATCCCCATTGGCTTATCCGGAATTTTGCTCTTTACCGGGCAAGCTTTTATCCAAGTCTTGATGCTGATGTTCTTGGCCGATACCGTGGAATATGGCCAATGGAAGTTAGGTCGGCGCAATGAGAGCATTACGTTCTCGGTCCAACCATTTATCAATAAGATCGGCGGGGCCATTGCCAGCGGGATCGTTGGCGCAACCTTGATCATCTCCGGGATCAATGCCGCCAATACCCCAGCCGATGTTACTGAGAATGGGCTTCTCATTTTAAAGCTGGCCATGTTGATTTTGCCGTTGTTATTTATCACGGCCGGTTACTTAGTTTATCGAGCAAAATTTAAAATTGATAAAAAGTTGTTTGACACCATCGTGGCTGAACTAAAAGAGCGCGGTGAGTTTGGATCGGAATAGGGGGTGCACCGATGTTGACATTAAATAGCTGCATTCGAGATCTCTATCGTAATCCGGTGGGTCATGATGTGATCCAAAAGCTCTTACTGCAAACCGGCTACAGTGATTGGTTGATCGAAAACCCGGTGGTGGGTCATATCAAATTAAAATATTTACCGACCCTGACCCGGGGCTTCATTGATCAGGAATTCTTAAAGAGTGCCCTGGAACTATTAAACAGTGAACCGGATGTCCCGCGAGAAACTGCCGAAGCCGATCAACCAGCTTGGTGGAAGGAAGCCGTCTTTTATCAGATCTACCCCCGAAGTTTTAAAGACAGTAACAATGACGGCATCGGCGATCTAAAAGGGATCATTGAACAGTTACCTTATCTAAAATCGTTGGGTGTGGATGCCCTGTGGTTATCGCCCATTTATGATTCGCCCAATGATGACAATGGCTATGACATCAGGGACTACACTAAGATCATGGCGGACTTTGGAACCATGGCCGACCTTGACGAGCTATTGGCAGCCGTCCATACTTCTGGCATGAAATTGATCATGGATTTAGTCGTTAATCACACGTCGGATGAGCATGCCTGGTTTAAAACAGCACTCAATGAGCCTAACTCAAGTTATGGTGATTACTATATTTTTAGGGACAAACCCAATAACTGGACCTCATTTTTTAGCGGCAGTGCCTGGCGCTACTTCAAAGAGCGAAATCAGTATGCCCTCCATTTATTTTCCGAAAAACAAATGGATCTAAATTGGAGCAACCCGAATGTGCGTGGTGAGATCGCCGAAATGGTCAAGGGCTGGCTGGGCAAAGGCGTTGATGGCTTTCGGTTGGATGTTATTAACTTTATTTCCAAACCGGCGGATCTTGCCGATGGCAATGAAAAAATCGGTAAACTAATGGAGTATGTCGGAATTGAGCATTATTTTTACGGTGCCAACCTTCATGCTTATTTAAAAGAATTAATCGAAACGGCGTTTGCACCGTATCAAGCCTTCTCCGTGGGAGAGACCCCGGGAATCGGTCAGGAACTCGGAAAACTTTTGACGGCTCCGTATCGCCGGGAACTGGATATGATCTTCTCCTTCGACCAACTGGAAAACCCCGGAAAAGTTCGCTGGGATGATTATCGGTATGACCTTAATTATTATAAGAAATACATGATCACCTGGATGGAGAATTATACGAAGTTCAGTCAGATGTCCCTTTTTTACGACAATCATGACAATCCCCGCATGCTCTCCAAAGTCGACCAAGACCCGGCCTATCGCCAGGTTTTAGCCAAACTCCTTGCCATGATGCAGTTGACGTTAAAAGGGACCCCGTTTATTTATCAAGGTCAGGAGCTGGGGCTGATCGATCAGAAATTCACGAATATGAATCAATTACGAGACGTTGAGAGCCTAAACCGCTATGCGCAATTGATCCAAACTATGACTGAGGCCGAGGCCTTTCAACAAATCCTGGTTGGAACGAGAGACCATGCCCGGACCCCGATGCCCTGGACGAGTGGTGCCTATGGCGGATTTTCCGAAGTCAAACCCTGGATCACCTCGTCGGATGAGGATCATTTAATTTGGAATGCTCAAGCTGAGGCAGCTGATCCTGACTCCGTCCTGAATTTCTATAAAAAGTTAATTGCATTACGAAAAGCGCATCCAGGTTTAGTTTATGGAACGATTGAAATCACCAACCCAAAAACCCGGGATCTCTTCACTTACTATCGAAAAGACAGTAACGAGACCCTCTATATCGAATGTAATCTAAGCAAAGATAATCTCAAGCGCAAAAAACTTTCAGCAACCGGAACCAGGCTTCTTTCAAACTACCCTGATCAACCAGACGAGTGGTTGAGACCCTATGAAGCCGTTATCTGGCGCATTAATTGACCAAGGATTATGTTTTGGTGCGTTGGTAAACCTCGATAGAAAAGAGTAGTGGCGGAGTGTGCGCCTATTTATAAAACTAGGCTAAATGATGGATGTAATGAAAGACCGGCTGACGTCTCTTTTCAATGAGGCGTCAGCCGGTCTTTCTTTTTTAACTTATTTTCTAAAGTTTTTTAATAAAGGGATCATTATTTTATAGGTAGAATAGGTGAGCTCACTCGGCTTGTTTCAATTAGTTTGGGCACTCCAATTTTGCTTAGGTAAAAAAGAAACCTTAAAACTCTTTTAAAAGTTCCTGAAGGATCCCTTTTGAAATTTAATCAGATTACGTTTAGTTTTTGGCCTTAAGCTCTATGATCAAAGTTCGCATTTCATTGATTTCCCTTTTCTGGGCTTCAATAATATCATCAGCCAATTTTCTAACTCGGGGATCCACGATTTTGGCATTTTCACTGGTTAGGATGGCAACGGAATGATGTGGTATCATCTGCTCCATATAGTCGATATCGCCAATTGTCGTTTGATTTCTCATCATAACGAAGGAGGCGGCAAATATCAGAATGCTGGCTGATATTATAATGGTGTTCATTCGTTTATTCTGCAACATATCCAACATAAATAACAGCATCACGATTGCCATAACGCAGGTCGACAAAATAGTCATATATAGTCTGGTTTCACTGAAATAAACGTGGTCTAATTCATAGGTGTTTAAGTACATTACAGCAAACATTAAAACGGCTGATGTAATGATCATTCCAAAATATTTCAGGTACTTCTTATTCATTTGGGTGCTCCTTTGTGCTTGTTTAGTGTGAGTTACTTTAGTAGTCCACGAAGACTCAAAGGGGGCTGGGTTTTCGTGCAGGGAGTCGTCCATTTCAATGGTGATTATGCATAATTTTTGATCACTCGACCATAATTTGTCCCATCATCCCTAGATCTTCATGTTCAAGAATGTGACAATGATACATAAACATTCCTTTCTTTTTGAACGTCACTAAGATCCGGACGCTTCCGCCATCTTCAACGAGGACCGTATCTTTCCAGCCTCGTTCATTGAGCGGCGGGGGTTGTCCGTTTCGTTCGATGATTTGAAATTGTACGCCGTGGACGTGGAATGGGTGAGGGCTGGAATTACCCATCATGCCCATACCCATGCCCATGCCGGACGTATCATTACGAATGACCCATTCCTCTAATTCATTTAATTTAATGGTCTCGTCGATCACATTCATATCCATTTGCTTGCCATTGATTGCGACCATGGGTCCCATTCCACTCATGATAAATAATCTGGAATGCAAAACGTCAGCTTTATTGTAATCGGTGAATTGGACCAATTGGTTAGGGATACCACCGGACTTTTTGATTTCTTGGGTAATCGTCAGTGTCATCAGCTGATTGGCGGAGTCGCGCAGGATCAATTGATCGCCGATTTTATAGCCTGACAGATCAACGAGGATTTCTGCCCGCTCAGCCGGTGCGATAACTAGGCTGTTCAGGGCGACACTTTCCTTTAAAAAACCACCATCCGAAGCGA
>JBAQDU010000111.1:0-31347 GCA_049294805.1 Clostridiaceae bacterium
CATAAGCCGCTTGTTCTTTGTCAATGACCTTTAATTCCGATTTGGTTCGGCCGTAGAGTACTGCCTTGGTTTCGATCTGATCGCAATCAATGTCCAGTTGAGCCGTGATTTCGCGAAAGCGAGCAATTGCTTTAGTCTGGGATGCCAACAGGTCTTGAGCCGCCTGGGTCATATTTTTGGCCAATAGATCCGAGTATTGCGAGGAATGTTGCAAAGTCAATTTTCCGGTCGTATTGCCGGTAGCTTTGGAACAAAGTGTGTCTTTTTCAATCAAAACCACGTCAAAGCCAGCTTCCGTCAATTCATAAGCACAGCTTAGGCCGGTTATGCCGCCGCCAATGATCAAGACCTGAGTCGACAGATCCTTTGTTAAGACCGGATATTCTTTGATTGGGCAATCGCTGATCCAAAGTGACGGAGTCGAGGAAGTATTGATCGCCTTCTTATCGTCTGTAGTCATTGAATTTACTCCTTTCATTGAATGATTGGAATGGATTGTAATGGAATTGAATCTGGAATGGGAATGGGATTGGGATTGGGATTGGGATTGGGATTGGGATTTGGATTTGGATTGGGTAGGAGGGCTCCTAACAAGGAGGACCTTCTCAAGTCCTCCCATTTTAGATCTAGTTTTAGGTTTTTGCTCTGCTGTTTAAAGTGTTTTTTTGGTAATTTAAGATTTCCTTCTCGAACTAAAATTAGTCAGCGTTTATGCAATGAGAATAGACTCAGTTTATTTTTTCTTCGGGGTCTCACAATACATGTTTTGACCGCTTTCCATATTCATCCCTTGAACGCCTCTGCCTTCACTGGGGATACTCGGATCGTGATCATTGGTTGGGGTATCATCAACTTCATCGATCTCTAAATCAGGCTGTACTTTGGAAGCGCCATTAGGATCCATCTTGTCATTGTCCGGTTTCTTTACGTTGTTTACTTCTTCCAGTGATTTCTCACGGCCGTCGTTTGCCTCTTCGAATTTACCATTGTTCATATTCATGATAGTCCTCCTTGTTTTTTGTGATTTCAACGGATCGATAAAATAATATATAGGTCTACAGATAGATTATAGTAGAAACTGATTTGTTTATTTGGTCAAATCGTATTTTTAACCGATTACTAACTTCTTGTTCAATTCTTTTATATGTGGTCTTTATGTAGGGGTGGAATGTCTTAAAAGCCGACTCACGTTGGGGTGTTCTAGATCTGGAAATTCAACTTGACAATGGACCCTGCTTTATAGGGTTGATTTCATTGTCCCATGGTTCGAAGATTGGTCCTCTTTAATTAAAATATATTAAAATATAAACAGTAAATTGACAGGTTTAGCAGTTCCTTATTTTATATTTTCATCCCTTAAATGGCTATTAGAGGGATTCTACTATTGAAAATCTTTAGAAATCAATTGTAACTTAATCAATTTTTAATAAAGATTCGTTAAAATCTAAGAAGATGCAGACAGGAGCTTGTCCTGGACTGGAGGAAACGCAAATGATGTTGATTTGGATAGCACTTACCGTTGCTGTAGTAGTGCTGGATATGGTGACGAGCAACATATTATATTCATGGATGGGACTAGGCTTTTTAGGAGCAATTGTGGCTGAAAGTTTGGGATGGGGAATTCCCGCCCAAGTCGTCACGGCCTGCTTAATAGGCGCAGTTTCGTTTGTTACGGGTTCCTATGTGAGCCGAAAATATCTAAGAAAAAACATTGATCAGACTCCAATTCTGACCGATAAGATCATTGGAACCGTCCACACCGCAACCATTCAGATCGGTGAGGAAACCCAGTACAAGGTCAACGGAATTTATTGGCTGTTGCGCAATGAAGGTTCGATCATTATGCCTGGTGACCAATTCCGAATCGTCGGAATAAAAAATAATAGATTATATGTGGTAAAGGAGATTTAATTATGGAGTGGGGATGGATTATCGCGGTAGTCATCGCAGTATTGGTTTTTGGTATTATCTTATCATCCGTTAAAATCGTTAACACAGGGTATGTCTTTGTTGTAGAACGACTTGGACAATTCTATCGAGTGTTGCAGCCGGGGTTGCATATCATAATTCCGTTCATGGATTATGTTCGTAAGAGAATATCGATGAAGCAACAGATTTTGGACATTGAGCCCCAAAACGTTATTACCAAAGATAATGTTAAGATCTCAGTGGATAATGTCATATTCTATCAAGTTTTAAATTCAAAAGATGCTGTGTATAATATTGAAAACTATGTATATGGTATTATGTATTCCACCATTACGAACATGCGTAACATCATTGGTGACATGTCGTTGGATGAAGTTCTGGGCGGACGTGATCAGATCAACTCCAAATTGCTCGATATCGTTGATGCCGTCACGGATGCTTATGGAATCAAGATTTTATCGGTAGAAATTAAGAACATTGTTCCACCGGAAGAAATTCAAAATGCCATGGAAAAACAAATGAAGGCAGAACGTGAAAAAAGAGCGGCTATCTTGATTGCTGAAGGGGATCGAAATTCATCCATCGCCAGAGCCGAAGGTGAGAAGCAGTCCAATATCCTGATCGCTGAATCTGAGAAGGAAGCCAACATTCGTCGGGCAGAAGGTTTGCGGGAATCGCAATTACTGGAAGCTCAAGGACGGGCAAAGGCCATTGAACTATTGGCAGAAGCCGATGCAGAAGCAATTCGTCGTGTCAATACGGCTATTATTGAATCAGGCACAGATGCTCGGATCATTGCTTTAAAGCAGATCGAAGCCCTGAAAGAACTCGCCATGAATCCTGCCAACAAACTCATTCTTCCCATGGAAGGCATGTCCTCGTTGGGATCCATTGCGGCAGTTGCTGATATCATTAAAAATGCTCCGGCCAACCCACCCATTAAGGCTTAATTAACCTACTTGGAAGAAAGCTGAATAAATATCAACAAAATGAGACAAGTAAATTGAATAAACCGGCATCATATAACAATGAAACCGTACAGCAAGTATGAGCCTCCCGTCTGGGAGGCTTATATTCCGCCAATTTCTGCGGTATAATAGTTGTGTTATTTAAACAAGTCCCAAAGACAAATTGAGTAACAATGAAGTTCAGTCAGGAGGTTCCTATTATGAATAAAGTTGCAGTCATTACCGGTGCTTCTCGAGGAATTGGGAAAAGTATTGCAATGGAATTAGCGAAAAACGGAATTTTCGTTGTGATCAATTATAAAGAGAACCAAACTAAAGCCATAGAAAGTCTAAAAGAACTCAGAGCAGCCGGTGGTAACGGAATGTTAAAACAGGCAGATATCTCAATTTATGACGAGGCAAAAGCATTAATAGAAGAGACGGTGTCACTCTGTGGCAAACTGGACATCTTAGTTAATAATGCCGGCGTCAGCCACCATGGCCTCCTATTGGATACCACCGAAGATGATTTTGATCTGGTAATGGATATAAATCTAAAAGGAGCGTTTAACGTGACCAAGCATGCATTGCCACACTTATTGAAAACCCAGGGTTCGATCTTAAACATTTCCAGCATTTGGTCTCAACACGGTGCTGCCAATGAAGTGATCTATTCCATGACAAAGGCCGGGATCAATGCATTCACGAAATCTCTGGCAAAAGAAATGGCTCCCATGGGAATTCGGGTTAATTCCATCGCACCCGGATTGATCGATACCGAAATGAACGATAATTTATCCATGGCTGACAAGGAAAATATGGTCTGTTATCTGGCTTCCCATCGCATGGGAACGGCCGAAGATGTTGCGAAAACCGCAATGTTTCTGCTCTCGGATGAAGCAGCTTATATCAATGGTCAAATCATTACCATTGATGGCGGGTTACTTTAACTCACTTAAGGAGTACAATGTCCTTAAGAACCAAACAACAGTCCCATAATGAACCACCCATTAATGGACAGACAAAATTGTCATTGAAGCGATTCGAAACGTTGGACATCTACCAAATATTAGCCATTCAATCATATTTTAATAAACAAAAGTAAAAGAGGGAGAACAAACATGTTAAAAGAAGTAAAAGTGAACGCAAAAGCCTTGGAATCAATGCTCTTTATTTGGGCATCCATCAAGGATCGGGAGAAAATTTCAGAACGTTTCTTAGATCAATTGGCGCATACCCCGGAAATGAAGGGAGCCTTTGGTCCAGATTTCAATGAAATGAGTGTCCGGATTGTATTATCGGCAATCTCCAATCGGGAACGTCTCAATGGGCCCACAAAGAAGGAATTAAGATTCTGGAACTACAACATGTGGATGTTAGAAGATGAGGACATGAGAGATTTGATGCTGAACCCCGTTAAGCAGCTTAATGTGGATCAGGCTACTTCAGAAACATCGGCCGATTTCCCCTATGAGAGTGTAGAAGTTGTATTCTTCCCTGGCCATTTTGAGACCGTCAAACAAATTGACAATCAGCTTTTCATTAATTTCTTTGATGTAAAAGCCAGTGTATTAGACGACATGGTCACCATTGAAGATAAGCCATTGAAAGAGTTTGTTATTGAAAAAATCAAGGAAATGAAATAAACAAAACGAAATAAATTTTGTTTAAGGATAAAGTTTTAATCAAAACGAGCAGGTCCCTTTTATGAGGTGGCCTGCTCGTTTTGATTCATGAAGTCGAAGATGATCTAGAAAGAGATTGTCGAAGTGAAAATCGAAGTGGATGTCAAAGATGATTCTTCGTAATTTTCATAGTGAATTTACATATTAATAAATATTGTTAGATTATTTCTTATTTACGGACGAGTCGTAGTTAATATTGTTGTGATCTAGTTGTTAGAGCCATGATTTTAGTCTGTTAAATGTAGATCTCTTTGATGGCCGGCTTGATGACACTGATATTTTTTATTTCATTGAGTAGCTCCTGAATCCCTTTTTCAATGGCTCTTTTTTCAACCCGGGAGAGGGAAATTCGAAGGCCGCGAACATCTCTGGTGACGGAAAATTCCACATCCGACCGAAACCGCATGCCTCGAGCATCCAGATTATCCAGTAGTTCCATGGTTCGGAAACCATCCGGTAGAGCAATATAGGCATATAAGCCAATATCGGGAACATGATAGGGATAGGGGCAGTCTTTTAAACAAGCTTTTAACAGAGTGCACTTTTCTTCGATCCGATCCCGCAACACCTTGGTGTTTTTGACATAGGCATCTCCGGTCAGGTACCGGTACAGAACATCCTGACTGATCAATGAGGCGCCTGTATTCATGTAACTGTTCGTATGGGAGAACTCTTCACGCAGGGCGTCCGGGACGATCATGGCACAAAGGCGAAGGGATGGACTGATGGTTTTTGAAAAGCTTCGAACGTAGATAACTCGTTCGGGTTTTTCAATGTACAGGCAGTCATTATCGGACAGTTCTTTGAGGTAATCATCCTCCACGATGTAGAAATCATACAGTTCAGCCAATTCCAGAAGTTTTGTTTTCTGTTCCTTGGATAAACTGGTACCCAACGGATTGTGGTTTCTGGTCATGGTGAAGAAATACCGGAATTCCTTATTTTTAGCTTTTGCTTCGATGGTCTCAAGATCTAGCCCGTCCAATGTACGATCGACATGCTGCATTTTCCGGCCATAGGCATCCACGGCACCAAGCAGCAGATTATAGGTGGGGTTTTCCACCAGGATCGTTTGATTATTGCGACTGGTCATGGCGACCATAACATTAATAAAATTTTGAGTACCCGATAAAATAAAAATATTGTCTTTATTGACGGGTAGATCAAAGGAATCGGCCAAGAGTTCTCGGAGTTTATCATAGCCTCGGGAATAACTGTAGTTCATAATGAACATATTATTTTCTTTAAAGGAAGAAGCGTAGGCTTTTTCCATGGACTCAAAAGGTAGGTAGGAGGATAGTGGGATCCCTGAATAAAAATCATATTCATTACCGGTATCATGACGACTTTGATTGATGAAATATCCGGATTTAGGGGCTGAATATATAATGCCTTGATCTTCCAATTCAGAATAGGCTTTGATCACAGTGGAGTTGGAACAGGAAAATCGAATGGCCATTCCGCGGATCGATGGCAGTTTTGATTTATAAGTTCCTTTGGCGATTTCATTAGTAACAAAAATCATAATTTCGGTGTATTTGAAATTCATGGAAGTACCTCCAATTGTTATGGACCAATTATAACATAACCCATCACAGATACGGTACAGATTCCATTTGATTTGTGCTTAATAAAACTGCTCGGCTTCGTTTATCTGGTACGAAACCGAGCAGTCATCATTTTATTTGATCTGTTTTTAGCATCTGTTTTAGTCTCTGGTATTAGTCTCTGTTGTTAGGATTCGTTTTTAGTGTTTTTTTAGGATCTGTTTTTTACAATTTGTTTGTATTCGGTACATTAGGCCTGTTTTTCAAACAGGGTTTTGTCCACGCCACAAATTGGACAGGTCCAATCGTCTGGTACATCCTCAAACAAAGTTCCCGAGCTGATATTATTGGTTGGATCACCCACCACCGGGTCATAGACAAACCCACAGACAGTACAGATCCAAGTCGGCATCTGGGTATTCATGGGACTAGGTTCACCAACTGAGGCATCGGGGGTCACGACGACTTCATAGCCGGCCGGATCCTGAGGATGGGGTTCTTTGGCTGATTTTACAACTTCTGGTTTAAGTTCCGGTGGCAAGCCGCTAGGAATTGGGTTAGTGGAGACTGGTGTCTGATCGCCCATAAATAGGCGACCAAAGGCAAAGGCATCGAGATTGGCCGTTACAGTTTTCGGAGGTACTTTCATCTGGATGGCTTTGATAAAATTCTGGGGACTAATGGCTACTAAAGTTGACAGTGCCCCTAATAAAATGGTGTTGGCTACTTTTGGATTCCCGATTTTGGCAGCTTCGTGTGCTGAATCGATGGCAATCAGATGGACGGGGCGGGTTTTGATCTGGGCCTCGATATCACTGGGGTAGTCTTCTCGTTCCATTAAAACCGGATTGGGGTATATTTCCATGCTGTTCATCAGTACTGTTCCACCGGCCATGACTTCATCCACAAAGCGCAGAGTTTCTAACTTCTCTAAACCCAGTAAAACACTTCCTGAGGCGGTTGGCATGTTTGGCGTGGGAACTTTTTTGCCGAATCGGACGGACCCATTGATCTTACCGCCGCGCTGAGCCAGGCCGATGACATCATTGGTAGCTACTTCATAGCCTTCTAAAAAGGCGGCCTGGGCAATGATGTCCGTGGTTAAGACCAGGCCTTGGCCTCCGACACCGGCTATTAGAATATTAACGATATCCATTATTTTTTGACCTCCAGGTGTTTCTGGGCAAAGGGTTTAATGGCATTGACGGGACAAACTCGGGCACAAACCGAACAACCGACACACATTTCGGCATTGATGTGGGATTTGAGAGCATCGATCCCGGGATATTTTTGCATATTGATGGGCGGACAGTTTGTATTTACGCAGTTACGGCAGCCAATGCAAATTTTCTCGTCTACATAGAACGGGGGATTGACGATTTTAAAGTTCAAGGCACAGGGTCTCGTTGTGATGATCACTGATAAACCCGGTCGTTTCATGGCATTCTTTAGCTTGCGGTGGAAGTCTTTGACCTGGAACTGATCCACCACTTCAACATCTTGAATGCCCATGGCTTTTACGATATCGTGGATGGAAATGTAATGTTCGGGCTCTTCCTTTTTGGCCTCGGAGTAATATTCATTGGTGGTGACGGTCTTTTGTCCGCCGGTCATGGCAGTGGTCCGGTTATCCATACAGATCACTGTAATGTTCTCCTCCACATCGGATAATTGAGCCATTCCCGATAAGCCGGAATGGAAGAAGGTACCATCCCCAATGGTTGCGACCAATGGTTGGTCGATGCCGGCCAGGCGATTGGCTTTGGCCATACCCAGCACCATGCCCAAGGAGGCGCCCATGGAAATATTAGTTTTATGAACTTGGAAGGGTGGCAAAATGCCCAGGGAATAGCAGCCTATGTCGCCTATTACCGTTGCTTTTAGTTTTTTGAGGCTGTCAAACACCGGCCGATGAGGACAGCCCGAACAAAGCATGGGCGTCCGCTCGACGGTGGGGATCGTTTCCTTGGCGACGGCCGTGATGGGTTCTAAGACGCCGGCCCGGGCAAGTCCCTGGCGAATATCATCAAATCCAAGCTCTCCGGTGAATGAGAAGTACTTTTTGCCTTCACAGGGAATGCCGCCTGCCTGTAAGGCGGTTTCAATGACTGGCATCATCTCTTCCAAGACCAGAACTTTTTGATAGTCCTTGGCGACTTCCACCAGTTTTTTTACAGGTAGCGGCCAAACCATGGCCAATTTATAGACATCCGCCGGTGGATCGATTTCCTTTAAGACACCAGAAACTAATCCGGCCGTAATGATCAGTGTATTGGATCCTTTGCGATCCAGATGGTTAAATTTATACGTTTCATTAAACGTCGCCAGTTTCTCCATCCGGTCTTTCATAAAGTACTGTTGATTATTGGAATAGGGAGGCAACATGCAAAAATTTGCCATGTCTTCGACAAAACCGGGGATCACGGAATCTTTTCGATTGTTATATTCCACGATGCCTCGGGCGTGACAAAGCCTGGACATGAGTCGGACCATGACCGGTGTTTGGAAGTGTTCAGAGAGGCGGATGGCCTCTTTGGTGTATTCCAAGGCTTCTTGTGGAGTTGCCGGGTCCAGCACTGGAATGTTTGAAAATTGGCCAAGAATTCGAGAGTCTTGTTCATTTTGGGAACTGGACAAACCAGGGTCATCCCCAATGGCTAACACGAAAGCGCCAACGGTTTTAGTCTGAGTAAAGGTCATAAATGGATCCAAGGCAATGTTTAACCCGACGTGTTTCATCACACACAGGCTTCGGGCACCGGTAATCGAGGAGCCAATGGCCATTTCCAAGGCTACTTTTTCATTGGTTGCCCAGCTGGCATCGATGCCGTCCATCTTCATTAAGGTTTCGGTAATGGAAACTGTGGGGGAACCGGGATAAGCGGCTGATACCTTACCACCGGCTTCCCAAAAGCCACGAGCCAGAGCCTCATTTCCCGTTACTACAACTTTATCTGACATTAATTAGTGCACCTCCGTATAATTTTGACGATAAGTTATCTCAAGATAGTCCAATTATACGTTGGGATGAAAAAGGTTTCAATCATTGATTGGTTATTCACGGGGTCACCTGCACAGGGTGGGACAAAAACGGGGATAACCCTCAAAGAATAGCAAAGAGTAATGTGAAGAAGTACTTTACGCAACAGAGTTTGAGTAAAAGGGTTTTGAAGCATAGGGAGGGTAAGCGAAATTTGAAATTATTGTTTGGGCGGATGTATTGCTGGACATTTTTTCGCTTTGCCTATGTCATGAAATCTTTAGGGGGTCTTTATCATATTTTATTGTTAATTAGGCTTTTATTTCAGGATGTCATATAATGATTATGTATGTGAGAATGGGTAGTTTGTAGCTAAGTAGGACAATTATCAGCACAACTGCCTTTGGTTTAACATTCGTGACCCAACCAACAAAAATAAGGGGATAATGAGCCAACCCAACGGAGTCCGCCCCGGACTCTGAATTAATGTGATAGGAAGTAGAATTTGACATATGCCAGATATAAAAAGTGTAACCCTCGCCAACGGCCTTAAATTAATAACGATACGCAAAGAAAGCCAGATCATGGCGATCAACCTGGGCTTTCGCACAGGATCCATGAAAGATCCCATGGGGAAGAAAGGTCTGTCTCATTTTTTGGAGCATATGCTCTTTACCGGAACGACCAACCGGTGTCATACCCAACTAAATGCAGATTTTGAATTTTTGGGTGGTGACGTCAATGCCTTTACGGATCTGACCCAGATCATTTTCTCCGTTTCAGCCTTGACTGACGAAATGGAACCCGCATTGGATCTATTATCGGATATTATTCAAAACACTGTTTTTATCCAAACTGAAACCGAGCGGGAAAAGCAAGTCATCTTAAGTGAATATAAAGAAGGGCTTGAGGATCTTGAAACGGCAGCCTTTGACTTGTTATATGAAAAAGCCTGGCCCCAGGAGCCTTTAAAATTCGATGTTATCGGTGATCTTCATACCATTGAATCGTTAACTCAAGAGGACTTGATCGCACATAAAGATCGTTTTCTGACTCCGGCCAATGCCGTGTTGACCATTGCCTCACGATTGGATCATGAAGCTGTAGTCGAACTGGCCCAAGCCTACTTTAGCCAATGGACAGGGGCCAAACCGACCCAGGATGTTATTTTAGACTCTACGAATACTCCGGGATTTTGGGAAACTGAAACCGACAATTCCGATATGGCAACGATTTGCTTGGTCTATTCCTTCCCGGATTTACCCGATGTCGATAAAACCGCCCTTAAAGTGTTAAATCGCAGGCTGGGTGACTCCGATAACTCGTTGCTATTTCGAGAAATTCGGCTAAAACGCGGCCTCTCCTATGATATTTACTCTAATTTGGATCTGACGCCTCACGTTAAGACCCTTGAGATCTACTGTGCTACGGACCCGGAAAATGTAAGTAAAGTACTCGAAATTATTGAAGAAATTACTGAAAGCATTAAAAATGGCAGCATTGGGTTTACCTCCAACGATTTGGAATTGACACTCAAAATGCACCGTACGAATATTGCTGCTTTAATGGATGATACTCATGGATTGTGTGGATACGTTACTGCCAATGCATTGGATGAACTGCCTCTTTTAAATTATGAAAAAGAGCTGGTTGAAATGGAGCAGGTCACGGTCGCTGACCTACAACGGCTGGCTCAACGAGTGTTTGTTGAACCGTCGATTTCGGTGATGTTACCAAAAGCTGATGCCATGGAAGAGTCGGAGGAAGACGAAGACCTGGACTAAAATATTTTTTGATATTTTTGCAATTTTCCCATGTAACATTCAGGTTGAATGAGTTGAAATAGCCTTCAAACCATTAAAGGATGTTTTATCATTCGGATCGATTGAACAAGGAAATATCATTAACTTTAACTAAGCAGATTGATCTAGTAGTATTTTGAATAATATTGACCTACTTGGAATAACTTTGGAATAACTTGGAATAACTTCATCTAGTAACCTATGCTAAAGGAAATACTTAAAATGATTATATTAAGAAGAGAGCCGGTCCCCCGAAAAAAAGGATATTTTAAGATTCTCGTAGACCCTAGTGATGAAGAGCGTAATGAATCCCGAGAATACCTTCAAGAGCTTTTTCCAGGCATATTTGAGGGACCCATCGAGTTGTTGATTTCAGAAGAAGTACTGTTTCGTAGAAGTCTTTTGGCCGGTTCTCAAATCGATGGCCGGGAGTTGGCTGAACTCTTGGCGGAAGATGATTTAGTCAAAGCCAAAGACATCGCGTTGCGCTATTTGGATTATAAAATGCGGACTGTTCGAGAAATGGAACAAAAACTCAAAGAGTCCGGTTTCTCTGCCCAGGTCATCGATGCGACCATTGCATCCATTCAAACCTACGGCTTTTTAGATGATCCAGGCTATGCCAAACTATATTCCAAAGAGCGAATTCGCCAAAGAGGCTCTCGGATCATCGAACAGGAGCTGGCCCAGAAGGGGATCGATAAAGAAGTCGCCCAGGAACTATTGTCGGATATGAAAGATGCTGAGTATGAAGCAGCCTTATTGGCTTGCCGCAAAAAAGTTCAAAGCTTTCAAAACCGCGGCCTGGAACCTCAACAGATCAAAGACAAAGTGTATCGATTTTTAATTTCCCGTGGATATGAGTATGATTTAATCAAAAGGGTATATAATGTAACTTTGGATCAAACAAATGAAGAAATGAATGAAAACGATAGCTTCGGTTTAATTTAACCCAATTAAATTTTACCCAATTTAATGTCTTGCTAGTACAAAAGTAAACTAGCATAATGTAAGGTAAGCCACGTAACAAAAGGGGATTTATATGTCACAAAAATACAGCATGGGACTGGACGTCGGATCCACGACCGTAAAAATTATCGTATTAAACATAGAGCACAAATTAATATATTCCACTTACCGTCGCCACTTTTCAGATGTGCGTAGTACAGTTCAGGGAATTGTCGAGGAGATCTATGAGCTTCTGGGCGATGTTCCGGTTACTATCAATGCAACGGGATCCGGTGGGCTCGGCATCGCTAAATTGCTGGAGATCCCTTTCTCCCAAGAAGTGATCGCCTGTACCCGGGCTGTTGAAACCTATATTCCACGTACGGATGTTGCCATTGAACTAGGTGGCGAGGATGCCAAGATCACATTCTTTGGCAAAGCCATGGATCAGCGCATGAACGGGACCTGTGCCGGCGGCACCGGGGCCTTCATCGACCAGATGGCCAGCCTTTTAAAAACCGATGCCCAAGGACTGAATGATCTGGCCAAAAACCACACCACCATTTATCCCATTGCCGCCCGGTGTGGTGTATTTGCCAAGACGGATGTGCAACCCTTGATCAACGAAGGGGCCAGAGCTGAGGACATCGCAGCATCAGTGTTCCAGGCGGTTGTCAACCAGACCATTTCAGGTTTGGCCTGTGGCCGTCCCATTCGCGGGAACATTGCCTTTTTAGGGGGACCGCTCTATTTTCTCCCCGAATTAAGACAGCGCTTTATTGAAACATTAAATCTAACCGACGATGCCATTATTGCCCCGGATCATTCCAATTTATTTGTAGCCATGGGCGCCGCTTTGATTTCTGAAGAAGTCGAGCCCCAACCATTTGGCCAGGTCATGGCCCGGCTGCGTAAAAAACGGGAAATTGTTCTCCACGAAGTAGATCGGTTGGAACCTTTATTTAAAACCCAAGCAGATCATGAGGAATTTTTAGAGCGTCACGGCAAAGAATCGGTAAAACGAGTCGACATCAACACCGTCAGCGGTCCGTTGTTTTTAGGCATCGATGCGGGATCCACGACTTCAAAAGTGGCTCTAGTGGATGATCATAAAAACTTAGTGTATTCTTTTTACGGCTCCAATGAAGGGAAACCCCTGGATAAAGTCGTTGAAGAAATTAAAAATGTATATAAGATCCTCCACGATAAAGTTTGGATCGCCAATTCCTGTGTCACCGGTTATGGGGAAGCCCTGATCAAGGAAGCCCTAGGCGTTGACATCGGCGAAATAGAAACCATAGCTCACTATAAGGCCTCCAATCACTTCTTAGAAGGGGTCGATTTTATATTAGACATTGGCGGTCAGGATATGAAATGCCTAAAAATCAAAAATGGCGTCATCGATTCCATTTTACTCAACGAAGCTTGTTCTTCAGGGTGTGGATCCTTTATAGAGACCTTTGCCAAAGGGCTTAACAATACGCCGCAGAGTTTTGCCAAAGAAGCGGTGACTAGTACGGCTCCCGTTGATCTAGGAACTCGCTGTACTGTATTTATGAATTCCCGAGTCAAACAGGCTCAAAAAGAAGGGGCCAGTGTCGGCGACATCTCAGCCGGCCTATCTTATTCCGTAATTAAAAACGCCCTCTACAAAGTCATTAAGATCCGAAACCCCAAAGATATGGGGGAGAAGATCATCGTTCAGGGCGGAACTTTCCATAATGATGCCGTCCTGCGCGCCTTTGAATTGGTAGCCGGGGTTTCGGCGGTGCGCCCTGATATTGCAGGTTTAATGGGGGCCTATGGCGCCGCATTGATCGCCCAAGAACGATTTGAAGAGGGATTTGAGACGACATTGCGTCCGCAAGCGGACCTCAATGCCTTTAGTTATGAAACGGAATTAAGACGGTGCGGGCTCTGTGCCAACAACTGTCAATTGACCATCAATAAATTTCCCGGGGACAAACAATTCATCTCCGGCAACCGTTGCGACCGTCCCTTGGGTAAAATTGAAAAATCCACCATCCCCAATGGCATCGCCTATAAGTTTGACCGGACCTTTAAACCCTATAAATCCTTGAAAAAAGAAGAAGCCCGCCGTGGTGTCATTGGCATGCCGCGTGTTTTAAATATTTATGAAAACTACCCATTCTGGCACACGGTCTTAACGGACCTGGGCTATTCCGTAGTTTTGTCGCCGCAATCCTCCAAGACCATTTTTGACATGGGCATGGAAACCATTCCATCGGAATCGGTCTGCTATCCGGCTAAATTAGTCCATGGCCACATCGAGTGGCTGATCCGTAAAAAGCCGGATTTGATCTTCTATCCCTGCATCCCCTTTGAACATCGGGAATTTGAATCCGCCGATAATAATTTCAACTGTCCCATTGTCACGTCCTATCCGGAAGTCATTAAGAACAACATTGACAATTTAAAGGAGTCCGGTATCCCGTTTTTCAATCCATTCTTAAATATTGGGGATGAAAAGGGAATGCCCAAACGGCTCTATCATTTGTTTAAACAAAAAACGGACATTACCTTAAAAGAATGGGAAGGAGCATTAGCCAAAGGTTATGCCGAGCGGGACGCCTATAAAGCGGATATCCGCAAATACGGCGAAGAGACCCTAGACTATATGGCCGAGCATCACATCAAGGGCATTGTCATCGGCGGCCGGCCCTACCATGCCGATCCTGAAGTTCACCATGGCATCCCCGAGGTCATCACGGCCTATGGCATGGCCGTATTAACAGAAGACGGCATCTGCCACTTAGATGAAAATCCCGATCGGGACCTTCGAGTCGTGGATCAGTGGGCCTATCATTCCCGGCTTTATCATGCCGCTTCAGTCGTCACTAAAAACGATGCACTGGAACTCATCCAATTAAATTCCTTTGGGTGCGGACTAGATGCAGTGACCACCGACCAAGTTCAGGAGATCCTGGGGGAAGTCGGTAAGATCTATACTTGCTTAAAAATCGATGAAGGCAATAATCTGGGAGCAGCCAGGATCCGGATCCGTTCGTTAAAAGCTGCCATGGAAGAGCGCCGCCGGAACAATTACGTGCCCCAGGTCCAAACCATGGATTATACCCCCATCACCTTTACCAAAGAAATGAAGAAGAATCACACCATCTTGTCGCCGCAATTATCGCCCATCCACCTGCAATTCGTGGAAGCGGCCCTGCGAAACTCCGGTTTTAATGTGGTGGTTTTGCCCGAGGTCGATAAAGGTGCCACGGAGGCGGGATTAAAGTATGTCAACAATGATGCCTGCTATCCCAGTATTTTAGTCACCGGTCAATTGATCCATGCCCTGCAGTCAGGTAAATATGACTTGGATAATACCACTTGTTTGATCACCCAGACGGGGGGCGGCTGTCGGGCGACGAATTACGTTGGATTCATCCGAAAAGCCCTGCGTGAGGCCGGCTTTGAAAAAGTGCCCTGTGTGCCGCTATCCGTCCAAGGCTTTGAACATCACCCCGGCATGGAGTTTGACTTACCGACGATTTCCCGGGCCGCTCAAGGCATCATCTATGGGGATCTATTAATGCGCGTCCTCTATAAAGTCCGGCCCTATGAAAAGATTCCCGGCTCTGCCAATGCGCTCTATGACCAGTGGGTCATTCGCTGCATCAAGAGTTTGGAGAATGGAAAATTCTTGGAATATGAAAAAAACTGCAAAGACATCGTCAAAGCTTTTGATGCCTTCCCGATCCAAGAGGATCTGGTCAAACCCAAAATTGGCTTAGTTGGGGAGATCCTTGTTAAATTCCATCCCACAGCCAACAATTCGGTGGTAGAAGTCATCGAAGCAGAAGGGGCCGAAGCCGTCATGCCTGACTTGACCGACTTTTTCCTTTATTCGGCCTTCAATGCCGACTTTAAATTTAAGAATTTAGGAGCCGGGTTAAAAGGGGCCGTATCCGGACACATCGGCATTGCGGGGATCGAATTCTACCGCAAAGCCATGAAAAAAGCCCTGCGAAATTCCAAACGGTTTACAGCGCCGGCTTCGATCTATGATCTGGCCAAAAAAACCGAAGACGTCCTCCAATTGGGGAATATGACCGGCGAAGGCTGGTTCCTGACCGGCGAGATGCTGGAACTTCTCCACGATGATGTCAATAACATCATCTGCATGCAGCCCTTTGCCTGCCTACCCAACCATGTCACCGGCAAAGGAATGATCAAAAAACTCCGGGAGATCCATCCCGAGGCCAATATTGCAGCCATTGACTACGATCCAGGCGCATCCGAAGTCAATCAGCTGAACCGAATCAAACTCATGATGTCCGTGGCGTTTAAAAACCTCAAAGGGAAAAACTTCATCGAAATGGATGTTCCCAAGAATACGGAAACCAAAGTGAATCCACTGGATAACGTGGCCGGGCGGGTAGTTGATGTTTTGACCAAGAACGGCTATAATGGCGCTATACAGTAAAATTTAATAAAGTTAAACAGCGATTTTAAGGGTGGAAGAGTACGTAAAAACATGATCAAAGAGAGCGGGCGCAGGCTGAAAGATCCGTATTGTGAATTTATGGAAGGTAGCCTCCCGATGCTTTTTCGGTGAACCCAAAGTAACCGAAAACGGTCCAGATGACCGTTATTTAGTGAGAGCCCATGCAAGTGGGAATTAAGGTGGTACCGCGGGTCTTCGTCCTTATGTGACGAAGACCCTTTTATATTTTTTGGAATAACCAGCAATGGGAAAAAGGAGAACACGATGACAACTGAAAAAATGGAAACCCGCATTATCATCTCAGAGCAGCAGGATATCAAGCTGAACTGCACCCTTCTGGAGAACCCCAATGCCCGCGGCCTGTGCGTCATATTCCCGGGCAAAGGCTATACCGTGGATAAACCTCTCTTGTACTATTCAATTCGACTTGCCATGTCAAAAGGGTATAACTTATTGATCTTATCCTATGGTGAATTTACCCTCAAAGAGTCGGTTCGACTGACGATGCAAAATTTGATCGTGGGGGTCATCAAAGAGGTCCTAAACCAAAACCCCGACCAGAAAGATCTGGTATTTATTGCCAAAAGCATCGGTACATTGTTTGCCTCAGATACCGCAACGACCATCGAGCATCAATATCCCGTACGGTGTGCTTATTTGACCCCGATTGATCAGGCAATTCCCAATATGGCGCGAACCGATTTCATCGCTTTCACAGGGTCAGAAGATCATCTCTTAGACCACGATACCGCCTTGGCAAAACTTGGCAGTGCCGCCTATCGATTGAATGTTTATGCCGGGGCAGACCACAGTTTAAACGCCAAAAACATCAATGATTCCATCCACATCCTCGTCGAAGTCATGGAAAAAATCGGCAGCTTTATCGAATAAAGCGGGCCTACGCCGGAATTAATCCGATGTTTCCATTTGAATCAGACCATTAATCATTCGATTAATGATTCGATTAATCATTGGATTAATCATTCGAACCTTTAAAACAGGAATAATTCGACCAATAATGATTCGACCAATATTGGGATCGATCCAAACCATTATTATTAATAAAAATATTTAATAAAAACATTTAATCAAAACATTTGATCATGAGATTAAACCGACCACTCATTAATACAGGAAAGTTGAGGAAACTATTATGGAAGACCCCACAAAACGGATCGAATTAGCCACTACGTATGATCCGACTCAGTTTGAACAACGCTTGACTAAGACTTGGCTCCAGCGTGGTTATTTTACGCCGCAAGTTAATCCCGACAAAAAACCCTACACCATTGTGATGCCTCCCCCCAATATCACCGGCAAGCTCCATATGGGCCATGCCTTGGATAATGCCTTGCAGGATATCCTGATCCGGTTTCGCCGGATGCAGGGGTTTGAAGCCCTGTGGCTGCCCGGCCAAGACCATGCTTCCATCGCCACAGAAGTCAAAGTTGAAAATGAACTCTTTGCCAAGGGCATCATTAAGTCTGAGATCGGCCGGGAGAAATTCTTAGAATACACCTGGGAGTGGGCCAATGAATATCGGGTCAAGATCAGAGAACAATTGGACCGGTTGGGCTGCTCCGTGGATTATACGCGGGAAGCCTTTACAATGGACGAGAATTTATCCAGGGCAGTTCGCCATACCTTCGTTAAACTCTACAATGAAGGTTTGATCTATCGCGGCAACAGGATCACCAACTGGTGTCCCAAGTGTCTGACGGCGATCTCCGATGCCGAGATCAATTATGTTGAACAAGCCGGTCACTTCTGGCACATTAATTATCCACTGGCCGACGGATCAGGATTTGTCGAAATTGCCACAACCCGGCCTGAAACCATGCTGGGGGATACGGCTGTGGCTGTCCACCCGGAAGATGAAAGATTCAGACATTTAGTGGGTAAAATGATCCGTTTGCCGTTGACGGACCGGGAGATCCCCATCATTGCCGATGATTATGTAGACATGGATTTTGGAACGGGTTGTGTTAAGATCACCCCGGCTCATGATCCCAATGATTATCAGGTAGGTCTGCGCCATGGTTTGGCAGAAGTCATTATAATGGACAATTACGGCCGTATCAATGAAAACGGCTTTAACTACAAGGGGTTGGATCGCTATGAGGCCCGCCGGGCGATTCTGAACGATCTCCAAGACTTGGGCTTACTGGTCAATACCAAGGACATTGTTCACAATATGTCGACCCATGACCGCTGCGGCACCGCCATTGAACCGATGATCTCATTGCAGTGGTACGTTAAAATGGAACCATTGGCCAAACCGGCTATTGAAGCAGTTCGCTCCGGCGACATCAGGTTCATTCCGGAACGAATGGATAAAACTTATTACAATTGGATGGAAAACATCCAGGACTGGAGTATTTCAAGGCAACTTTGGTGGGGTCATCAGATTCCCGTCTGGTACTGTGAGACCTGCGGGGAAGTGATCGTCGCCCAAGAGGCTCCGGATTATTGTCCTGCCTGTAAGAGTGAACACCTCCATCAGGATCAAGACGTATTAGATACCTGGTTTTCATCGGCGTTATGGCCGTTCTCTACATTAGGCTGGCCGCAAGAAACGGCTGATTTGGATTATTTCTATCCCACCAGCACCTTGGTAACAGGGTATGACATCATCTTCTTCTGGGTGGCGCGAATGATTTTCTCGGGTCTTCATAACATGGGCAAAAAGCCATTTGATACCGTGCTGTTCCATGGAATCGTTCGGGATGAACAAGGCCGTAAAATGAGTAAATCACTGGGCAACGGGATCGATCCCTTGGATGTGATCGATCAGTACGGCGCCGATGCGCTGCGCTATATGTTGGTCACTGGCAATTCACCGGGCAATGACATCCGCTACAATGACGATAAAGTCGAGTCGGCTCGAAATTTCGCCAATAAGATCTGGAATGCCTCGCGGTTTGCCATGATGAACTTAGATCCTGCCCTAATGGAAAAATATAAGGACGCCACCGATTATTCTCTGGCTGATCAATGGATCTTGACCCGAAACAACGAAGTAATTCGGGCTGTCACTGAAAATCTGGAACACTTTGAAATTGGAATTGCCCTGCAGAAAGTCTATGACTTCCTTTGGAGTGAATTCTGCGATTGGTATATTGAACTATCCAAAACAGTATTTTTCTCCGATGACGAGAAAGCCAAGGGAATCACTATGAACGTCCTTGTTAAAGTCCTCTCCGACGGGTTAAAGCTGCTCCATCCGGTCATGCCCTTTATCACGGAAGAGATCTTTACTCACTTGACCGGGGAAGAGACCATCACCACAGCCCCTTGGCCCGTTTATGACGAAGCCAACAGCTTCCCGGACCAGGAAAGGGACATGGAATATATCATCAGTACCATTAAGGCGATTCGTACGATCCGCCAGGAGATGAATGTTCATCCCAGCCGGAAGGCCAAAACCTATATCCTGCCCAATGGAGATGCCCGATCTGCCTACACCAAGAGTGGGGCATACTTAGAAAAACTGGGCTTTGCCAGTGAACTCCTCTTGATCGACTCCAAAGCCGGTTTGACCGACATGGTAACGGTGGTAACACCGGGCGGGGAGATCCTACTGCCCATGCTGGACCTCATCGATAAAGAACAGGAACTTCTGCGCCTGGCAAAAGAAATGAAAAAATACCAGGGTGAAGTCGACCGGATCGAACAAAAACTGGGCAATGAAAAATTCATGGCAAAAGCCCCCGAGAAAGTCATCATTGAAGAAAAAGAGAAGTTAAATCAGTACAAAGACCTTTTAAACCGGACCACAACGACGTACAACGAAACCAAAGCATTATAGGAGCGCACCATGGAACTTACAACGGACCGTTTGGTTCTACGCTATCTTTCTGAGGCAGATATCGATGATATAACAAGAATCTGTCAGGATCCGGAAATTTACCAGCACACGCTGCTGATCCCATCGCCCTATACCCGTAAAAATGCAGAGAATTGGCTGGATATCGTCAATAAAAGCCGAGCCGAAGATAAAGCCGGCGATGATTTTGGCATTCGGCTTAAGGAAAATGACCGCTTTATTGGCGTTATTTCCCTGGGGGCCAAAAACCGCCATGATGACTCGGAGATCGGCTACTGGCTTGATAAAGATTACCGGAGCCAGGGGATCATGACCGAAGCTCTTTTGGCAGTCATCGCCTTTGGGTTCGCCAAAGGCTGCCACCGAATCAGTGCCTGTCATTTTGTAGGCAACCCTGCATCCGGCCGGGTCATGGCAAAAGCCGGGATGACCAAGGAAGGGCTCCACCGGGAATCGTTAAAGAAAAACGGTCAGTATCTCGATGATGTGGTCTATGGCATCCTGGATTGGGAATTCAAAGAGATTCAGGAAAAAGCCAAATAGGATCAGTCTTTGTCAATCGACTTGCCTCAATCGACTTGCAATTGGCTCAATCGATGGACAATGATCGGAAAGCGATGATCAGAAATTACTGAGGCAAGCAGCGTTTTAAAACCAAGCATTTAAATTTTTTAAGGCAGGGGCAAGGGTCTTTGAAATAGAAGATTCTTGGGCCTGCCCCGCGTTAAAATACTTTATATTATGGAATCGGAGAATTTTCAAAATGAATATACAAGAGGCCATGGAATTTATAAGCGGCACCCAAAAATTCGGCCAAAACCTAGGCTTGGCCAGAATGGAATGTATGCTGGAAAAACTGGGCAATCCCCAGTTGGGCATCAAAGCAATCCATATCGCCGGCACCAACGGAAAAGGTTCCGTTGCCGCTCTGATGGCAGAAGTTTTGACCAAACAAGGCTTCCGGGTTGGTTTGTACACGTCACCGTTTATCGAAGAATTTAATGAGCGGATCCAGATCGATCGGGTCAATATATCCGATGATGATCTGGCCCATTACACGGAAATTGTCAAAGCCGTGGTGGAAGACTGTGTTCGACAGGGTCTGGAACATCCGACGGAATTTGAGATCATAACCACCATCATGTTCCTCTATTTCAAAGACCAAAACCCGGATTTTTGTGTCGTCGAAGTTGGATTGGGCGGAGATTTGGATTCGACCAATGTCCTGGTGCCGATCCTGTCTGTGATCACCTCCATCAGTTATGACCATATGAATGTGTTGGGCAATACCCTAACGGAAATCGCCGGGGCAAAAGCCGGGATCATCAAAAAGGCTCCGGTGGTGTCCTACCCGCAATTACCGGAAGCGGAAGTGGTCCTTCGCAAGAAAGCCGAGCAAATGGGGACTACCATTCGGTTTGTTGATAAAAAAAATGCGGAATTCGTGAGCTTTGACCCAGCCAAGGGAACCCAAACCGTGGCGTATCAAACACCTCATTGGTCGTTCCGGTCTGAGTTCCGACTCTTGGGGGTCCATCAATTAAGCAACTCCCTATTGGCCCTGACTGCTTTGGATGAACTGGATACGATCTATAACCTCCATTTGAAACGATCGGCCATTACCGAAGCCCTGCGCACCGTTCATTGGATGGGCCGGTTTGAAATCATGAACCATTCCCCCGAGGTCATCATTGACGGGGCCCACAATGTGGATGGGATCACTCATTTGAAACAAACCTTGGATTTTTATTATCCCAAACAAAAATATGTTTTGATCCTAGGGATCCTGGCCGATAAAGAAACTCACCAAATGGCGGACATCATTGCCCGGGATGCCAAGGCCGTGATCTGTGTTACACCGCATTCCAACCGGGCATCCTTAGCCAAAGAATTATATGACTACATCATTTCCTTTAATGACCATGTTTCCTGGGAAGATAATTATAGACAGGCGTTTTTAAAAGCACTGGCCCAATGTGCGGATGATGACTATGTCATCGCCTGCGGATCGCTGTATATGATCGGCGACTTGCGCCGGGTCATCCGAGAAGAGTTCAATATACCCTATGAGCAGTAAGGTAGTGTATACTGTTATAAAGACTTAACCGAATTGCAAAATTAGCAAAATTTGAAGACTAGAAGACTAGAGGAAATTCCAAGGCTGAACTGAATTTCTAAGAGAATATCGTGGATGAGGTGTAAATAAATGATTGATATCAAACTAATAAGAAATGAACCTGAAATGGTCAAGGCGAATATCCGCAAAAAGTTTCAAGATGAGAAACTGCCGATCGTCGATGAGATCCTTGAATTGGATGTAAACTATCGGGCGACGCTAACGGAAGCGGAGGGTCTTAAGAGTCAGCGAAATTCCTTATCAAAGGAAATCGGCCGACTGATGGGCCAAGGCAAAAAAGACGAAGCCGAGGCCATTAAGGCACAGGTCCAAATCAATGCGGAGCGCCTGACTACCTTGGACGAAGATTCCAAACGGCTGGCTGAAGAGATCCGCACCCGGATGATGCAGATCCCCAATATTATTGATGACTCTGTTCCAATTGGTCATGATGATTCTGAAAATGTTGAAGTGGAACGGTTTGGCGAACCGGTCGTGCCGGATTACGAAATTCCCTACCATATGGATATCGTGGAAGCGCTAAACGGCGCCAGCATGGATACCGCTCGACGCACTTCCGGCAATGGCTTTTGGCTGCTCAAAGGCGACATCGCGCGGTTGCACTCGGCCATAATGAGCTATGCTCGGGATTTTATGATCGATAAAGGTTTTACATACTGTATTCCCCCTTACATGATCCGGGCCAATGTGGTAGAAGGGGTCATGAGCTTCAAGGAAATGGACAATATGATGTACAAAGTGGAAGGGGAGGATCTCTACCTCATCGGTACCTCCGAACATTCCATGATCGGTCAATTCATTGACAGCATTACGCCCCAAGAAGAGCTGCCTCTGACGTTAACTTCCTCCTCACCTTGTTTCCGCAAGGAAGTGGGTGCTCATGGGATCGAAGAAAGAGGCTTATACCGAGTCCATCAATTTGAAAAACAAGAGATGGTCGTTATCTGTGAGCCCAAGGATTCAGTGGACTGGTTTAATAGGATGGCGGATCTGACCGTTGAATTTTTCCGCACCATGGAGATCCCGGTTCGTAAGTTGGAATGCTGCTCAGGGGACTTAGCAGATCTTAAAGTAAAATCCATTGACGTGGAGGCTTGGTCACCCCGTCAGGAAAAATATTTTGAAGTCGGCTCCTGCTCGAACTTAGGTGAGGCACAGTCCCGGCGACTGTCGATCCGAGCCAAGGGTCCCGAGGGAACCTACTATCCCCACACCTTAAACAATACCGTAGTGGCACCGCCGCGGATGCTGATCGCTTTCCTGGAAAACCATTACCAGGCAGACGGATCGGTAGTGATCCCAAAAGTGCTCCAGCCCTATATGGGTGGTAAAGCCAGACTGGTTAAGGCAGAGGACACAGCGAAGTTTTAATTCAAGATTTAGTAAGCCGAATGGTTTCATCCCTTGAATCAATTCATAGTTCGACAAAAAGACCTGTCAAGATTTACTTGGCAGGTCTTTTATAGGATCCTTAGCTGGGCAGCATCAAGTGAGTTGGATTTAACAGGCGCTAGAGTTAATCTTCTATTGATTCAGGCTCAGACTTAAAATCTGAGGTCTCTTCATCTTTGGAGGATCCTTTTAACGACTCAATGAAAGAAACGTCATGATTGGCCGGTTCAGCTTGGCTTTTACTGGAACTTTGACTGAAATCGACCCGGAAGAGGGGTCCAGTTGAATCAGTCCGGTTAGCGGTCAGAAGATTTAAAAATTGATAGTAGATGACCTCCGGATTTCGCTTCCAGTTATCACAGATGTACTCGGCATCGGCTTGGTTAGGGACTTCAATGGCCAAGTTAAAAATCATGCGGCGGCCTTCCTTGGCATAGATCTCAACCAGGAAGCGGTCGGTATCGATGGGGTGGAACGAGGCATGGATCGTGTTTTTAACGATGAGTTCATTCTTCATTTCTTCCATATAGACGTCGATCATGGACCGTTTTTGGACATCTAAATTAGGGGAAAATAAGGACAGCATGGTTCGACCGGATTCGGTTATTTCGACGTATTCTTCCTGCCCATCTTTATCTAAGATGATAAAGCGGCCATCTTTTAACCCATAGATCGAATCTTGAAAATTATAGTAACTCATTAAAAGATTATCCATCATGATAATGGACAGGTCGTGTTTGGTCATTGCATACTTTGCATTGGCCAACGCATACAATATCAATATTTTGTTATCGGCATTGTTCCTGTTATCTTGCATATGATCCTCCGAAAATTAGAGATATATCTTATATTCTAGCACAATCCTTCCATGAGTATTCAGTACAGCTCCAGGAATCAATAAAAATGATTGAAATCGAATACACATTTTGTTATTATGAAGAAGACTTATAGACTGGATCTATTGACCGGGCTTCATTGGTTTAACAAATGATTTTGGGGGAGTACATGGAAGATCAATTAAACAACAATACCATTTTTCTCGAGGGCATAGTGACCTCTGGCCTCCTTTTTTCGCATGAAGTGTTTTGCGAGAAATTCTATTTATTTACTTTAGCCGTCCAACGGCGCAGTGATAAGATCGATTCTATTCAAATTACCGTTTCCGATAAAGTATTAGAAGACGCTGCCGTTGAATTTGGGGAAGAACTCACAGTGACCGGTCAACTAAGAAGCTACAATAAATTCGTGGATGGCCGCAATAAACTCATGCTGACGGTATTTGCCCGAATAATTAGCCAAACTGAACAAAAATCCGAAGATCCCAATCAGATCGATCTGGAAGGGTATATCTGCAAGAAACCCACGTTTCGGATGACCCCGTTTGGCCGCGAAATCACCGATCTTTTAATTGCAGTGAATCGGCCCTATCATAAATCCGATTATATTCCGGTCATTGCCTGGGGACGCAATGCCCATTTTGTCAATAGTCTGGCAATTGGCGAGAAAGTCAAGATCCATGGCCGGTTTCAGTCCAGAGAATATCAGAAAAATCTAAGTGAAACCCAAACAGAGATCAAAATTGCCTATGAAGTGTCCGTCTCTGAAGTTGTAAGACTGGACGATGACGACTGCGATGAACCAGGCATGGCTGTCATGAAGGCCCTGGGTTAAGCGCCATATCCATCGTTGAACTGTTATCAGAGGTCGATCAAAACTAGTTCACTATCTTTTGAGGAGTGCAAATTATGCTGAAGAATACAGTTGAAATATACGATGACCAAGAAGCAGTAGCCGCCAGAATTGAAGAATTGAAAAACAATGGCTACCATGATACCGATATGTATGTTGTGGCCAAAGGCGAACATCGCATCGACAATTTGAAAGGTCGTCTTGAAACCTTGGCCGATGAGAAAGTTGCGGCAGATAAGACCCTTTGGGAAAAATTTCGAAATCTAATGGGCGCAGAGGAAGAATTTCAAACGGCATTTGACCGGCTGGGTATGGATGATCACCATACCATACTCTATTCCGATGCACTAGACTCCGGGAAGATCCTTCTGATCATTGCCAGCGACGATGTCTAAGTGTTCAAGATCAACGATTTTCTAGTTAAAGCAGCCCATGGGAGACACTCGTATTTTTTAATTCGAGTGTCTCCCATTTTAGGTATTTTAAATCAGAGCGTTTTAAATCAGAGCAGTTTACTTGTAGTTCCAACTAATGGAACAGATGGGGTATAATGGAAGTGGCAGTTATTTTTTGTCGGATCAAAAATCATAGGGTATAAGGCATATGGCACAGGGATCATTAGGTCAAACGGTAGTGTTTGGAGTCGATGGATCCGGCGCAGTATGGGTCCCATTTACAAAACGGCAAATGAAGGATGATGAAATGTACCAAGAATTTTCAAGTATTTATGAAGAAAAAATAAGAGAAGACTTTGATTATAAAAAAATGGCTGGGTTTATCCGGCAACACTGTCAAGCTGCCGGAATCAAGCCGAATCTAGTTCTTGATATGGGCTGCGGGACCGGCAATGCCAGTTTGGAATTGGTTCAAGATGTTAGACAGATGGTATTGTGTGATCCGTCCTCGGAGATGCTGACCATCGCTAGAAATAAGTTTAAAGCGCCATTTCTCCCTCAATTTATCCAAGGCATGGCCGATGAAATCAGGATCCCGGATCGGTTTGACTTGATCTTGTCTGTTCTGGATGTTCCTAATTATCTTGAACAGGACGAGTTTAAAGCCTATCTTAGGAATAGTTATGGCAATTTAAAAACCTTGGGTCTTCTGATTTTTGATGTTTCATCGGTTTTTAAGCTTGAGGAAATGGCTCGAGTCGGCACATACATCTATGATGAGGATCACTATTTTCATGTGTGGGAAAACAAACTAAAGGGTCAGCAGCTGGAAATGGAAATCAATCTGTTTATCAAAGAACCGCCACCGGCGAATACTGATCTTTATCAACGAATCACTGAACAGCAAACCATGTTTTTACATCCGAGAACGGATATAGAAGTTTGGGCACGGGAAATAGGCTTTGGCTTAATAGGAGTCTATGATGACTATGCCGAGATTTTGGCGAAACCAGATACACAAAGAATGGTCTTTGTCTTTAAAAAGGAGAATAAATAAATGGATCGATTACTAAAAGCAACTGCTATGGGCGGAACTGTCCGCATCATTGCAGCTGATACACGAGAATTAGTGGATGAGGGCAGACGTCTGCACGAACTGTCAGCCACCGCAACGACCTTATTGGGGCGGATGCTAACTGGCGGGCTGCTAATGGGGGCAGTTCTTAAAAATGAAGCGGATCGGCTGACGGTCCAAATCAAAGGGGATGGCCCATCCTTGGGTGCCTTGGTCACCTCCGGGATGAACCTGGAAGTGAAAGGCTATTTGGGCAACCCAGAATTTGATCTGCCTTTAAAAGACGGCAAAATCAATGTAGCCGGAGCCGTGGGTGGGGAAGGTAAATTGACGACTATCATCGATATGGGTCTTAAAGAACCCTATGTTTCCAGTGTGCCCATCTATAGCGGTGAAGTAGCAGGGGACATCGCCTACTACTACACGGTTTCAGAGCAGCTGCCCACCGCCGTTTTGATTGGCGAGAGCCTAAATACGGATCTTACGGTCCAAGCTGCCGGAGGCATGATGATTCAAATGATGCCAGGGCACGATCCCATGGTGGCCGATATCTTGACCTACAGGATCCAAGAAATTCCGCCGTTATCGACTCTTTTAAATGACGGGCAAACCATTGATGAGATCTTAAATATGCTATTTGATGATATGCAGCTAAAAATAAATTACGAAGGATTTCCTCGATTTAAATGCGATTGTTCCAGGGAGCGGGTCGAACAGATCTTTATCTCCATTGGTGCCAAGGAATTAAAGACATTATTTGAGGAAGGGGAATCCGAAGAACTGGTTTGTCAGTTCTGCAATAAAAAATATTTGTTTAGCCATGATAATATTGGGGAACTCCTCACTGAAATATCAAAAAATTAAGAAAAATGTAACCGTTTCGTAATCACATTCGCAACCTCTCCATCTATAATTAAAATAAATGTAAATAGAGAAAGATTATTATCATTGGGAGGTAAAATTTTGAACAGATCAGATGTGATAGCCTATATCGCTGACGAAAAAGCTATGACCAAAAAAAGGGCTGAAGAGCTTGTTTGCATCATTGTCGATACGATGAAAGAAACGATGATCAGTGGCGAGAAAGTTCAAATCACTGGATTTGGAACATTCGAGGTAAAAGACAGAGCACCCCGTTTGGGACGAAATCCAAAAACAAACGAGGAGGTCCGCATTGAGGCCTTCAAGAAACCAGTTTTCAAAGCGAGTAAATTACTGGTGGACAAAATTAATAAGTAAAATTAATGGCGAAAGCCATTTTTTTTATGGAAAGAGCGTATTAATTCGCTGTTGGACTCATTTACTATGTACTTACCCATCATTTGTAATGACTTACCCATAGTTTGCCACCTTAGTTGAATGTCCGCCGGTGACTTAAGGCATTTATTAAATCTACCCAGGCTATTTTGCTGCATCCGGAAAGAGCGAATGCAGTGGTTATCGATCAGATCGCTAATCCAATGCCCTTTGATCCATCGAGTCCGTATAAATCATGGGCTACGTGTGATATAATTAAGAAAAGGCAAAGGAGGTCTTGCTTGTTGTCACATTGCGTTGTATGCGGTAAACAAGGTGATACACATCACGTGATTCATAAAGCGGAGGGTGGGTTAGAAACCCCATTAAACTATATTTATCTCTGTGCAGAACACCACAGAGGATTTATGGGTCCCCACCGGAATTCGGATACTGATTTATACTACAAACTGGACATGCAGAAAAATTTAGAGGAACTGTTCAGCTCAAAATATTATTCTGCCTTGGAAATTAGATCGATCAGTCAAATTAGTAACTCCAACTTAAAGAAGTTTATGAAGACCAACCGACTTCACAAAGAGGGTTACGATAGAAATGACATCATTTATTTTCTGATGGGTGGAAATATCTATCGCTGCGAGGATCAGATGCAGGAGTCTCAAGTAGAGCAATACTATGAGTGGACAAACGCTTAACTATATATACAGAAATAAAGGATGAGGAAACTCATCTTTTTTTTCTGCCTAAAGTTGTCCGATCAACAAAGTACACTTACAGTATCCTCAAGTAAGTGATCAAGTAGCACTTATGAGGACAAAATCGTGTACTAAGGGGGATTTATGTTGAGGAACTATCTAAAACCAATCAGCGGTTTAATGTTACTTTTACTCTTGACCGGATGTGCTGCACCAGCCCAAGGGGACATTGCGAAAATTACCCAAGAGAAGACGGAGCTTCAGATGGCAGTTTCGCAGTTAACTTCTGAGAAAACGGATTTGGAAACCAAAGTCCAATCGTTTCTCCTTGAAAAGTCAGACTCAGAGAAACAGATCCTGGAAAAGACCGATGAGATCAAGGCGCTTTCGGCCAGCCAACAAAAAGTACAAACCGAACTGGATGAAGCGAACTTGAAAATCAAGGCATTTGCTGATCTAGAAGCAAAATATGGCGCCTTAACGCAATCTGAGATCGATGCGCAAATTGCAGCGACCAACCGGAAAACTGAAGAGGATAAAATAGCAACTGAAAAACTACTAGCCAAGGAAGCTGCTGATCGAGAAGAAGCAGCGGCACAAGCTGCCAAACTTGCTGAGGAAGAAGCAGTCAAAGCGGAGGCGGCTGCTAAAAAAGGTTATGAAACGGGAATCACCTTTAATCAGTTGGCACGGACCCCAGATGACTACACCGGGGATCTCGTAAAATTTAAGGGGAAAGTTCTCCAGGTGATCGAAGGGGATTCCGAAATTAATTTAAGAATTGCAGTTAACGATGATTATGATAAAGTAGTATTAGTATATTACCCAAAGACATTGCTCAGTAAACGAGTGTTAGAGGATGATCAAATTACCCTGTACGGTACTTCTCGTGGTCTGTATACCTACGAATCGACCATGGGTGGGGAAATAACCATACCGCTTATAGAGATTGATAAACTCGACATTAGGTAGCCAATGGGTGAGTTACCCATTAATTGTTGGGATTCTCCCTAAATCTGGAGATTCATCTGGAGATTCAGGGAGATTTAGGGAGATTTTCTGAAGATTTTCCTCTTAACTGCCAAAAAAAGTTTGACATTGAACCGCTCTTCGATTATTATATTAAAGTACGAAGCAGAAACAGCCGTTTCTCACCTTTCGGATCTAGTTCTTAAAGGTAGCAATAAACATATATATTAATTGATCGTATCAATTTTTAAGTTTATGAAGGACGGCGTTGAGCCGTCCTTATTTATTTCCACTTGGAGGTGAAAAATATAAGTAAGAATTACCCGACAAATAACGAAATCAGAGAGAAAGAGGTCAGAGTTGTAACCGGCGACGGAGAACAGCTTGGCATCATGTCTTCCAAAGAGGCTCAGGCTATTGCCGACGGAAAAGAAATGGATCTCGTGATGATCTCACCGACCGCTAAACCGCCTGTTGTTCGAATTATGGATTACGGTAAGTTTATCTATGAACAGTCCAAAAAGGAAAAAGAAGCAAAGAAGAAGCAGAAGATTGTTGAAATCAAGGAAATCAGATTCTCACCGAATATTGAAGACCATGATTTGCAGACCAAAGCAACTAATGCTGCTAAATTCCTAAAAGACGGGGACAAGGTAAAAGTAACCATCCGGTTCCGTGGACGGGAAGCACTTCATTCACAAAAGGGGCATGATCTCATGCGACAATTTTACACCCTGGTGGAAGAATTTGGAACCATTGAAAAGCCATCCTCCATGGAAGGCCGCAATATGACAATGGTGATTACATCTAAAAACTAATTGATTTAATAAGAGGAGGAACCTGATCATGCCAAAAATGAAAACCCACAGAGGTGCAGCCAAGAGATTTGGTAAGACCGGAACGGGTAGATTTAAAAGATCAAAGGCGTTTAAAAGCCACATTTTGACTAAGAAATCATCCAAAAGAAAAAGAAAGTTAAGAAAGACAGGATATGTCTCAACAGCTCAGGAAAAAGTAATCAGAAGATTACTCCCTTATCTATAAAAGGAGGAATTATTTAAATGGCAAGAGTAAAAAGAGCGGTTAACGCAAAGAAAAATCATAGAAAAGTACTTAAGCTTGCAAAAGGTTACTATCTTGGAAAATCCAAGCTGTTCCGTACAGCTAATGAGACAGTAATTCGCGCCTTAAGAAATGCATATGTCGGTAGAAAGCTCAAGAAGAGAGACTTCAGAAAGCTTTGGATCGCCAGAATCAATGCAGCTGCCAGATTGAACGGAATGACTTATTCCACACTCATGAATGGCCTTAAGAGAGCTGGTATTGAAATTAATCGTAAAATGTTGTCTGAAATCGCAATTCATGATCCGAAGGGATTCACCAATATTGTGGATCAGGCTAGAAGTGCTAGAGAAGTCTAGGAATTTTCAATAACATTAGTTAAAAGCCCGCTGGGGCTTTTTTTTATGTTATAGTAAATTATACAAATCCGCATTTTTCTCAGCCCGCTTAATATAATGGTTTTAAGACCTTTTGCTGAAGGTGATTTTTATGGGTGTAATCAAAATCATTTTTAAGATCTTGGGACCAATTCGTCGCGGAT
>JBAQDU010000112.1:0-54702 GCA_049294805.1 Clostridiaceae bacterium
TCATCCTTGCGATTCCCTTCGCATTGATTAGAAGAACGTTCAGTATGCCCGGGAACCAGGTAGGGATGGATGCGAATATTGCGTTTTTTGGACTCTCATTTTTGATGTTGGGTTTATTCAATCTTGTTTTTTTCACTACATTTTATAAGAATACCGATAAAGTCGGAACATCATTTCTAAGGGGGACCATTGTGGTTACCCTCTTTATAATTATTGCAGAAGCAAGTACCCATGCCGTTCCGTTTGTAAAAAACTATCTGGATACCCAGGATCCGAAGTTCATTACATATAAACTGGTGGTATTGGCAGCGGGGCTTGGTTTGTACGGTATCTTGACACTCTTATCATATCGCAAATCAGTAGAGTCTTTTGAAGCATTGGACTTGTAATTGATTTTAACGAAAAGAGATATTGACCAGGGTATAGCGAATGTAGCTTAATTTTTGGGGGCTGCTTACTTACTTATTTAGAAGAAGACGGGAGCATGGGGTAAATTTTATGGCAACTTATAATTATTTCTTACTTGGTGGGGTGATTCTTTTACTTGGTTTTCTTATTATATCCTCTAGGCAAAAGCTGATGAAAAAGGGCTGGTTTAAAAGAACGGTAAATATAGTCACGATCACTGCGATTGTTTTCATCACGCTGGCGGTCGGGTTGTTTCCCAATCTGGAGGGCGTTAAAACCACAGGTGAATATGCCTATACTTCTTCGGTACTTGAATTAACAGATGAGTCACGGATCGAAGCATATAAAACGGATGGCAGCTTTCGCAAATTATCGGTGCTGGTCTATTATTCAGAAACACCAGAAATTGAAACTAGGTCCTGCCCTTTGGTTGTATTTTCTCACGGGGGGATCTCAACTAAAACCAGCAATCTGTCCCTATATGAAGAATTGGCAAGTCACGGTTATGTAGTGGTAAGCATTGAGCACACTTATCACGCACTGATCACCGAAATTGACGAAGAAAATAGATACATCGATTCAGGATATATGAAAGAATTAAACACAGAGGATTCCCATTCGGACATCGAAAATTCCTACCAGTGTTTTCAAAAATGGATGAAGCTTCGAACGGCGGATATTAATTTTGTAATGGATACCTTGATCGAGAGATCAAAAAATGACGATAATTCGTTCTATTCGTTGATCGATGCAAACCGGATCGGTCTTGCCGGGCATTCCCTGGGCGGTTCGGCTGCTCTGGGCGTGGCCAGGCAACGGGATGATATCAAAGCGGTGATGGCATTGGAGTCCCCCTATTTGTATGATATTACAGGCGTTAACGGCAAAGAATTTACCTGGAATACAAGTCCCTATTCCTGCGGTATTTTGAACATCTACAGTGAAAGCGGATATCCTTTGATCGAATCGGATAATAAATATGTTCAAAATAAAAATTTATTATACAATACCGCCAATGTCGAGTACGCCTATATCCAAGGCAGCAACCATTATTCTTTGACCGATTTGGTTCGACTATCTCCAGTTTTATGCAGGCTGCTGGGTGGCCGATATGACAAGCCCGGATACGATACATTGGCACTGATCAACGGAAGGAGCCTTGATTTTTTCGATAAATATTTAAACGACTAAAGGTGTCGAATGGATTGAAGCCGAAATTATCTCTAGAGGCTAGTGCCAACAGGACCGTTTAGAACGTGGACGCTGATGCTTTCGTAAATTTAAGCAGGATCACTTTCCATCGTAGCGTGCGGGTCATTGTTTTATCAATGGTTGGGTCACTTTGGTGGCAAAATTTGTACCAAACCATTCCGCCGGTTTACGGTGGAATGGTTTTTTTGCGATTGACCACCAAGAGTTTTTCATTTGTATTTTTACAGAAGAAGAAATGAATATCAACCGGGCGATATGAATGATAAAAAGACAGAAAAAAAGGCCAGTCATCGAAACACTTTAAGTGATCGACAATCGCTATTGTGTTTTTGTCAAAAACAGGATCTCTATAGATTTAAACATTTACATCATGTATAATGAAAGAGTACATGAACAAAAATCAATTTTTGTAATTCTATGAGCTACAAAAAACCAATCAATCACTATGGAGGAATCAATATGAGTAAGGCATTGGATCTATATCTAAAGGAAAATCTGGATGATCTCAAATCAAAGGGTTTGTATAATGTTATCAATGTTTTGGATTCGAGCAATAGCGCAGAAATCATAATTGAAGGAAAAAAATTCATCAATCTTTCATCCAATAATTACCTTGGCTTCGCGACCAACGAGCGTTTGATCAAGGCAGCCAATGATGCCACGATAAAGTATGGAGTTGGTGCTGGAGCTGTCCGGACCATTAATGGGACCTTGGAAATTCATCGCGAACTGGAAAATAAGCTGGCTGAATTTAAGCATACCGAAGCGGCAATTGCCTTCCAGTCCGGTTTTAACTGCAATATGGGAGCGATCTCAGCAGTGATGGATAAAGACGATGCCATCTTATCCGATGCATTGAATCATGCTTCCATCATCGATGGATGCCGGTTATCCAGAGCCAAGACCATCCGGGTCAATCACTCCGACATGGATGACTTAAGAAAACAGGCGAAAGCAGCCAAGGAATCGGGTCTCTACAAGAAGATCATGTTTATTACCGATGGTGTATTCTCAATGGACGGAGACGTTGCAAAACTTCCTGAGATCGTTGAAATTGCCAAAGAATTTGACTTATTGACCTATGTTGATGATGCGCACGGATCAGGGGTCATGGGCAAAGGGGCCGGTACGGTCCATCACTTTGGATTATCCAAAGAAATCGACTTCCAGATCGGAACCTTGAGCAAAGCCATTGGCGTTGTCGGCGGCTATGTTGCAGGAACCCAGGCCTTGATCGACTGGCTTAAAGTTCGAGCCAGACCCTTCCTGTTCTCCACTTCATTAACACCGGGAGCAGCCGCTGCTGCGAAAGAAGCCATCCAGATGATGATGGAGTCCGAAGCATACAATGCCAAGTTATGGGAAAACGGCAACTATCTAAAAGCCGGTCTTAAGAAGCTGGGCTATAACATCGGAAATTCCGAAACCCCAATTACCCCCTGTATCATCGGCGACGAAAAGCTGACACAGGAATTCTCCAAGAAACTATTCGACTATGGGATCTACGCCAAGTCCATTGTTTTCCCCACTGTTCCATTGGGAACCGGCCGGGTCAGAAATATGCCCACAGCCGCTCATACCAAGGAAATGCTCGATACCGCATTGGCCATGTATGAAAAAGCCGGAAAAGAACTTGGGATCATTGAATAGAATTTACGATAATAATTACGATAAGCAAGACGATAAGAAATACACCGAGAATTGCACTAAAAATTACAACGAAAATTAAGGGGAAAGATTATGAAGAAAATACTAGTGACTGGATCACTTGGCCAAATTGGAAGCGAACTGATCTTAAAGCTGAGAGATATCTATGGAGCTGACAATGTCATAGCCACGGACCTACGCAAAGTTGAATCAAATCCGGTGGTCACCGGCGGTCCGTTTGAACTGATGGATGTTACCGATACCGGCGCACTTAAAACAATTTACCAGAAGCATCAGCCCGATACCATCATCCACCTGGCATCGTTATTGTCAGCTGTGGCTGAGAAGAACCCCAGCTTAGCCTGGAACATCAATATGGGCGGCCTGGTCAATATGCTGGAACTGTCCAAGGAACACAGCTTATCCTTATTTACACCCTCTTCCATCGGTGCCTTTGGACCCAACACACCAAAAGACAACACACCACAGGATACGATCCAACGGCCGACGACCATCTATGGTGTCACGAAAGTCAGTGGTGAACTGCTGTGTGATTACTACTTCAAGAAATTTGGCGTCGATACCAGAGGAGTCCGCTTCCCCGGTCTGATCTCCTATGTGGCCTGTCCAGGCGGCGGAACTACTGACTATGCCGTCGACATCTACTACGATGCATTGCAAAAACACTCCTATACGAGTTTTATCAAGGAAGGCACCTACATGGATATGATGTATATGCCCGACGCCTTGAATGCAATTGTAGGTGTCATGGAAGCCGATCCTGCTAAATTGATCCATCGCAATGCCTTTAATATTTCCGGAATGAGTTTTGCACCAGAACACGTTGCAGCTGAAATTAAAAAACACATCCCGGATTTTGAACTGAATTACGAGGTCGATCCCCTAAGACAGGGCATCGCAAATTCTTGGCCGAATTCGATCGATACTTCAGCAGCGTTCAATGAATGGGGCTTTACACCGGAGTATAACCTGGAAAACATGACCACCGATATGTTGGCCAAACTAAGGATCAAATTAAACATTCAGGAATCATAAGATGAAAGATCAGTTTTTCATTGTCAACGGCACTGTCCTGCCTGAAATTTTCGGCAAGATCGTCGAAGTCAAAACCTTATTGGCCACTAAAAAAGTAAAAGACATCACAGAAGGAGTCAAAAGTGTAGGGATTTCCAGAAGTGTCTTCTATAAGTACAAGGACAATGTGTTCCTTTTATCGGAAATGAGCAATGGCCGCAAAGCCTCACTGACGGTACTGGTGGACCATAAAACCGGTGCATTGTCAGGTGTCTTGGATTTTATGGCGGCCAATCATGCCAATATCCTGACCATCAATCAAGGGGTTCCCATCAATGATGCAGCCTTTGTTACGCTGACCATTGATATTTCCGAAATGACCATCGATATTAAAGAAATGATCGCTACTCTGTTGGAAGAGGAATTTGTACTAAGAGCTGATATTCTGGCCATGGAATAAACCGGGATCCTTTGGAATGGGCATAATTTGAAGATGTAAAATTGACCAGGATTCTAATTTATGAATAGAAGATAAAAATGCGGTAGGTTCCATTTCTGGTCCTACCGCAATTTTATCTTTTTGGATCGATGTTAGGATAAGGAAAAGCAGTGGGTGAACTCTGTGATTGAACTAAAAAACATTGGACTAGGGCGTGAAGACCATAGTCCAATGTTTTTTTGAAGGGGTAAATTATAGGGGAAGCGAGTGGGCTTTTTATTTACCGAACAACCCACCCAACAGTCCGCCTAACAGGCCGCCCATGCCAGGGTCTTCCTGAGGCTGTTGCTGGTTTGGAATGTTCTTCAGAATGTCATAAAGTGAGCCGCCGCTTTGTTGGTTCAATTGATCAGAATATCCTTTGGTCAGGTCTCGGACACCGCGATCATCGAGCTTTTGGGTTTTTTTCTTATTCGCCAGATAGGCCAAGGCCAAAGGGGCTAGCATTGTCAGGATCTTCATGGACATCCCTTTATCCACACCAGCTTCTTTGCCGATTTCTCCGGCGACTCGATCGGTGCCGAAATTTCCGAAAATATGACCTAGAATTCCCTTGCCATCATCCTCGTCAATATCCTGAGGTTTGACATATTGGCGGCCGGTATGTTGTTCCAATGCATTCGACAAGGATTGTGCCCCATCATCCGTTTCTGCATTTTGGCCAAGTTTTCCAAGAATCAGGGGTAGGGCCATCTTTAAGATCGACTGGGCCTTATCCGGGGAGACTCCCAGTTGTCCAGCCAATTCGTTGATGTCAAACCCGCTTAAGCTGCCATCTGCCGGAGCCTGCTCCTGATACTGCCGGTTCTGCATATCCTGTTGTAGATTCTGATACTCCTGCTCTTGGCGAAGTTGCTCGTGCTGATTCTGCTGGGGCTGTTCTTGTGGGTTGCCACCGAATCCTTTTAAGAGCATGTCTATAAGTTCCATGTTTGATCCTCCGCTCGTATTCTGGCCAGTTGATTTTTCAGCGCACGTGAAATTCGGCCAGGTTTTGAAATAGTTTTTCTTTAATAATAGTCTAGTAGGTCAGCTGGTCAAGATTCACGGGAAGGGGATAAGTTATTAAAAAATTCGTTATTTGTTTGTATTTGTTCCGAACTGGAAATAGGTGATAAAATGGAGGTAATCAAATGGGAGGATTTTACAAAATGACAAATAACTTATATGTTAATAACCGCAGTAAACTTTTGAAGCAGATTGAACCAGGTTCCGGCGTGGTGCTTTTTTGTGGAACAGCACCCAAAAAAACCGCGGATGAAAAATATCAGTTTGCTCCGAATCGCAATTTCCTGTACTTGACCGGTATTGCCGAACAACAGGTCATTGTATACCTGGAACAGACCGGTGCGGACAGCCTAGAAATATTATTCATCCCTCGCTATGATGAAGTGAAAGCCAAATGGGTGGGTGAAACGATATCCCCGGAAACTGCAAAAGAGCGCTCGGGAATTCAAGACATCCGCTTTATCGATGAGTTTGAAGCTTTCCTCCATCAAAAAATAGCGGGGGCAGCAGTGTCTAAGCTATATTTTGACCTGGAGAATGATTCTTTTGGATCAGACCATGGTCCCGGCGGACGCTATGCTAAGATCATCGCAGATAATTATCCCCAGATCCAAGTGGCTAATGTATTCCATGCCATTGCGGCTCTACGGGTCTTTAAAGATCCATCTGAGATCGACCAAATTCGCAAAGCCATTGAAATTACCAGAGACGGGATCTTAAACCTTTGGAAGAAGCGGCGGGTCGGTGCCTATGAATACGAAATGGAAGCAGAGTTCAACTATATATTGAAGTCAAATGGGGTCAAGGACATTGCGTTTCAAACCATTTGTGCCGGCGGTAAAAATGCTGCGGTGCTTCATTATGTTGCGAACGATCAGATCATCCATGACCAAGAACTGCTGTTATTGGACCTAGGTGCTCAATGGAACTACTATAGTGCCGATATTTCAAGAACTTTCCCCATCAATGGAAAATTCACGGATCGTCAAAAGGAACTGTATCAGATTGTCCGACTGGCCATGGACCGGGTATTTGCTGCCATTAAACCGGGGGTACCGTTTGGGCGGCTCAATGAGATCGTCCGTGAAACCTATGGTGAGGAATTGGTCCGGATCGGTTTGATCGAGGAACCGTCACAAGTTTCTAAATACTATTTCCATGGAGTTAGTCATTATTTGGGACTGGACACTCACGATGTGGGATCCCGAGATCAAAAGCTGGCACCGGGCATGGTGATCACAGTGGAGCCGGGTCTCTATCTGGCAGAAGAAGAAATTGGGATCCGCATCGAGGATGATGTCCTAGTTACAGCGACCGGAATGGAGAACCTATCCTTTGATATTCCCCGGGACATTGAAGAAATAGAGGCGATTCTGGCTCAGGACTAAGCTAGGTATTGCTCTGGAAACTTTAATTGGTCCATTTAAATCGAAGGAAGCCCAACGCAGTGATTTTAGCAGCAGGGATCATGTAGATGAGAGGGCTTATTTCTGTACTTATTGAGTACTTACAAGGAGACACCGATGACAGGTTATATTTTTGCATTGCTGGCAGCAGTTGTCCTGCCGATTGCAGCGATGATCTATTCAAGCAGACGGATCAAAACCTGGCGGCCTGTTTTATTGGGCGCTATGACATTCATAGTCTTTCAAGTGGTCTTAAGGATCCCCTTGCTGCAGGTGATTTTGCCAAGATCCACGGATTATACCCTGTTCCAGTTTACCCAGCCGGTTTTATTTATGATCTTTCTGTCGTTCAGCGCGGGCCTCTTTGAAGAAGGCGGCCGCTACTTGATGATGAGGCGATTTATGAAGGGCGCACCCCTGTCACATGGGATTGCCTTTGGCATTGGCCATGGGGGCATCGAGGCGATCCTATTAGTTGGGATCAATCTCATTGCTGCTGCAGTGACTAATGCGGTCGGGATCGGCCCGGCCACCAGCGGGCTTTTCGCAGCCGGCGGGTTTGAACGGATCAGTGCAATGGTCTTTCATGTCTGCTTATCCGTAATGATCTGGCGCTCATTGACCCAGCAGCGGCCGGCCTTACTGCCGCTGGCGATCCTGCTCCATACGCTGTTCAATGTCCTAGCAGGCTATTTATCGATCCTCGGGGTGTCCGTGTTCCGTATTGAAGCGGCTTTGGCATTCGTAGTGATCCTCTTGTTGATCTATACCATCCTGACCATCCGACAGAACCAACCTTTCGACTCATCCAAAGATTAAAAGGAGCACATCATGAAACAAAAAATCAATGGAATCATCCGAGCTAAGAACGAGATCCTCCATTCGGTCCTACTTGGGCTATTTGCGGTGGTCCTTCTATCCGCTTGCTCCGCCAAGTCACTCCCCGCTGGATTTAATGAAGATGCGGTCAACAGCCAGGCCAAACAAGTGGTCACTCAATTGAGTAATCAGGAGTTTGCTGCCGTGGAGGCCCAGTTTGCTGATATCCTAAAACCAGCGTTGCCCGCTGGTACCTTGAAGACTGCCTTGGGTGCGATGATTACCAACCTCGGTGAATTCAAGGAGTTTGGATCCAGTTCGATGGGGAGCAGTGAAAATCCTCAGGTCGGAAAATTTGCGGTAGTAGTCATCCAAGCAACCTATGCCAATGGGAAAGCGACTTATACTATATCCATCGATGAGGCAGGCAAGCTGACCGGCCTATATATGAAGTAGCGAATGACTCAGCGGCATTTGACAGGGACGACCATCCCATGAGTCATCCCATGGGCCATCCCAGGAGCTCCCGGGAGCTGTTTGATAAGTGGCTTGAAACAAGTCGCAACTTTTGTTATTATAACTATGCATGAAGATGGGAAGAGTAATCTTTAAAATCAGTCAAAAGAGAGGCAGACCTTGCTGAGAAGCTGCCGGCTGAATTAAGATGAACATGGCCCCGGAGTGCTGTTACTGAACATTAATAGTAGGGAACACGCAAGAACAGCGTTAGCGGTTTGTGGGGTTTGCATTGACCCCTTGAGGCAGTTTCTCGTAAGAGGACTGTAAAACGGAGTGGTAACACGTAACTACGTCTCCGGGACTTGTTTTGGTCCCGGAGATTTTTTGTCCCTCTGGCTAAGAACCCGATTAATAACAGGCTGGCGCAATCAGCGATCGGTCTACAAGGAGAAATTAGATATTATGAAAAAAACACCGTACTACATCACGACCCCGATTTATTATCCCTCCGCCAATCTCCACATTGGCAATACGTACACCACCGTGGCCGCCGATGCCTTGGCCAGATACAAACGACTGGCCGGCTATGACGTTATGTTCTTGACCGGAACGGACGAACACGGTCAGAAAATTCAGCGCATCGCGGATGAGAAGGGCCTCTCCCCTAAGGAATATGTCGACGGCATAGTTGCCGGCATCAAGGATTTATGGAGCCTGATGAATATTTCCTATGACCGGTTTATCCGGACCACTGATGAATATCACATAGAAGCCGTTCAGAAAATCTTCCAGAAGCTCTATGACCAGGGCGATATCTACAAATCGGAATATGAAGGCTGGTACTGCACCCCGGATGAATCCTTCTGGACAGAGACTCAGATCGATGAAAATCATACTTGTCCGGACTGCGGCCGTCCCTTAGAGCGGGCCAAGGAAGAATCCTATTTCTTCCGGATGAGCAATTACGCTGACCGACTGATCCAATACATTGAGGATAATCCGCATTTCATTCAACCTGAATCCAGAAAAAATGAGATGCTCAATAATTTTTTAAGACCGGGTCTGCAAGATCTGGCCGTATCACGGACCACGTTTGACTGGGGTGTAAAAGTTCCCTTTGATGAAAAACACGTGATCTATGTCTGGGTCGATGCCCTGTCAAACTACCTGACGGCATTGGGGTATTTGAATGATGAATATCACGATGTTGAAACGTATTGGCCGGCCGATCTTCATTTAGTCGGTAAAGATATTATCAGGTTCCATACCATTTATTGGCCGATCATGCTGATGGCATTGGATATGCCGCTACCCAAGCAGGTCTACGGACATGGCTGGCTGATGTTCAACAATGACAAAATGAGTAAATCCAAAGGTAATATTGTGGATCCTGTGATCCTGGCCGACCATTTTGGGGTCGATCCCATCCGCTACTATCTGCTCCACGAGATCCCCTTTGGTTCCGACGGGAATTTCACCAATGAATCATTCATCCGCAAAATCAATTCAGACTTGGCCAATGATCTGGGCAATCTCGTATCCCGTACTGTCTCGATGGTGGATAAGTATTTTGGGTCCGTGGTCCCCGAACCCAATACGCCGGGCGAATTCGACGAGGATCTGATCAATACGGCATTGGCCACGTTGGGTAAAGTCGATGAAGCAATGAATGATCTGCGGATCCCGGAAGCCCTCTCGCAAATTTGGGTCTTGATCAGCCGGGCCAACAAGTACATCGATGAGACCATGCCTTGGGTACTAGCCCGTGAGGAAGCTCAGCTGGGCCGTCTGGGCACCGTTCTGTATAATCTGTTGGAATCACTGCGCTTTGTCGCCGTGGAATTGGAAGCGTTCCTTCCGGAGACCTCCGCTAAAATATTGGAACAGCTCAATAGCTCCGTCACCGGCTTTGACTCCCTAGCGGCCTTCAATGGGATGAAACCCGGGGACCGCGTCAATAAAGGCAATATCATCTTCCCCCGAATTGATGTTGAGAAAAAACTGGAAGAACTCGAGGCCCTAAAAATAGCCGCCAGCGCACCGGTGGCTGAAGAAGTAACCATGACTCCACTAAAACCGGAAATAACCTATGATGATTTTGACAAGATCGATTTCCGGGTGGCTAAGATCATGGCCTGCGAACCGGTCAAAGGATCCAAGAAACTTTTGAAACTGCAAGTCATGGTGGGCACTCAAGAGCGCCAAATCGTCTCAGGGATTTCAAAATTCTACAAACCGGAAGATCTCATCGGCAAAAGCGTTGTCATCGTTGCAAACTTAAAGACCGCAAAACTGATGGGGGAGACCTCCCAGGGGATGATCTTGGCCGGGGCCGATGCAGACGATAAAAACCTCTTTGTGGTCATTCCTGACGGCGATCTGCCGTCAGGCAGTACGGTAAACTAATGGAAAAAAATAAAACAACCTATGCCAATGGTCAACTCATTGAGGAGACCATTGGCAATATCAGAACGATTTACTTTAAAAACGGTAAAATAAAAGCCCAAGGTCCCGTCAGTGCTGGAAAAATGGATGGGAAATGGACGTTCTATCGGGAAACCGGTGAGCTGTGGCAAACCGGTGAATTAAAAGCTGATATCAAGCACGGTATCTGGGAACGCTTTGACCGAGACGGTCAGTGCGACTACCACGAGGAGTTTCACGAAGGCCGCCAGGTCAAGAAAAACCGTGAGTAGAACATTAGTGATCCGCCGAGCCGAAAATATGGATCTGCCAGGGATCTGTAAAATCTATGCGGCAGCTCGGGAGAAAATGGTGCAAAACTTAAACCCCGCGCAATGGACCAATGGTTATCCGACCCAGGCACTGCTGGAAGACGATATTGCCAAAGGTGAACTTTATAAAGTGCTGGATCAGGATCAAATCGTCGGGGTGTTTGCACTTGTGCCCGGACCTGATGAAGTCTATTCCAGAATTGACGGGGCCTGGCAAAACGAGGAACCTTACCTTGCGATCCATCGAATTGCTGCCTTAGGTGGTGGTGGGATCACAACTACTGTGATGGATTGGGTCGGGCAGCAAACCAACAATATAAGGATCGATACCCACAACGACAACATTGCCATGCGCAATATCTTGGAGAAAACAGGTTTTGCCTATGTGGGAGAACTGACCATGCCGGACGGAACAGCCCGGCGGGCATATCACCTGGTCAAACCTCAAAGAGATAGCTAAGACCTACTCCCCGAAGGTTACCCCTAACTTATTAATCTTCAGGTGGATAGATCGTCTTATTACGCCCATGGGTCTTTAGCCAGATCATAGAGCCAATCATAGTGAAAGTTAAACCGCCTGGAGGCAAGTTAAGCATGACTTGCCTCCAGGCGGTTTACTTTTATCAGAATTTAGGTCCGTAACGTTTTAGGCCAGACCACTTAGGTCGGTGAATATCGAGGTCGGTGAATATCCAGGTTGGGGAATATCCAGGTGGGGGAATATCCAGGTCAGTGATCTTTAAGTCAGCGGGCACTTTGGCTGGTGAGGCTTTTAGATCGTTGACCATTATCGTTGACCATTATCGTTGACCATTATCGGTGAGCTGTTGGATAATCTTTTGAACGGTGAACACTTAATTTAAGTGAGCATTTCGATCGATGAAAATCTGGGTCCATGAATTTTAAGACGATAAATGGAGGGAATGGTAGGAGTAGGTTCGATCTAGGTCCCACTGGAGCTATCGAATGCCTTTCTGGATCATGATCCGCTCCAACATGTCATAATTTAAACTCTCGGGAACCAATTCCTTGGTTTCAATGGCCAGGCCGCCGCAGACGGATGCCGTCATCAGACTCCGTTCCAGATTTCGCTTTTTAAGGTATTCCACAAGAAACCCTGAAAAATAGTTGTCACCGGCTCCGTCGGAATCTACCAGTGTGAAATCATGGGCGCTTTGTTCATAGAAGCGGTTCTCCCAATAGGCGGTGGAGCCCTCTTTGCCATGGGTCACAACGACCATTTTACCGCCCCGGCCCAGTTTTTTTAAAGTTGAGCGGTAATCCATCAGACGGTCGGAGGATAGGAAGACAAACTGGGAGGCTTCGATAAACGGATTATAATAGGGATCCATATCCAAATAGTCATGGAGGTCTGTCCAGACTTCTTTTTCTTTAAGCAACGGAATAAAGGGGAGGTTATAATCCATAATATTCAACACGATGATATCACTCTCGACGATGAGGGCCTTTAAGCGCAGTTCATCGAGCCCGATGGACACTGGGGCTTGGGGCAGGAAAATTGAAATGCGGTCACCCGACTCATCGAGCAAGTTAATGTGTCGTTCAGTCCCTGACTCGATCTCATCAGTGACAAAAGGCACTTTATTGTGAGTAAGATAGGCCTTGATCTGATCCCCGGCAAAATCTCGGCCCAACCGGGAATACAGAGTCACATCGGCACCGAGCTTCTTTAAGGCGACTGCCTTGGTCGTTCCGGTGGAACCGCATCGTTCGTAGGAATCCTCGGCAAAGAAAGTTCCCTTTAAAATCGGATTCTTTTTCAGCTTAATAATGGTATCGTATGAGGTTCCCCCCATGACCAGAATCTTTGACATCATACCTCCTAATCATCAGCAAGTTTTTCCAACATAGCCTGATCCACGATTTGGATCAGATCTCTTTTAACAATGATATAACCAAGGATTTCAAGGTTTTTAAGTTCACGTTGCAAGGATGGTCGTTGAACGCCCAACGTTTCCGCCCATTCTTTTTTGGTGAAGGGGAGGCGGATCAGTTGGTTGTTTTGATTGGCTGCTTCTGTTAATAGAAAACGAGTAATATTCTGTTTTAAGGTCTGAACAGTTACTTCATTGAGGCGGCGGGTCAGCATAAACGCTTTCCCGGAGGCGATCTTTAAGACGGTTTCTAAAAAATGCAGGTTGACCTGACATAATTTAAGGACCAGCTCTTTGGACAAAGATAAAATGACCACATCCGTCAGTGCAGTGGTGGACAAGGGATAAACCGAGTTGTCGGAGAACAGCACATTGGGGCCCATGAGTTCACCGGTGGAAGCTTCTGCTACATTTAAATAGCGGCCCGAAGAATCAATTTTTTGAATGAGCACCTGGCCTTCTAAAACCACAAAGATGGAGGTGCAAAGTTCCCCTTCGTTGAAAATGGTCATTCCGGCCGGATATTTCTGTATGCTATAATTGTAAAGACTCAGCCAACTGCGCAGCGAATCTCTGGTAAACGTTGAAAAAAGTGGCAAAGCCGTCAGGCTGTCAAGATAGTGGGTCATGGTTTCCAGATCCCTCCTGTTGGTTACTTATTATCATAACAGAACAGGCTAAAAAAGGGGAATATCCATTTTTTAACTGATAAAGATTTTCAGTGGAGACGATTACACTGGTAAAAATTTAAAGTTAACAGGTGTGAAGATGGATTCATAAATGGAAGAATGGCTTGAATAAAGGCTTTTCAAGAGATATATTAACAAAATATGAACTAACACTATTATTGTTTACAATTCATTCATTAGTGTGAAGGAGAATACAGTGGCCATAATAGATACTCATGCTCATTATGATGATGACGCTTACGACCCGGACCGCCCAGCCATCCTGGCGCAAATTACCGAAAATGGCGTCAGCCGGATCGTGAACTGCGCATCGTCCTATGCGTCCATCCAGACGACCCTTGGATTGGTCCGTGACTATCCAACGGTTTACGCTGCACTGGGCATCCACCCATCCGACGGTCTGGATTATACGGATGAGGTGGAGAAGGAACTAAGAGTGCTTTTAAACCAGGACAAGGTCGTGGCGGTAGGTGAAATCGGCTTGGATTATTATTGGTCAGAAAATCCGTCTCGAGACTGGCAAAAAGAAATTCTCCTGCGCCAATTCAATTTGGCCAGGGAGTGCAATAAGCCTGTGATACTGCATGTTCGAGATGCCTACGGCGATATGATGGAAATCCTGCGGGCCAATCACGATCTGCGAGGTGTGCTCCATGCTTTTTCAGGATCCCCGGAAATTGCCAAAGAAGCAGTGAGTCTAGGCTTTTATTTAGGCGTCGGCGGAGTAAGTACCTTTAAAAATGCCAAACGCTTGCCGGAAGTCATTGCCCAGACACCCATCGAATTTCTCCTGACCGAAACCGATGCGCCTTACCTGACACCGGTCCCGTATCGGGGCAAACGCAACCGCAGTGACTATATTTCCTATGTCATTACCGCCATTGCACAGCTTAAAGGGTTGGATCGGGAAGTCACCGAACAGATCTTATATGAGAATGCCCTGAAGTTTTTCGGATTTAGGGACGGATCAAACCCATAAGTTGTAAAGATTGCAGAATTATTCGTTTACAGATTATTCATAATTAATGCTGATAAAACGCTGAAAAGCCCATGGATAAAGGGTTTGAAGCGTTTTTTTGACGGAATCTCCGGGCTTCCATATAATAAAGAACGTCGTGATTATTTAAGTTGTCACTTCAAACGATAGTTATGGGGGTAAAAGATATTGAATAATATCCTAAAAATATCTGCTAGTCTGGCGCTCACGGCCGGAATGATATTCACCGCCAATAATTTCCCGTATGATTCTGCCAATAAGGTCTTGTTAAATATAGATGGAAACCAAGCGACCTATTTAACGAAGCAGAAAACGATCAGAGACTTTCTCAGGGAAAATGGCGTGACACTCAATGCAGATGATCAAATCAATCTGCCGGTGTCCAATGAAATCGACGGTAACGAAACCTTACTTATAAAAAAGGCAATTCCAGTTACAGTTAGTGCAGATGGCAACGAAATCAAAGTGAATACATTGTATAAGGACGTCAGGTCTTTATTATCATCACTGGGAATAACCGTCACAGCAGAGGATCGCATGAACGTTGCGGCCACCGCTGAAGTGACCGAAAACATGGCCATTACGATCACTAGGATCGAAGTTAAAGAAGAAACCCGAGTTCTACCAGTTGCTCATTCCAGCTTAAAAATCGATTCCGCTGATTTACTCAAAGGCAAAGAAAAAGTGAAACAAATTGGAATGGACGGCGAACGGGAAGTTACTACAAAATATACGTACAGCGACGGAAAATTAATCTCATCGGAAGTGGTTGGTGATTTCCTCGCCAAGGCTCCCATCACTGAAACGGTATTAGAAGGAACCAAGGCACCAGTAGTTGCAAAAAAAGCAGTTCAGCCAAAAGCGAAAACCGTAAAAGCAGTTGAAAAGAAAACAACAACAGTCAAACGGACTTCAGCGAAAGAAACTACAACCAGCAATCAGAACTGGAAAAGTTTCACATTGACCTTCTATACGAATCTCCCTTCAGAAAATGGTGGCTATACAATAACCGCTACTGGAAAATCACTTCGTTTTGGAATGGTGGCCAGTAACTACTACTCCATGGGTAAAAAAATATATCTCACCGGCTATGGAACCATGACCGTGGAAGACCGCGGTGGCGCAAACTTTAATTCTTCCAGCCGCCTTGATGTATTTATCCCCCGAAAAAGTGGTGAATCCAACTCAAGCTATCTAAATCGCGTAAATAATATGGGCATCAAGACCGTTAAGGGCTATGTCAAATAGAGCCGCGATGGGATCAGTTAAACAATGAAGACTAGTCTAGACCAGACTAAACGGGAACATATTAGTTCCAATAGATCATTAAAAAAACTGCGGTAAATCCCGCAGTTTTTTTATGTACTAAACCAGCTCCTAACAACGGCTCTATAAAGCAACCCATGATCGTCAGACCATGCTGTGCTCGGCAAACTAAATAATCACACCAGGCGAAAATTAAACATGGAAAACCAAACAAGAACCACTAATCAGGATTAATTTAACTAGGGTTACCTAACTATAGCTTCATAACTATGACACTGTATGGCTCCGTAAACTATGACTCCCTAACTATTACGTTGGATGGTTCTGTAACTATTACGTTGGATAGTTCTGTAACTATTACGTTGGATGGTTCCGTAACTATGACACTGTAACTATGATTCTGTAACTAGAGTTACCTAACTAGGCATAATTAAGTAGAACAGCCAAAATTAGTTTTACAATAAGAGAGAGTAAAACACCCTATCTGAAATATCGTCGAGATCGATGGAATTACGTTATAATGGTATGAAGACTTTTACGAGGAAATGAAAATATGATTAAAGAAATTATAGTAGTGGAAGGCCGGGATGATATTACGGCAGTAAAACAAGCAGTAGATGCCCAGGTAATTGCCGTTCACGGTTTTGGAATTACCAAAGAGACCATGGAACTGATCCGACGAGCCGGCCGGGAACGAGGTGTCATTGTATTGACTGATCCTGACCATGCCGGGGAGACGATCCGCAAACGAATTGAACAAATGTGTCCGGGAGTCCGGCATGCCTATATCATGCGAGAAGAAGGAACTAAAAAAGGGGATGTTGGGGTGGAAAATGCCAACCCGCAGAGCATCATCCGAGCACTTGAACGAGCTCATGCCACTAATTTCGAAGCGCATAAAGAGTTTGTAGCTGCTGATTTATTTAATGCCGGATTAATGGCCGGACCTACTGCCAAAAAACGTCGGCAGCTCCTTGGCAAGAAACTTGGGATCGGCTATGCCAGTGCATCCACGATGCTCCAGCGGCTGAATAATTACAATATTGACCGCGCAGAATTCGAACAAGCTGCGCAAGAAATCATCGACAGTGAAGACTAAATCGGAAAATACAGGCCTTACAGGAGTATAAATAGAGAATGGAACAATTGAATACCAAAGACTTAGTCAAGAAATACGGATTTAAATTTACAAAAGCACTGGGCCAAAACTTTCTCACGGATCCTTCAGTGGTCCAGGATATTATTGAAGGTTCCAAAATCACAGCCCAGGATCATGTCATAGAAATCGGTCCAGGGGTCGGTAGTCTGACGCGGGCATTATTGGAAAAAGCCGGAAAAGTAACTGCCGTGGAAATTGACTCCAAGCTGATCCCCATCCTCAAGGATGAACTGGGCAGCTATGAGAACTTTGAACTCATCGAAGGAGATGTCCTAAAAACTGATTTGCTGGCAATAGCCGGGGATCACAGTGTCAAAGTGGTGGCGAACTTACCTTACTACGTCACGACACCCATCCTTTTGCGCCTATTGGAAGAAGATTTCCCGTGGGAGAGCATTACGATCATGATCCAAAAGGAAGTTGCTCTACGCCTTAATTCAGGACCTGGTACCAAAGACTATGGTTCCTTATCGGTGCTGGTGTCGTATTATGCAGACACCGAGCTCATTCGCATCGTCAAGCCCGAATCCTTTGTGCCGCGGCCCAAAGTTGATTCAGTGGTGATCCGACTCGACCGGCTGCCCCAAAAGAGAGTAAAACCATTGGACCTGGAGCTGTTTTTCAAACTCATCCGGCAAAGCTTTGCCATGCGGCGTAAAACCCTGCACAATACATTGAAACCCATGGGGATTGATCCTGCCGTCATGGCCCAGGCGTTTGAACAAGCTGGGATCGATCCGACAAGACGGGGCGAAACGTTGAGTATTGAGGAGTTTGCGAATTTAAGCGACCGGATCACGGAAGGGATGTCAAATGAAGCGGCTCATTAAATCTCTCATATTGGTCTGCTTGGTCGTCACAATGACGGCAGGGTGCCAATCTCTGCTGAAACTCACCTATAAAAATGAAGATTTTGAATGGGTCACCAAAGAAAATCTGGGAAAAGTCGTCATTCAAAGCACCCGTGATAAAGGCTTCCGCTTCGTTGTCACCGATGAGGCCACACTGAAAGAACTTTATGAATCATTGTCCTCGGCCATGGCGGTGGAAGAGAAAAACCCCTTGGCGCCGGACTATATTTTCGAGTTCAATACGTTTGAAAATCAGGTCATTAAATTCTACTATACGACGGGCTCCGGCAGTGCCGAAACCCGGGGGAATTTCTACAATGACGAGAAGTCCTTCCTGGTTTTAAATCGAATCGATAATAACATCATCAAAAACTTATTTGCACTGCGCAAGCCCCGGGACTTTTTCAAAGGGTATTACGGCTCTTTGTTAGAAGCGGTCAAACAAGTACAGGCCGATTATAAAGTCACTGCGGTGGGAGTGATGGTCAATGAAGACAAAGAAATGCTGAAATTCCAAATGTCCTATGAACTGTTAGACTTTAACCTGGCTTTAAATGCCCTGGGAGCCATTCCGATTACAGAGGACAAGGAAACGGAGCTGGTCATGAACATCAAAACCAGGGGGTATACCACCGATCTTTATAAGGCAGTGGTGGAAGTTAAAAACAACAAAGACCGCAAGACCAGATCCTACTATATAAAATCCGATTATGTCGGTGAAAAATGGACGACCATCGTCACCACAGAGCGTCCGGACGGCTTCTAAAGAGGACTCTGCAAGATGAGTTCTTCACAAAGAATCCGATCGAAAAAAGAAGAAAATATTGAGATCAACCATACCAACCATACGATATAGAACAAGGAGAACGATTATGCCAACAACTTGTAATTCATGTGCATTAAAACCAAATTGCCGTAAAGATAAACCCTGTGACCTTCATAAACCAAAATTTGGAAAGATCACCCATGTAGTGGGTGTCATTTCCGGAAAAGGAGGAGTTGGAAAGTCCAGCGTGACGGGCCTATTGGCCGTTGCCCTGCAAAAGCTGGGCAAACGGGTCGGGGTGTTAGATGCCGACATCACAGGCCCTTCCATGCCGCGTTTCTTTGGAATGGAAACCGCTCGGACCGGCTATGTCCCCGGGGTGAATCCGCAAGACCAAATGATCGCACCGGTGGAATCGGCTCTTGGTATCAAAGTGCAGTCCATGAATTTTATGATCGAAGAAGAACAGCCGGTGATGTGGCGCGGACCCATCCTGTCCAATGTCTTAAATCAGCTGTTTCAGGAAACCCAATGGGGAGACCTGGATTATCTGCTCATTGATATGCCGCCTGGTACCGGTGATGTGGCCATTACCATCATGTCGCAATTTCCGGTGGATTACTTCGTGATCGTATCCACTCCGCAAAATATGGTGACCATGATCGTGAATAAAATCGTCAATATGATCAAGAGTCAGGAGATCCCGATCAAAGGTGTCATCCAAAACATGGCCTATTTTAAATGCGATGAATGTGATAAAAAACACTACATTTTCAGCAAAAACAGTTCCCAAGCAGTTGCCGGCCAGATGAATCTGGATCTTCTGTGCGAGCTGCCCCTGGATCCAGAATTCACGAGCTATTTAGAGCAAGGCCAGGCTGAGCGGTATGCAGCCAGTAACCCCGTATATGATGTTCTGATGGATGCTTTCCGGTTTGATGAGGAAGAAGTCTTTGCCAGAAATAAAGCCAATAAAAAGAAAGTGATTCCCCTAGTGGGCCTGTAGTCTCTAAAACCCAGATCTTCATAAAAAAAACGGGGTCCCTCGAGTTGTTCGAGGGACCCCGTTTTTATGGACTAATCCGCCACTGTCCTGCCCCTAATGTCAAAAGGCAGTAAATTTAGTTTTTTGGTTTAAATTCATTGGACTAGTCGGAAGCGAATTGATGGGTGGAGGGGATACGACGATTCGATTAGGCAGAGCTACTCGATGTCGAATTCAGTCTTCATCTGTTCGTTGTTTAATTCATAAATATCAGTTAAGACGAGTCGGAAGACGTCCACTGCATCTTTGATCTTTTCAAACAGGAGGTCTTTTTTATAACTGAATTCTTCTTCACCGGATTTCGTGAGGGTATAAATTTTTTGGAGACGGCCCTCGTCGGAAATAAGTCCGGTAATAAAGCCCTGCTTTTCCATTTTCTTTAGGAGTGGATAAATCCCCCCCGTCGAAGGAGACCATTTACCACCGGTATGCTGAGTGATCTTTGTAGCAATGTCATTGCCATTAGAAGGGGCTTGGGCCAGGATGTAGTAGACATAAAGGGGCAAAATGCCCTTTGTGAAGACTTGACCGACGGCTTCCTTTTCGGATTTGACCTTTTTTAGAAGATTCAGCTTTTTTTTATACTCCTCCTGGAGTTCTTTTTCCATTTCCCGGTAGCTTTTTTCCATTTAGATTTCCTCGATAATCAGACCCAAGAGACCTTTTCCGGTATGAACGCCTAAGGAGGGGGTAATTTGGGCCAGCTGGGCGTATTTGACTCCGGGCATGGCTTTGACAGTCTCTAACAGTTCAGCCCCTTCAATGGGGCTGCCGCCATGCACAACATGGACGTTGCAAGGCGTTCTATCCAAATACTTTGTCTTTAAGATGGCCAGCATTTTTACAATGGACTGGCGTTTGCCCCGGGCTTTATCAGCCGTATGGTAGACACCATCCTCGCGGATATGGATCACGGGCTTAATGTTGAGCAGCTGACCAATGGTTCCGGAGACTTTACCGATGCGACCCCCCTTGATGAGATATTCCAGGGTATCTAACACGAAATAGACATTGATGGTCTTCATTTTGGCAATGACTTGCTCTGTGACAAAATCAAAGGACTTGCCTTCACCAATGAGCTTCTGTGCCAGTTGAACCAGGAGTCCTTCAGCCAAAGACAAGGAGTTGGAATCGACACTTTCGATGATCAGGCTGTCTTTGAATTCTTCGGCAAAATGCTGGAAAGCATTATACGTTCCCGAGAGGCTCGATGCCAGGAATATAGCAATGACATGAGTGAATCCGTTGTCCTTGAAATACTGAAGGGCATTTTCCATATCACTGCCATCGGGCAGGCTGGTTTTGGGCGTTTCCACATCCATTCGATGGTAGGTTTCTTCCGCCGAAATCGTGACTCCATCTTTGAATTCCCCATCGGAAAAGGCGATTTTTAAAGGAATGACCTTGACCAGGTCCGGATTATATTCACCGGCCCGTAGATCACAGGCACTATCTGTGATGATCCCAATTTTTTCCATACTTTGATCTCCGTTCAATCGTTGGATTTTACCCATGGATCTCCGATGTATCACTATTGATAACCAGCGGATAAGACAGGTAATATTTTTTATATCTTTATTTTAAAAGATTCCAAGGCAGTAGTAAAGCATTTACAGAGATTGTTTCCATTCCCTTAACATCCAGCCGCTATCGCAGATCGTTAAATTCTCGGGATCGGCTAACGGAGGATCGAGCAACATAGTTTAACGATCTGTATGTGGCGCTTAGGACGGAGCGAACAGTATAATGAGGGGAGTAATGTCAAACTAAAATATAAGGAAACGAGGTATCTTATGAAATTTTCAGCAGAAGCCAAAGGCACTGTCAGAATCATTCCCTTGCTTAAGGACCAGGTCCCGCAAGGCCTGGAGGAACTTTATTCTTTTTTAACCGAAAAGGAACTGTTCAAAGGAGCAAAGGGTGAACTGTATGCGGATCTTGGCTTAAAGGGAACCAACACGGTCTTAGTAGGCTTAGGTGACGAGACAAAAGTGGATTCAGACCTTTTAAAAACAGTTTTTTATAAGCTGGGCAAACTTCTGGCCAAAGAAAAAGTCGCTTCTGCCACCGTGGTTCTTTCCAAATATTCGGATCTATGTTACCGTCGGACGGCCATGGCCATTTCGGAAGGTCTGGCTAATTCAGCCTATCACTTTAATAAGTATTTGACGGGGGATCAGACAAAATCGACCCTAGAAGAAATTGGGTTTGAAATCATGCCGGGTAAAGAAGCTAAAATAACGGAGGGTCTCGCTGAGATCACAAACCTGGTATCGGGCATTGAGCTGGCCAGAAATCTAGTGAATGAACCGGCTGATGTGATCTACCCGCAGACGCTGGCAAAGGCAGCCGTTGAGGCATTGGAACCCCTTGGAGTCGAAGTTTCGGTCATGGGACTAGAGGAAATCCAGGCATTGGGGATGACGGCGTTTTTGGCCGTGGCCAGAGGCTCTGCCAAAGAACCTAAACTCATCGTCATGAGATACCGCGGCGGCAAGTCAGACGATGCCGTCATCGGTCTGGTGGGCAAAGGCCTGACCTATGATTCCGGCGGATACGCCCTTAAACCGGCTGCATCCATGGCCGGTATGTTCACTGATATGGGCGGTGCCGGTTCAGTCATAGGAACTATGGCAGCCTTAGCCGCAAACCACGTGGAAAAGAACGTAACTGCCGTTGTGGCCGCCTGCGAGAATATGATCTCCGGGGATGCTTATCGAAATGGCGATATTATCTATACCATGGCCGGTAAGACCGTCGAAGTCGGCAATACCGATGCCGAGGGCAGATTAACATTGGCCGACGCCATCTATTATATGGCGACCAAAGAAAATGCTCAGCAGATCATTGATGTGGCAACGTTGACCGGTGCCTGTGTTGTCGCCTTAGGATCCGCCTACAGCGGAGCTGTTTCCAACGACCAGACCATGATGGATGATTTATTGAAAGCATCTAAAATGGGGGGTGAGAAGATCTGGCAGCTGCCAGCTGATGATGACTATCGCGAGATGATCAAGGGCAAACGGGCAGACCTATTAAACTCCGTGAAAGGCGGGGCAGGGACCATTACCGCCGGATTATTCCTGGAACACTTTACCGATGGTAAAAAGTGGGTCCATCTGGACATTGCCGGTACAGCCTATAATGAAACCGCTAAGGGCTTCCAACCCTCCGGAGCAACCGGTATTCCAGTTAAGACCCTTTACTTTTTCTGTAAAGGTGAATTGGAGAATCAGCACAGCAACCTATAATTAAAGTAAGCCCATTAAAGCAAGCCCATTAAAGCAAACCCATTAAAGCAAACCCATTAAAGCAAACCCATTAAAGTACCTTTCAGTTAAAGCATGCACCTATCAGTTAAAGCATGCACCTATCAGTTAAAGCAAGCACGTAATAGCTCAAGCAAGCACAAATCAGTTAAAGAGACAGGGACGGAGCCACGCTCCGTCCCTGTTTAGCAGTCAATTTGCAAGGGGCTAAAGAATAAGTTTTTCCCGGTAATGCATGGTTACGACTTGGATGGTATTGGAAATGGCATTAAAGACCGCATCGTAGTCGCCAAACTCTTCATAAAGCCCCAGATCTAGGGCGGCTCTTAGAAAAAAGGACAGCACGATATACATCTCTTTGGTGAATGTGATGTGGGGATTTTCATCGATGATTTTATAGCGCAGGGAATTTACCAGCTTGGTTTGAATCACTGCAGTCCGGTCATTTTCATAAAAAATCAAAAGGATCTCCCGGTTTCGCTGCATGGCGTCAACAAATCTTTGAATGAAAAAATCAACATTATGGAAGAAGGAGTCGACTTTTCCAAAGCTTTCCACAATATCTTTAATGGTAGTATCTTCAATTTCCGAAACGAGATCTTCCAGATCATGGTAGTGAAGATAAAAGGTCGCTTTATTGATCATTGCCTCGGCTGATAATTCCTTGATGGTGATTCGTTTCATTTTCTTTTTTTGCGCCAGCACAATAAAGGCTTCGCGAATATTCATCCGAGTTCGTTTCACGCGCAGATCCATACTAAGTTCTCCTTTGATTTGGGTAGTATCCACCAATAGTTTAGCAACTAATATCGACATATGTCAAATAATAGACGATTGTCTTCATTTGATGATGGAAATTAAGTTGCCGCAAATCTATAATTATTGTATGTGATTTTCGATACGATATCGAAACAAGGAGATTTTAATTATGTTTAAAATTATTACCGACTCAGGATCCGACATTCGAGAGGAACAAGCCAAAGAATTAGGGATAGATATTGCCCATCTGAAAATTTCATTCCAGGATGAAGTGTTGATTCAATACCAAGAATCAGATGTGGATCATTTTTATAAAAAACTGGAAGAATCGAAAAAATTGCCCGTAACCAGTCAACCCTCCCCACAGGATTTCCTGGATCTCTATAATCGGTATCTCGATGAGGAAATTTTAGTATTGACGTTATCGAGCGGTTTATCCGGCACGTTAAATTCATCGGAATTGGCGAAAGTCATGGCCCATGATCCGGATCGGATCACGATCGTCGATACCAAACAAGGGACTTTGAGTCAAAATGTAGTGGTGGCCGAGGCTGTTAAAATGCGCGATGCCGGTCGGGGAATATCAGAAGTTGCGGCAGTGTGTCGAGAACTTGCCGATAGAACCACCATAGTCGGACTCATTGATACCTTAGAGTACTTAAGAAAAGGGGGCCGAATTCCCAAAAGCATGGCTGCCATTGGCACAATCATGAATATGAAGCCGGTGGTGGAAATGAGAGACGGTGTTCTAAGTACGGTTGGCAAGGCCAGAGGTCATAAGGCAGGTCTAAGAATATTGGCCGAACAAGTAGCGGCACTGGGAATCGATGCAGATTATAAAGTATTTATCGGTACATCGGGGTCCACTAAATTCCTTCCGGAAATTGAAGAACTCATTAAAACCGAATATCCCCAGGTGGAATATGAAATATCCAAAATTGGCGGAGTCATTGGAACTCACATTGGACCCGACTCAGTTGGAGTTGGATTTGTAAAACGGAACTATTAATGGGTTATTACATCACCGAATTCTAAACAAGACTGGACCTTGCGATCGGTTATCGATCCCAAAGTCCAGTCTTGTTCGTTCCACCTAGAATATTGTGATGAGTCCCCGCTGCATGGGAAACATCCCCAAATGGAAGAAGACTTGGTCCATAATACAAGGAACAGCAAAAAAACAGCCGGTTGGGTTTCCCCTGCAGGCTGTTTTTTGCATAGAATAAGTTAATTTGAGGTTTAGAATTCGCAGTTCCCTACAGTTCTTGGGAAGGGGATGACATCGCGGATGTTGGACATGCCTGTTACATACATGATGAGGCGTTCGAAGCCCAGGCCATAGCCGGCATGTTTGGCACATCCGTATTTCCGAAGATCCATGTACCACCAGTAATCCTCGGGGTTAAGACCCAATTCCTTAATGCGGTCCAGCAGGACATCGTAGCGTTCTTCCCGTTGGGAGCCGCCAATGATCTCACCGACTCCCGGAACGAGGCAATCCATCGCTGCGACAGTCTTGCCATCTTCATTTTGACGCATATAGAAGGCTTTAATATCCTTGGGATAGTTGGTTACAAAGATCGGTCCCTTGAATATTTCCTCAGTCAGGTAGCGTTCATGTTCCGTTTGCAGATCATCACCCCATTTGACGGGGAATTCAAAGGATTTGCCGGAGTTGATCAAAAGTTCCACCGCTTCGGTATAAGTCACTTCCCGGAATGTTGAACTCACAAGTTCAGTGAGTCGTTCGATCAGTCCCTTATCGACGAATTGATTAAAGAATGCCATTTCCTCCGGTGCGTTATCCAAAAGATACTGAATAACATACTTGAGCATATCCTCGGCCAATATCATATTGTCTTTTAGATCAGCAAAGGAAATTTCCGGCTCGATCATCCAGAATTCAGCAGCATGGCGGGAGGTATTGGAATTCTCAGCCCGGAAGGTCGGACCAAAGGTGTAGATGTTGCGGAACGCCAAGGCATAAGCCTCGCCCTGGAGCTGGCCGGAAACCGTTAAATTGGTTTCTTTGCCAAAGAAATCGCGGCTTAAATCGGGTTTGCCAGTCTCGGTCATTGGAACATTTTCAAGGTCAAGAGTCGTGACCCGGAACATTTCACCGGCACCTTCGGCATCGGACCCGGAAATGATGGGGGTATGCACATAGACAAAACTGCGTTCATTGAAGAACTTATGAATGGCAAAGGCCGCCAGGGATCGGACCCGGAACAATGCACTGAAAGTATTTCCGCGGGGCCGCAAATGAGCGATGGACCTTAAGTACTCCATGGTATGGCGTTTCTTTTGGAGGGGATAATCAGAATCTGATGGTCCCTCTAAGATAATTTCCACCGCTTTTAATTCAAAAGGTTGTTTGGAATCCGGAGTCAAGACTAAAGTACCTTTGATCCGGATGGCTGAGGCGATGGCATAATGGGACACTTCAGCGAAGTTTTCAAGGCCATCCTCAAAGATGACCTGCAAGTTCTTAAAAAAAGTACCATCATTGAGTTCAATGAACCCGAAGTTCTTTGAGACCCGCATGGTGCGGATCCAGCCGGAGACTTCGATCTCCTGTCCTCCATATTCTTCCATGTTTCGGAAGAGATCTCTTACATTAACCATGGTCTATACCTCCTGTATAATATGTTGTTTGCAGTTGGACTTACACGCAGTGATTCTCTAGGCGGTGGTCTTCTTTGGGGTGATTCTTAGAAAAGTGGGCTGAAGTTCCGCCTGGTTTAACTGCCACAGTCAGAGTTGTGTCAAAGGATCATAAAAATAAAAAAGCCCCGTCCGGTAAAGGGACGAAGCGTTTGATCGTGGTACCACCCAATTGAAATGACGTTGATCATTTCACTCGAATTCGTAACGTGAATAACGGCCAGACCTACTGATAATTCGGAATGGCTGCTCCCGGTCGTTCTTTCCGTAATACTTACCTGCCGGTATTCCACCCTCACCGGCTCTCTGGATTGCAGTATTTTACGTACTCGTTCCGTTCTTAGCATTTTTTTATGAATCGATTGGACTGTTTTTTTTATCTTACAGGATGTTGGCATTTATTACAAGAAGTATCTAAGAAATGAGGAAGTCAATTTATGGTGCCAATTGTCAATTTATGGGGACCAGTTGTCTCTTTATGGCCGTCACATGACGGTCCCTTGGAGAAATAAGTCGCTATCCGGGAAATAAGTGGGTAAAAAGCAGTCGATTAACCAGAACTTAATGTGGATTTTAGAAGTTTTTATTGTCTTTTTAATATAGATTGCCTAAACTTGAATAAAATAAGCAATAACAGAGGTGTCCTATGATTGATCGGTTGTTTTATAAAACAAGAGCCAAAGTTAATTTAAAAGGAAAATGGATCGTTGCAGCCCTGGTTGCCTTCATTCTCATGTTTGCCACCGGGCAGGATAGTGTCAATTTTAAAATGAACGATACCAGGACTACCATAAATGTTCAAGAAATGATCAATAATGGAACAGTTGATCGAGCAACTAGCTTTGTTCCCTACGGGAATGTGATCCAAGGGGTGCTCAACCGGAACATCCTCCCGATTTTTAGTCTCCTGGTGATCCCCATTGTATTGTTGGTCATGGCAGCTGGCCTGGCTCTGGGGGCCTTTGTACTGGAGCCGCTAGCCTTAGGGGTCTTTCAATACTTTCGCAAGAATGACTTGGGTGAAGCCAAGCTTGATATTCATGAAATACTTTGGGCCTTTCGTTCACCGTACTATTTAAATATCGTAAAAATCACTTTCCTTAAAAATATTAAACTGTTTGGCTGGTTTTTACTCTTCATTATTCCAGGGATCATCAAAAGTTATGAATACAGCATGCTCCCGTTTATTTTAAGTCGGGATCCGGGAATTTCGCCAACAGCTGCTTTTGAAAAGACTCGGGCGCTGACCTTGAGTCAAAAAAGCAATTTATTTGTCCTGGACTTGTCATTTATCGGCTGGTACTTCCTTGGTTCGATCCCCTTTGGATTGGGCACACCTTTTGTGAAAGCCTATGAAGTCCAAACTAAATCCGGTATTTTCAATGACTGGATCGGTGATACCGAACCCTTAGCACCCAATAGTTATTAAGAAAAAGTTTAAATTTAAACCAAGCAACTATTCGAATTACAAGCAAACAGCTCCGCCAAAACCCTTCCCCTTTGGGAGAATGGTCCGGCGGAGCTGTTTGCTTGTCTATTTGTCTGTTTGTCTGTTAGTGTGGGTTTTATTTTTTATGAGTTGGCCGTTTGTTTAGACTCTCAAGGTAGGCTTTATGGTTTATGTTAAATAGTTGAAGGCTTAAGCCCCTTCATTTAAGAAACGGTACTGAGCCATGTAGAGTTCATAGTAGCTGCCTTTGCGGGCCAGGAGTTCTTCATGAGTGCCTTCTTCCACGATTTTCCCGTCAGAAATGACTAAGATCCGGTCACAGTCTCGGATGGTGGATAAGCGGTGGGCGATGACGAAGGAAGTTCGGCCGGCCAATAGAAGTTTAATGCCCTGTTGAACCAGGCGTTCGGTTTGAGTATCGATGTTACTGGTGGCTTCATCCAGGATGAGGATCCGGGGGTTAGCCAACAGGGCTCTGGCAAAGGAGATCAATTGGCGCTGCCCGACGGATAGTCGGGAACCGCGTTCGCGGATCTCGGTTTCGTAGCCTTTTTCCATAGACATGATAAAGTCATGGGCATTGACCGCTTTGGCAGCTGCTTCAATTTCCTCATCGGTGGCGTCCAGGCGGCCATATCGAATGTTTTCCCGGATGGTGGCAGAGAACAGGAACGTATCCTGCATCATGATGCCCATTTGGCGGCGCAGAGACTCAATGGTCACGCTGGTGATATCCGTACCATCGATGAAGATGGTGCCCTCTGACAAGTCATAAAAACGAGCCAATAGATTAATGATGGTGGTCTTGCCGGCCCCGGTTTCACCAACTAAGGCAATGCTTTGACCGGCTTGGACTGCGAAGGAGACGCCATGGAGGACGGGAATTTGAGGATCATATTCAAAACTGACCTCTCTGAATTCAACGTTTCCTTCAATTTGAGCCATGTCGTTAGCCCCTTCGTGATCAGCAATATCGGGCGCTGTGTCTAAAATTTCAAAGACCCGTTCGGCGGCGGCTAATGAAGTGATCAGGGTCGTGTAGAAATTACTGATGAACATCACCGGCCGCCAGAATAATCCAATGAACATGGTGAAGGCGAAGATATCTCCCAAGCTGACCAAGTTGCGCCAGTAGAGGACCGCACCGGTCAAGAAGACAATAATGGAACCAACCCCCCAGGATATTTCGACTAAGGGCCAAAATAAGTCATTGAGCTTCACGGCACCCATAAATTTGTCGTTCATTTCCCCGATCATATCCGAATGGGAGGTGCTGGTCACTTTTTCCTGACGAAAACCCTGAACGACTTTGATCCCCGAGAAATTCTCATGGGTAAAGGCATTGAGGTTGCTGCGTTTGCCCCGCCACTCGCCCCAGCGCACTCGGGCTTTGACTTCGATCCAGAAAATGGCAGAGACCAATAAAGGCATGACGGCCACCGTGGCTAGGGCCAGGTAGAAATTAGTAAACAGCATCATGATGGCCACTAGGATGAGCTGCAGGATCTGCGGGATCAAAGAGGTAACGGAGTTGGTGAAGAGCTGCTGCAGGGCGTTGATGTCGCCCACCACACGGGCCAGGATCTTGCCCACCGGCCGTGAATCAAAGAAGGCAAAGGATAAGCCCTGAATGTGGCGATAGAGGTCTTCGCGCATGTCCAATACGATTTGATTGGATACCAGTCCCATGGCTAAGAGACGATGGCGTGAAGCTGCTGCTGCCAGAAAGTTTAAGACCAGCATGAGTGCAGTCAGGCGAATCAAATTGGAAACATCGCGGTTGGCGATGGCCGTATCGACGGTGTATTTAACGAATAAGGGATTCACAAGACCCACCAGCATGGTGAAGATCATTAATACCATAATGATTAAGACGGGTCTCCAGTAAGGCCGGATGTAATGGTAGAGGCGGCGGATGATCTGGCGTTTTTCACTTAAATTGATTTTTTCATCCTGACTGACAATGTTCTTGGCCAACTAGATCACCTCCTTCAGTGCATCAAAGTCCTGGAATTGTTCGTGGTAGATGTCATAGTATTTGCCACCTTTGGCAACCAGTTCATCATGAGTCCCGGATTCGACGATGCGGCCCTCCTCTAAGTAGAGGATTTGATCGGCATTTTTGACCGCGGAGATCCGGTGGGCAATGATGAAGGTAGTGCGGGCATGTTCGATGGCTTTGAGATTTTTTAGAAGCTGGAATTCAGTTTCCATATCCAAAGCCGAAGTCGCGTCATCCAAAATAAGGATCGGGGCCTTTTTCAAAATGGCTCGGGCAATGGCCAGGCGTTGTTTCTGCCCGCCGGAGAGTCCCACACCCCGCTCGCCGATCACCGTGGCCAGTCCATCTTCAAGATCCCAGACAAAGTCGGCGCAGGCGATGGCAATGGCCTCGGCAACTTCAGCCTCTTGGGCCGAATGATTGGCAAACTTTAAGTTCTCTTCAATGGATTCGGAAAACAGGAACGTATCTTGGGGAACGATGCTCATGGCACCGCGCAGATCATCCAGGCGAAGGGAGCGGCTATCGATTCCGTCCACTAAGATTTGACCGGACTGATGATCGTAGTAGCGGCCGATCAAACCAACCAAGGAGGATTTACCGCTCCCGGTGGTACCCATGATGGCGATGGTGTCGCCGCGCTGGGCTTTAAAGGAAATATCGGACAGGACGATCTCGGAGTTGTAGGCAAAGGTCACCTGATCAAACTCAATGGCACCCACAATGCTGCGTTGTGCTAATCCGGGCGCATCGGTAATGGCAGGGGCCACGTCCAAAATCGCCAGGATCTTTTTGGAGGAAGCATTGAACTGGGCAGCCATATTCATCAGCCAGCCTAATTCGCGCAATGGCCAGATCAGGTTCCAGATCAAACCGGAGAAGACCGCCAGGCTGCCCAAGGTCATTTCCCCCGAAGTTACAAAATAAGCACCAATGGCGATCATGGCAATGACGGCGATATTTGTAAGCAGTTCGATGAGGGGGAAGTTGTTGGCGATGATGCGGGCCTGTTCATTGTTCAATTCGTAATTTCGCTGATTTTTGCCTAAAAACTTACTGATCTCATGACGTTCCCGGGCAAACGCTTTGACCAGGCGGACCCCGGCAATGTTTTCCTGAGCGGTGGTGTTTAATTCAGCCGTTAAGTCGGAGATCTCTTCGAAGTTTTTATCGATTTTTCCTTCGAAGCGGACGGCCAAAAACCCAATGGGCAGCATGATGAGAAAAATGATCAGCGTCAGTTTTAAATTCACCGTAGCTAAAATAAAAAACCCAACGATGAAATAGAGGGTGTTCTCCACCAGAAGGCGAAATCCGAAGGCCATGCTGCGCCAGATGTTTTCAAGATCTTCACCCAGACGGGACATGAGTTCGCCGGTGCTGATGTTGTCAAAATATTGGAAGTGCAGACTTTGAATGTGATCAAACAGGATCTTTTTCATATCCCGATACACGTAGGTCCCGACCAAGTCAAAGATCAGTTCTTTAAAATAACCCAGAACAGCCCGTCCGGCGGTGATGGCCAATAAACCCAATAAGATCAAGATGAGAAGGGTCAGGTCACGCCCGGGCAAGGCCTGATCGATGATCATCCGATTTAAAAACGGATTGACCGAGTCTAGGCCAATGGATAAAATGATGGCGAGGGTGGGAACAATTAATTGTTTTTTGTACTTTTTTAAATATATAAACGTTCGTTTCAACGCTTTTCCCTCCTTTGGTCAGTTCTTGTCGAAAAAGGTACCAGTTTCATCATAAATGGGGCAATTCATGAAAGCAACAAAAAGCAGCGTCCGAGGATAACACTTAATCGCACTGTACGGTCTTTGTGGGCAAAAGTTGATCGTAAAAAAAGACCGGGTCAAAGTCTCGATTTATTCCCGAAGGTGACCCAACCGGATCTAAGTGTAAATTGGTGCAGATTACCGGGCCAGTCCAGGAAACAACCGTGCCAGGCAAAATCATCTGCCTGGCACGGTTGTTTGCGGTGGAGTCCGACTATTTGCGGCTTAATTCATCATTGGCTTTTAGGAAATCATAAATTTTATACCCTTCACCGGCACCGATCAATAAGACCAGATCACCGGGAACGGAGCGTTGCAAAATGAGATTGGCAGCATCTTCATAATCCCGGGCATTGATGCACAGGACTTCATGGCGAGCTCGGATGGCGTCGCCCAGCTTTTGGCTGGAGGTGAGCCCGGTATCTATTTCTCGAGCGGCATAAACCGGTAAAAGCAGTAAGAGATCGGCCTTGTCAAACAGGGGGATGAAATCATCGAAAAAGCGATTGAGGCGGGAGAAGGTGTGGGGCTGTTCAACGACGATGAGCTTGTTATAGTCATAATGGACGATGGTATCCATGGTCACTCGGACTTCGGTGGGGTGATGACCGTAGTCATCGATGAAGCGGACGCCGTTGATGGTCCCCAGCTCTTGGAGCCTGCGGTCCACACCGCTGTAGTTGAGTAAGCCGGCTTTGATCTGGGCTGGGCCTGCCCCTAACACCAGGGCAGCGGCAACAGCCGCCAGTGAATTATAGACATTGAAAGTCCCCGGGACCGGTAAACTCACTGAAAACAAATCGACGCCGTCATCGGTAACGTCAAAGGATGCCCGGCCCAAGTTATCCATTTGGATGTTTTTTGCCTGGATCTTCCCGTTTTGAATGCCGAAGGTCACGACAGTAGCTAAAGCGCCGTTGACCACTTCCATGACGGCAGCATCATCGGCATTGGCAATAACAAAACCGTCAGATGGTACTTCGGAAACGTACTGACGAAAAGCCGCTTTTACTGCGTCTAGATCCTTATAGATGTCCACATGATCTTCTTCCACGTTTAAGACCACGGCGATGTGCGGCGGAAAATCCAGGAAGGATCGCTGATATTCGCAGGATTCCACCACGATGACTTCAGATCCGCCGACCCGATAATTGGAGTCAATGAGGGGAACGTGGGCGCCGATCAAAACCGTTGGATCGAGGCCTGCCTCCATGGCAATGGACGTCAGGATGGAGGACGTGGAGGTCTTGCCGTGGGTCCCGGAAATGCCCACGGATAATTTGAAATTTTTCAAAAGCTGGCCTAAAAACTGAGACCGGGTCAGGACCGGGATCCCTTTTTCCCGGGCCCGGACTAACTCCGGATTGTCTTCCTTAATGGCCGCCGTGTAGATGATCAGATCCTGATCATAGATATTATCCCGATGGTGGCCGCTTTTAACTGAGCCGCCCATATGTCGTACAATGTCCAGAGCTTTGGTTTCCTGGAAGTCACTACCGGATACCTTGACCCCATTATTTATTAGGATTCCGGCGATGCCGCTCATCATGGAGCCGCCGATCCCGATCAAATGAACCTTTTTCCCTTTATATTGCTTTAAATCAAATGACAATTAAATCAACTCCCTTACATTAAACATTTTAAACTTTGGCGGTCTTCTTAGCAAGAAATGCGATGTGAACATTAATTTTTCTGATTTCTCTAATTTTCCGGTAAATGAGTGAAATCAATTGAAATTTAAGTTAACATAGACTTATTGATAATCACACAGGAGGGAAACTATGTTAATGGAAAAGATAGGCAAACGGGAAATTGTTGATCTTGATTGGGCCAATTTAGGCTTCAGCTATATTAAGACACCTTGGCGGTTTATTGCGCATTATAAAGACGGCGCCTGGAACGAGGGTGAATTGACAGCGGATAACAAACTGCATATTTCAGAATCATCCACGGCCATCCACTATGGCCAGCAGACCTTTGAAGGCATGAAAGCCTACAGGACAAAATCAGGGGACATCCAGCTGTTCCGGCCCGATATGAATGCCAAACGAATGATCAAAAGCTGCCAGAAGATCTTAATGCCGGCCCTGCCGGAGGATAAGTTCGTGGATGCCTGCATTCGGGTGGTCCAGGCCAACCAGGAATACGTTCCACCTTATGGTACGGGGGCTTCCCTTTATTTGCGGCCGCTGCTCATCGGGGTGGGTGATACCATTGGGGTCGCGCCGGCTAAAGAATTTATTTTCACGGTATTTGCCACACCGGTTGGGGCTTATTTTAAAGGCGGCATGACACCGGTCAATTTCACCGTGGCAGAGAACTTCGACCGGGCAGCCCCCTACGGGACCGGCGCAGCTAAGGTCGGCGGAAATTATGCCGCCTCTTTGCAGGCTCATGATTTGGCCGTTAAGGGCGGCTATGCGGACTGCATCTATTTGGACCCACTGACCCATACGAAAATCGAGGAAGTCGGCGCGGCCAATTTCTTCGCCATCACGAAGAACAATGAATTCGTGACCCCGCTGTCGCCATCGATCCTTCCCTCCATCACCAAATATTCACTGCTGTACTTGGCAAAGGAATATCTGGGACTAGCGGCCATTGAACGGGACTGCTTTATTGATGGGCTGGATGAATTTGCCGAAGCCGGGGCCTGCGGGACAGCTGCAGTGATCACCCCCATCGGCGCCATCGATTATCAAGGCAGCCGCCATGTCTTCTTCTCTGAGACTGAAGTGGGACCAGTGACGAAGAAACTCTATGAGACCATGGTGGGAATCCAATACGGTGATATCGAAGGACCTGACGGCTGGATCGTCAAAGTGCCTTTGGACTAAGCCGGCAACGGGACAACATTTTACATGAAACAAAAGGATGACGAACATTCGTCGTCCTTTTGTTGCGTATTATTCGATTTTGAAGTACCCTTGAGGTAATAAAACGAAGAGGTGCCTGCCAAAAATGGAAAAATATTCCCGAAATGCCCGAGTTGCGATCATTACAAAGACACTTTGCGAGAATCCCAACCGCATACTAAGTCTCAGCTATTTTGCAGAGCTGTTTGGTGCCGCTAAATCCACCATTTCCGAAGATCTTTTGATCGTTCGGGAAACCTTGGATAAAGCCGGTGAAGGCAAAGTTGAGACCCTGGCCGGGGCCAGCGGCGGCGTCAAATACTATGTTGCCGTTCGCCAGGAGGATCGCCGCCAGTTCCTGGCCGATTTCCTAAAGTACTTAAGTGATCAATCCCGCATTGTCCCGGGTAACTTTCTGTACGTGACGGACTTGATGAATAACCCCAGGATCATGCGCTTAGCCGGGGCGATCTTGGCGGAACATTTTCAAGAAGCCAAACCGGATTATATCATTACGGTGGAGACCAAAGGCATCCCATTGGCCTACGAAGTGGCTCGCTACCTAGGGATCGGGCTGATCGTGGTGCGGCGCAATACTAAAATAACCGAAGGAACGGCAGTCTCCATCAATTATCTCACCGGCAATCAAGGCCGGCTGTCTGTGATGAGCTTGTCCAAACGAAGCATCAAGCCCGGTTCGCAGCTGATCTTCATCGATGACTTTTTAAGAGGCGGCGGAACCGTACGGGGCATTATCGATCTGCTCCATGAATTTGAGTCAACCTTGGTTGGGGTGGGTGTAATGGTTGATAATAAAGAAGTTGATAAAACCATTGGGGTGCCCTTCGTAAATTTTTGCGATTATTATGGTATTGATTCAGCGGGGAATATCAATATTAAACCATCAGATTCGTTTTAATTTTAGAATTAGATTAACAAATTTTATTATCTTTATAAATATGTGTGAGATGTCTTATTATTTATTGCGTACTATGATAAAATTTTTATAAAGCTAATTCTGCTCATGGTCGTAAGACTTCATGGCGTTAGAATTCCTGAGTTTACAACCTTACAACAGGAGGAACCAAATGAGAATTACTGACGTTCGAATCAGGAAGATCGCCTCAGAAGGTAAAATGAAAGCAATTGTTTCGGTAACATTCGAAAGTGAATTTGTTGTACATGACATTAAGGTCATTGAAGGACAAAACGGTCTATTCATAGCCATGCCATCGAGGAAAACACCAGATGGTGAGTTCAAAGACATCGCCCATCCGATCAATACTGAAGCCAGGGAAACCTTGCAAAATGCGATTCTGGAACAGTACGAAAAAGTCATGCAGGAACCGGTAGTAAATTCAATACGCAAGGAAGTTGAACAGCCTTTCAAAGAATCAGAATTAAGTTCAGTTGGCAGCTCATTGATGTCATAACAAAAATTAGGAAGATATGCCGTTGCAATCCAGTCCCTGGACCCTGCAACGGCTTTTTCTGGTAATAAAACGTATCGGGAGCCGGAAATCGGACAATCAAAAAGTTGTCATTGGATGGATTTGAAGGGCTAATTTAACCACCAATATAAATCCAAGATCGGCAAAAGGGTGTAAAATATAAATGAGACTCATAAGACCAACCCAAAGGGAGTGATTTCATGAAACTTCTGGTAATTAGACATGGTGAATCTGAAGCTGATATTAAAAAAGTTTGTGAAGGGCGGGCCGACTTTGAATTGACGGACAAAGGCACCCAACAAGCCCGGGTGTTAGCCAGTTGGATCAACGAGAATTACCGGGTCAGCCGGATCTACACCTCACCCCTTAGCCGGGCGAAAGCAACGGCCCAATTCGTGGCATTGGAAACGAAGATCCCTGTCACGCCCCTGGCTGATCTGATGGAATTCAACAATGGTCAATTGGCCGGTGTTCCCTTCTCACAAGTGGCCCAAAAATTTCCGGTAGTTCCCAATGTGCCGCCCTACGAAGCCGTCTATGGACAGGAAACCAAGCTGGAGTTTCGACTCCGGGCTGAAAATGTCATATCGAGAGTTTTCCATGAAAACCAGGAGTCAGATGTCGTCTGTTTGGTTACTCATGGGGGCATGATCAATCAATTGTTCCGGGCTTTTTTCAAGCTGCCCATGGACTTCAATGCCTGGATCACTTCGGGAGATGCCTGCGTTCACGAATGGATCGCCCTTGGGGATGGCCGCGGTGTCAACTTCATAAATTCACAAGAGCACTTAACGTAAACTGGATGAAGGACTAAGGATCGATCCAATGGCTGATCCAATAACTGATCCAATGACCGATCCAATGACCGGCTCCATTCAACTTCAATTCAACTTCGAGAAAGTGTAGTCAAATGGATCAAAATAAGGATCAACCTAAAGCATCAACCTAAAGGATCAAACTAAGGATCAAACTAAGGATCAAACCAAAGCATCAAACTAAGGATCAAACCAAAGCATCAAGATAAAGCATCAAAATCAAATCATCAAATCCATCGGTTCAAGCGACGAATAAACCCGTTATCCATTGAATCGGTTATTTCATAAATCAAATACAATAATACGAACAGGGGAGAAAAAACAATGGTAAAAGGACCTGAGGGCATGGAAAAAGCCCTGGAGAAAATTAAAGATCTGACCGAGTGTTTGGATGGCAACATGGCCAGGGTAGAAAAGCATAAAAATAACGGGGCATTCTTTGTGGATCCCAATCACGTTATTTTGTCTAAAGAAGTTCAAATCGGCAAAAATGCAGTGATCTATCCAGGGGTGGTCTTGGAAGGAAATACAGTGATCGGCGAGGGAGTCATTTTGTACCCGGGGACCAGGATCCGAAATTCACAAATCGGAAATTTCTGCGACATCCAAAACTCCGTCATTTTAGACTCATCCATTGGCGAATCAACCACGGTGGGGCCATTTGCCTACATCCGGCCGGATTCTGTGATCGGATCCCATGTTAAGATCGGCGATTTTGTGGAAATTAAGAAAACCTCCATCGGTGATGGAACCAAGGTTTCCCATCTGACGTACCTGGGGGATGCCCAGATCGGCGCCAACGTTAATTTTGGATGCGGGACTGTTATTGTCAACTATGACGGTAAGACTAAGACCACCACAGTGGTAGAGGATAACGCCTTCATCGGCTGCAATACAAACTTAGTATCACCGGTTCGAATTGGGAAAAATGCCTATACAGCAGCCGGTTCGACCATCACAGAGGATGTGCCGGAAAATGCTTTGGCCATCGCCCGGGCCCATCAGGAGATCAAAATCGACTGGGTCATTAAAAAAGGCCGGAAAAAAGATTAACGGTTAATTAGCTTGAAAGGAGGGGTTTGTGATGCATACACAGATCCACGGACCCATGAAAATTTTCGGCGGCAACTCGGTGCCGAACCTGGCAGCGGGCATTGCCCAAAGGCTTGGGGTGCCGCTGGGATTATCAACAGTTACCAGATTTTCAGATGGGGAAACCTCAGTTAGTATCAATGAGACCGTCCGCGGCTGCGATGTATTTGTGATACAGTCCACGCAGACCCCCACCAATGATCATCTCATGGAGTTATTGATCATGCTGGATGCCTTCAAACGGGCATCAGCCGGGCGCATCAATGTAGTTATTCCCTATTACGGATATGCCCGCCAGGACCGGAAAGTAAAGTCGAGAGACCCCATCACGGCAAAACTTGTGGCAGACCTTTTGACCACTGCCGGTGCGGATCGGGTCATCACCATGGACCTGCATTCGGATCAGATCCAGGGCTATTTCAACATCCCATTGGATAATCTGTTGGGGGCACCCATCCTTTTAAACTACTTGTTGGATAAAGGGGTGGGCGATGCCGGCGACGTGGTCATGGTATCCCCGGATATCGGTGCAGTGACACGGACCAGACGTTTTGCAGAACGGTTGAATGTACCCATTGCCATCATCGACAAGCGGCGGCCAAAGGCCAATGTTTCGGAAATAATGAACATCATCGGTGATGTCAAAGACAAGCGCTGTATTCTGGTGGATGATATGATCGATACCGGCGGGACCATTGCCAATGCAGCGTTTGCTTTAAAGGACCATGGTGCCAAGGAAGTCTATGCCTGTGCCTCCCATGCGGTTTTATCCGGTGATGCCTGTGACAAGCTGGAGCAGGCTCCTATAAATCGAGTGATCTTACTGGATTCGATCCCGTTGTCGCCGCAAAAACAGCGCAGTAACATCCGGGTCCTCTCCTGTGTCGATCTGTTTAGTGAAGCCATTCGGCGGATCCATGAAAATGAACCGCTGTCTAGTTTGTTCGTTAAAGTGGATCACAAGTAGCCGTGCGGTCCGGGCATTCTAAGGATTGCCGGCTGAACGTGAATGAACTGTTAATTTTGAGGGGCAAAATGTAGTAAACATCAGCATTTGAGATATACTAAAGAAGTATAAATGTATCATTCCCGCGAGGGACTGCAGGAGGATTTTTAATGGAAGGCAAAATTGGAAAAATACTCATAGTTGACGACGACGAAAATATCAGTGAAGTCCTGAAGTTATATCTTCAGAACTCCGGTTATGACACCAGAGTCAGCGGTGACGGTAAATCCGCACAGGAAGCGTTTATAGACTACCGTCCGGACTTGGTCTTGCTCGATATCATGCTACCTTTTATTGACGGTATCGACGTGTTGAAATGGATCCGCCGCGATTATGAAACACCTGTCATCATGTTGACGGCAAAAGGTGAGACCTTCGATAAAGTCCTTGGACTCGAATTAGGGGCAGATGACTATATGGTCAAACCCTTCGAGCCAAAAGAAGTGGTTGCTCGGGTCAAGGCTGTTATGCGGCGCTTCAACGTTGAAGGCGGCGGCAAAGAAGTCTTGAACTTCCCAGAATTGACCGTTGATGTTAATTCCTATAACGTGACCTACCGAGGCCAAGATGTTAAAATGCCGCCTAAGGAATTTGAACTGCTCTATCATCTGGCATCCAACAAGAACCGGGTATTCACCAGAGAACAGCTGCTGTGTGAAGTCTGGGGCTACGATTATCCGGGAGATTCCAGAACGGTTGACGTTCACATCAAACGACTCAGAGAAAAGCTGCACGGTGGACCAAACTGGCAGTTAGAAACAGTCTGGGGAGTCGGCTATAAGTTCGAAGTCAAATAGGCTGATAGGAACAGCAAATGAAAAGTAATAGTATTGTATCAAAGCTGGTGGCCACTTTCGGTGTGATTTTGGCCATCAGCTATATGATTATAGCAACAGTTATTTCGGTTTGGGTCCAGTATAACTACATTAATGACCGACAAAAAAGACTGGAAGAGGCTGCTGATTTTATCGAATTCAATGTGGAACGGTTCAAAGCCAATGATGTAAAAAAAGCCAATTTGATCACCACGATGCAATATCTGGGGAATGGAATCAATGAATCCGACATTCTGATCCTGGATGAGCGCAACATGGTGTTTTTAGTGTCCCGTCCGGAATTATCCGATTGGATCTTCAAGGAGTTTCCCCAGATGAACCTGGATAAGCTCAGAAATGGCCAAGTTCAGGAAATCTCCGGGATGGAAGGCTCCGCGTACACGGGGGAACAGTTTATTTATATTTCCCCCATGATGAAAGAGTCGACCTATCAAGGCGCCATCGTCATCATGACGCCGGAGTCGGCGATCCGCGATCAAGTCGGCATGATGTTTCAGATCATCTGGATCAGTTCGATCGTGGCCTTGATCGGGTCGATCTTCATTATTTATTTCTTTGCCCAGCGGATTTTGATCCGGCCCCTGTATGAACTCGATGGGGTGGCTGATAAAATGACAAAAGGCGATTTTTCCCAGCGTGCCATTGTGTCTTCCAATGATGAGATCGGCCATCTGGCAGACTCCTTCAATGTGATGGCCCAATCCATGGAGAATACCGATAAGAATCGGATGATCTTTATCAGCAATATTTCCCATGAATTACGATCCCCCATCACCTCGATCCGCGGGTTCATTGCCGGAATTTTAGACGGCATCATTCCCAAAGACAAGGAAAATTATTACCTCAACGTAGTCTATGAAGAAATCAACCGGCTGGCCCGACTGGTCAATGACCTATTGGATCTTGCGGCCATGGAATCGGGCAAGTTTTCCTTGAACATGGCCGAAGTGGATCTCAATGAGATCATTCGCATCTCCATTGTAAAGTTTGAACCTAAAATCAATGCGAAAAAACTGAAAGTGGATGTTACATTGGATTCTGAGCACCAATTTGTTGCCGGGGACCGGGATCGATTGATCCAGGTCGTCACCAATCTGTTGGATAACGCCGTAAAACATTGTCCTGAAGATGGCCGCGTCGAAGTTAGCACCAAAGTCAAGGGTAAGAAAGTTACCACTTCGATCTACAATGATGGTCTCCCCATTGCGGAAGCCGATATCAAGCACATCTGGGCCAGATTCTACAAGGCTGACCAATCCCGCACCATCAAGGAATCCACCGGGCTGGGTCTGCCCATCGTCCGCAACATCCTCACTCAATTGGGTGAGAACGTTTGGGTAGAAAACAAAGAAACTGGTGTACTGTTCCAATTTACGTTAAGTAAAACCTAACAGGAGAAGAACAATGGAAAACCATCCAAAAGAGCCTGAGAATCAAGGCCGCATCAGAATTTCAAATAGTGAAAAAAGACGTTATCACATCCATCGGAGCTTATTGAATGTCATCATCAACATTGGAGTGCTGTTCCTGACGGTGATGATCGTGATGTTGATGATGAAGGATTATACGGATCGAAAAGTGGTCGAAGCCAACCAGATTTTGACCAGCCAGTCGCCCCAATACAATGAACTGGAAAAAATCATTTATGAACGGGAAAGTTTCCGGGCAGCCTATGATGAGTTTTCCATCCATGTCTTTGGCGTAGCCATGACCAGGGATGCATTTTACAAGGATAATGTCCAAGATTTAGCGTCGGGTATCCTATTTGATACCAACGGCAACATCCTGGTACCGGCCCGAATGGTCCGGGGCCGAACCACAGCCTTTGTCCGAACCATGCTCAATGGGGAAGGTCGGATTTTTGAAGCGAAGGTGGTGGGGATCGACGAACCCTCCGGCATTGGAATGGTCAATGAACCGGCTTTATCCAGAATCAGTAAACCCGAATATAAAGACCAATCATTGGGTCTGCTGCAAACCGTTACGGTCATGGGAATCCCGTCGGGCAATCCAGAACGCGGGAATTTGACCATTGGCGGCGTTCATTCACGGGAGGACCTATATACCGTGGATACCGGGAACAAGCAGACAGAAGTTGCGCTTTTTTCAATCTCCCCGGGTGCCTATGAAGGCAATGACGGTGGAGCTGTCTTGACCTTGGACGGCACATTTGTTGGGATGGCCAATCTGGAATTGACCAAAAATTTCGGCCTGGCGCCATATGCAGCGGTCATTCCCACGAAGGAACTTAAAATAATCGGCGAACGCATCTTTAAGCATGAAACTGCCGAGAGCATCAGCTTAGGTGTAAATGGTGAAATCTTTGATTATAATGCCCTGGCCAAGACCGGATACTATGTGTTGGAAGTCAATGAACGGTCCACGGCAGATCGGGGCGGTATCCGGCCCACCGATATCATTTTATCCATCGATGGCCAGCCCATCATAAAAAATCGACTCATCGACAGCTACATGAAGGGCAAGAAGACCGGCGATGATCTTACCGTCATTCTTCTGCGATCCCAGGAAGTCATCACATTGATCATGAAAGTATACTAATACCATTGCGATCGTCAAGTAGGACAGCCATTATAAGGTTGTGCTACAATCATACAATAAAGCGAAAAACCCAAGGAAACATTTCCTTGGTTTTTCCCGTATCAGGAGGAATCACCTTGTTTTTAATCGTTGGATTGGGAAATCCAGGCCCGCAGTATGTTGGAACACGACATAATGCCGGCTTTGAACTATTGGATCATCTGGCTGATGAAGCAGCCATCGACATTAATAAAAATAAATTTAAAAGTATGATCGGAGAAGGCTTCCTAGGCGGCAAGAAAGTCGTTTTAATGAAACCCATGACCTTTATGAATCTGTCCGGTGAGGCAGTCGTTGCGGCCTTGAATTTCTATAAACCAAAACCCGAAGAATTCATTGTGGTCTACGATGATATGGCATTAAAGCCCGGTGCGGTCCGGATCCGCGAAAGAGGCTCAGCCGGCGGACACAATGGGATGAAGAGCATCATCGGCCTCACCGGCACGGAAGAATTTACCAGAGTTAGGATCGGAGTAGGCGGCGCCCGGGGCAATGTGATTTCCCACGTGTTGGGTAAATTTTCCAAAGAGGAAGAAGAACTCTATGGCCAAGGGCTCACCTTAGCTCATGAGGCAGTCAAGACCATCTTGACCCAGGGCGTGGAAGAAGCCATGAACAAATACAATTCATCAGGCAAACCGATCAAGCCGCAAAAGCCGATCCCTGCGCCAAAAGACACGGCCAAGGGACAGGCCAAGCAACAGTCCAAGGAACAATCCAAGGAAACTGGCGTCAGCATGACAAAGGGTCTGGCCAAGGTCGAGCCGAAGGTCAATGTCATGGCTGAGGCTAACATCGAAGGGACAGCTGATCATAACTACAGCTTGGATCAGACTGAACATGAGGTCAAACCGAAATGAGACTCGATGGTATTAAAGAAGTAATTAGTCAATCGGAAAGTTTTCAAAAATTACTCGACGGGGTATCTCAAGGGAGATACCCTATTGGTGTTTACGGCGTGGCCGATTCAGCAAGAGCTGCCGTCATTTCAACGTTCTATAAAAAGACAGACCAAAGTATTTATGTGTTTTCCTGGTCGGATCTTGAAGCTCGCACGATTTATGAGGATCTGTTGCTGTGGGACCTGGACGTTTATTTTCTGCCGGGTCGAGAATTGGTGTTCTACGATGCCGATGCGGTATCCGGTGATCTGCGGTGGGAGCGGTTAAAAGTCCTTCGGGAAATTGCTTCACCTCAAAAAAAGATCATCGTCGCATCGGTGGAGTCCCTGATCTCGGCCATGATGCCCCTGGAATATTTTCAGCGTTATACGTTCCAGTTAAAAATCGGAGACACCCTTGATTTGGATAATCTGGCCAGACGCCTGGTGGAATCGGGGTATGAACGGTCTGAACTGACAGAGGCCAGAGGACAGTTTTCCCAGCGGGGCGGGATCATTGATATTTTCTCCCCGGTTGAAACGTTCCCCGTCCGAATCGAACTCTTTGGTGACGAGATCGAAACCATCCGGACCTTTAATCCGGAAACCCAGCGCTCGGTTGAGAATGTTGCACAGACCCAAATCTTTCCCAGTAAAGAGATCATCATCGATAAAGAGAGCCTCATCGCCGGGCGGGATAAGATCCGCCAGGAATTTGATGACGTGATGAAAAATAAGGCGATGCGTAAGACCCTAGGGCCGGATGGCTTTGAAAAACTCAAAGGGATCGTCAATAAAAACTTAGAATCCCTGGAGGAAACCTGGAGTTTTGAAACCATTGATTCCTACCTGCCTTACTTTTTTGACAAGCCCCAGAGCTTGTTTGACTACATTGGGGATGGGTTTATTTTCCTGGATGATTCGGTCCGGACCATGGGGAAATTGGAATCGGCGGGGTTTGAGTTTAAAGAACAATATGAGACCTTTTTATCCAGAGGCGAGATTTTGCCCCGCCAAGGGGAGATCATGAAGGGGCAGGACTTCATTGAAGCCAAACTGCAAAGCCTTCGGGTCATCACCATGAATGATATGGTCAAAACTCAGAAAAGCCTGCCGCCGCGCCAAATCGTAAACTTCTTATCCAATACGGTCTACCAGTTTCACGGCCAGCTGGAAATGCTCATCGATGATATTCGTCATCACAAGGAAACTGGCTGGCGAACCTTGATCTTGACCGGGACCAGACCCCGCGGTGAACGGCTGGAGGAAACTCTGCGCGATCGAGGGATCAGTGCTGTTTATCGGGATGAAGTGGGGAATTTGGCCGAAGCGGGGGTCATCATTACCTTTGGCAATCAGAAAAAAGGGTTTGAATTTAGAGACATTAAGCTGGCCGTGATCTCAGATACGGAAGTCTTTGGCGAAGCCCCGGTGAAAAAGCGCCGCCGACCCGTCAAAGGCAAGGGCATTGAAAAAATCCATTCCTATGATGACCTTAAAAAAGGCGAATACGTGGTCCATGTCAATCATGGAATCGGTGTTTACCGGGGCATGAAACAGATGGAATCCCAAGGGGCCATCAAGGATTATTTGGAAATCAGCTATGATAAAAACGACCGGTTGTTTATTCCCGTCGACCAGCTGGATCTCATCCAAAAATACATCGGCAGTGAAGCCACAGTCCCCAAGGTCTCCCGCCTAGGCGGCCAGGACTGGATCAAAGCCAAAGCCAAAGTCAAGGCTAACGTGGATAAAATTGCAGAAGAGATCGTTCAGTTATATGCCCAGCGAAGCCAGGTCAAAGGCTATGAATTTAGCCGGGATACCCCCTGGCAGCGGGAATTTGAGGATGAATTTGACTTTGAAGAAACACCGGATCAATTGACCTCCATTGAAGAGATCAAAAAAGATATGGAGTCACCCCGGGTCATGGACCGCCTGCTATGCGGCGACGTGGGCTACGGCAAGACGGAAGTTGCCATGCGGGCTGCCTTTAAAGCGGTCTTAGACGGCAAGCAGGTCGCGATATTAGTCCCGACAACGATTTTGGCGGAACAGCATTATAAAAATTTCAAACGCCGCTTTGAAGGCTTTGCAGTGAATATCCAGATGGTTTCAAGATTCCGAAGTCCCAAGCAGATCAAAGAGACTCTGGCCGGGATCAAGGAAGGCAACGTGGACATCCTGGTGGGAACCCACCGGGTCCTGGGCAAGGACGTGGTCTTTAAGGATCTGGGTCTATTGATCATTGATGAAGAACAGCGCTTTGGCGTAACTCATAAAGAGAAGCTCAAGGATCTTAAAACAGCGGTGGATGTATTGACCCTGTCGGCAACCCCCATTCCCAGAACACTGAATATGAGCATGACGGGGATCCGGGATATTTCGTTGATCGAAACGCCCCCCGATGACCGCTACCCCATCCAGACTTATGTGGTGGAGTACAACGAACAGCTGATCCGGGATGCGATCCTGCGGGAGAAAAGCCGCAATGGACAATGTTTCTTTGTCTATAACCGAGTCATGGATATTGAACGGATGGCCAACGACCTGAAAAAGCTCGTACCGGAAGTAGAATTTGGGATCGCCCACGGCCAGCTCTCCGAGCGGGAACTGGAAGATGTTATGGCACAGTTCATGGATGGAAACTTTGATGTCTTAGTCTCCTCCACCATTATTGAAACGGGTCTTGACATTCAAAACGTCAATACCATTATTATTTATGATTCGGATAAACTGGGCTTGTCCCAACTCTATCAACTGCGGGGCCGCGTCGGCCGGACCAACCGGATCGCCTATGCGTACCTCACCTATCGGCGGGACAAGGTCTTGACCGAAGTAGCTGAAAAACGGCTTAAAGCCCTAAAGGACTTTACCGAATTGGGTTCAGGCTTTCGAATTGCCATGCGTGATCTGGAGATCCGCGGTGCCGGGAATATGATGGGCAAAGCTCAGCATGGCCATATGTCAGCCGTAGGCTACGATATGTACATCCGAATGCTCGATGAGGCGGTGAAAAAACTCACCGGCAAGCAAACCGGTGAAATCCTCGATACCGTGGTGGATATTCGAATCGATGCTTTCATTCCCCGAGACTATATTGAAGATGAAGTCATTAAAATCCAGATGTACAAGAAGATCGCCGCCGTTGAAACTCGAGATGATTATTATCATCTGAAAGAAGAAATGGAGGATCGCTTCTCAGATATTCCCGATGCCACCTATAATCTCATGGATGTAGCCCTGTTAAAAGCCAAGGCCAAAGCCATCGGCATCACGGAACTACGCGACCGAGGCGGGTATGTCCTATTGACCTTTGCCAAGGATCGAGGGATCCGGCCGGAATTTATTGGCGTTATTTTATCCGATCAGTTTAAAGGCCGTGTTAAAGTAGGGATGGAGGATAAACCTCAGCTGTCCTTCCACTATAAGCACAGCAAAGAACAATTGATCCGGGATCTGGGTAAATTCCTGGATGCGTTGCAGTTGACACTACAAAGTCAGGATCCGCCATCCCTAGAAGCAAAACCAAAAAGCACCCTAAACTAAATGCAGTCTAAAAGAAGCCTAAAAGAAGCCACGCGAAAAGTAGTCGGACTAAAAGAAACCAAGACCCAAGACAGTAATGCTCTAAGCAATGCAGTAACACTCAAGGCAGTAACACTCAAGGCGGTAGCTAAGCGACGCAAAGACTGATCCAGGCAAAGACAAAGAGTGACCCTGACTTAAAGAAGGACGAGCCACCTAATCAATGATTACCCAGTGGTGGCTTAGCCCGTGTTTTTCCACTATTTCTTTGGGGAATTTGCTTAGATATTTAAAAACAATTATAATGAAAAATGACGTTTTTAATTACGGGGCATAGGTACTGATCAAACGAATGATCGAAAGTACCGTTCAATGTGTTATAAAGGTCAAAAGCAACCAACAATAAAAAATAAATCTCAGAAAATGAGAATCCTGTCGGAGTTCCGGACAGTAGACTAGGAGTGTAAAAAATTGACTAAATTTAAGAAATTAACGGCTGCAATGGCAGTGGGCATGAGCTTAACGGTTTTTGCCGGATGCGGATTGGTCGTAAAAACCGATGAAGCCATCGCACGGGATGAAGAAAAAGTAAGAGGCGTTGTACTGGCAGAGGGAGATGGCATAAAAGTCACCCTGGGCACTGTAATGGATGAATATAATAAGCTGATGGTCTCATGGGAAGCGCAGTATGGCGCTGAGAACATGAAACTTTTGTTGGCTCAGTTCGAGCAGCAAAAAATCCAGATCATGGATAATCAGCTCAGAACTCAGATCATGACGAAGAAAGCCGATGAACTGAAGATTCCGACTGAATCCCCGGAGATGGAGAAGAGCTACCAGGAGATCCTGACCAATAACGTTACGGCTCAAGGCGGACAAGCTGCCTTTGACAAAGTGTTAAAGGATGCCGGTTATACGGCTGAATCCTATAAAGCGGATGTCTACAAGGGATTACGCCTGGAAGAATTGTTGAAGGAAACCACTAAGGATTTGGTCGTTTCCGATGCCGAAATCAATGAATATTACGAGAAAAATAAAGCAGCTTCCTTTACCACCCAGCCTGGTGCCAAGCTGTACCATATTTTCTTTGGCAAAGGTGATGATGCAGTAGCAGAGGCCAAAGCCAAGGAAGCCAAAACCAAGCTAGATGGCGGCGCAAAATTTGAAGATATTGCCAAAGAATACGGCCAAGATGATTCCGCAACTGACGGTGGATTGCTGGGGACCTTCCCTTGGGATACTGAAGAGTTGGGATCGGACTTTATGGCCGAAGCCAAAAAACTAAAAGAAGGCGAAATTTCAGCACCGGTCAAAACCAGTTTTGGTTGGCACATCATCAAAGTTACTGATGTGATCACAGAAGCCAAGGTCAAGCTCTTGACCGATAAAACCACTGGCCAGGACGGAGTCGAGAAGACTGTCAAAGAAGAAGTGAAAGACATTGTTCTAGGTGACAAGAAAAATGAGAAGATCGCTGCTCTCTTAGATGAATGGGAACTCCAGTATAATGTAAAGCGTTATCCAGAACGGATCCCAATGGAAAATCAGCCGGCCACCACTCAACCCACTGCGACAACCCCGACCACAACGACCACAGGAGCTGATACAACAACTCCCGCAGCAACGACCCCTGCAGTGACAACTACACCGGCCGTGACAACTACCCCAGCAGCGACAACGGCACCGGCCACAACGACACCAGCTGTTACCACACCGGCCGTGACAACGGCACCGGCAACGACTACCCCATAAGCAACTTCAAAATCAGTTCCAGCCAATACCAAAAATAGCTGGATAAATCTACTAAATTATAGGGCGATGACTCCACCGGGGTGCATTGCCCTGTTTTTACGTGGAAGTTCTTCGGGGGATTCTATTCAAGGAGGATGCAGCAAAGACAAACTGCAACGGTTACCTGGCGGTGTTCTGCCATGTGGATCGGTATATTCACATTGAATTCTGTGCCAGAGGGGAGATGAAACTTTCTCAGGAGATTTTTCGATTCATGGATACTACTTAAGTTTTTTAACTAAATTTTAACGACTTAAGGTATAATGAAACTTGTTATTTAAAAAGAAGCGGATTCTTGAACTTTAAAGTTCATTGGGAATCAGCGAAATCAGATTTAACTTAGGGTAATGATTGAAATTTTAGACTAAAGTTGTCAATTCAAAGAAAATGTAAAAACAAAACAGGAGAACTAAATGAAAAACATCAAACAAATTGTCAGTGCAGTGCTTCTAGCGGGCGTTTTGGCCGGCTGCTCACCAACGACCGCAACGACTACGACAGCAGGGGCCACTTCACCTGGTACCACCACTGCTGGAACGACCACGGCTGGAACCAGTGCAACTACAACAGCAGCTGCGACAACACCCATTGAGACGATGGCAATTGATCGTACGATCATTTTGGCTGAACTATCCGGTATGACCATTACCTCAGGTCAAGTCGAAGCTGAATTCGAAAGAATGCTTGATGCTTTCCGTAGCCAGTATGGAGCTGACTTGGTCAATTCATCCCTGGCAACACTTCAGGAACAAAAAAGCAGTATCCTGGATCAACTGATCCGGAATGAACTATTCAATAAAAAAGCCGATGAACTGAATATTCTCAAGGAGTCCCCAGAAGCTTTGGCTGAATACGACAAGATAGTTGCAACCAACATTACTCAATACGGTGGTCAGGCTCAGTTTGATGCTGCCATCATCGCTGCCGGTTACACCAATGAGACATATAAGGCAGAGATCCTCAAAGCCTATCGCTACAAAGCCCTGGGTGAAGAGTTGACGAAGGATATCACGGTATCCGATGCTGAAATTCAGGCCAAGTATGAAGAACTAAAAACAACTCAATTTACACAGGCACCCGGTGCTACGATCTCCCATATCTTCTTTGGTGAACCTACCGATACAGCGGCAGAAGCTAAAGCCAACGAAGCAAAGAAAAAGCTCGATGAAGGTGCTAAGTTTGAAGACATTGCACTGGAATACGGCAAGGACGCCTCTTCAGCCCAAGGTGGTTTGTTGGGTTCATACCCCTACGATACTACGGAGCTGGGACCTGATTTTATGGCGGAAGTTATAAAGCTTAAAAAAGAAGGCGAAATATCAGTGCCGGTCAAGACGAGCTTCGGCTGGCATATCATTAAAGTCACCAATGTAGTGTCAGAGCCAAAACTATATGGTTTGACCGATAAAGTTCCCGGTGAGAATAACACAGAAGTTTTGGTGAGTAGTTTGGTCTCAGATGGCATCAAGGTTGAAAAACAAAATGCTAAAATCACAGAACTGATCGCAACCTGGGAAAAAGAGTATAACGTGAAGAAATATCCGGAGAAGATCCCAATGAATGTTAAAGTAGAGCCCACCGAAGGATCCACCACAACGCCTTCAGCGACGACTCCTTCAACAACGACTCCTTCAACAACGACTCCTTCAACGACAGGGGCCGCAACGAAACCTTAATCCAAGTCTAATAAAGGAGCAGCGATCAGCTGCTCCTTTTCATGTTAAAATAGAAATCAGAAAAAAAAGAAGAAGAAGAAGGCTTTCTCTAGAAGAAGTCTTTCATTGAAATAATTTAGATACAGTAATTGCGGAGGTACCGATATGCTGCACATTGCAGGACTTGGACCGGGAGATCCTGGTTCCATTACAATAGAAACATTTGAGCTCTTAAAGACGACCAGGGTAGTCCTAAGAACCAAGATCCACCCCACGGTGCAAGCACTGACCGAGTGGGAAATTCCCTGGACTTCATTGGATCAGTTTTATGAAGAAAACGACAGCTTTGAGGATGTGTATGCCACCATTGCCAGTGAAGTATTGAGACTTTATCTGGCCGAGGATGGGGACTTAACTTATCTTGTGCCGGGCAATCCTTTAATTGCTGAAAAATCAGTGACGGAATTGATCGCTCTACTGGAAGCCCAATCCATTGAATACCAGATCCATCCGGCCGTCAGTTTCATTGACACCATCATGGATGTGTTAAAGCGGGACCCCATTAAAGGCCTATTGATCTTGGACTCAACGGATCTTTCCAGCAAAGGCATCTCCGGTGAGACGGATACGATCATCACGCAAGTCTATAACCGCCGGGTGGCCTCGGAAGTCAAGCTGGCTTTATCCGATTATCTGGAAGATGAAGCTCAAATCATCTACATTCGCAATGCCGGGATCAAAGGCCAGGAAGAAGTTCGCCGGATCCCCCTGTGGAGTTTGGATCGGCAAGAAGATGTGGATCATCTGACCAGCGTATTCATTGAACGGGAGTCGGTCAGCCCGGTCTTCAATGACTTTAGACGGACCATCGATGCCTTGCGTAACCCCGGTGGCTGTCCATGGGATCGGGAACAGACTCATGAGTCATTACGTCGCTATTTGATCGAGGAAGCCTACGAAGTCACGGATGCCATCACCCAGGGGGACATGGACGATGTCCGGGAAGAATTAGGGGATGTATTGCTTCAAGTGCTGCTGCATTCGAGGATCGCACAGGAAAATGGTGATTTCACCATCAACGATGTCATCCGAACCGTCAATGAAAAAATGATCAATCGCCATCCCCATGTGTTTGGTGAATTGGATCTTAAGGATTCAGAGGCCGTGTTGGTCAATTGGGAGAACATCAAAAAGACTGAGAAAGGTGAAGTGACCTTGGCTGATAAGCTGAATAAACTTCCCAAATCCATCCCGGCTACGATGAGAGCTGTCGAAGTTGCCAAAAAAGCCGAATCCTATGGCTATCAAAAAGCCCCGGGGGCGGAAATTCTGCAAAAGCTCAGGTCGATTTTAGCCGAAGAAGGTCCGCTATCACCTCAAGTTGTTGCTGAACTGGGTTATTATTGGGCACTTTTGGCGGATTCGCAGAAGCTTTCCCCCGAAGGGTTAGTGAATATGAGGGTTGATGCAGAAATCAATCAACTTTCAAAAGGCGACAAATAGGCATAAAACGTCGCATAAGTCGCTGAAAAGCCGATGGTAAGCGGGTTATTTGTGAATTATCTGTGAAAACTATTGAAAACACTGGATTTTACGGTTTTTTTCAGTCAGAATAAGGAATATATAGTGAGTAATGGCTATATACCTAATTTAAGGAGGGTTAATCGATGAACAAAGCGGAATTAATCACAAAGATTGCTGAGTCAGGTAAAATGACTAAGAAAGAAGCTGAAGTTGCTTTAAATGCCTTTAAGGAATCCGTTATGGGTGCTTTAGAAGCTGGCGAAAAAGTTCAGTTAGTCGGATTCGGTACTTTCGAAGTCAGAGAAAGAGCTGCCAGAGAAGGAAGAAACCCAAGAACAAAAGAAGTCATCCAGATTCCAGCCTCAAAAGTTCCAGTGTTCAAGCCAGGCAAGGATTTCAAGGGATTAGTCAATAAGCCGGCTCCTAAGAAGAAAAAAGCAGCTAAGAAATAATACAGTCTATTCATGGGCTCCTTAAACAGGGGCCTTTTACTTTTTTAAAAAGTCCACAAATGGTATAATCCCTTTAGAACAGATGATCAAACTAAATACACAAGCTATATTTTTATTAGCGATCCATTTAAAGAGGGAAAATATGAGATTAGATAAATTTTTAAAAGTCTCCCGACTGATCAAGCGAAGAACCGTGGCGAAAGATGCCTGTGATTCAGGTCGGGTCACCATCAATGGCAAAGTCTCTAAAGCCGGCACCGTGATCACGGAAGGGGACATCATAGAGATCGTTTATGCATCGCGCAAAGTTCGGGCGAAAGTGCTGGATATCCGGGAAGTTGTCCGTAAAGATGATGCTGCAGCGATGTATGAAATCCTAGAGGGCGCAGAAATCGAATAAAAACCAAATTAGTTGAAAGGTTCGGGTCAATTCTTGAGAAGATTAACTTGAATTACTAAGGGTTTATATTAGAATGAGATAAGACACCATAGAAAGCATAGAAAGCATAGACAATACAGCTAACACCGATAACACCGGCGAGGCAGGACAAGAGAGGAAACTCGATGAAAGTAAAATATCTCAAGAATCTGCTGCTCATATTTCTGGCTGCTCTGGCGATCATTCAATTTGCCAATCAACGTGTCACCATGGATCGAATCAATCGAGTTCAAGAAGAGCAGATCAATTCACTAGAGCAAGTGCAGAATGAAAATAACCGCCTGTTGGAAGAGGTTCAGAAATTGAATTCCAGTGAATATATTGAGAAACAGGCCAGAGAAAGGCTCCAAATGATCAAGCCGGATGAAACACCGGTCATTAACTCACCGGGATCCACCACCAGCCCAATTCAAACAAAGCCAAGCACTACAACAGACACCAAACCATAAAGTGATCAAACTAACTCTCGTACTAATACAACACCAAGATTCAAGGAGGAATCATTAGAATATATGGCAATTGAAGAAGGAGCCATCCTGGAAGGGACTATTGTAAATATCACGAACTTTGGGGCATTTATTGATTTGGCCGGTAAAACCGGACTTGTCCACATTTCCGAGGTCGCAGATACCTATGTTAAAGATATCAAGGACTTTTTAAAAGAAGGCGATAAGATCAAAGTCAAGGTTCTTAAAATAGAAGAAGGCGGTAAAATGAGCTTGTCAATCAAGCAGGTCAATCCTGACTTAAAGGCCATGGAGGGCACTCCGTCCGCTCTAAATTCAGAACAACGTCCAAACCGGGAATCGAGTGCTCCGCGCAATCGACCGTTTGATTCCAGACCACCGGCACGCCAACCCAATCGATCCGGTGGCGATGACTGGTCGAAGGACCGTCGCCCCAGACATTTGGATAAGGGCCCGCAAACCTTTGAAGATATGATGTCCAGATTCCAAAAAGACTCCGAAGAGAAAATGTCGGAGTTTAAAAAACGCCAGGACAACGGCGGAAATGTAAAACGTAGAAAAGGCTAGTTTTTACGAATTGGCTTGATTATTTTATATGAACCAGACCGGGCCGGGAAATTGAATCAATTACCCGGCCCAGTCTGGCATTGTTCTGGCGTTAAGTTGCCACACTAGACCATGGCGGAAACAGGAACGTTAAGCTAAAACGCCACACTAACGACTCTTTACAGGTTTGGACTCGTTTCAAGGTGAGGCTAGGTATCGGAATTGATCTGCAGGAAATCTTAAAAAATATAGGGGGAATGAGGCCGGATGCCAATCTTGGCTATTCTAAAGCATATTTCACCGGATCATTCTACCTCCTTGAAATTTTCTGTTTTTTTATTTTTAGAAATCCATTGACACTTGAAAATCAATTAAGTATAATAACTATTGTCGCTATAAATGTGACGCAAAGCCATGGCGGAATAGCTCAGCTGGCTAGAGCATTCGGTTCATACCCGAAGGGTCGTAGGTTCAAGTCCTATTTCCGCTACCATACTTGCTGGAGTGGCGAAACTGGCAGACGCACAGGACTTAAAATCCTGCGGTGCTAAAACACCGTACCGGTTCGATTCCGGTCTTCAGCACCACTCTTGTGGAAAAGAAAAGATGCTAACTTTTGTTAGTATCTTTTTTCTTTAATATAAGAGTAAGCATCGACTCTGATCGCTATAAAGGCGATGGGTAACGTTGGCTGCTTCGAGAGCTCTGTTGATCAGATTCTCCTTGATCAGATTTATTTTTAATTTCCATTGACGAACCTAACTTAGAGTGTTATTATATATAAGTACCCTAAATAAAGGGAAGTTAAACAATCCTAAAAGGTCCTAATATCGCGGAGTGGAGCAGTTGGTAGCTCGTCGGGCTCATAACCCGAAGGTCGTAGGTTCAAGTCCTTCCTCCGCAACCATAAAAATGTCTGAAATCAATGAGAATTTGATTTCAG
>JBAQDU010000113.1:0-23200 GCA_049294805.1 Clostridiaceae bacterium
CAATCATGCTTGCGCCGTTGTTTGAGAATGATGTAATTTCATATGGGTATTAAACCCGATTGAAATGAATCCAGGTGATAGGGTTGTTTGAGAATGATGTAATTTCATATGGGTATTAAACCAGAGTGGTCACGCTTAGTACCACAGGTTAGTTTGAGAATGATGTAATTTCATATGGGTATTAAACAGTTTCTGGGTCAAAGCCTCTGGATGTCTTGTTTGAGAATGATGTAATTTCATATGGTAATAAATGCCCAAGATGTTACTCTTGTAACAGTTTAATATGGCAATCTACGGATTGAAGGTCACCAAAAGAAGTACTTTGCTTTGGAGGCGGATCAGCGGGCATCCCACTGTCAGGAATGCGGAGTCTGTGAGCCCCAGTGTCCACAAGGCATCCCTATTATTGAGGATATGAAGAAGGTAGCAGCCTTCTTTGAAGTATAAAGAAAATAGAGGATCGGTAAGGGTTGGTCAATAGTGGTCTAGGGAGATTTTTCAAAAGGATCGTAAGATTCGACTTTTGAACTGGAAAACTTGAGAAATTCAGCAAATGAGCCATTTAGAGGCACTTATCACAAGGAGGATACATTTTGGCTTCTGTCACACAACGAATAAACGAAATAAGACAACCGGTGGGGGGCTTTCTAAACCCCTTGAGTTTTGCCCTAACCCAGCTAAATAAAGAGACGGAATTAAACCCCGATGAGAATATTCATAATGATTTAGTGGGTTTAGCGGTAGAGTATTTGGCCAGGTATATGAATGGTACACCCAAAGAAGAAGTATTTAAAATTTCGCTGCAAGGTGCCGAAATTATTAAAGAAGCGGATCATGCCACAGAATTATTGGCTGGGATCGCCGGACTCGATGATGGTTCCATCAGGAATGCCTGTAAACTATCCGGATATGATGTTTGCTACCGCACTGAAGGAATTGGCTATAAACCGGTACAGTTCATTGAACCGGATCCGGATACTATTTTTAACATCAGAACCATGGTAGAGCGGAGTTTAAAGTTCATCCAAATCTATGGTCCGACCATTAAGGACGGGTTCTCTTTTGAAGGAGGCTACACCAACAAAGTCTCCAGTGGCGATGGTGATTTTCTCACGGAAACTACCCTATGGGATTTTAAACTATCCCGTAAGCCGCTTACCAAGGAATATACACTGGAATTACTAATGCACTTTTTAATGGGTATTCACACAAAACAAAAAGAATTCAGAGCCATCAAAAGCTTGGGATTGTATAACCCCAGACTCAATGCTGTCTATATGATCGAAACCAAACGGATCCCCCAAGATACAAAAGAACGGGTGTCCCTGGGAGTCATTGGCTATTAATCGGAAAAGAAAGAAGTTGCCGTATTTGGAAGTTGTAAAATCATAAAATGAATTTTTAAAAAGGGATCCGAAGGAATGAAGAATAATTTGTTGATCAAAAATGTACATGTCGGTAATGATGCCCAGTTGGTTGATATCCGCATCGAAAATGGATTTTTTTCCGAAATTGGGATGAATTTGATCGATCAGAATGAACAAATCATAGATGGTGAGGGTGGTATGGCAGTGGCACCATTCATCGAGCCACACATCCATCTCGATACAGCCTTAACAGCGGGAGAGCCGCGTTGGAATGAAAGTGGTACACTTTTTGAAGGCATTGCCATTTGGAGCGAACGGAAGAAGACCTTGACCAAGGAAGATATTAAGACCAGGGCATTGAAAACCGTGAAAATGCAGATCGCCAATGGCGTGCAATTTATTCGTACCCATGTGGATGTAACGGATCCTCACCTGACGGCGTTGAAAGCCCTCATCGAGCTTCGCGAAGAACTTCGGGATGTCATCACGATCCAAATTGTGGCTTTTCCTCAAGAAGGGATCTTATCCTACCCAAATGGGAAGCATTTACTCGAGGAAGCGCTTAAACTCGGAGCTGATGTAATTGGAGCGATCCCACATTTTGAATTCACTCGGGAATATGGAGTGCAATCCATTGATTATATTTTTGAACTGGCCCAAAAGTACAATCTGCTCATCGATGTGCACTGCGATGAGATCGATGATGAGCAATCCCGCTTTGTGGAAGTCGTTGCAGCCCGAGCTTATGAATATGGGCTGGGACAACGGGTCACAGCCAGTCATACCACGGCAATGGGCTCCTACAATGACGCTTATGCCGGCAAGTTGTTCCGCATCGTAAAAATGTCCGGTATCAATTTTGTTTCTAACCCGCTGGTCAATATCCACCTCCAGGGTCGGTTTGACACTTACCCCAAGCGCCGCGGGCTGACCCGGGTCAAAGAATTGAACGAGGCAGGACTGAATGTCTGCTTCGGCCATGATGATATTTTTGATCATTGGTATCCAATGGGTACCGGGAATATGCTCCAGGTCCTTAACATGGGACTCCACATCAGTCAAATGATGGGGTACCGTGATATCAATGAATCACTGAAGTTCATCGGCCAAAACGGCGCCAGAGCACTCCAGGTCCTTCCTGAGTATGGCATTGAAATTGGAAAGCCTGGTAGTCTGATCATTTTGCCTGCTGAAAACGGGTATGATGCGGTTAGACGCCAGACTCCGGTTCAATATTCCATCCGCCGGGGTCAGGTTTTATTAGAAGCCAGTCTGGCGGTTTCGACGATCCATGTCGGCGGTTCCTCTGAGGTTATTAACTATAAAAAATAAAAAGACCCAATTTGAAATCAATCCAGACGAAAAAAATCATATATTGGGAAAATCATACATAGAAAAAAACTAAAAGCCTGCCGGATGGCAGGCTTTTAGTTTTATCTTCGCTCTTTCATCAAGATCTTGATGGCAGCTTCGATATTCTGTTCCCCGAGTTCAGGGTCATTGGTATCCCTTACGGAGTGTTCGATGGGGCACATGCCGGATCGATCCCGGTTTTCAATGTAGGGGACGAGGTCTTTATAGTAAAGTGGGATATGTAGTGTTTTATTATAATCCAGTGCAGTTTGGCTGGTCAGGGGAGTGAAGATGGCATCAACGCCGATCAGTTCCGCCAACATCAAGGCGCCTTTACCGATCACCCGGTCGACTAGGACTAGGTAATCGCCATCGAGCTTCTTATAGTTCATTTGGCGTAATTCACGCAGGGGTTTGACCCCGAAAGCATCGGATTCGTAGACGATGGTTTCTTGATTGATCAAAATGCAGGTTTTATTCCGAGAGGTCAATAATTCGAGCCTATCGTCTATAAAAAGCGGATCCATTATAGCCATTCCTCGGCATAGGCCTGCATTTCTTTGATGACGGGAGCCAGGGAGCGACCTTTCTGAGTCAAGGTATATTCAACTTTAATGGGGTATTCATTGCGAACTTCCCGTAAGACGATGCCGGCTTCTTCCATTTCTTTTAACCGTTCAGTCAGTAATCTGGATGACAGTCCATGGACCGAGTCAAGGATCTCACTGAACCGAAATTCGCCTTCTAATAAAACTCTTAAAATTAGTCCGGTCCATCGCTTTCCTAGGAACGTAGCCAATTTCTCGTACTTTGGGCACATATGAAACTCTTCTTTCATCTGGGTCACCTCTCTTTCATGATTTGCTATACAATACTTACTTTTAATAACATTATAACCTTAAGTTACCATATTCGCTAACTAATTGCAAACAATTCGTTTTGACATTCGTTTTGATAAAAGGGTGGGTCCCCAGGTAAGAGTCCTTAAATCAAGGGGCAAGGCTCCTTAATTTTTAAATGGATCCTGACCATTCAACTGACCGGGATTTTACCATTTCAGCGCAACTAAACGGTAGGTAGTTGAGGGGGTGATTTATTATTAAATGAATACCAAGGGATCTACAATCCGGGCAAAGTGTTAATGTGTGTTTTAAAATGCTATAATGAGGAAGACTGGGTTACCAGTAAAAATTTTATGAAATTCAGAAATGGAATGATATATATGATTGATCCGGAATTCGGTCAGCTTACCTTTTGTGGAGGCTGAGACTCTAAAATCGGAGCAGGTGCTCTATCAGAATTAGTATCTAAACTACCTGTCAATACAGACCCTAATTTAATTGTCGGCTTTGACTCCAGTGATGATGCTGCAGTCTATAAAATAAATGACGAAACAGCGATCATCCAAACCCTGGATTTTTTCCCGTCCATGGTCAGCGATCCTTACTTATTTGGTAAAATTGCGGCCACCAATGCCCTGTCCGATGTTTGGGCAATGGGCGGCCGGGTGTTGACGGCGATGAATATCGTAGCATTTCCTGAGCGCCAGGACTTACGGATCTTAGGCGAGATCCTGCGGGGCGGTGCTGAAAAAGTCATGGAGGCCGGCGGCGTATTATGCGGCGGCCATTCCATCAACGATACGCCGGCTAAATACGGCTTGTCCGTCACAGGCATCGTTCACCCCGATAAAGTATTGGCCAATAACGGCGTTTACGAAGGGGACCTATTGGTCTTGACCAAACCACTGGGAACCGGTCTTGTCACAACAGCTTGGTCCGTGGGTGAAACCACTGAAGCCGCTTTTACACAAGCCATTGAATCCATGACGACACTTAACCGTTATGCATCGGACGTCTTTACCCAGACCAGTCTCCATGCCTGTACGGATGTAACCGGGTTCGGGTTTGCCGGGCACCTCCACGAGATGCTGGCCGGTAAGTTTAGTGCGGTCATAGACCGGAGCAAATTGCCGGCTTTAACCGATGCCGAGCGATGTGCCGGAGAATTTTTAATTACCCAAGGCGGTCAAAAAAACCGTAATTTTATGACGGAATTTGTGACTTTTACCAAAGACGATTTCATCGCGGAGGAACTCATCTATGATCCCCAGACCTCCGGCGGTTTACTCTATGCCTTATCAGAGGAGGCCTGGCGGCAAATCAAGGATAAAACGGCGGACTTGCCCTTTCAGCCGGTGGTGGTTGGTCGAGTCGTCCCCAAAGAGGCTGACCCCAAACGAGAAATAATTATTGAGCCAAATATTGGACTGGGACTAGACTAAAGCCCGGTTCTCGATCATAAAGGAGATCAAAATGAAAGAAATTAATGCCATGGGTAAAGTTTGCCCATTACCGGTCATTGAAACCAAGAAAGCTTTAAAATCAGAAGAAGGCAAGTCCGGGGTCGTAGTTCTCGTGGATAATGAGATCGCGACGCAAAACCTGTCTAAGATGGCCACACAGATGAAATTAACCAATTCAGTGGTGAAATTATCGGATTCAGAATTCAAAGTGACCATTGGCGGCGACGGCGAAGTGGCCGCTTTGACCTTGGCTAAAGTGGAATCCCAGGCTGGTTATGTGGTGGCGATCAGCTCCGATCAAATGGGGACTGGCGATGCCGAGTTGGGCAAAAAGCTCATCGGAAGCTTCATCTATGCCCTGGCAGAACAGGACGAACTACCCACGGCTATTTTGTTCTATAATTCCGGAGTCTTTCTGACCAATAAAAACTCCAAAAGCCTGGAAGACTTAAAGGCATTGGAATTGGGCGGTGTTGAGATCCTATCCTGCGGCCTGTGTGCGAATTTCTATGGCATCACCCAAGAGTTGGGCGTCGGTTCCGTGACAAATATGTACCGGATCGTTGAGATCATGCGCACCAGCAATGTGGTCACACCCTAATGGATCACAGGGAGCAGGTATTTATTATTGTGGCATTTGAATCCACCCATGATGCCATCAAATCCGAAACATTAACAGGTCGTGAGAGCATAGCCTCACGACTTATTCCCATACCGCCTGAAGTATCGGCCGGCTGCGGACTGGCATTGCGGATCGAACCGGAGGCTGAACCTCTGGTCCGCCGGATCCTGTCCGAGGCCAACGTTCATGGCAGCTACTATTTACTAAGACGTGACGGCATAAAACGCACCGTGGAAAGTTTGGAGAAATAAATGGCGAATATAATTATTGGCACAGCCGGGCATATTGACCACGGCAAAACGACTTTGATCAAAGCATTGACCGGTATTTCAACCGATACCACCCAGGAAGAACGGGACCGCGGCATGTCCATTAATTTAGGATTTGCTTATTTTGACCTGCCCTCCGGCCGCCGAGTGGGCATCATTGACGTCCCGGGCCACGAACGGTTTATTAAAAACATGCTAGCCGGAGCTCAGGGCATCAATTTGATCTTATTGGTGATCGACGCCAATGAAGGCGTTATGCCGCAAACTCGCGAGCACGTCAACATCTTGAACCTGTTGGGCATTGAGAATTTTATCGTGGTTTTGACCAAAGCCGATACTGTGGAAGAAGAACTATTGGATCTAATGGAAGAGGATATCCGGGATCAGTTTAAGGGGACCCCCATCGAAACAGCATCCATCGTTCGAGTCGACTCCATCTCAGGCCGAGGCTTACCGGAACTAGTCAATAACATCGACCGCTTGGCGGATCGAGTCAAACCAATGAATATCACCGCCGAGCCCCGGCTCAACATTGACCGGATCTTTACCGTCAAGGGGTTCGGCACCGTCATCACCGGAACCTTATTGGAAGGGACCATCCGCAATGACCATGATCTGGTCATTTACCCCAAAGAACTGCCGGTCAAGGTCCGAAACATCCAGGTCCATGAGAAAAATGTCGGATTGGCCCAGGCCGGACAGCGCACCGCGTTAAATTTAGCCGGGGTGAAAGTCACCGATATTAATCGCGGCGATATTTTGACCACACCCGGAAATCTGACGAAATCGTTTATTGCCGATGCTAAAATTAAAGTGTTGTCAGATTATAGTCATCCCCTTCGGCTATGGGACCGGGTTCGCGTTTATCTTGGAACGGATGAAGTCATGGCTCGGGTCGTCCCGTTGGGTCAGGAAGAGATCTTAAATGGGGAAGAAGGCTTTGTTCAATTGCGCATGGAAAAAGAAATTGCCGCAAAACCGGGTGACCGTCTGATCCTTAGAGCCTATTCACCCATGGTGACATTGGGCGGCGGTCAGATCTTAGACCCATCGACAGGCAAGCATGGCCGATTTGATGAGGCCATTATCCATGGTCTGGAACTGCGGGGCAAAAACGATCTGGATGCTGTCATTTCTGATTTTTTGATGAACTGGAGTGAACCGCTGGTGACTGAAAAAGTCATCTTAGATAACGTTCAAGGGGAAAAAGACGTGGTTTTAGCCAAATTGGCGGACATGAAGGCACAGGGAGCGGTGATCGAACTGGGCCAATCCTACATCGGAGCCGACCGTTTGGAGGAAATGCGCAAAGAGTTCTTACGAATCCTGGGTGATTTCCACCAAAAGGCACCGCTAAAAGCCGGGATGCCCCGGGAAGAATTAAAATCCCGCATTAAATACGTAGCCAAGGGCAAACAGTATGATTTCATCGTCGAGAAACTAGTCGCCGAAGGCACTATATTGGTATTTGGCTCTATGGCAAAAGCCCCTAATTTCAATGTGGCCTATACCAAGGACCAGCAAAAGATCCGGGATCAGATCGAAAAAGAATTATTGGCCGGCGGCTGGTCGCCTAAACCGATGAAGGAACTTTGTCCCGATAAGAAGTGTCTGGCGGTACTGGATTCCATGGATGACTGCTTGATCCGGCTAGACTCAGACATTGTCATGCATCGCGAGTACTATGAAAAAGCCAAGGCCCTGATGTTGGCCCATGCCAAAGCCAATGGATCGATCTCATTGGCCGAATTTAGAGATATGCTCAGTACTTCTCGAAAATATGCGGTGGCCCTCTTAGATTTTTATGATAAGCTGGGTATTACATTACGTCAGGAAGACGTCAGGGTCCTGACCGGAAAGGAAGTTTAAGAATTCATGATTTATCTGGATAATGCCGCTACAACGGCAATCAAGCCTTTGTCAGTTGCCACTGCCGTTTATGAAGCCATCGCCGGCGGGGATCTGGGGAATCCGGCCCGGGGCGCACACGACTATGCGGTGAATGCCTTTCGTAAAATTTACAATTTTCGGGAAACAGCAGCTCATCTGTTTGGGGTGGCCGACCCATTAAACATCGCCTTGGTCCAAAATGCCACCGATGGCTTAAATCGGGTCCTCAAAGGCTACTTTAATCCAGGCGATCATATTATTTCCAGCCTTACCGAGCACAATTCCGTGCTGCGCCCCTTGTATCAGCTGGAGAAGACTGGTGTCACGGTGGATTTTGTGGGGATCGATGATCAGGCCAGGCTGCGGTATGAGGAGTTTGAAGCTTTCCTCAAACCCCAGACTAAGGCAGTGGTCATCACGGCGGCTTCCAATGTCACCGGGAATCCCACGGATTTAAAGTTTATCGGCAATTTTTGTGCCAAACATGGCCTCAAATTCTTTTTAGATGCCTCGCAAGGGGCTGGTGTCCTGGATGTCAATATGGAAAAACTGGGCATCGATGTCCTCTGTACCACCGGTCATAAGTCCTTATATGGCCCCCAGGGGACCGGGATCGTGGCAGTCAATGGGGCGGTGAAGTTTCAGCCCGTTTTCTCCGGTGGAGCCGGATCGCATTCCTTCCTCCACGAGCATCCGGCCACCATGCCGGATGTACTGGAATCCGGTACGTTAAATACCCCGGGCGCTGCCGGCTTGACGGCTGGCCTGGCCTATGTCCAGCAGATGGGGCGGGCGGCGATCCAAACCAAGCTGGCCGAGTTGGAACGCCAATTTATCCAAGGCCTTGCGCGCATCCCCGCCATTAAAACGTATGGCGATCTGACCTTGGCCGGCCGGGCTCCGGTCATTGGCATCAACTTGGGCGACCTCCCCTCGGCTGAAGTAGCCGCCATCCTCAATGAGGAATATGGAATCGCCGTTCGCCCCGGAGCACACTGTGCACCACGGCTCCATGAAGCCTTGGGAACGGTGGAGCAGGGGATCCTGCGCTTCTCATTTTCAACCTTCAACACCCCAGCAGATATTCAGCAGGCATTGACTGCCCTTACTTTAATTCAAGAACAAATAGGAGGCTCGTACTAAATTGGCAAAAATAAACATCATGAGAATGCTTCCCTCGGTGGATGAGCTGTTTAAGCATGAAAAGCTCAAAGCGATGAATGAGACGATTCCGGCAACCCGAATTAAAAATTCGATGCGGGACGCATTGGCAACCCTGCGGGAAGAATATTTAGCAAGGAAGGACGATCCGGAGTTTGTGCCGTATGGGGAAGATGACATCATCGATAAAGTGATTTCCCGGATCATGGCGGACCATGAGACCTCCTTGAAAAAAGTGATCAATGCCAGCGGAACCGTGATCCATACGAATTTAGGCCGATCCCTCTTACCGGAAGTAGTCAAAGATGCCTTAATCGATGCCGCTTTTTCCTATAATAATCTGGAATATGACTTAGAAACCGGTCGACGGGGATCCCGCTATACTCATCTGGAATCCACCATCAAAGAATTGACCGGAGCCGAGGATGTATTAGTCGTCAATAACAATGCAGCGGCAGTTTTATTGGCCCTAAATACCATGGTCAAAGGAAAGGAAGCCATCATATCCCGGGGGGAACTGGTGGAGATCGGTGGTTCCTTCCGTGTCCCCGATGTGTTAAGGATGTCGGGTGGGGTCTTAAAAGAAGTCGGCACGACCAATAAAACCCATCTGTTTGATTATGAAGATGCCATTAACGAAGAAACCGGACTGTTGCTTAAAGTTCATACCAGCAACTACCACATCGTTGGGTTCACCGAAAGCGTGGATTCAGCAGAACTTGTGACCCTGGGCAAAAAACATGGCCTTCCGGTGATGGATGATCTGGGTTCCGGTTTATTTGTAGATTTGACGGAGTATGGACTGATCTACGAGCCCACTGTCAAAGATACTTTGGCCAAAGGGGTTGATGTAGTGACTTTCTCCGGAGATAAACTACTAGGCGGACCTCAGGCAGGAATTATCGTGGGCAAGAAAAAGTACATTCAAGCCATGAAAAACAACCAGATGACCCGGGCTCTGCGTGTGGATAAAATGACCATTGCAGCTCTTGAGGCTACTTTGCGGCTGTATCTTGATCCCGAACGGGCAATGACCTTAATTCCGACGATGCGGATGCTGACAACGCCCATGGAAGAATTAGCCGATCGGGCCGAAGTTCTCTATCGGATCCTTTTGCGCAAAGTTAAAACAGCGACCTTGGATGTTGTGAATGTGACCTCTCAAGTGGGGGGCGGTTCATTGCCTCAGGAGCAATTACCCTCCCGGGCAGTCACCATCGTCCCCATGAACATGAGTCTCAATGATTTTGAGCGCAGGATGCGCACCGGAAAATACCACGTCATTGGAAAGATCCATAAAGACCGGTTTGAAATGGATGTTAGAACCCTCCTAGATGGCGATCTGGCAAAAATAGTTGACGCGGTAAAACTAGCATTAAAAGAAGCCTCAAAATAACCGACCAAATCATCAATAGGGCAAGCGTGGGCAGGATCAAATCGATCCTGCCCTTTTCGTGGCTGAAGAAGTGGGACAAAGGATGATCGTAAGCGAAAATTGTTAAAACGAAAAAAGGGCTGGTGATTACCTACCATCACCATAAATTGTAGAGCCGGAAATTGCTAAGAACCTGTTTTGAAAAACGATGTTCCAAAGGGGGCGATCACGATGGTCATACAGGCTGAGATGGGGTCGGACTGGTTTGATTGTTTAATGGCTAGGCGGGTGGGTTTTTAAATTGGGAATTGTGCCAAGGTTAAAGGGTTTCGTTAGGAATTGTCCCGGTGTATTTTGTTGAAGATTTCTAATTTCGATAATATAAATGGGAATAAAAAACACAATTGATAAAAACAGGCCAAAAATCAGAAAACAAAAATGAAACTGAAAAATTTCCCGTGGACAGTGTCCTCGGGAAATTTATTCAATAATGTGAAAAATAAGGGGAGGAAAGCTTCAATTTTTTCTAATTTTAAATAATAGGGGAATACTGTAATTCGACCAAACCGTTCCAATTGTTGACGGTTTAGCGGCTCTGGGACGACCTGTTTATTTAAGTGGTAATGGCTGATGAAAAAGTCTGAAATGCGTCATTTGGTAAATTTGAAGGAATGGCTGTTTGATTATTCACAATCAAAAATTCCGTCATAAATAAACAAACAGACATTATTGTCCTCGAATTACGAATTTAATGAATTTGCTCGATTTAAGGTATGCGCCGGGGGTGCTATACTTCCATTGTTCATAGAGATTCATTAAATTAGGAGGACACACATGGACAATAAATTATCAAAAGAAGCCTACGGCGGTATTGGTGGCAAAGAGTATACACCGTACATTACCACAGGCAATAAACTGGGTGGCAATACAGTTGTAATGATTGCCGGTATTTTACTTGCTATTCTTTTTGCAGCTTCCACCGCCTACTCCGGAATGAAATCCGGTCTGACCGTTGCAGCCGGTATCCCAGGATCGATCCTTGGATCAGCAATTATCGCAGCATTTGCCAAACAGAAGGGTATTCTTGGTAAGAACCTTCTCCAGGGTATGTCCTCAGGCGGAGAATCCGTGGCTTCAGGCCTCATCTTCGTATTGCCAGCCGTTCTTCTCATCGGCGGCAAGATCAGTTTCATAGAAGGCGTGGCAGTCGGTATCGCCGGTGTTCTATTCGGAATCGGTGCGTCCACTTTAGTTCATGACTATCTGTTGATCGATGAGCACGGTAAACTAATGTACCCTGAATCCATGGCGATCTCTGAAACACTGGTTGCTTCAGAAGGTATGGGTGAATCCATCAAGTACATGGGAATTGGGTTCGGAATCGGTGGTCTCATTACGTTATTCACAGGTTCATTCTTAAATAAAGTAAATAATGTCATTGCCTACTCCAACGAAACATTCTACAAATGGAGAATGGAAACTGAAGTTTCCCCAATGCTGTTAGGTATTGGCTACATTGTCGGATTAAATGTTTCTCTAATGATGTTCGCAGGCTCCATCCTGGCTAACTTTGCAGTCCTTCCATTGGTTGGATACTTCGCTCAGTTTGCCGGCGACGGTGTAACGGTATGGAACAATGCCGGAGTTGCCGTCAATGCCATGAAGGTTGGTCAGATCTATGGAAGCTACCTCCGCTACATCGGAGCTGGTATGATGCTCTCCGGTGGATTGATCGGCGCCATCAAGCTGATCCCAACCATCATAACTTCCATTAAGAAAACGCTGGGCGCTAAGAACAATGCAGCTGGAATTGAAGAAGGTTCAGGCATTGGTCGGTTGATCTTGATCGCTGGTATCATCCTGTCCTTTGGCGCAGGGTTCATCATTTCCAACGGAAATATCACAATGGCCATCATTGCAAGTATCTTGTCCGTCGTTCTGGCTATGCTCTTCGCCATCGTATCCGGTCGATTGACCGGTGTTGTGGGAACGTCCAACCTGCCTGTTTCTGGAATGACCATTGCTTCTTTAGTTTTAGTCACTCTGTTGTTCCTTGGCTTCAAGTGGACTACACCAGAAAATAACAAGTCACTGCTGTTGTTCGGATCCTTCATCGTTACCGCCATTGCCATGGCGGGTGGTTATGCGCAGTCTCAGAAAGTTAGCTTCATTTTAGGCGGAAGCAAGAATGAAATGTCCAAGTATCTGACCATTGCATCCATTGCGGGTGTCGTAACAGTAGTTGGAACCATCATTCTGTTAGCCGATCAGCTCGTTATGACAGGTGAAAATGTTCAGTTTGCACTACCCCAGGCTAACCTGATGGCGACCTTAACCGAAGGTATTATTTCCGGTAAATTGCCTTGGGGAATGATCATTGTCGGTATCGTAATGGGAGTTTTCTTCTTCTTACTTAACCTGCCCGTAATGACTGTTGCCATCGGATTCTACCTGCCCATTGCAACTACTTCCATTATCCTGATCGGTGCGTTGGTTCGGTTGTTCATCGAGAAAACGTCGAAATCAGAACCAGATAAGGAAGCAAAAATTTCCAACGGTATCAGCTTATCAGCTGGTCTGGTCGCCGGTTCATCCATCATCGGACTAATTGGTATCATCCTCCAAGTGACCGGTGTCATTAAACGGAGCGATATTACAGGTTTTGCTGCTACAAACAGCATGGCATGGATCCTTTTGGTCATTCTTATTGTAATGACTGGATTGACCTTGCTCAATGCCGGCGTAAAGAATGGCAAAAAGTAAAAAAACAGAAAATAAGGCGGGGTTAACCCTGGATGCGGTCTTTCAATTGACCGACCGCATCACCTTATCAGAAGATGAGGCGGGAATTATCACCGTTATGGAAAAGCAAGATCATAAGATCCAAGGTTTGTTCCGCCGTTTGAAGTTCCGGATCCCGGAACATAAGAAGACGGAATTGGATGATTACGGCAGCTTTGTTTTTAAGAACATCAACGGTGAATTGACGGTGGCGGACTTGGGCCTTAAATTGAAAGACCATTTCGGTCCGGCGATCGAGCCGCTCTATGATCGGCTGACCGTGTATCTTAAGTATTTGGAGCAGTCGGTACAGTATATCGAACAAGTTCAAAAACCGTAAAAATTGACCGGCGAAATGACCGATCAATAATAAAGCTGGATCCAATGCTATAAAACTTTAGTCAACGGCAGTCTGGCCGTCGGCAATCAATCCCAAAAAGGCTAGTAGCTATATAAAATAAGCTATTAGCCTTTGTCATTTGGCCCGAGCGAAATCGTTAAGCAGGGGCTTTGGCCTTCGACTCATAGTTAAACTAAAGTAGGCAAAGCCGGTGGGCTTGGATTAGAAAGTACAAACGGATCTCACAGATTCTAAAAATTAGAGAAGTAACAATAAACTTTGATTGGAAAATCAAGAAAAGGTGGGTATAAACATGGAAGAAATGAAAAACACAAAGTGTCCGCAGGTATTTGAATATTTCAGACAGATGAACCAGATCCCCCGAGGTTCAGGCAATGAACAGGCAGTCAGCGACTGGCTGGTAAAGTTTGCACAGGATCACAACTTGGAAGTTATCCAGGATAAGGCTTTAAATGTCATCATTAAAAAAGCCGGAACCGCCGGTTATGAGAATTCAGCCCCGGTCATTCTCCAAGGTCACATGGATATGGTTCCGGAGAAGGAAGACGATGTCGATCATGACTTTTTAGCCGATCCCATTGCCTTTATCGTCAAGGATGATTTTGTCTATGCTGACAAAACTACCCTGGGCGCCGACAACGGAATTGCGGTGAGCTACGGTCTTGCCATTTTGGCATCGGATTCCATCGCCCATCCACCCCTTGAACTGTTAGTAACGACCTCTGAAGAAACCGGAATGGATGGTGCATTTGCACTGGATGCTTCCCTTTTATCCGGCCGCCGTTTGATCAACATCGACTCCGAAGAAGAAGGTAAGCTATTGGTTAGCTGCGCCGGCGGGATCGGTGCCACGTTAAAGTTACCCATTGAATGGGAAGCTGCGCCGGTGGGCTATCATGGAGTTGATGTTAAAATTGATGGACTATCCGGTGGTCACTCCGGAATGGAAATCGACAAACAGCGCGGAAGTGCCAATAAAATCATGGGGCGGATCCTGTTTGATCTGGAATCAGCCTTAGACCTTGCCGTAGTCGCCGTCGACGGCGGATCCAAGCACAATGCGATCCCTCGAAGTGCCACCCTTTCGCTCTTGGTCAAACCGGCCGATGAGCCAATCTTGGCCGAGAAGTTGACCAAATGGACTGAAATTCTCTTAAATGAACTGCAGGGGGTGGATGAAGGCATTAAGTTGGTTCAATCACCAAACGAGCAAAAAGTCAGCCGCGTCTTCTCCAAAGCCACGACCCATCGCTTAGTCGAGATCCTCTCGATCGTCCCCACCGGTGTGATCAATATGAGTATGGCGATCCCGGGACTGGTCCAGACGTCCAATAATTTGGGTGTTCTGCGCACAGAAGCTGATCAAGTGACGTTTGAAAACACCATCCGTAGTTCCGTGCGGTCGCAAAAGGTCGAAGTTGCCAATCAGATGAGTTTAATTGCCGAAGCAACCGGCGCCTTAGTTGAATTTGCTTCTGAATATCCGGAATGGCAGTATAACCCCACATCGGAGTTAAGAGATGTCTTTATGGCAGCGTATGAAGAGCTCTATGGTGCTAAACCGGAGATCAGTGCCATTCATGCCGGTCTTGAGTGTGGATTGTTTAGTGAAAAGTTTGATGGCAAAATTGACTTGATCTCATTTGGACCCAATCTCTACGACGTCCATACCCCACAGGAACATATGAGCATTTCCTCCGTGGAGAGAACTTGGGACTACCTCAAGAAGGCTCTAGAGATGTTAAAGTAGGAAAGTACAGCTGAAGTTTCACTGATAAACAATGCGTTTAATTTAACAAACTTAGGCAAAAAATAAAGGGTTTGTCCCATGGGACAAACCCTTTTGTCATCAATCGCACTGTAATCATTCACAAAAGTGCTATAATGAAATTGTACTACTTTTCTGATTTGGTAAATATAACAATAAGGATCCGTTCAATAAAAATGCCCCGGCATTTTTTACGTGTGCGCAAAAAACCGGAGCAATTAAAATCAAACTGGCGGGGATGTGTGGGAATCGAACCCACCCAAGAGGCTCTTAACCCCTTATACAGGTTTTGAAGACCAGAGAGCACACCAGAACTCATCCACCCCCATACCTAAGAATTGTAAATCAGAATAGCGGGTTAGTCAATATGTGAATGGTAATTATTTCTGATGGAATGATATGAACGTAAATTCACTGTACTAAAAACTAAGCATCCTATATTAATATACAAAAATCAAAAAATGTTTTTGTCAAAACGACAAGTTGAAATGATTCGAATTTTTTTTAGGGATTCCCTGAAAACTTAACAGATAAGCCGGAAAACGACGATAAGATTCGTAATTTACTGCCGGTAAACCATTACTTTGCTAAACAACACCGGGAGTACCGGGAAATTTTTCAAAAGTTTAATAAAAAAAAGTCAAAGTATGCTATTATATTTATGGAAATGAAATGTAGGTTATGTAAAAGTGGATTTGAGATGGTTTAATTTTAAGCTTTGCGAGAAGACACCAATCATTACTTATGTAGAGTTTAAAAACTTAATACATCTGGAAGAAAGCTGGAAGAGAGATTCCTTATTGAAGGAACGCCGAAGGGACAAATTATAAACCTGCGTGGGTTTGTGTATGAAATTCTCAGGTTCAAATATTCCTGCTGGACAGTACCTTGATTAAACTGGGGAAACACGGCGGTGTTTTCCTTTTATTATTTTTAAGACTCACTGTTTGCACAGGAATGGAGTATTCAAATGAAACTGATCACTAACAACCCGATGGTTCGGGATTTCTTCGAAGGCCAGCGCGATATTGAGCTGGAATACATTGATCAACTCGGCTATATGGACGTTTTGAAGCGGGCTAGAGATCAGATCCATCTGGGTGAGATCCTGTTGACGCACCCTTTGTCGGGAAGCGTCAAACCCAACGAAACGCCTTATAAGTCATTGGCCCTGGATCATGAAGCACTTCACGATCTGGATTCACTGTGGCTCATTGAACAGGCCATTGCAACTTTCATTAAGTTTGAACAAAACCGTGCTCTGCCCCATTGGACAGACCAGGTGCGCGAAGACTTCATGGTTGTAGATTTTGACCTGATCAAAAATGCCTTGAGACGGTAGGGATCGCAGCCACCGGATCAACTCGGCCCATGGATTTTTTCACAAGGCCGGGCACCATTCATTCGATTAAAAGTTCGTTGCATAACCGTGTGACAGACTTTGAAATAAAACACAAAGAGAGGGGTAAAACTATGCGTCTAGAAATCGGAAATATCCTTATCAAGGATATCCAGTTCGCAGACACGACCAAGGTGGAGAATTCGATCCTCTATATCAATAAAGATGAGATGATCAAAACAATTCACACCGATGAGAAAATTGCTTCAGTTGACCTCGACATTGCCAAGCCAGGCGAAAGCGTCAGAATTACACCTGTTAAAGATGTAATTGAGCCCAGAGTTAAAGTTGCCGGAAACGGTGGCATTTTCCCTGGATTCCTTTCCAAGGTTGATCAAGTCGGAGAAGGCCGGACACATGTTCTCAAGGGAGCGGCTGTCGTTACTACAGGAAAGATTGTTGGATTCCAAGAAGGAATCATTGACATGACAGGAATCGGAGCAGACTACACACCATTCTCCAAGACACTCAACTTAGTTGTCGTGGCAGAACCAATTGAAGGACTTCTCCAGCATGATCACGAGGAAGCCGTCAGATTACTTGGTTACCGTGCCGCCAGATATTTGGCTGAAGCCGGCCGTAATATCGAACCGGACGAGATCAAAACCTATGAAACAAAGCCGATATTGGAGCAAGCTGCTCAATATCCGAATTTACCAAAAGTTGTCTATGTCTATATGCTTCAGACTCAGGGCCTTTTGCATGATACATATGTATATGGCGTTGATGCTAAGAAGATCATCCCAACATTCATCTACCCGACTGAAGTAATGGACGGTGCAATTGTTTCCGGAAACTGTGTATCAGCCTGCGACAAAAACCCAACCTATGTTCATATGAACAACCCAGTCATCCATGATTTGTACGAACGCCACGGCATCGACTACAACTTCATGGGCGTAGTGATCACCAATGAAAATGTATACCTGGCTGATAAGGAAAGACATTCCAACATGGTAGCCAAGCTCGTTGAGTGGATCGGTGCAGATGCTGCGATCATCTCAGAAGAAGGCTTCGGTAACCCGGATGCTGACCTCATCATGAACTGCAAGAAGATCGAGAAGAAGGGCATCAAAACTGTTATTCTGACGGATGAATATGCCGGTCAGGATGGAGCTTCCCAGTCACTGGCAGATGCAGATCCAATCGCCAATGCTTGTGTAACCGGCGGAAATGCAAATCAGACCATCGTTTTGCCTAAGCTGGATAAAATCATCGGTCATGTTAACTTCGTTAATATCATCGCTGGCGGACACAACGAATCCTTAAGAGGCGACGGAACCATCGAAGGTGAAATTCAGTTCATTACCGGTGCAACTTCTGAAGTTGGGTTCAATAAACTCACTGCCAGAACGAGATAATCCTGTGGTTTTGCCATAATTTTTCAGCAAAACCAAACCGCACAAAAATTAAGACAACAATTTATATAACAAAGGAGTAACTATTTATGAGCCGTTATGATGGCAAAAAGATCATCGTAATCGGAGATAGAGACGGTGTACCAGCACCAGCTATCACCGAGTGTTTAAAAGATATCGACTGTGAAGTCGTCTTTGCCTCCACTGAGTGTTTCGTCTGAACCGCTGCAGGCGCTATGGACCTTGAAAACCAGAAAAGAGTTCTCGAAGCTTCCGAAAAATTCGGACCAGAGAATGTCGTGGTACTCATTGGTGCATCAGAAGCCGAATCTGCCGGTCTGGCAGCAGAAACAGTCACAGCTGGAGATCCTACATTTGCAGGACCTTTAGCAGGAGTCGAACTTGGATTAAGAGTATATCACTGTGTTGAACCTGAGTTTAAAGATGAAGTTCCAGCTGACGTCTACGACGATCAGATCGGAATGATGGAAATGGTCCTTGAAGTTGATGATATCATCGAAATGATGCAGGGAATCCGTAGCCAATATGGAAAGTTTAACGACTAAATTAAGTTCTTAATTAAAATAAAGGAGGAATTGTACGAAACATGAGTAAACTCAAAGTAGTACACTATCTGAACCAGTTCTTCGCTGGTATAGGCGGAGAAGAAAAGGCAGATGTAAAACCACAGATTCTGGAAAAACTTCCACCGGTTTCAGTCCAACTGGCAAAGCTCCTCGGAGAAGACACTGAAATAGTCGGCGCAATTGTTTGCGGTGACTCATACTTCAACGAGAACCTTGATACAGCTAGAGTAGAAGTTTTAGATATGATCAAGTCGTTCGGACCTGATCTAGTAATTGCAGGACCTTGTTTCAACGCCGGACGCTACGGAATGGCAGCAGCCACTGTAACTTCAGATGTTGAAAAAGAGCTCAAAATCAAAGCATTTACAGCAATGTATGAAGAAAACCCAGGTGTTGACGTCTTCAGAAAGAAAGTCTACATCGTTAAGACATCCAACTCAGCAGCAGGTATGAGAGCGGCCCTTCCGGCAGTTGCAGCCTTTGCTAAGAAGTATGTTGCAGGGGAAGACCTTGATTCTGAAGTGGACGGATTCTTCTCAAAGGGTGTCCGGATCAATGAATTTGTCGATAAAAGAGGTTCAACTCGGGCCATTGACATGCTCATTAAAAAGATCAAGGGTGAAGAATACGCTACCGAATATCCAATGCCTGAATTCGATCGGGTTGATCCAAATCCGGCAGTCAAGGATATTACAAAAGCAACCATCGCTCTAGTCACCTCCGGTGGTATCGTTCCTAAGGGAAATCCTGACCACATTGAATCTTCGTCTGCTTCCAAGTATGGCGAATATGACATAGCTGGCCTTGACGGATTGACTGCTGATAAGTGGGAAACTGCTCACGGCGGATTTGACCCGACTTATTGCAATGATGTGCCAGACCGGGTACTTCCAGTTGACGTACTGCGCGACTTGGAAAAAGAAGGCAAAATCGGCAAACTTTACAATAAATTCTATTCCACAGTTGGTAACGGAACTTCCGTTAATAACTCCAAAGCATTTGCAGCTGAATTTGCACAGAAAATGAAGGCTGACGGAGTAGACGCCGTTATCCTAACCAGTACGTGAGGAACTTGTACACGTTGCGGTGCAACAATGGTAAAAGAAATTGAGAGAGCTGGCTTGCCAGTAACTCATATGTGTACTGTAGTTCCGATTTCACTGACAGTTGGTGCTAACCGGATCATCCCGACGATCGCGATCCCGCATCCTTTGGGAAATCCATCCTTAACAGCTGACGCTGAAAAGCACCTCCGCCGGAAATTGGTTGAAGCTGCTTTGAAGTCACTGGAAACAGAAGTAACCGGACAGACAGTGTTCGACGTCTAGAAATAAATGGACCCAGTCTTACCCAATGCTGGATCCAGGAGGTTATGGCTGCATGAGTTTCGTGCAGCTAAAATTTCAAAATAAGCTAAATTTCATAGTGCAGTAAATATCGATTGATCAATGGATCCCGGGGATCATTGTCCAGTTTATTTACTAGTATGGTTAATAATTGGTTATTAAATAAGCGATCAGTTATAATGTACAATAAAGTTGGAAATGAACCAACTTATATCTGAACAAAAATCAAAATACTCGATGGAAACCAAATTTGGAGGTACCTGAATGAGACCTGTAATTAGTAGTGCAAGCTTTGTCCTGATTAGCACACCTGATATGATCGTGCATAATGGCACGACCGTAATGACTGAAAAGATCACCAATCCTGATTCTGAATTCCTTAAAACGATCGAATCCAAAATCAGAACCTATGAGGAAGTTGTTAATTATGCCCCTAATCAGGTATACATCGGCAACATGAAACCCGAAGCCCTTCGTGATATTCCTGAACCATGGTGCAATACCCCGGTTGAAGGCAAAAGAGAAGGCAAATATGGTTCAATCGTTCCTCAGGACGAATTTATCGCAATGCTCAAAGTATCTGACGCATTCGACCTAGTTTTTCTGACAAAAGAGTTCACGGCTAATATCAAAGAAGTAATGGCCAAGAACCCTCTTTATAATGACGAAGATCTGGCGATATTAAAAGATGGGGCAGATCAAGCCGATATTGATAAGCAGCTGGCAAATCATGCGGAACCATTGATCCATGAAGGTAAAGTAGTCGGCTGTATCAAGAAAGCGCATGACATTGACTTAAACCTGACGGCTCATATTATTTTTGAAAACCTGGTTGTTAAAGCATCCGGTATCATCGCTGCCCGTGAGTTGTTCTTAAAATCAAATGCAAACCCATTGGACGTTGAATATGTCATTGAGTGCTCGGAAGAAGCTTGCGGCGATATGAACCAAAGAGGCGGCGGAAATTTTGCAAAAGCCATTGCTGAAAAATCCGGACTGATGAATGCAACCGGTTCAGATATCAGAGGCTTCTGTGCGGCCCCAACCCATTCCTTGATCCATGCGGCATCATTGGTTGCTTCAGGCACCTACAAGAGTGTTCTGGTCGTAGCTGGCGGCGCAACTGCCAAGCTTGGTATGAATGCCAAGGATCATGTCAAGAAGGGTCTTCCCGTTTTGGAAGATGTTCTGGGCGGATTCGCTGTTTTAGTTTCACAGGATGATGGTGTATCACCAGTGGTCAACATGACAGCAACCGGCCGACATACGGTTGCAACTGGTTCCTCACCACAGGCTGTCATCTCCTCGTTAGTTACCCTTGCATTGGACAAGGCCGGACTTAAGATCACGGACATTGACAAATACTCTGCTGAAATGCAGAATCCTGATATCACAAAACCAGCCGGAGCTGGAGACGTTCCGACGGCTAACTACAAGATGATCGGCGCCCTGGCTGTTAAACGCGGGGATCTTGAAAAATCTGAGCTTAATAACTTCATCGTTGAACACGGTGTACCCGGATTTGCTCCTACCCAGGGTCATATTCCATCAGGTGTACCGATCATTGGCTATGCCATTGACGAATTGACAACCGGCAGCATCAATAAAGTAATGGTTATTGGTAAGGGTTCCCTGTTCCTGGGAAGAATGACCAATCTCTTTGATGGTGTATCGTTCATCATGGAACGCAACGACGGCAAACCACAAGGAACTGCTGAAGGCGGATCCACCATGGATGAATCAAAGGTCAAGAGCCTGATTGCAGATGCCATGAGAAAGCTGGCAGAAAGTCTGTCAGAAGAGGTATAGAGGAATGGATGAGAGAAAATTGATCTCCAGGACATTCCTTGAAATAGCGGAAGCCCTGGAAACAGGCAAGAGTTTGGGCGGACACCGCATCGGATTGACCACATTGGGATCTGAACACGGTGAGGCAGCCATGTTAAAGGGTGCCTTACTTGCCAAAAAGCAGTTCCCCCAAATCGATATCGTATTGATCGGACCAGCCAATGATACTGGAATTGAAACCATCGTGGCTGATACCGAAGATGAGCAGTATAAGGCCATGGAAAAAGCACTGGATTCAAAGAATATTGAAGCCTGTGTCACCATGCACTACAATTTCCCCATCGGTGTTTCTACCGTAGGTAAAGTAGTGGCTCCAGCCAACGGCCGGGAAGTCTACATTGCTACCACCACCGGAACATCTTCTGCCCACCGGGTCGAAGGAATGGTCAAAAACGCCATTTACGGGATCATCGCCGCAAAAGCTGCCGGTGTGGAACATCCCAAAGTCGGTATTTTAAACGTAGATGGTGCCAGAGCTGTTGAAATTGTCTTAAAGAACCTGAAAGCCAAAGGCTATGACATCGAGTTCGGTGAATCCGAGCGCGCTGACGGCGGAATCGTTCTGCGCGGAAACGATCTGCTCATGGGAGCGGTTGACGTTGTCGTAACCGACACCTTGACCGGAAACCTATTGATCAAATTATTCTCCTCCTTCACTTCAGGCGGAAAATATGAAACCACCGGATCGGCTTATGGCCCAGGTATCGGTGAAGGCTATGACCGTAACGTCTTGATCCTCTCCAGAGCATCAGGCATCCCAGTCATCGCTAACGCCATTAAGTATGGTTATGACGTCGTTAACGGCGGGATCAACCAGATCGCTGCAGCAGAATTCAAAAAACTCAAGGCACTGGATTGGCTGAGCCTCGTCAAGAAAGACGAGAAGAAAGCTGATAAAGCTGATGCCCCAGCAGTGAAGGCACCGGATAAAGTTCCAGTTACTGGATCCATTACCGGCATCGACATCATGGAGTTGGAAGATGCTGTTCAAATCGTCTGGGCTGGCGGAATTTATGCCGAGTCCGGAATGGGCTGCACAGGACCAGTCTTACTGGTTCCGGAAGATAAAATCGCTGAATCTCAGGCAATTTTGGGCAAAGCCGGCTTCTTGGCGGTAGAGACTGAAATCTGTTAATCAGACCATAAATAGTTAAAAACCGACCAGGCTAAAATCTGCGGATCTAAGTCTGGTCGGTTTTTTGCTATTTTCAAAAAGGTTTGGTAAGACTAACTTTTTATGAATTTATCAGCCCTTCTTCAATTCGTAACCCAATAAAATTAGAAATTTGCTATATTTTATTTACCAAACATCGAGGAGGGCAATATCAATGAGTAAAAGAATTCTATTGGCCAATACTATAATTATGACACTCTCGATTTCATTACTGGCGGGATGTGTTTTTGACCTTG
>JBAQDU010000114.1:0-4257 GCA_049294805.1 Clostridiaceae bacterium
GGTCGAATCCGTTAATAATCTTACTTTCCTGCCTATGCCCATGTTGAACCTCCTTATGTTTCGCTATAAACCTATTATCGCATGACAATCCGGCTTTTTAACGAGGTTTAGAATTTGTTTACCCAATCCCCGACTCTTTTTTGTTTTTGGCCAAAATACCAAACAGCTGGAATCAAATCTTCAGGTTAGCTCAAAACTTCGGGTCACTGGGGAGTTCGATCAGGACAACTGCTTGAACTAAAATATTTTATGTCGCGAAACAATTCTTTTAGGATTTAATCTGCTATCCTATTATTGAGGTGATCCTATGGCAAAATATGACATTGTACCAGAAAAGCCCTTACATCTGCCACCCCGAGTCGAGGAGTTTTGTTCTTACCTACAAACCATCAAAGGCAAGAGTCCCGCGACAGTGGCGGCTTATACTTATGATCTGACTGTTTTCTTTCGATTTCTCTTAGTTTATAAAGGAAAAGTCTCCAGCGATTCTGAATTTGAAGAAATTGATTTATCCACCATTGAAGATGCTTTTTATCGGGAGATTACCCTGCCTAACCTTTATGCATTTTTATCCTTTGTCGAAAAACAACGGGAAAATAGCGCCTATGCCCGAGCTCGAAAAGTGGCATCCTTAAAATCTTTCTTTAAATTCTTACATGGTAAAGCTCACCTCATTGAATTTGACCCGACTTCCGACTTAGAGTCGCCCAGGATCCGCAAACGTAATCCGGTATATTTAAGTTTGGATGAGTCGGTTCGATTGCTTCAGTCCATGGATAAAACCAGCCAAGATTATTACCGGGATTACGCTATGCTGACGCTTTTCTTAAACTGCGGTATGCGGATCTCCGAATTGATTTCGATCCGGCGGAATATGATCCGGGAAGATACCTTGCGAATCGTCGGTAAAGGAAACAAAGAGCGAACGGTCTATCTTAATAAAGCCTGCAAAGCCGCTCTTGATAATCACCTGCGGACCATCAGTCTGGATGGTGTCCTGCCTGAATTTAAAGACTTTTTGTTTTTATCCAACCACAAGCGCCCCATCAGTAAACGAACTGTGGAACGGCTCGTCAAAAAGCATGTAGCCAACGCCGGGATCCCCGGTGATAATTATACTCCTCATAAATTACGACACACCGCAGCCACTTTAATGTATAAACATGGCAATGTGGATATCCTGTCACTTCAAGCCATCTTGGGCCATGAAAATCTATCGACGACTCAGATCTACACTCACGTCGACAATGAACAGCTCAGAGATTCCATTGAATCCAATCCCCTTCGGGATATTGCTGACTGGGAAGATCTGACTAAACCAAAATAAAATAACTTCACATAAATCAAACCGGCCGAAGGCAACTGTCCTTCAGCCGGTTTGATCATAATCATTTTAAAAGGTCAATTTAAATCCATATTGACTCTACTGGGCTCCATTCATTTTAAGGGCTGTCTCTAACGCGATCTTCATCATATCCGTGAAGGTTTTCTGCCGTTCCTCGGAAGTTGTGGTTTCTCCCGTTACAATGGAATCGGAAATAGTTAGGATCGCCAGAGCGCGCACTCCGGCCATAACTGCTTCCGTATAAAGTCCGGCCGCTTCCATTTCAACACAGAGGGTGCCGGCTTTGGCAAACAGTTCATGGGAATTGGTTTCGTCATAGAACAGATCCGATGAGAGAACATTTCCAATTTTAGGATCCAACCCCAGTTCCAACGCTGACTGATGTGCTTTGGTCAATAAATTGAAACAAGCCGTTGGTGCATAATCAAATCCCCGGAAGCGATTCTTGTTGAACCCATTTGTCGTAGACGCTGAGGCAGCCAAGACGATATCACGAATTTTGACGTTGGGGACAATGGCGCCGGCTGAACCGACTCTGATAAGATTCTTAACACCATAGTCATGGATCAGTTCATGGACGTAAATCGATATGGATGGGATGCCCATCCCCGTTCCCATGACTGATACCGGTACCCCTTTATAGGTTCCGGTGTAGCCGAGCATGCCCCGGACTTCATTGAAAAGGACAGCATCCTCCAAAAATGTATCAGCAATAAATTTAGCCCGCAAGGGGTCCCCCGGCAATAGAATAGTTTCTGCAATATCCCCTGGTTTAGCACCGATATGAATTGACATCAGTTTCCTCCTGTAATTCTTTAGTCTGTAAATTTTAACGGTAATGTATGCCTAGTTTCAATCTCATGATCTAGTTCGATCATCGAACGTCTCATCATACTTGGCGTTAGCCTAGGTTGCGTTAAATTTTATCTTGGTTATTTCTATTAATGTGTCTAATTTCATTATAGTAAATCCTTGGTCCAAGGTACAGTCAGTTCAAAGAAAGTTTGCATAGAAACCCACCGGGACAGCCTTTGAAGTTTTAACAGATCCTACAAATTAGAACGTATTTACTGAACAAGTGTTTGTTTTTCAAAAAGATTATGCTACAATAAAGGTAAATTAAGGAAAAGAGGTGTCCGCATGTCCGGTAAGGGAGAAAAACAGCGAGAAGTCTATAAATTCCTGTTGTCTTATACAGAAACTAAGGGCTATCCCCCGTCAGTCCGTGAAATTTGTGATGCAGTGGACCTAAGATCCACCTCATCTGTACAAAACCACCTGCAAAATTTAGAAAAGCAGGGCTTGATCCGGCGCGACCCTACTAAACCCAGGGCGTTGGAAATACCCGAATTGAATTCCGGACCTGAAATGATCCGGATCCCGGTGATCGGCCGAGTTACAGCGGGTATCCCCATCCTTGCCCAGGAAAACATCGAAGATCACTTTCTTATGCCCATTCACTTTGTCAAACATGATAAGAACTTATTCATTTTAAATGTTATCGGTGAATCCATGATCAACGCTGGCATCAACCATGGCGATATGGCCATCATTGAACAAACCGAAACCTGCAGCAACGGAGAAATCGTCGTTGCCTTGATCGAAGATGAAGCCACGATCAAAACCTTCTATAAGGAACGGAATCACATTCGCCTCCAGCCTGAAAATGACTCCATGGAGCCAATTTTGGTTCCGGATTGTAAAGTCCTAGGCCGCTTAGTCGGAATTTATCGGAAATATCGGTAAAGATTAATACAAGATAGCCCCTATTATTAGATTCTGTTTATGGGACCTAGTAAGAGAGGCTATTTTTTCATAGTTTAAGAGTTACTTTGTGTTAATGGGGCCAGCATTAACGGTGCCAGTAATAACATTAATTAATGTAAATGATTGCATTTTTTTTGTTGGATGCTATTATATATCTAATGAATGGAAAGCGAGGATCAAGTATGATTTTTAAGACAAGGACCCTTTTCAAAATTGTTATTCTACTCGGAATGTTAATTACGCTTGGGTCATGTTCAACTATTTCAACTCCAAATAATTCAACAAGTAGTTCGTCTGAAACCAAAACTTTACCATTAGCATCGGATGTCCATCCTGTGTTTGATATTGCTGAATTTGATTCAAGCACCTTTACTGACACAACCGATTTATTTTCATTTAACTTAGAAGTGGCTGTCACTAAAGGTGACGAGAAAAGTGATTTATTCTACACTCTGACCATCACCCCTACAAACGACGAAATCTATAATGATGTGACTGTCACTGCGTCTTTAAATGAAAAGCTACTAGAAATCCTGGTTGATCAGCATAGAAATTTTCTTTACTTTGGCACGGATAAGGCAAATCCCATTATAATGGATAAAAATTCTGAATCTTACAAAGGCTTGATCGCCGATAAAACCATTCATAAAGCTGTTGCTGGAAATCTGACCGACCAACAACTTTTACCCTATTTAAAATCTCCCTTAAAAGTTAAAATAAAGTACTCAGAAAAAATCATCAACTTAATGGTAGTCCCCACCACAATATTTATTTACGGTGAAAAAATGAGTTTCTAAATGGCCCCGGTCGTTCGGCATAAACTTTAGCGAATAAGATATACAAACTAAAATATATAAACTAAAACAATTGGTTGGCTTCATAGGCCCTTCAAACAAATAAGACCGTCCGATCGTGATCCCAGTTAGGAGATTTCGATCGGGCGGTCTTAGCTAGTTTATTATTTAAGTTCATCCGGTTTCTTATCTGAATCTGATTTCTTGGTTTGGTCCTTATTAAGAAACTGCTGCATGGATTTCTTATATTCTTCATAGGTGATCTTTGTCCGCAGCCTGGCTCGGTCCGTGCCACGCTCTTTTGTGGCATAGAGGAGGATCGTACAGGTGAGCATCAATAGGAATTGAATG
>JBAQDU010000115.1:0-4802 GCA_049294805.1 Clostridiaceae bacterium
CAATAGAATAATGATCTGACAGGTGTTTGCTAAGAACCAAACCGTCCCATAGATTTAGATCATACCCGAACTCAGTAGGAGATTTTTGTAAATCAAGATCTACTTGAGCAAGCATTTCATCCGATAATCTAGGGTTTCTTCCGGGATGCTTGCCGGATTGAAGTGACTCCACACCTTGTTCCACAACTTTTTTTGTCCAGTAACTAATTGTGGTTGGGGATTCATTAAACAGAGCTGCAATCTCTTTAACAGGCATGCCATTGACAGCCAGCATAACCAGGTCAAGACGATGATAATATTTGGCCTCTTCGCTAGTGTTTATTGCATTTTGGATCGCAAGAATAATACTATCTTTATTTTCTATTACCCGTTTGTTCATCAAAGCACCTCCACATAGTTCGATGCTCTAATTATACCCTAAATCAGGGACTTGTACGTCTTTTAATCTACAATAATATATGACGTTACATATAGTTACCACGTGATGTTTTAATATTGATTGGTTATTACAAGCTGATAAAGGCCGTCCGCTTCTCCATCGTATGTTTTCTTTACTGAGTATCCTGAAGCAGTCCATGACCCAATGAATCCATCCCAATTGCTGTATTTCCTCAGTATTCCATTAACTTTGTCATAATATGGTGTAAATCCTATATATCCAATCTGGCCTGTTAAAAGATAAACAGTATAACTCGTACCTACTGATGCAGATTTACTCCAAGTAAAGCCTGCGCCAGCCTTTATTGCACTTTTTGCTAAATCGTTTGTTACATTTGCTGAGAATGTTTCTGTAACAGTAAAACTTATATGTTTTGTAACTGACCCACCTCCGATTGGTGCTTCAAAATCAGCAGATACTTTTCTTCTTGCTCCTGAAGCTTGATATGGACCAGAAGTTTTTTCGAATCTATAATACTCATAGTAACCCCTCGGTTTAACAATTAGGTCATCACTTAATTCTGGCAACTTAAGTGCGCTTACTTGAGATTCGGTTATTTGATTTAAATTACTTACTTCAGCCTTAGTTAAATAGTTTAATGTGTTATCACTATTTAGTGTAAAGGAAACAACATACGCGTTAAGAGCTTCATCATAATAAGCATCCTGCCTGGAAATCTCTATATTGTCTGTCGGGAGAGGATTTACATCTGCCACAACTGGAACTGTAGCAGAAATTAACATTAGCGCAAAACTTAGAACCAATAATACTTTCTTTTTCATATGATCCTCCTAAATATAATTTTCAAATGTTGCAACACTTTAAAAATAGATTACTATATAATTATATGTTTGTAAAGGATTCCAGTAATTATTCTCTTCCTCTAATAATAAGGTTCGATCCTCCTCATATTTAAAAAAGTTTGGTGTATAGCAAGGATGGGTTTTTAATAAACTATTCGTTTACCCAGACCCGAAAATCTACTGATAGTGTGTGTGCCGATTCAGTAACTCATTTTATTTCGCATAATCTTTCTGTTGTTGGATATTTCTTTTGGCTGAGTCCATGACCAAACACAGTATGGTGATCCTCCTGAAGACCGACCCCGACACTGTCAACTCGCAAATGAAGACCATCTTAGAGACTTATCGAAGGTTAAAAAAGCACATCATCAATGATATCGAAAGTGGATACTCAAATGGCTCTATGGAAGCCAACAACAATATTAAATTCCATAAGAAGATTGCATCTGTTTACAGAAACTATGTTAACTTTAGAAATAATGTTTACTAATTCTATCAAATTTGTTATTTAAACAGGATCATTACCAACTAACTTGTTGAAAATCCCAATAATAAGCTATCGGAAATCCGGCTTGAATTCATTGTAACTGACTCTTTACATCAAACTTATGTAGAGCTTTACGATTCGACGACTTTAAAACATTCTTTGACTTTTGTCTTTTCCTTATTTTGAAGAAGGCTATTCACATATTGTTGGTGGATGGCTTGCGGATCTAATTTAAGAACCAAAAATGCAAACTTAACATAATATCCCATGTTCAAGGAGCTGATTACACAACCCAAGTTTACTGGTCCGCTGACAGATGGAATAAAAAACAGGCTACTTATGCCCTGACCCGAGACGGCTTCAAAAGGCTAGTCATGGCATATACCATCCAAAAATCTTTGAGGTTCAAGGAACTCTATATTAAACGCTTCAATTAAATGGAGCAGTTCATCAAAACACAGTTCACAGCTCGTTTGGACTTCTCGCTACTCACTGAAAACATCAAGCTCCTTCATGATAACCCGAAGCCTTACCATTTCAGCAACGAATGCGACTCGATCAACCCGATTGTCCCTGGGGTGTCGGCAAAGCAGTTCAGACAGGTGCCGACCTTGAAAAGGTACCAGCATTCGCCCTTATCTTTCAGATGAACAGATCCAGATGATTGAGATTCTCCAAAAGGTGGACACCGGACCCCTCCTTGCGGTACCGGACTATGAGCACCGAAAATGGCACATGGAATGGTACAAGATGAATCTCCAGACGAAAATCGCATAGTGGGGTCAAGACGATGAGTATCAGCAAATTCAACTCCAAAAGATAATATGTCCCAACTGCCTACGAGGCTCTAACCACAGTCGAACAATCAGAAAAAGCTAAGAGCATCTTTCGTCCATTGGTATACATCTGCGCCATCTTCTCCGGGGACATCAATACACTGGTGGCAAGACACTACAGCAGATTTGCGGCAGATAAGAGTTTTATCCCTATCGCGCCGCACTTGTTGTTCAACAAATTCCTGGATGAAAGTCTGTCCGCTAAGCAGGATCTCGGCCTGTTCTTTAGAAATGTAGCCTGGGTCCTCTTACTTTGAGAATCCAGGCTTAATGCCAACTTTATGTGGTGCTTTACGATTCGATAACTTTTAAAGAGTTTCTTTAGCTTCGGCTTTTTTCTTATTTTGAAAAAGACTATCCACGTATTGGTGATGAATGGCTTGGGGATCGAATTTAAGAACTGAAAATGCAAACTTAACAAAGTAGCCCATAGTCAGGAACGTGAGCACAGTCCCCAAACCGACCGGTCCGCCTAAGAGATAGCCAAGGATCGTCACAATGAGTTCAATGGTATTTCGGACCAATGCAATGTCTTTTTTTGTGAGCTTCGTCAAGACCAGCATCAATCCGTCCCGGGGCCCGGCACCCAAACCCGCGGATAAATAGATCGGGGTTGCAAACCCGATGACAAATAGTCCGCCCAGCATCATGAAAGCACCGGAAAAAAGTCCATCGTTTTTCGGGATCAAATTGGAATTGATGATCAGATCCATAAACGTTCCGATGAATAGTACGTTAAGGACCGTGGCAACGCCGACTTTCTCCTTTAACAGCCAGTTGACAGCCAGGATGGCCATTCCGACCAGGATACTCATGTTGCCGATGGTCAAACCCACTCGAGTGGCGATGCCCTGATGAAAAATGTCCCAGGGTGAATAACCGATATTGGCTCTAACGGTAATTACGATGCCAAAAGAATATAAAAATAGTCCTGCAAATAAAATTACCAGCCGCAGCGGCAATGGTTTGTTTCTGAAGTTCATCTGTTTCACCCTTTGATTTGTTTTTTTAAAACTGGTCGGCCGGAACATAGCCCATTGAAAAGTTGGGCAGCATTCCCTATATCGACTTCCTTGGACACCCGTCTGATCCGGACTTCAAGGTAATATGAAAACCCGCAGCTGCGGGTTTTCCCATATTGTCAATTATTTCATGTTGGATAATTCCTGGATATTCTCCCGGACAGTTTGAGTCGTCGAATCAATGGATTTGCGATAACCGGTAACAAAATCCTCCATGTCCTTTTTAAAGGACACCATGGCATCATTGGAACGCAGCTGCAATTCTTTTTCAAGGTCAGACAATAACCCGTAGGCATAGTCTCTGGCGGCCAGGCGCATGTTCTTGGCTTCAGTCTGAGCTTTGGATACCATATCCCGTGCCTTGTCTTCAGCAGCCCGAACGATGGTATGCTCATTGACCTGGCTGCGCATGATTTCTTCCGCTTCCATTTTGATCCGATTGTATTCCGAATTGGCTTCTTCTAAGATCCGGTCTTTCTCGGCCAGTACAAACTGAGCAGTGTTGAAATCAGTTGGAACACTTTGAATAATCTCATTGATAATATCTGTGACGATCTCTTGGTTCACCATTACCTTATTGGAAAAAGGCACCTTACCGGACTGATCGATTTCATCCTGCAGGATCTCCACCAATCTGACCAGTTCAATTTTACTTTTTCCTAAATCATTTCTTTCGAATTCCATTATTTCTCCACCTTATTTCAAGATTGATCTTTCGCCCAGTAATTTCAAAGAGCTCAGATCGCATTTTTTATTTATAATAATTTTGTTTTAACCGTTCAATGATCGCTTTCGGTACAAAGCCCGACAGATTTCCGCCAAAGTGCATCACTTGTCGGACAAGCGATGACGATAAATAAGAATATTGCGGACTGGTCATCATCATCAAGGTCTCAATGTCCGGCTCTAAGGCTTGGTTGGCATTTGCCATCTGCAGCTCAAAATCAAAGTCTGAGACGACCCGCAGTCCTCTTATTATAACCCGAGCATCCACTTCTTTCAAGAAATTGACGGTGAGCCCTGAGAAGCCGCGCACTTCAATGTTAGGAATGTGTTCAGTGGTCAGTTTGACCATCTCGATCCGTTCGGCAATGGGAAAAAAGCCTTTTTTATCGGTATTGATGAGAACCGCGACGATGACCTTGTCAAAAATTTTGGCGGCCCGCTCAATGATATCAACGTGTCCGAGACTGACAGGATCAAACGATCCGGGAT
>JBAQDU010000116.1:0-57577 GCA_049294805.1 Clostridiaceae bacterium
TGGCTTCCACCTGATCGTGGGTGACATAGACAAAGGTCGTCTCCAATTTATGGTGTAATTTGTTGATCTCAGTACGGGTTGAAGCTCTTAACTTGGCATCCAGATTGGACAGCGGCTCATCCAATAAAAACGCCTGGGGATCCCGGACCATGGCTCGTCCCAGGGCAACCCGCTGACGCTGGCCCCCGGACAAGGATTTTGGTTTTCGATCCAGGAGTCCGTCCAGCTCCAAAAGAGCTGCTGTCTCTTGGACTTTCCGATCGATTTCGGTTTTGGACAACTTGCGCAACGTAAGCGAATAAGCCAGGTTTTTGAAAACCGTCATATGGGGATATAAGGCATAATTTTGGAATACCATGGCAATGTCCCGATCTTTGGGCTCCACTTCATTGACTAACTTATCGCCGATGTAAAGCTCACCAGAGGTGATCTCCTCTAACCCGGCGATCATTCGAAGCACTGTGGATTTTCCGCAGCCAGAAGGTCCCACCAAGACCATGAATTCCTGATCGTGGATCTCTAATGTAAAGTCCGTGACGGCTTGAATGCCGCCAGGGTAGATTTTAGTGATATTTTTTAATGTAATATTGCTCATAATCTTGATCCTCGCTCCATGATATATCTGACCTGATTCGTTGATTTTAGTTTGGTATCCGGTATGAAATCTTCCTCGAGCAATTCGTCATTGAGATAGACAGACCTGTTGGGGCTAAGGCTATCTCTTTTTTGTTCGATGGTAATGGTCAGGTGTCTGCCTCTAAAGTCTTTTTCGATCACAACTTCTTCCCAATGGGTTGGGAGCGCCGGTGCAATGACCAGCCCCTGTGGGGTCGGGCGCATGCCAAGGATTCCTTCAATGCACCCTACCATTACGGTAGAAGCGGTGCCGGTGAGCCAGGGAATGTGAGACCGGCCTTCTGTCGGACTTAGCCGGCTTTCGGTAAATTGACCGTACACATAAGGCTCCAGACCTCTTATTTCAGCCATCTCATTTTGATGAGCCGGACAGCTCTCCTTGTAATACTCATATGCCCGGTCGCCTCTGCCTAATAGTGCTTCCGCCAGGATCAACCAGCCTTGGGGTTGCAAGAATACACTGCCGTTTTCCTTGGTAGACCCATTGTAGACCGTGGCAAGTGCGCCGGCAAAGCCATGATTTTTAAAGGGCGGGGTCATCAAGGCGGCACCATAGGTCGTATTCAAATCCTCATACACTTTATCCATGACCTGGTGACCCTGTACTGGGTCCGCCAATCCCGACAGGACTGACCAGCTTTGCGGATTGAGCCAGAAACTGGCTTCCTGGTTTTTGCTGGAACCAATGGGCTGGCCATCTTCGGTGATCCCACGGATAAACCGATCGTCTTCAAAGAGGAGGGTATGGATCTTCCCACTAAGTTCAGCCTGAGCTGCTTTAAGATATTCCTGATAAGGAACGTCGTCCATTCGTAGGGCAAAATCCGTCATAATGGTCATGGCCAAGTATAATTGCATCGCAACAAAAGTAGATTCACCGGATGCCCCTAATCTCAGACAATCATTCCAGTCGGCGTGTAGTCCCGCCGGCAAGCCGTGGGGGCCCACATGCTCCGTAGAAAACGCGATGGCTTGCTTGAGATGATCATACACCGTTGCTTTGCCTTGATCGGCATAAAGGATCACCTGATTTAGAAACTCATGTTCACCGGTCTCCGCAATGTATTTCTTTATAGTGGGGAATAGCCAAAGGGCATCATCTGCCCGATAGGACGGGTGACCAGTCGCCTGTTCATAGGAGAAATCCCCGGGTTTATCCTCCTGGCCGGGTGTATGGGTATATTTTACCAAGGGAAGTCCAGCTCCAGCTTGGACTTGCGCCGAGATCATAAAGACGAGCTGTTCTTTTGCAAGGTCCGGCCGAAGATGAATGATCCCTTGGATATCCTGGACCGTATCCCGAAAGCCAAACCCGTTGCGTTGACCGCAATAGACTAAAGAAGCCGCCCGCGACCAGGTGAACGTTATAAAACATTGATAGGCCGTCCAGGTATTGATCATGGCATTAAACTCAGGATCCGGGGTTTTGACCTGGAATGCCGATATTTGCTTTGCCCAATGCTGCTTCAATTCCAATAGTTCCCCGTACACTTGTCCCGTGTCGTCATAGCCGCCTCGGATGGACTCAGCCACCTTTTCATTGCCTTCGCCAAGGCTAAAGACAATGGTCCGCTCCTCACCAGGAGCAAGTTCCAACACTGTGTGGAGGGCACCACAGCTATTAAGGTTGTAATTTGATGTGTTGGAACATTCCCCCGTCTCCACAGCCACTGGATTTCCATAGGACCGATACGGCCCAAGGAAACTTTGTTTGTCACCGCAATAGGAGGTCACCGGCGCACCAGATAAGCCGAAAAAGCGGTTGCAAGACTCTTCTGAGTGTTCCGAAATAGTTTGGATGATTTTATTGGACTGATAGTCGGTTTTTGTAATAAAGAGAGAATACTGCAGATTGACCAGATCCTGTTCAAAATTAGGGTGATTGGTGAATTCTGCATAGCCAAACACCGAAATGGTTCGAACCCGATCCGATGTATTGGTGATCCGATGGCTCCAAACTTCCCAGGATCTATCCAAAGGAACGTAGTACGTAGTTTGGGAGACGATGCCTCGATAGGTCGTGTCAAAGGTGGTATAACCCAGTCCATGGCGACAAATCGTCTGATCGTCTTGCATTTTTCCCACCGGTTGCCAGGAAGCCGACCAATAATCGCCATCTTCAGCGTCCCTCATATAAATATAGCGGCCCGGCTTATCATCGGCATTGAAACGGTAACGCAACAAGCGTCCCTGGGCCCCGCTTTTTATAAAACTGTATCCACCGGCCTGGTTTGAAATGATCGCCCCATAGTCGGGCGACCCGAGGTAGTTGGCCCAAGGCGCCGGTGTGTCGGGACGGGTGATCACATATTCACGAAGTTCTTCATCAAAATAACCATATTTCATGTAATTATTCCTTTACACTGCCGACCGCAACGCCACGAACGATAAATTTCGAAAGGAGAATATAAACAATAATAATGGGGATGATGGCCAAGAAGATCAACATATAGACTTGACCCATGTCGAACTTGAGATAATCCGCACTGCGCAGTTGAGCAATGAGGATCGGCATAGTCTTTTTGTCAGTTGAACGAATGACCAGCGCCGGAATAAAATAATTGTTCCAGGAACTGACAAAGGTAAAGATCAACTGAACGGCAATGGCCGGCTTCATGATGGGCAGAACGATCTGATTAAAGGTCCTAAATTCACTGGCCCCATCCATTCGGGCAGCTTCCACAATTGCCTTGGGCAGATTGCTCTGCATGTAAGAGAGCATAAAGTAAAAGATGATGGGGGCTGCGATGGACGGTAAAAACAGCGGGATCAAGGAATCCAGCAAGTCCAATTGACTCATCCAGCGGATAAATCCAAGGGCTGATACTTGGGAGGGGACCATCATGATCATCATGACAAAACTAAAAATCAGCCGTTTGAAGCGGAATTCATAGCTGTGGATGGCAAAGGCGGTCAATACTGAGAAATAAGTGGATAATACGGCGGATGCACTGGATACCAGTAATGAATTTATGATCCCCTTTACGACGGGCACATCCTTGTTGTTTAATACATTCTGGAGATTTTGATTGAAAAAGTCACCCAGTCCAAAGGTAAACCCCTTCTGGATCTGGGAATGAGCCCGAGTCGAATTGATGATGAGCATATAAAAAGAGAAGAGACAGAGGATCGTCAAGGCGATCAATACCGTATAACAAACGAACTTATTTAATTTACGAAGTGTCATGAGACGGTCCCTCCCTTCTTGTTTTTTTGTTGTTTAAGTTTGGTGTTGGGATCTCGTTCGGTGAGATTCTTATAGACAACGAAACTCAAGATCGCCGTCACTAGAAATAAAATAACCGACAAAGCCCCGGCCAGGCCGTAATTTTTACTGAACAAGTGTTTGTTCAAGAACATGATCATGGTCATCGATGTGCGGTTAGGCCCCCCGGAACCATCTGTTAGGATCTGTGGAACGTCGAACATCTGGATCCCGCCGATCAATGAAGTCAGCAAGACATATACCAGAATGGGTCGAATGGATGGTAGCGTCACATCCCAGAATGTTTTCCAGGCATTTGCACCATCAATTTGAGCGGCTTCTAAAATCGAATAATCGATCCCCATGACTGCTGCCATTAGCAAGATGGTGGTGTTTCCAAACCACATCAAGAAGTTGATCAGAGCGATCAAGGTGCGGTTGCCAAAGACACTGGCAAAGAACTCAATGCGTTCAAAGCCCAGCCCCGTCAGCAAATTGTTAACCGGTCCGATGTTGGAAAACAACGCCCAGAACAACATGGAAAAGGCCGCGGCCATGATCAGATTGGGCATATAAATAACGGTTTTAAAAAAAGTGACGAACCTAAGCTTCAATCGTAGATTGGTAAACCAAAGTGCCAGCACCATGGAAACGATGAGCTGAGGGACAAACCCCATGATCCAGATCAATAGTGTGTTATAGGCATATTTGGGGAGATCCGAATCAAACAAAATGGCTTTATAATTGTCCAATCCGACAAAATTAGGTCCGATCTGTTTGAGCCCGCTCAGGTAGTTTTCAAAAAAACTGTTATAAAAAGTCGCTCCCAATGGAATCAATGAAAAAAATACATAGGTGGCAAAAAAAGGGATCAGGAAAATATATCCCCACTTGGCATAACTGATAGCTGATTTTTTCTTGGTTTTTTTCAATTTCATCACCTCTGGATGGAAAAAGGGAGGGCGGAACCCGCGCTCCCTTTAGATCCCTACGTTGTAATTAAGGTCTCTTCAGTTCAGGATACTTTTCAATGGCAGCTTTATAGAAGTTATCTAAAGCAGTGTCATAGTTCACGGTGCCGTTGAAATAATCCGCAAAGGCAGTTTGAATTTCTTCGGTCATTCCCTGATCATATGGAGAGATATTGCTCATGTCGATACCCTTGGCTGATTCAGCGAAGAGCTTGATGTGGTTCTGGCCACCCAAGAAGGCGGACGCAAAATTGTCATCAGCTGCCAACGCTTCCATGGCCTCTAGGTTGTTGGTGAAATCCTGAGTATCTTTAGTAATGGTCGTTAAGGTATCCTTATCGATGGTCATGGTGTACATGATATCGTGGATCAATCCTAGGTTATCGGAACCCTTGGCAGCAGTTAGCCAACTTCCACCCCAGTAATAATTCTGGGGACCTTCAACAACGGCGTAGTCACCAAAAATACCATTGCCCTCGGTGGCTTTTTTATAAGCAGCTGGATCGCTGGTTGCAGACAATCCGGCAGGAAGAGGAGTTGCCAGAGCATTTCCTAACAAAGTAAAGTTGATTCCCCAGGTGGATAGGAAGAATCCAAAGACTTTTCCGGTTGGTCCCTGGTCAGCGGCCCATTGATCGTCCCACAAGGAGGATTTGTTGTTATAGCCTTTTTCTGTAAAGGTCTTAGTTTGATCGATCCACTTTGTAATATTTTCATCAACGATAATATTGTTATTGGCATCGACCCATTTGCTCTTCATATTATTGGAGAAGGTACGATAGGAATCGTCAAATCCGGAGAGCATTTTGTAGCCTTTGGCATCAGCTTTTTCCGCTACGCCATTGAATTTGTCCCAGTCAACTAAAGCTTTTTGAACTTCAACTGGATCATCGGTGCCTAAAACAGCTTTGGCGATGGATCTTCTGTAGGCGAATAGACCTGGAGTTGCCTGCCAGGATGAACCCTTTAAGATCCCCTTTGGATCGGTGACAATTTCCTGAGTGTATTTATACTGTCCGGCTAACTCAGCATCGGTTAATCCAACCTCTTTTTTAATGTCCAGTGTGTATTCTGAATCCACATACTTCAGCGCATAATCGGCTTCCACTAAGAATAAATCGATTTTTTCATCCGCTGGAGCGGTGTCTTGTTTGAGCAATGCTTCATCCAAAGCATTTTGATACGCGTTGTCATTATTGGGAACGATGGTGAATTTGACTTCAACCCCGGCTGGTAATTTTCCCTTACCGACAAAATAAGTTTCAAACAATCCCTTGAATTCTTCATTCCAGGCCCATACGTTCAGGACCTTGCCCGTATCTGTGGTTGCAGGAGTAGTGGTTGCAGGAGTGGTCGTTCCGGGCGTTGTGGTTCCGGCGGTGGTTCCGGCGGTTGTTGTGCCTGCCGTAGTAGTACTCGGTGTTGTGGTGGATGCTGTGGTGGTGGTTGCGGCCGGTGTACAGCCAACCGTTGATAAAACAAATGCACTTACTAGGGTCGATGCGATTAGACTTTTTAACCTCTTCATAAAATTGTTTCCTCCTTAATCCTTTTAAGCATTTGATGAACTATGTTAAAGATCGATCTTACTGATCGAATCGCCGATCAGTAATTCTCCTTTAATCCAAATTTGTTTGGGAACAAATGTTTTCTTGTCTGTGATTTGATTGATGATCTGTCGGGCTGCTTCTCGGCCCAAGGATTCGGTATCCTGCCGATAGGTGGTCAATTTAGGTCGTAATACTTGAGATAGATAAATTCCGTCATAGCCAGCTACGCTGACATCTTGTGGAATGGACAAACCGTGTTGTTCAATCTCGTTCATCCCACCAATAAACGAAAAATCATCCGGATAAATAATACAAGTTGGCGGATCGCTCAGTTCGAGCAATTGTCGAGTGGCCAAGGCACTGGATTTGGGATCATGGTACCTGGCTGGCTTGATGTAATTATCGGGAATGCTGATCCCGAATTCTTTACAAGCTTTGTAAAAACCTGCCAATCGTTTTTGAGTGACGGTGGTGTCTTCACCGTGGATGTAGGCAATTTTGCGGTGGCCCTGTTCGCCAATGTGGCGAACCAAGTCCCTGGCTCCATTGAGATTATCCGATAAGATGGCTGAACACTCGTTGAAGATATGGTCGATGGTCACAGTCGGTATGTCACTGTTGATCAGTTCAATAATGGCCGGATCATGAAAATCAACGCAGGCAATTACAATTCCATCGCAGTTACGGTACTTGGCATGTTCGTAATAGCTAAGCGTGATGTTGCCGATGTTTTGACTAATGAACGTGATGTCAAATCCAAGTTGTTCAGCTTCAACTTTCAAACTGTTCAATACGGCCGAAAAATATTCGTGAGTCAATCCGCTTTGCATTTGATCGACGAACAATACTCCGATATTATTGGACCGATTTGTCTTTAGGAGCCGCGCTGCCGCATTGGGAAAATATCCCATTTCTTTGGCCGTTTCTTTGATCTTTCGCTTTGTCTCTTCCCCGATCTCCCCTGAATTATTCAAAGCCTTACTGACGGTTGAGACGGAGAACCCACATTTTTTCGCAATATCTTTAATGGTTGTCATAGATCACCCGATTAGTCCTTTGTTGCAATTGTTTTCGAATACGTTTTCGTAATACCTTTGATTTGATTATAGAATTCATTTTTACATCTGTCAACAATCGATTTCAGCTCATTTAGTGGAACTTCCATTGATTTTATGTTGAGTTTGAGTTACGATTAATAAAATCAGCGAAAACGATGTAGTTAAGGAGTGGTAATATGCGATACGGTTATTTTGATGATAGTTCAAGGGAATACGTCATAGACACCCCCAATACCCCACTGCCTTGGATCAATTATTTAGGAACGGAAGATTATTTTGGATTGATCTCAAATACTTTAGGTGGCTACTCGTTCTACCGGGATGCTCGTCTGCAACGAGTGACCCGGTTTCGATATAACAATGTCCCGGCCGATACCGGTGGCCGTTATTATTATCTTAAGGAAACCGGAAAACCCGCCTGGAATCCCGGGTTCTCTCCCACTAAGACTGCCCTGGATCATTATCAATGCCGCCACGGGCTGGGCTATACGACCATTGAAAGTGAAAAAGACGGTCTGAAAAGCCAGTTCACGGCGTTCATTCCGCTGGGCGAGACCTGTGAGATCCACCGCCTGATCTTGACGAATTTATCCGATCAAGCAAAACAGATCACCCTGCACAGTATGGTCGAATGGTGTTTGTGGGATGCAGTGGAAGACAGTCAGAATTTCCAGCGCAGTTTAAACATCGCCGAGGTGGAAGTTGCCGACAACGTCATCTACCATAAAACGGAATATCGAGAACGGCGAAACCACTTTGCCTATTACAGTGTTAACCGCCCCATTGCCGGTTTCGACACCGACCGGGACACATTTTTAGGAAGCTTTCGAAGTTTTGCAGATCCCATTGCAGTCGAAGACGGCACATCCAGTGAGTCCATTGCCCATGGCTGGTATCCCATCGGCAGTCATCGTTTAGAACTCAATATTGAGCCCAACCAATCGGAAGAACTTCTCTTCATCTTAGGCTATGCCCAAAATCCCGTTGCTGATAAATGGGAGGCTCAGGACAAAATCAATAAAACTCCGGCCCGCCGGGTCATCGATAAATTCAATACACCCCAGTCGGTCGTAGAGGCCCTGGACCAATTACGCCATTACTGGACCACTTTGTTGTCCACCTACCAAGTGCACAGCACCGAGACCCGAGTCGACCGCATGGTCAACATTTGGAATCAATATCAATGTATGGTCACCTTCAACATCAGTCGAAGTGCCAGTTACTTTGAAAGTGGCATGGGTCGCGGCATCGGATTTCGAGACGGCAATCAGGATCTCTTAGGTTTTGTCCACTTGATCCCGCAAAAAGCCCGGGAACGGATCATCGACCTGGCGTCGATCCAGCTGGAAGACGGTTCTACCTATCACCAGTTCCAGCCTTTGACCAAAAAAGGCAATGCCGCGGCGGGGGGAGGATTTAACGATGATCCCCTCTGGCTGATCGCAAGTACCTCAGCCTATATTAAAGAGACCGGCGACCCAACCATTCTCGATACAGCGGTTCCCTTTGATAATACCCCGGGCAGCGAAGTCCCCTTATTTGAACATCTCCGGCGCAGCATCAATTTTACAATTGATCATCTCGGCCCCCATGGCCTTCCCTTGATCGGTCGGGCCGACTGGAATGATTGCCTGAATTTAAACTGTTTTTCAACCACTCCCGGAGAAAGTTTCCAAACTACATCCAATTTTGAAAGCGGCATTGCCGAGAGTGTATTTATTGCGGGGATGTTCGTCAAGTACGGCACCGAATATGCTGAACTTTGTCATCGTTTTGGTTCTATGACTGAAGAAGCAACGATCCTTGATCATGTCAAGAAAATGGAACAAGCCGTGTATCGCAACGGTTGGGACGGCCAATGGTTCCTTCGTGCCTATGATGCCTATGGGCAAAAGGTGGGCAGCGCCCAGTGTGAAGAAGGTCAGATATTCATTGAACCTCAAGGTATGTGCGTAATGGCAGGCCTGGGACTAACTAACGGCTATGCCGAATTGGCCTTGAATTCCGTCGAAACTCATCTGGTCAATGACTATGGGGTGGAGTTATTGGCCCCTTGTTATACTCGTTATCATGTGGAATTGGGTGAAATTACCACCTACCCGCCGGGCTATAAAGAAAACGGCTCGATTTTCTCTCACAACAATCCTTGGGTGAGCATTGCTCAAACTAAATTAAATCGAGGAAATGAAGCATTTTCCCTTTACCGAAAAATCTCACCGGCCTATCTCCAGGATGTCAGCGAGATCCATAAAACAGAACCCTATGTCTACAGCCAAACCATTGGCGGACGAGCCAGCGCTTCCCTGGGTGAAGCCAAAAATTCCTGGCTCACTGGCACTGCTGCCTGGTCCTTTGTCAACATCAGTCAGGCGATCCTTGGTATCCAGCCAGACTTTGACGGTCTAAGGATCCTCCCCTGCCTGCCCGATGAGTTGAAAAGCTATAAAGTCACCCGTAAATTCAGAGGTTGTACTTATCACATCGACATTGAGAGTGTTGGGCTTAAGGAACCCGAAATTATCATGGATGGTCAGCTTTTAGAAGCAACGCTGATTCCAATTCAGTCCGGTCCTACTTGTTTTGTTAGCGTCCGAGTCTAGGCACAGCCAAAACATCAAAGTAAAAATAAAAATAAAATAATGATCCTCTTAAACATTGTAAAACCAGTGTTTCAGTACTGTTCCCGTAAGAAAAAGGACCCAATAGCAATTTGCTATTGGGTCCTTTTTAAAATTGTATTTAATTTATTGGGGTTTGACTACAAAACTGGTACTGGCCGAGTCGTTGGGAACGTAAACATTCTCGCCGCAGCTTCCTGATCCAGTAATGCCATGCCAGGTCCGCCCTGAGCCCGTTCAATTTTAGCCAGCCAGCTTTCGAAGTGGTTTTCTTCTTCCGCTTGTTCTTGAATATACCAGTCCAGGAATTTCTGAGCATGGTAATCCTTATCGGCCACCGCTTGATCATACAGATCATGGATTTTAGAAGTTATGAATTTCTCATGCTTCAATCCAGCCTGGAAAACATCCAGAACTGAACTATATTCATTGGTCTGGGCTTCCAAGGCTCTCATTTCCCAGTTTTCACCGACAAAAGCCAGATACTCCATGAAGAACCGGCAGTGCACCATTTCCTCATCAGCTTGAATATTAAAGAAGTTTCCAAAGCCATCCCAATTTTCTTTTCTTAAATAGGATTCAATCCCGAAATATACGTTTCTGGAATCATACTCATGTTTGATCTGCTGATTAAACATATCTTTTAGTTTTTCACTCATTCCCATTATGTTCATCCTCCTGTTTACTCGATCGTTTAGGTTCTATCAATTTCACTGAAATTGCTCATAACCTCATTATAAACCAAACCTGGCTCCACTTATTGAACGAACTATGTCCAAAGTATGATTTATATCTAAACTTTAGAATGATTCTAAGCTATAAGAGTTGTCTCTTCATTTACAGACGCTTGGTCTTTTAAATCTAAGTTCAGCGTTTACTTATTTTTAAGGTTAAAGAATGAATCCAGTCCCTTGTATTGAGCGATCTCACCGAGTTCTTCTTCGATGCGCAGGAGCTGATTGTATTTGGCAACGCGTTCGGATCTGGCCGGAGCTCCGGTCTTGATCTGGCCGGCATTGACTGCAACGACAAGATCAGCGATGGAAGTATCTTCAGTTTCACCGGAACGATGTGAAATTACTGCTGTATAACCGGCCCGATTGGCCATCTGAATTGCTTCCAAAGTTTCTGTCAAAGTACCGATCTGATTCAATTTTATCAAGATGGAGTTGGCAACGCCCAAATCAATTCCTTTTTTAAGGCGCTCAACATTGGTAACAAATAGGTCATCTCCAACTAGCTGAACTTTCTTACCGATGCGGTCCGTCAGAAGTTTCCAACCTTCCCAGTCTTCTTCAGCCATTCCATCTTCCAGAGAAATGACGGGATATTTATTGACGATCTCTTCCCAGTAATCAACTAATTGCAAAGAGGTAAGCTTTCTGCCTTCCCCTGCCAGGTTATACAGGCCGTCTTCATAGATTTCCGATACGGCCGGATCCATTGCCAGCATGACGTCAGTTCCTGGCTCATAGCCGGCTTTCTTGATGGCGTCAAGGATGACGATGATGGCTTCTTCATTATTGGCGAGATTCGGGGCAAAGCCGCCTTCATCACCAACTCCGGTTCCAAGCTTTCTCTCTTTTAGAACACCCTTTAAAGCATGGTATATCTGGGAACCCATTTGCATCGCTTCTTCAAAGGATTCAGCACCCACTGGCATAACCATGAATTCCTGGAAATCAATGTTGTTATCAGCATGGGATCCACCATTTAAGATGTTCATCATGGGGACCGGCAGAACCTTGGCATTTACTCCGCCAATGTATTCATACATTGCAAGTCCAAGGAAACCACTGGCTGCTCTGGCACAAGCCAACGATACACCCAGTATGGCATTAGCGCCTAAGCTGCCTTTGTTGTCCGTATCATCTAAATCGATCATGACCTGGTCAATTAATGGCTGATCCAATACGTTCATTCCGATAATTTCGGCAGCAATGGCCTCATTGACATTCTCAACTGCTTTTAAGACACCTTTTCCATTGTAATAATTCTTATCGCCGTCTCTTAATTCAACTGCTTCAAACTGTCCGGTGGAAGCTCCTGAGGGAACTGCCGCCCGGCCTACTGTACCATCTTCCAGCGTAACTTCCACTTCAATGGTGGGGAATCCTCTGGAGTCCAAAATCTGTCTTGCAAATACATCAACAATTTCTACATACTGTTTCACGTTAAATACCTCATATTCATTAAATTTTGGCTGTTCAATTCTGTGGTTCTGATTGGTCATTCCTAATTTATTATAACCTTTATCTTATAAGTGGTTTCATAAATCTAAATCTTACCCTAAGTCTTAACTAAATCTTACACTACTTCTTAAACAAATTCGTTCACTACTTCTTAAACAAATTCGTTCACTAATTCTTACATTAATTCTTAAACTAATTCATTCACTCGTGTGTTTTATCTTACCCTTGAACAAATAGCGAATGGCTGGTCATTTCATCGGGAATTTGCATTTCCATCTCTTCGAGCATGGTTGGCGCAATATCCGATAAAATTCCACCTTCACGCATTTTCCTGTGTGGATCATTTGTAATATAAATAAACGGAACGGGATTGGTCGTATGAGAAGTTAGAACTTGACCCGTATTATAGTCGATCAGTTGTTCTGCATTCCCGTGGTCGGCCGTGACAAAAACACTGCCACCTTGTTCGAGAACTTTATCAATGACCTTCTTCATGGCGCCGTCTAGATACTCAACGGCGGTCTTCGCCGCTTCCATGATCCCGGTGTGGCCAACCATATCACAATTGGCATAGTTCAATATGATCATATCATAGGCTTTGTCATCCATGGCCTGGATCACTGCCTTGGTGACCTCTGGCGCACTCATTTCCGGCTGCAGGTCATAGGTGGCGACTTTAGGCGAAGGGATTAAAATCCGATCCTCACCCGCCCCCATTGCTTCCACACCGCCATTGAAAAAGAAGGTGACGTGGGCATACTTTTCAGTTTCAGCGATCCGCAGCTGGTTTTTACCGGCTTTTGACACCAGTTCGCCCAACATGTTATTTAAAGTTTGGGGCAGATAGGCGATATGAACATTTTCCAGGGTTCTATCGTATTGGGTCATGGTGACGTAGGTAAGATCAAGTCCAGTTCTTGGGAATCCGGCAAATTCACGGTCGTTTAAAGCGCGGGTGATTTCGCGGGCCCGGTCCGGTCTAAAGTTAAAGAAGATGACCGAATCGCCCGGTTTGATGATCCCTGTGGCCTTGCCGGCGTTTGTTACGGTCACCGGAGCGATAAATTCATCGGTGATCCCCGCCTGATAGGAATCCTTCAGATAGGCAATGGGGTCTTCGGAGGTTTTGCCTTGGCCATTAACCATGGCATCATAGGCAAGGTGCACCCGTTCCCACCGGTTATCCCGGTCCATGGCATAATAGCGGCCACTCACAGAAGCAATTTGGCCGACGCCAGCGGTGGCCATGGCGGCCTGGAGTTCTTCTAAATAAGTGACTCCGGCAGTTGGCGATGTATCGCGGCCATCCATGAAGGCATGCAGATACAGGCGACTTGCGCCTTTCTTGGCCGCCATGTTGATCAAGGCTTTGATGTGATCGATGTGGGAATGGACTCCCCCATCAGAGACCAGCCCGAGCAAATGGACTGCCTTATCATTGTCCAGGGCATGGTCAAAGGCCAAATTAAGCGCTTCATTTTCAAAGAATGCGCCGATTTTGATCAATTCGGTGATTCTCGTCAATTCCTGATAAACCACTCGGCCGGCCCCAATATTCATGTGACCGACTTCGGAGTTTCCCATTTGGCCTTCGGGCAGGCCTACAGCCAGTCCAGAAGCATTGATGGTAGTCTTGGGATAATTATTCCAATAATAGTCGAAATTTGGTGTATTGGCTGCCCTTACTGCATTGCCTAAGGTATTGGTATTGCACCCTAAACCATCCAGGATCAGCAGCATAACCGGTTTTTTCATATTTATTCCTTCCTTGAGTCCAGCCCAGCTGGTTCTTGTCTCACTAACGTTATTTGTTATATTGCACGATCTTCGCAAAATCCGAGGCCTTTAGGGAGGCACCGCCCACCAAGGCGCCATCAATGTCCGATTTGCCCATTTGTTCTTTTATGGAGTCCGGTTTGACGGAACCCCCATATAAGATCCGAACTGCCTGGGCTACTTCGTTGCCGTAGAGGTGAGCCAGGGTTTGGCGTATCATTGCAATGGTATTATTGGCATCATCCGCCGTTGCCGTTTTACCGGTACCGATGGCCCAAATTGGTTCATAGGCAATGATCATCTCGCAGACCTGTTCGGGGGATAAATTGGCGAGACCTGCTTTGATCTGGTGTTCCAATAATTCGGTGGTTTCGCCGGCCTCTCGTTGACCTAGCGTTTCACCACAGCACATAATGGGGATCAATTTATGGTTAAAAGCTGCCTTTAGTTTTTTATTGACGGTTTCATCCGTTTCATTGAAATATTGTCTGCGTTCAGAATGACCGATGATGACATAGTCCACCTGGAGGTCTTCCAACATCCCCGGTGAAATTTCGCCGGTATAGGCGCCTTTTTCTTCAAAGTGCATATTCTGGGCCCCGATTTTTAATTTGGTTCCCGATGTGATCTTTTTCAATTCCGGCAAATGGATATATGGTATGCATAATACCACTTCACAGTCTGCGCCTTCAATTTGCGGCAGCAATTCCTGGACAGTTTGCACGGCTTCAGGTAAGGTATAGTGCATTTTCCAATTACCGGCAATTACAGGTATTCTCATATTAGCGATCCTCCCGGTCATTTAGTGCCGCGATGCCTGGCAGTTCAAGACCTTCTAAGAATTCCAGTGACGCTCCGCCACCGGTGGAAATATGAGTCATGCGGTCGGCAAACCCCAATTGGTTGGCAGCCGCTGCTGAATCGCCGCCACCGATCACAGTGGTTGCATCGGAATCTGCCATGGCTTTGGCAACCGCAATGGTTCCCTGGGCGAAGTTTGCAAATTCAAATACCCCCATGGGTCCATTCCAAATAACCGTTTTGGCATCTTGGATGGCATGGGCAAATAGTTTCTGAGTTTTTGGTCCAATATCCATTCCCAGGTATCCTTCCGGAATGTTTTCATCCTCGGTTACGACGGGAATCGTCCCTTCCTCGAATTTCGCCCCAACCACATGATCGATGGGTAACAGGAGCTTAACGTCCAATTCCAAGGCCTTATCCAGCATGGCTTTGGCATAATCGAGCTTATCCGCTTCCAACAATGAAGTGCCAATGGCATATCCTTGTGATTTCAAGAACGTATAGGCCATGCCCCCGCCGATGATCAAGGTATCGACCTTCTCGAGAAGGTTGTTGATGACATTGATCTTATCCGAAACCTTGGCACCGCCTAAAATCGCCACAAAGGGCCGCTGGGGATTATTAACTGCATCACCTAGAAACTTCAATTCCTTTTCGATGAGAAAACCAGCCACCGCATCATCCACAAATTTTGTAACTCCAGCTGTGGAAGAATGGGCTCGGTGAGCCGATCCAAAGGCATCATTAACATAAACATCCGCCAAAGAAGCCAATTCCTGGGAGAAGGCCTCCTCATTTTTAGATTCTTCCTTGCGGAATCTGGTGTTCTCCAAGAGAACCACATCCCCGTCTTTCATCCGACTAACGACGGCACGGGCTTTGTCACCGGCCACTTGATCGTCATCGGCAAAGACCACTTCCTGATGGAGGAGCTCTGCTAATCGTTTGGCCACCGGTGCCAGCGTGAAGGCCGGATCCGGTCCCTTTGGCTTACCCAAATGAGAAGCTAAAATAACCCGGGCGCCTTTTTCAATGAGGTAGTTGATGGTGGGCAAAGCCCCCAGGATCCGTGATTCATCGGTGATGGCCCCATCTTTCATTGGCACATTGAAGTCCACCCGGACCAAGGTCTGCTTGCCCTTCACATTAATATCTTCCACTGTTTTCTTGTTGTAATTCATTGTATTCCTCCATTGTGAAATTAATTTTCATATGGTCTTATTGTTTAATTTCTCCTAAAAAAGTCCGGTATATAACTAATGCTATAGACCAGACTTTTTTTCAAAGGTACGTTGTGCAGAGCACGTCATTACTTGTCTTGTGCGTCAACCTTTGCGATATGAGCAGTCAGGTCTACCAGTTTGTTGGAATAGCCCCATTCATTGTCATACCAGGCAATAATTTTAACAAAATTATCATTAAGGGAGATTCCGGCTTTGGCATCAAAGATGGCGCTTCTTGGATCGTGAATGAAATCCGTGGAAACCACATCATCTTCAGTATACCCCAAAATTCCTTTTAATTCCCCTTCAGAAGCTTCTTTCATCGCTGCTTTTATTTCTTCATAGGATGCTGGTCTCTCCAGCTTACATGTCAAGTCCACTACAGATACGTCCACAGTGGGAACTCGGAATGACATTCCGGTCAATTTTCCGCTCAGTTCAGGAATGACCTTGCCAACTGCTTTGGCTGCACCGGTGGAAGATGGAATGATATTGGTGGCTGCGGCGCGGCCGCCTCTCCAATCTTTTTTAGATGGTCCGTCCACGGTTTTTTGAGTAGCTGTTGTAGCGTGGACCGTAGTCATCAGACCCTCAGCCATGCCGAACTTGTCATTGATGACTTTAGCGATGGGAGCCAGGCAATTGGTGGTGCAGGAAGCATTGGACACGACAAGCATGTCGCTCGTATATTTGGTATGGTTAACACCCATTACAAACATCGGTGCATCAGAGGATGGAGCAGAAATTATGACTTTTTTGGCTCCTCCCACCAGATGCTTTTTAGCATCTTCCGATTTTGTAAATAGACCGGTGCATTCCAAAACATATTCTGCGCCGGATTCAGCCCATGGAATGCTGGCTGGATCTTTTTCATCATAGACTTTGATTTTCTGTCCGTCGACAATGAGAAAATCATTGTCGTCATCCACTTCGATGGTACCCTTATAACCTGGGTGTACGGAGTCGTAGGTCATCATGTATTTCATATAAGGGATATCCAAAAATGGATCATTAATAGCCACAACCTGTATTTCCTTATTTTCCAATGCGGCCATGAGGGTCAGTTTCCCGATCCGTCCAAATCCGTTAATACCAACTTTAATCTGTTCCATTTGTTATTCCTCCGAATTAATTAATAATAAGTTCGTTTCGTATTTATTCTAAATATCTTTCTTGCTCAGCTACTGTTCTTGTTCTTGTTCTTGTTCTTGTTCTTGTTCTTCCTATTGTCCTTGTTCTTGTTCTTTTATTTGTTCTAGTTCCTGTTCTGGTACTAGGATTTATTCTTTTCTACACTCGCTCTTTTTGCTATAAGTGCTTTATTGTTTATGTCACTAGGATATTTCAATCAATTTTCTGGCGGCTCCCTCATCGGTAATCAGGGTTGCATTCATCCCTTCAAAATCCACCGATAATATCGGTTTTGCTTTGGATGACCCGCCTGCCAAAATAAAAACTTTTTTAGCTTTTTTAGCATCTTGAAGAGTCAGACCCGGGGTACAACTTTCCTTGACGATCTTGCCATTTTGATTGTAATAGGATCCGAAAAACTCACCTTCTGCTTCAAGTCCTTGAAGTTCTTCAATGACACTCTCTGGCAAACTTCTTCGTTTGGCCATGGCTAAGGCCGCTCCCACACCAGCAACGACGATCCCGGCTCGTTTAATGAGATCTACGGTTTCGCTGACATCTTGTTCACGAAGCATCGTTACCAACGCTTCAGCACTTAAGTTATCCGGCAAGTTCAGGGACCGGTAAGTGCCGCCGATTTTATCGGCTAATCGACCGACCAGTGTGTTTGACTGAATTTCATAATTCTTACCAAGGGATCCTCTGGCCGAAACCACTGTTACATTTTGATACTTTGTGGTTTCGGGGAACCGATCCACCATTTTCTTTACGGTGTTACCACCGGTCAAGGCAACAATGGTCTGTTCTTTCATGGCCGAGGCTAACAGCGATGCGGCAGTTCGTCCCATTTCTTCAAGAACTTCCGGATCCCGATCTGAATCACCCGGCACAATCAGTACCTTGCTAAAATGCAATCTTTGACTGATCAGTTCCGCGAGTTGTTCAAATCCCAAAAACTCCTGCATCACTTCATCTAATATTTCCAGGAGTTTTTGACCTTGTTCAGTGATCATCATTCCCTGTGATTGGATGTCAATTAAATTCCGGCTTTTTAAAAAGTCGGTTTCGGCGCGGGTGATCCGCTCCGTGAGGCCGGTTTTCTGGGCCAAAAGTCGTCTTCCCACCGGATTTTCCAGGCTGACGGTTCTTAGGATATTAAATCTTCGTTCCAGGAGCACCATTGCTTCCGGAACAATCAACCTTCCAACCTGCATTATCGTATTCATACTGTCCTCCGGGACTCTTTATGTCCCATATCGTTATTATTTGTCCCACCTTTATTATAACTCAACTCACTATATTGTAAATAGGTAAAATTGATTTTAATGACCAAAAGTTGTTAAGTTCATATTAAATTCTAAATTAAGCCCTAAAAACCCGAAAAAAAAGAAGAAACGGCTGATTTCGCTGTTTCTTTGGCAATATGGGCATTGTCTTGATAAAAAAAATGCAATCGATGGTCTCGGTCCTTTTTTTTTATTGATTTATTTTCGTTTGTGGTCACTATCGGTTGAATAAATGGGAATATTATTGCTGATGGCCCAAATGATCAAATCTAGGTATTTTTCAGTCATTGCGGTGATGAAGTGACGGCCCTTTTCTTCATACCGGAACACATATTTTACTTTTTCAGAATGGTCCATCCATTCTATGTGTTCGAATTGGGATACCTTGAATTTCTCATACTGGTTGTATCGGTTTCGATAAATTACGGTTTTGGTCCAGAAAATGATCCGCCGTCCGATTAGAAGGAGATAATAACATCCAAAACCAAATACAATGGCGGCTATGATCGCTTCTGTCATAATTGCTTTATTGATCTGATATTGCCAAATCAATAGAGTGATGGATGCCAGTGCCATAAATCCGCTGGTAAATGCCAGAAGCTGACGAGCTTTGGTTTCTACTCGAATGGGCAATGTAATTAGTTGCCACTTTAGATTTAGATTTGTAGAATCCTCAGAGGTTGACTCCCCTAATTTAAGTTCAGGACTATTCTTGGGTAGTGTATTCTTTTGGTGCATTGCAAGGACAGTGACCGGGTCGACCACTCCCCAGAAATTTGATATGGTCTCCTCGGGTTGATTGATCCACGTGCATTGGCCATTTTCGATCACCGCCAGTTCACGGTAAGCCATGTTTTTAACGGCTATGATCCGCCAATTATCGATATCCTTTGAAATTCCTTCAAGAGTTAAGTGCTGATTCACGAACTTGGTTACGAGATCACTGACCCTGGTATCCTCGGAAACTTCGTATTTTTTTTCGAAATTGGTCAAGACACTGGTTTCATTTTGAAACGCGGTCCGGTCAAATTTGATCTTCATCTGATACCTCCGTTGGATCCGTCTATGTATAGTATAGCTGATTTCCCGAGCAAAATAACCTGAATTTAAGCATCCAGCTTTGCCGGGCTGCATTTCTTAGTTTTGATCCATGGAAATCTTGATCCATGGAAATCTTAATTCATGGATTTCTTGATTTATGGATTTCTTGATTGAGCTGACTTAAGTTCATTATTAAACTCATCATCGTCCTAAAGTTTTCCTAGTTGGTAATGATAAAGAGGAAGCTGCCGGTCATTCACCGCCTGCTTCCTCTTTAAATTGGCCCATTAAATTTCCACAGCTGCCCACCGGCTATTTATTATAGGGAGTTCCTAATGCCGCTGGTGCATGGGATTTCTTTCCAAAGGCGGTAATTGCGACCATGGTCATGAGATACGGCAAGATATAATACAATTCGGTGGGGACCGGCAGTCCAAAGGACTGTGATCTGATCTGGAGCGCTTCAGCGGCACCAAACAAGAGAGAGGCGCCCAGGGCACCCAGTGGTGTCCAGTTTCCAAAAATCATTGCCGCCATGGCGATGTAGCCGCGACCGTTGATCATCCCGTCCCGGTAGATGCTGCCGGATACGATGGATAATGATGCTCCCCCCATTGCCGCAAGGATCCCGGAGAAGATCACGGCCTGATATCTGGTCTTAATTACATTGATGCCCAGTGTATCGGCTGCTTTAGGATGTTCTCCCACTGCCTGGAGCCTAAGCCCCCACTTGGACCGGTTCATGAACCAGGATAATACGACGACGAGGAAAAGGGCAAAGAAAACCATGTAGTTAAGTTCCAGTAAGAACGGTCCAATGAAGGGCACTGAGCCAAGGAACGTTCGAATCTCCGGTGTATATCCGATTCTGGCAACTCCTTCGGATTGACTTTGTAAGCCAAACAGGATAAAGAGCAACAAGGATGGAATGGCTGTGGCCAATGTATTGATGGCCGTACCGGAAATGATCTGATCCGCTTTTAAGCTGATGGATAGAAAGGCATGGATGGCCGAAGTGACGATACCACCCAGGATACCGACTATCAGTCCGATCCAGGCATTGTTGGTGTATTCTGAGCCGACGACGGCAAAGAAAGCACCCATGATCATAATACCTTCTAATCCAATGTTGGTAACACCGGCTTTTTCATTGATGACTCCACCCATTGAGGTCAGGATCAGTGGGGTTGAAATCCGTAATGTGGCAGCAATGAAGGCTACCAGAAAAGGCATTTGTTGACTACTCATTTACTTTGGCCTCCTTTTTCTTTCTGCGGTCGATTAATATTTTCCACATGTGATCAGCTGCTACAAAGAGAATTACTAAGGCTTGGACAATATAGCCGAGGTCTTTTGAGATCCCCATAATTTGCAGGTACGGGCCGGCATTGATCAAGGCCCCAAAGAGCATGGCCGAGATGAGGACCCCAAGGGGATGTGATTTTGCCAGGAGTGCAACGGCTATGCCGTTAAAGCCGAAGCCTGCAAAGGCAACCAGCTCCTTGGCCGAATGTTCAGGTCCCATGATCTGGACTCCACCGGCTAATCCGGCTAAAGCGCCAGATAAAACCATGCCGATGATGATGTTCCGTTTGCGATTGATCCCACCGTATTCGGCGGCAAACATATTAAGACCTGTGACTCTTAATTCATATCCTGCCTTGGTATAGCTCATGAAATACCAGACGCCAAAGGCACAGAGAACGGCAATGAACAATCCCACATTGACCCGATAGCGGTCACCCAGAAAGCGGAATAAAAAGGCACTGGACTCGATATTTTTTGTTGCCACTGAATTGGGAACTTTCAAGGGGTTTTTGATGACGTAGTTATACACATGCATGGCAATATAGTTCATCATGATGGTATTAACGACTTCATTGGTACCCCTGGTAGCTTTGAAAAAACCAGGAATAAACGCCCACAGTGCTCCGGCGGCAACGGCCCCCAGTAACACTAAGGGGATATGAACTATTGCCGGCAGGCCAGGTATTAGCCCAATGGCGGCTGCGGTAATGGCCGATACCGTAAATTGACCTTCGACACCAATATTGAACAATCCGGATCGAAAGGCTAACGAATGAGCCAGCCCTGTAAAAATTAAAGGGGTGGTATTGACCAAAAAGTCTGAAATTGCCTTGGTGTTTTTAAAGTTGGCATCATATAACGAAGTGAAAAATAGGCGGGTGGTTTCCAGGAAGGTTTTATCATCGATGGTGACAAATACAATAAACAAGGAAATGATCAAAGCCAATGCCAGAGAAACCACCGGTGTGATCAAGGGCAGGAATCGTTCAAATTTAGATATTTTAGTTTTTTGTTCCATAATTTCCCTCCTTTTGATCTTGGCTTACAGGAAGAGATGTGCTCTGTGGGGTAGGGTTTGACTCTGGCGCTAATTCAGATTTGGGCATAGCATCAGTCTGGCGGATCGTCTTATCCTTTGCCACGTTGTTCATCGTTTGGTTTTGATTGATCTCAGAGTTTGGAGTGATCACGTCAGGCTGTTCCAGTGTGATTTGGCCTGCCCGGTCGCTGAGGCTTGAAGCTACCGGCGCTGCCGGTTGATCCAAGGTGCCCCCGGCCATCAGGATCCCTAACAGTTTTTCAGTTGCATCGGCCCGGTCCAAGGTCACATTGATGTGGCCATCATAAATTACACTGATGCGATCCGCCAGATCCATGACTTCATCAAGTTCCAGGGATACTAAAATCACCGCTTTATCATGATCTCGTTCTTGGATCAGCCGTTTATGAATGTATTCGATGGCCCCGACGTCAAGACCCCGAGTGGGCTGTGATGCGATGAGGACGGTGGGATCTTTGGAAATTTCTCTTGCCGCCACCAGCTTTTGCTGATTACCGCCGGAGAGCGTTCCGGCCGGCACCGATTCGTTGGGGGTTCGAATGTCAAAATCTTTGATCAGACCTCGGGTATAGTCCTTGATCACTGAGTAATTCATGGAGATCCCGTTGCTGAATTTCTTATTTTTGTGTTGGCCCAGGATGGCGTTTTCATACAAAGGCATTTTTAAAACCAACCCGCGTTTGTGCCGATCTTCGGGAATACTGGATATCCCGGCTTCAATGATCTGATCCGCAGTTTCCTTGGTGATCTCCTGGTTTTTTAAGAGCACACTGCCCGAATCGGCTTTTAAAATACCGGTGAGCAATTCTACTAGTTCAGATTGACCGTTTCCGTCGACTCCGGCGATCCCGAGAATTTCACCCCGGCGAACCGAAAGGGAAAGATCTTTCACTTTTTGAACACCGCGTTCATCCTTGAAGTTCAAATTTTTGATCTCCAAGACGACTTCACCCGGCGTATGAGGGGATTTATCAACACTCAATTTAACTTTTCGACCCACCATCAGTTCGGCAAGTTCGGGAATCGTCGTGTTGTTCGTATCGACTTGTCCCACGACTTTTCCGCGGCGAAGAATTGTGACTCGATCGCTCATCTGCATGATTTCTTTTAATTTATGCGTGATCAAAATAACAGATTTACCTTCATCCGTTAAATTACGCAGGATAATTTCAAGTTCGTCAATTTCCTGGGGCGTCAGCACTGCAGTGGGTTCATCTAAGATCAAAATATCCGTGTTGCGATACAACGCCTTTAAAATTTCCACTTTCTGCTGTTGACCCACTGTAATGTCCTTGATCAAAGAATCCGGATCAATATTGAATCCATACTTATTCGCCAGGTCACGGACTTCGTTTCGGGCTTTGTTAATATCTACTTTTAATCCCGCCATCGGCTCATTGCCCAGGATTATGTTTTCTGTAACTGTAAAGATATCCACTAACATAAAATGTTGATGGATCATTCCAATGCCTACGCTGATGGCTTTGGCCGGGTTCGGTATTTTCGTTTCCTTGCCTTTGACAAAAATCGTGCCCTCTTCCTGCTGATAAAGACCGTATAAAACATTCATTAACGTGGTTTTACCGGCTCCATTTTCTCCCAAAAGAACATGGATCTCCCCTTTTACCAAGTCGAAATCAACTTTGTCATTGGCGACGACACCCGGAAATATTTTGGTTATTCCCTTCATTTCAATAACTTTTTCCATAATCGCACCTTTCTAAATCAAAATGTTGTAAAAATAATTAGATAGATTCATTATACTGTAAAAGAAAGCCGGATGGTTAAACCATCCGGCTTTTAATATTTAAAATAAATAGTTAACTACTTTATTTTACTGAACTTTGAACGTTTTAAGCTCTTCAGGTGTTCCAGGAACCACTAAAGTACCATCTACGATCTTAGCCTTGTATTCTTCAACTTTAGCAAGGATCTCAGGTTTAGCTTTTAAGTCAGGATGAATTGTTTCGGATAAACCGACTGCATCTTCCTTGAGTCCTAAGTTATCTGTGCCACCCTTGAAAGTTCCATCAATGTAGGATTTGACTGCGTCATAAACAGCTACATCAACACGTTTCATCATGGATACTAAGATAACGTCAGCCTTATCAGGAATGATCAACGCTTGGTCGGAGTCAACGCCCATTGCGTATTTGTCGACTTCTTGAGCTGCATCAAATAATCCTAGGCCAACACCACCGGCAGCATGATAAACGATATCTGCGCCACGGTTGTACATATCAAGAGCAATTTCTTTACCCTTACCGATATCAGAGAAACTTCCAGCATATGTGGTAAATTCTCCATGAGATGCATTACCTTGTGGAACTAATAATTTACCGGCTTCAGGATTAACACTGGCAACACCAGCTGCAAAACCTGATTCGAACCGTCCAATTACTTCGCCTTCGATTCCGCCGATGAATCCGACTTTATTCGTCTTTGTCATCATACCGGCAATTACGCCTAACAGGAAGGAGCCTTCATTTTCTTTGAACAAAACATTCTTAACATTGGCTGAGTCTACAACACCGTCAACGAGAAGGAACATTTTTTCCGGATTTTCCTTGGCAACATTAGTGACTGCATCGGCCATTTTAAATCCGACTGTTACTGCGAATTCATCTTTAGCTACGATGGTTTCCAAGTTCTGCTGGATCTGATTGGGGTCTTTGGTTTCAATCAGGTCATAGGACAGACCGAAATCTTTTTTAATGTTGTCCAATCCGAGGATTCCGGCATCATTAAAGGATTTGTCGCCTTTTCCGCCTTCATCCGTTGACATACCGACTGTTTTTCCAGTGATATCGGGTTTACCGGTCGTTGTCGTAGGTGTCGTCGTTCCAGCAGCAGTCGTTCCGGCTGTGGTCGTTCCAGCAACAGTTGTTGCTGCTGCAGTTGTTCCAGCAGTCGTACCGGCTGCTGTAGTGGTCGTTGTAGCTGGTGTACAACCTGCAATGATCGATCCCACTAAAACTAGTGAGGTCATGACTGCTTTGATTCTCTTATTCATGGATTGTTACCCTCCTATATATTTAACATGTATTTAACATTCATTTAAATTATAGCATACGCCCAGTCTATAAAACATACTGATTATGAAATCGTTCTGATTTTTTTAAATCCCTGTGTTCAAAGAATTAAAATTCAATTGAATGCAATCTGATGTAAAGTGGTCCTGGGACTTCATCAAATCAAATCTGATCTGAACGGATCAAATCTGATCTGAACGGATCAAATCAAATCTGATCTGAACGGATCAGATCTACTCCACTTCCTTAAATGATGTCCTCTTTGTTGAAACGGAAGAATTCCGGCAGGCCATCGACCCCGATCAAAGGACGAGCATAGCGGATAAAATCCTCCGTCAAGTCCGTACCGGCCTCGGTGATCCAGTCCCGGGGGATCGGCTTCTCGCGGTTGGCAATTTTAGATACATCATAAGGTGTATATTCAATCTGGTATGGCTCATTACTGATCCGCTTCATGGTTACCATGACGCGGTTCATCCCGGCCAAAGCATACTCTACTGCCTTTTCTCCACAAATCTCAGCCTCGGTAAGGTCCACTTCTGAAGCTAAATGCGCGGCACACCGTTGCAAAAGACTAAATTCAATGTTGCGAGTCTTAAATCCGAATTCCTTTCGGATAATGTCTTCCAAATATCGGCCGGACCCTGACAGGGCAGCGTGGCCGAAGGAATCGTGCTCGGATTTTGGTTCCACATTGACGTATTCGCCGGAGGCAAATTTGATGCCCTCCGACACCGCGATAATAATTACTTTTTCTTTTTCTGACAAAGCCTTGACTTCACTGACAAACTGGCCCCGGTCAAAGGGGATCTCTGGCAGATAGATCAAATGAGGTGCATTGCTGGTTTCAGTCCGGGCCAACACGGAGGCAGCGGTCAACCAGCCGGCGTTGCGGCCCATGATCTCAAGAATTGTCACCGAAGTGCGATCATAGACACTGGCATCACAGGTGATCTCTCGGATGCTGTGGGCGACGTAGCGCGCTGCCGAGCCAAAGCCTGGTGTATGATCAGTTTCTACTAAATCATTGTCAATGGTTTTAGGGATCCCGACGCATTTGATATCCATCCCGGAATCTTCAAAATACTTGGACAATTTGTCTACGGTATCCATGGAATCATTGCCGCCGATATATAGAAAATATCCGATGTCCAGATCCCTAAGTTTTTGAGCAATGGCTTCATAGTTCTCATCCGGTTCTTTGGACAGCTTGAACCGGCAGGTTCCAAGGGCTGTTGAAGGCGTCCGTTTTAAACACTCAAAATCCGCATCCGAGGAAAAAGCACCCGCCAGTTTAATGATCCGACTTTTTAAAATTCCCTCCAATCCATGCAAGGAACCATAAATGGTCCCGATTTCTGAACTCTCCATGGCCCGCTTGATTGCTCCGGCTAATGACGCATTAATCACCGAAGTTGGTCCTCCGGATTGTGCAATAATAAAATTTTTTCCCATCTGCATGTTTCCCTTTTTCATTCGTAGTCAAACTTATCCATTTTCAGGCATTTGCCAACTTTTACTTTTGTTAAGCTTATTATAACCTAGATTTTATCATTTGCAGTCACTTTTCTGTCTTAGGCCCGCTTCTGCAAGGAACATTATTGAAAAACCCATCCTCGGACCATCCCACGTTAAACTCGACACTGCCTCATTCGGTTATTTCATGTGCGGAAAACCCAGCGTTTTCATCGCTTCATAGGCGACAATGGCAACCGTATTGGACAAATTTAAGGACCTGGTGGATTCTTGGATCATGGGGACTCGGATCAAGGTATCGGCCAATTGCCGTCTGATCTCATCCGGCAGACCCCGGGACTCCTGTCCAAATAAAATAAAGTCCCCGTCCTGATAGGGAATTTCATGATAATAGCGTTGCCCTTTGGTCGTTATGGCGTAGATGACAGCCTCAGGATACTTTTGAGTAAAGGCTTCCCAGTTTTCATGAATTTCCAGATCCAATTCCTGCCAGTAGTCCAGTCCGGTCCGGCGAATCTGTTTGTCACTGATTTCAAAACCCAGGGGTTTGATCAAGTGCAAGCGAGAGCCAGTCAAGACACACGTGCGACCAATATTTCCGGTGTTCTGCGGTATTTCCGGTTGAAATAAAACGATATTTAGCATATATCCCCCAATGCATATTTGCGGATGGCCAAGGCCACGCCGTCATTGTTATTGTCCAGTGTGATGATCCCTTTTCCGGCTTTCACGGTTGAATTTGCATTGCCCATGATAATGGGATGTCCAGCAACATCGAGCATACTTCGGTCATTTTCAGAATCGCCAATGGCCATCATGTCATTGACTGAAATACCCAGATCCTTACCTAATGCCTTGATGGCGTTGCCTTTATTGGCCTGACCGTGCGTTATTTCGATATTAAAGGGCGATGAGGAAACAATGGACAGATCCCCGATCTGTTTGAGCCTCTTGCGTACTTCCTCCATCATGGCCGGTTCCGGAAACAGGATCCCTTTATGAATGGTTGCCCCAGCTTCCCGGATAACGTCCTGATAGGTATAGGCCTCATCAATTATTTTAAATTCATACCGCGAATCAAAGGCTGCGTTGGCCAGCATCCTTTGATAGCGTTGTGGGCTTTCCCCCACAAACAGGGTGAATTCATTGTAAAAATTAGGCCGTATATCGTCGGCCGCCAAAATGCAGATCACTTCTTCTAAATAATACTGGGGGATGACCAAATCTGTTATTTTCACTTCAGTGACGGGGTGTTTGATCAGGGCCCCATTCATCGTGATGATGGGGACATCGATATCCAGCTCCTTCGCATAGGCCAAGGCAGAGGCATACATCCGTCCGGTGGCCAAAGCGACCTTGATTCCTTTGGAACGAGCCTGCTCGATGGCCTCTCGATTTGCCTTGGAAATTTCCAGATTCGAATTCAAGAGTGTTCCATCCAAATCCAGGCATATTAATTTGACCATATTTCCTCCAGTAATTTTTGTTTTTTTGATATTCTCCATTGTCAGATTAGAACAGATATTTCTTGAACCAAGTCCGCATTCGGTTGTGCTCTGTGCCATAGAACCTGAACGCGTCGGTCAATAATTGCTGGCGTTGGACCTCGTTAGGTCTTAGTTTCGTTTGGCCATAGGTAAGGGCGTAGTGCTGCTGAACTTGATCCCTAAAGTGACGGGCCAGGTCCGGATCCACAATGTTTTTGCCGATTTCTAGAAGAGTTTGTGAGTCATTGATCTCCATTTTGGAATCTTTTAATAAACTCACTACATAATCCAGGAGCGCTTGTCCGCTTTTCTCCCGGATCATCTGATTGGTTCGGCGGCGCTTTAAAGAAAGGAGGAGTCCAAGGATCGTGACCAGGCCGACTGGGACTAAGATACTGACCGTATTTTGGGTTTCTCCGAAGAAACCACCGCCGGTTGGTCCATCGCCCGGAGAAGGCCCCTCGGCTCGGTCCGGCAGGGTATCCTCGGCCAGGGTTCTGGTGGGAGTCGTCGATGATGAGCCTGGTGTGGTAGTTGGATCCGGGTTTGAGCCGGGGCTTCCTCCATCTTCAAAATCGCGAGCCGTCCCCGTCGCATCCCAAATGGTCCAAAGGTCTGAATCTGAATCCGTCAATACCTCACTCCAGGCATGGGCATCGGAATTTCTGATTAGCCGATAACCCTCTTCATCCACTTCAGCGGAGACTTTAAACCCTTCCGCATAACGAGCCGGAATGCCGGCAATGCGGAGCATAACTGTTAAAGCCGTAGCATAATACACGCAATACCCGGATTGGTCTTCAAACAAGAAATAGTCCACAAAGTCCTGACCTGTCGGTACCCGGCCCGGCGTTAGTGTATAGATATAATTTTGGCGAAGAAAGCTCGTAATGGCCACGAGTTTTTCAGCCTTAGTAGAACTATTCGACGTAATATCTGCCACCAATTCGAAGGTGCGATCGGTGACGGAATTGGGCAATTCCAGATATTTTTGATACTCCTGTGGAACGGATTCATTGATCTGATCCATAGCCAATGTTTCCACAGTGGCCTGGTCATAATAAGTGACCCGGTAGGCTTCGGTTAAGGGATCATTTACCATAAAGGTCTGATCTTGAATGCCATAGAACACTCGATTGTCCTTACTGGAATCCCCGGCAAGGATTGAATTCGGGTAGGCCGGCACAAACAAACTGGAGGTGATCACCCCTTCCGGGATGATTTCCATTTCTCGAATCGGAGCATTTTGATAGGTATCGGTTATTAATCGGGAAGCCGTGTTATCGGTCCGGTAGAGCATATCGTTCTTGATCCACAGACGCCCGGTATATTGGTATTTTGTATTGCCTCGCAAATAAGTTGGGATATCTCCGCCCACTCGCATGGCCAATTCGTTACTAATGGCAACATTGCCGCCTAAGCTGGTGGACGTATCCTGATAGCCGGTCCGCACCAAGGAAAAGGCATCCAAAAAATACGATCCGGACATAAAGTCATCTTGCATTAAATAATCATTGGCCTTGATCCAAATTTTATCGTAATAGATGCCTCGCGTATCCCTGATCAGTCCGATGGAGATGGCGCCAATGAGGGCAGAAATAACCAAGCCCTGCACGAGCCGAGCGCGCCGATTGATCTTTGTTTGCTTGAATTCACTGTATAGGGCATCCCGGGCGGCCATTCGTTCGAAGACCAGGAGAAACCCCCAGAGGAATACCAACGGCAAGAGGATGGTTTCTTTGTTGGGAAGGTTATCCACTGACCAAAGAAAAAACAGGAACGCTCCGTCGGTAATAAAAATATTCCAAGGATAGATATACAAAGTCAAGTAAGAAATGGTGACGACCAGAATGGTGACAGTCTTGACCAAGTATTCAAAATCCCTCATGAGCAGTGGTTTGGCACTTGCTAGGCGGTCGTTGATCAAACGAACGTGGTCGATCAATTGATCCACATCAAAGGTATAGCTTTGCCATAGGATCAACCCGCCGACTAAAGCCATCAATATATATTTGAATTTTGTATCTCGGATCATTCCGATGAGACCCACACAGATCATGGCCGTAGGGATCGCCAGTTTCAAGACCAGTGCGAACAGTTCGATGTGATCGGGGATCTTCACCTTATAGGCATCTAGTAACAGTTTTGATAACAGACTGCTGTGGACCACAATGACGATGATTTTGATCAAGTTTCGTTTAAACCACTTCATAGCCACGGCCTCCCAATTCCTGCAGCGTCAGTCGTCTGCCTTGGGCACTGATCCCGTTTCGGGATAGGTGGGGGGCAAATACCACGACATCGTTTTGGTCCGATTTTAAATGTTCGCAGGCTGTGATGTCCGTTTCAATGGGCCGCATAAAAAAGAGCAGAGTCCCCCGTTCCCGGAGAAATTCATCTTTTTGAGCCATAAATTCACGCATTGAAAATCGGCTGTTGGCTTTGTTGTAGAGTAGATCCTCTTCCAAATGATCAAAGGCATCGGCTGAACCAATGTCAAAATACTGTTGGCGCCGATCATTCATCAAAAAACCGTGCCGGATCCCCTGGTTGACTAATCCCTTGGACATGGAAAGTGCATCGGTGACCAGGCTGTTTTCGTAGATACCGGCAGCATCCATTCCCAGGAGTTGTTCGTTCATATCTAAAATGATCAATACATCCTTCTCTTCAGTGGTATCCCCTCGTTTAACATAGAGTTCGCTATATTTGGCTGACACTTTCCAATTAATTTTCCGAATGCTGTCTCCCGGGGAATAGCGGCGCATTTCTCGTACAATATAGGGGTTTTCTCTGGAATAGGTTTTAAAAAAAGACCCTTCTCCGATGGTCGATAAATCCACGACCTCCGTTAAAACATCCCGGACATTGGGATATACTTTAACTTGCCCCGGCTCGATCAAGCGTTGCCTTGTGAGAATATTCAATACATCGGTAATTCCAAGGCGGATGACACCAACATCGATAACGCCTCTGACTTTAGGCGTAAAATCATAGGCCAGATGTTCTTTGTCTTTGGCCAAAATGGATATGACCCTGCGATCTTCGAGCTTGGGTGCATCACAGGTCACATAGGGAATGGTCAGAATTCCTTTGTTTTCTAAGTTAAGGGCGATTCGAACCGGTTCATTGACCTGAATTCTGCCTTGTGGCACCAAAACATCTACGACCAGAGCTTGGCTAAATAAGCCCATTTCGAGCCCGGCAACAGCCAAGAGCAAAATTGTGATCCACAAAAAGGCGCTGCCGGTATATCCTCCAAATAGATAGTTCATTGCCAATGCAAGTCCTACCCCCAATAAATATCTGTAATCTATTTTCATGTTTATCCTTTAATCCCGTCTAATCAATGGTTTCCTTACTGACTTCGTCCAACTTCGTCTTAAATTGTGCTCGACTTAAATTATTTTCGCCTTAAATTGTTTTCGTCTTGAATCGTTTATCTTTGACTAACTTAGTTTCGAATCATCCTGCGTCAACACAACCTATTACAGATAATCTATCGTCTAAAGTTAGGCCTATGCGTCTAAAGTTAGGCCTATGCGTCTAAAGCTAGTCCCGTGGGCTCACTTGGTAATCCATCGTCAATAATGGGCGTCCTGTGTATTTGTGAACTCGGGTTTCCCCTTTCCTACCTGGGTGCCTTCACATAGCCTAAGATCGATTCAATGATATCAACACTGGTCATGTTTTTGGAACGGGCTGCTGAAGACAATTTGACTCGGTGGGGGAATGTTAAGAGGACATTTCGTTTGACGTCCTCCGGAATCACATAGTTTCTACCAGCGATCAAGGCTTCCGCCTGGGATAGTCTCATTAATGACAGGGAAGCTCGGGGGCTGACCCCAATGGACAGAAGGTTGGAATTTCTGGTTTCATCGGCCAATCGCACGATATAATCGTTAATTTCATCAGCCACTTCCACCCGATGCACGTCATCCATCAGCTGCAGAACTTCTTCCCGGGACACTGCCGGTTTTAGGGTATCCAACGGGTTTTGGACCCGGAAGTTTTTAAGAATATTCATTTCATCTTCTTTTGCCGGGTAGCCAATGGACGTTTTCATTATAAAGCGGTCCAGTTGAGCTTCCGGTAAATTGAAAGTCCCTTCATATTCGATGGGATTTTGAGTGGCTAGTACAATGAACGGTCGCTCTAGAAGATAAGAGACTGCTCCTTCTGAAACCTGGGTTTCCTCCATGACTTCTAACAGCGCCGACTGTGTTTTAGGGGAGGTCCGGTTGATTTCATCGGCCAGTACGAGATTGGCAAAAACCGGTCCTTTTCGAAATTCAAAGGTCATATCCTTTTGGTTGTAAATTGATATTCCCGTGATGTCCGAAGGGAGTAGGTCTGGTGTAAACTGAATTCTTGAAAAACTTAAATCCATGGTTCGGGCCAGTGTTTTAACCAGTGTGGTTTTGCCCAAGCCCGGTAGATCCTCAATGAGAATATGGCCACCAGCCAAGATTCCTTTTAAAATATGAATGACTTCCTGTTCTTTTCCAATGATCACTTGTTCTACATTGGTCAAAATGGCTCTGATAAGTTTATTTTCCAATGGTCCATCCTCATTTGCAGTTGCTCTAAGGCAATTATTATTAGCCTGATTGTATTTTCTAGTTTAATTATAACAGGTCTACCCAACCTGGGTAGTCTTTGGGAAGTTAATGGGTCCTAACATAAAACTCCCGGCCACCCTACATAAAAGGGCAACCGGGAGTTTCCATCGCTTAACCTGTGCTTGGGTTAAGCTAATTATTAATTTTCTTATTTACCTACTTTTTTAAGTCCGTTCAGATTACGGTAGCTAACTGTATCAAACAATACTTTTTTAACGAACTTGCCATTGAGATAGGTGGAACGATAAACTTCTACCGTAGCTTTGGGATGAGGATAGAATACGATACTGACCTTCCCAGGCTTAAGAGATGTTGTATATTGAGTATCCCAACCTTCTTTGCCTTCTGAGAGAAGTTTACGGCTGAATTTATAGGAGATCCCTTTCATTGCATCCGTTTGACTGACAAAGCGGAAATTCAGATCGCCGTCTTTGGCAGTACCCTTGATGGTAATGGGGTAATCAAAGGTGTTTTTAAATTTAAAATCAAGGTCTGGGTAGTAGATGGTTGCGTCCATTCCTTTGGGTAAATAGTTTACGGTATAGGCATGGGTATGGCGCTCAACGGTCGGTAAACCGGCATTGACTACTGCGTTGTAGAGTGTGGAAGAAACTTGGCAGATACCACCACCTGAGCCCTCAGCCATGGAGTCTCCGGAATAAACAGTGGCCAATTTATAGCCATTCTTCAAGGAAGCCGCTCCCACCGTTTTATTAAATGAGAATACTTCACCTGGTTGAAGGACAGTTCCGTTGATGCTAGCTACTCCCCGCTTTAAATTAAAGCTACGATTAACACTACCTTCGTCAAACCAGGAGTATGCTTTAGAAATAGTGCCTTCGCTGGCCACTTTGATGGGTGCAAGCTTAGCTTCTGTTGTTACCGGTGCTTTGAAGCTCACGGCATTTTTTGCGCTAAAGGCGAACCGATCCGACAGTTCAGTTTCAAACTGGGTGCGATTCAGAGCCAGTCCAGTCGCCTGGACACTAGGTTTGCGGAAAGTGTCATTATATACTTCTTTGGATAATTCCTTCAAAGCGTCTTCACTGAAGGTCTGCTTGACTGTGAATCTTTTTTCCGGAGCTTCTTTAATAACAGTTGCCTTCTCGGTGATGGATAGGTCATTATACACTGTTTTTGCTTCTTCTAAAGCAGCTGTAAAATCAAAATCGACCCCAAGCTCGCTTTGTGATTTCGCAAAAGATTCTCCGTCAACCGTAAAGTTAATAGTTCTTGCCATGGCCTTGGTTTTACCGGCTGCCAACTTATCCTGTGCTTCTTGATAAGTCAAACCGCCGACTTTATAGCCAGAAATTATGATACCGGGATATATTTTCCCTTCCCATCCATCAACAAGTAGCTCATCTTCAGACTTAGTAACTACTGGAGTAGTTGTGGGTGTTGTAACCGCCGGCTGGACCGTGGTTGTAACGCCCTGGGTCGGTGTTGTTGGATCTGTTTTATTAGCATCTCCTAAAGTTAGTTCAGAGCAGCCTGTAAATAATACAGATACAAGTATCGCCAGTGTAGCAATTTGTTTGCTTTTCATGTGTGTCCTCCCAAAAAAATAGTGATAAATAATGTCTTTAAAACCCAATTGCCCAGAGGGCAATTACTAAAAAGTATTGGAAGCAAAACCAATTCGAAGGGGATCAGTTTCCTTCCATACATCTAGTATATAGTATCTTATTATTAAAGTTGTTACTAGAAGAAAACAAAACAAATTTTCCCTTTATTTTTCTTTATTCCTCTTGTAATTTAATTTCTTTTTTTCTTTCTTCGTCCTACTATTGGCGTTCCTACCCCTTAATAACTTCTTTTGTCCTTACTCCTTTTATTTTGGTTTGGCTCCTTTAAATCTCATTTCCGCTTAACTTTGCTTACCTTCCCACCCTCATCCTATGATGGAGCTCATTACATCCTGTTATAATGGAATAAGCTTTTAGTAGCGCTTTAAAATATTTGAATGAGGTGCATCAAATGAATCACAAACTAGTCGACCTACTGGAGACAATCATAGCCATCCCTAGCCCCACCGGGTATTTTCGCGAGATCCTTCCGTTCATAGCTGAACATATTCAATCCCTGGGAATTGAAACCAGACTTTTAAATAAGGGAGCGGCACTGGCCAAAATTCCCGGCAAAAAATCCGATGCCATTTTATTTTCTGCACATGTGGATACTTTAGGAGCCATGGTCAAGGAGATCAAATCCAATGGACGGATCAAAGTCTCAATGTTAGGAGGCTGTCCTTGGATCAGCCTGGATGCAGAAAACTGTGTCGTTCGAACCTCCGCTGATCAGCGAATCTCTGGTACCTTCCAAGGCACGAAACCTTCTGTCCACATTGATGGTCAGGATGTTTCAAAGACTGAACGAACCATCGACACCACTGAATTAGTCCTGGACGAAAAAGTTTCTTGCCGGCAGGATGTGGAGAAACTTGGCATTGAAATTGGTGACTTTGTCTTTGTGGAACCCCGCTTTACTGCCCTTCCCAATGGTTTCATCAAAACCCGCTACCTGGATGATAAGGCATCGGTGGCGATCCTTTTAGAAGCCATGGCTGCCTTAAAAGATGATGAACTTGAAAACACCTTGTATTTCTTCATTTCCGCCTATGAAGAAGTCGGCCATGGCGCCTCCGCCGGGATCCCTGCTGAAGTCCGTGAATTCATTGCCGTGGATATGGGTGCACCGGGCAATGATCAAAACTCTTCGGAATTCTGCGTTAATATTTGCGCGAAGGATTCCAGCGGCCCGTATGACCTTGGGATCCGGGAGCGAATGGTCGCAATTTGCAAGGAAAAAGCCATCCCCTATAAGATCGATCTTTACACCTATTATGGTTCAGATGCTTCAGCTTCATTAAGAGCCGGCTATGACCTGCGGACTGGTCTCATCGGCGCCGGTGTCTTTGCATCCCATGGCTATGAACGTACTCACGTTGAGTCCATGGAAGCCACCCTTAGTCTAGTCTTAGAATATGCCCGGCGTGGAATGGCTTAATATAAGGATCTTGGGCAATCCCGATTCCGATCATCCGGATCCATCCTCAGCCATGGTTCCAAAAACGGACTGTAGTTCAATCTCAATTGAACTACAGTCCGTTTTTATTTAGTCTACAAGGTCTAGTCAGTTATGAGTTCAATGATCTACTCTGATGAAATCGGATTAGTCTGATGAAATCGGATCAGTCTGATGAAATCGGATCAGTCTGATGAAATCGGATCAGTCTGATCAAACTGTTTACAACAATTGATCAGACCCCTTAAATTGACGGAGCATCCATTTCACGGGCCCTTTGCTTTAAGGATTCCCCAATGATCCGCTCGATTAATTCTTCATAGCCAATGCCCACACTGGCAGCGCTTTTGGGAATTAATGACGTTGCTGTCATTCCAGGCAACGTATTAATTTCAAGAACGTAAGGGATCCCCTGTCGAACTCTAAAATCCACTCGACCGTAAACTGAGCATTTTAAGGCATGATAGGTTGCTAACGCCATCTGATTAACAGTTTCTTGAAGTTCAGGCTCAAGTTCGACGATTTCTTCGCGAGCTCCTCCATGGGCCATATCTTGATATTTTGCCGTATAATCGAAAAATCCAGAAGGTGAACTGATCATGATGGTGGGCAGGATCATCTCTCCCAGAATCGGAATCGTGATTTCATCCCCGTCGATGAATTCTTCCACCATAACTTCTCGGTCAATGTCCAACACATCTTTGATGGAGTGAGTCATTTGCTCGGCATCTTCGCAAATAAAGGTCTTCACCGATGACCCCCCACTGTTGGGTTTCACTACGACTTTTGTCTTTAACTCTAGAAATGGGATGGCTACAGTTTCGATTTCCGCCGGTGTCCGAATAATGATCCAATCTGCTGTGTTGACGCCACGACCTCTTAGAATGACTTTGGACATATCTTTGTCCATTGAAACGGCCGAGCTTTTCACATCAGACCCGGAATATGGTATGCCCATGGCATCTAATATACTTTGGATCTGTCCGTCCTCGCCGTACTTGCCATGGAGGGCAATCAGTGCAAACTCGATATCCCGGCATTTTTCAAACACATCTTGTTTGCTGTCGAGGATGATTCGTTGCGCTTCATGCTCAGTCAAGTTGATGCTCCGATACATATTCTCACCGGTTTTTAAGGAAACTTCCCGCTCCGCTGAGATTCCCCCCATCAATACCCCTATTTTCATTTGCTTTGCCTCCTGCATTTATTTTTAATGACAGATCATTCAATCCAACCGTTGATCGATCAACCTGTGATCCCTGATTGCTAACTTACAAGTTTATTTGAATGATCCCATGGTTTAACCATCACTTTATCTCAGTACTCTTTAACGCTATTTTCTTGACTCCCGACTTTCGATTGATCTCTTTGGTCAAATTCTTGTAATATTTGCAGTATTGGGTGATATTGCATTCATTACACCGGGGCCCTCGGGCAACGCAGCACCGTCTGCCATGAAAGATCAGTAAATGATGCGCTTCGATCCATAGATCTTTATCAAGAACTTTCATCAGTGCCTGCTCCGTCTTAGCTTCATCTTTTTCATCCGACAGTCCAATTCGGTTAGCCAGCCGAAAAACATGAGTATCCACTGCAATGGTGGGAACCCCAAAGGAATTTGCCAAGACAACATTGGCCGTTTTACGGCCCACCCCCGGCAAAGTGATGAGACTCTCCATGGTCTTTGGAACTTCGCCGTCGAATTTGTCGATGAGCTCGCGAACGAGATGATAAATATTCTTGGCCTTGGTTTTATACAATCCAATGGTTCGGATCATATCTTCGATTTCCAGCTGGTTGAAATTCAGCCAGGCGTTGACATCCGGATATTTTTCATACAATGGCGGCATGACTTTATTGACCTGAACATCCGTCGTCTGGGCCGAGAGGAGCGTTGAGATCAGTAATTGGAACGGTGTGTCATGAATTAGTTCACAGGCCGCATCGGGATAGCGTTCCCGTAGCAGTCGAATAATTTCCTTGTCTTTCTTTTTCATTATTTAGGATCAAGGTTTGGAACAACTTCATCCAGTTTTCCATCATAGATCCCCCGGTATTCAGGGCGAAGATTTACGGCAATATGGTTCATCAAATCATTGATTGCCCGGTCTTCGAAGTCATGCTTGTCTTCATCCGGCCGTTTTTTAGCAAGATAAAACGGTTTACCCACTACAACATCCACATGACCAGGAATGATTCGTTCCCGATCCATCTGTTCATCGATGGGGACGACTTTTTCAGTGCCCATTAGAGCAATTGGGACGATGGGGACCTTGGCCATTCGGGCGATCAAGGTGATTCCTTTTTTGGCTTCGATCATTTGACCCGTCCGTGACCGCGTACCTTCCGGGAACATCATGATGGATTCTCCACCTTTTAAGGTATTGATGATGTTTTTAATGGATTCAAGATCAGCTGTGTTGGGCTTGATGTCGATGGTTTTGATCAGATTTTTGAAAAAACGGGTAAAGTTATCACCCGAGAGTTTGATGCCGGCTACAAAATAAGGATCAAACTTCTTTTTAAGGAGCCTGGTCAAGACAACCCCATCCAAGTTGGACAAATGATTGGCCACAAATATGCAGGGCCCTTCGGTCTCTTCTAAAATTTCTAGACCCTTGACCCGGATCGTAACTTTATTTTTTAGTTCCCGGAACAGATAGGTCTTGGCCAGCGTATGCTGAACACCTAAGGGCAGCATGCTGAATAAATCCACTAATCTCATTATTTTACCTCGTCTAATAGTTGGTCGTTCGCATTAACTTCATCTTGCACTAAGTCTTAATTTTAGTACTTTTCCTTGTCTTTGTCTTTGTCTTTGTCTTTGTCTTTGTCTTTGTCTTTGTCTATGTCTTCGTTTTTCTCTTGGTCTTTGTCCTTGTCCTTGCTGCCGCTCTCCAGCAACTTCTCATAAGCTGCCATCACCAAGGGTGATTCAAAAGTCCAGTTCGTTGGCAGTGTTCCGCTTTTGGCTTTCGCTGCCAAGGCGTTTTTGGCCAATACAGCCTTGCCGCGCCAACCGGCCGAGGTCAATTGATATTTGGCTTTAAACGTTTCTTTTGTCATAAAAATCAATTCTTCAAGATTCGGCCGGACCATAAAGTCATACGGTTTGAATTCATTCAAGCCCAGTCCAGCTTTCCCTTGGTTATGGGGGCAGACGTATTGGCAAGTGTCACAGCCAAACAATCGGCCGTTTAAAAGTTCCAATTCACCCTCACTGTGATACTTCTTTTGGGTCACTTCCGATAAGCAACGTCCGGTGTCGACATAGCCCTTGCCGAGGATTTGCACGGGACAAGCTTTAATGCAGTTTCTGCAGTCGCTGCAATTGGAATAATCCCCCGGTGGAGTATACCGTTCATTGACGACCAGGGGCAAATCGGTATTAATTTCCCCTAAAAAGACAAAGCTGCCGTATTCTTTGGTGATCAGAGTGCTGTTTCGACCCAGATAGCCAAGACCGGCTAAGGCAGCGATTAATCGTTCCGGGAGCGCATTGCTGTCCGTATAAGCCTTGGCCGTCCACCCTAAGTCTTCAATATAATCCGTGATGTTTGACAGGTGCTCCCGGACGATTCGGTGATAATCCGGCCCTTTGGTATAAACCGAGAAATGAGCGGTGGGATCCTGGGTCAAATCATGGGCATAGGGAAAGGCAATGGAAATATAGTTACCGGCTAACCGGCACTTTTGTTCCATTGTTCCCGTTTCAAATGCTGATAAAAATTCCGGGGGGCGGTCTTGATAATAGTCACCGTAGCGGTCAATGGTGATTGAATCAGTAAATCCAAACAGCTCCAACCCAAGGCTTTTAATAAATTCAGTCAGCTTCTTTGTGAAGCCGACAGCTAGTTTTTCTTTTTCCATAATGGTTCTAGGAATTCATCGATCAGATCATGGATGTTGATGACGCCGACGAGCTTATTGTCATCATCGACCACCGGTATCTGGAGGAGTTCGTATTTGATGGCAAGATCGACGGCTGTTTCAGCATGATCCTTGGCATTGACTTCTTCCACATGGGTATTCATCACATCGCGAAGCTGGGCATCCTCTGGGAACTGAATGATATCACTCATGGAAATAAATCCCACCAATTCTCCCGAATAATCCGTCACAAACACATAATACATGTCCTCGGATTCATATTCATCGGACAGACCGCGGATAATATCATGGGCATCTTTAATGGTGATCGAATCAAAGAAGGATAAAAACGCCTTAGCCATAATGGATCCGGCTTCCTCATCTTCGTAGGACATGATTTCTTTGACGTCATCGGCATCATCGGATACCAGATTGGACAGGATCTTTTGTTTGGACGCTTCATCCATGTCTTCAAGCATTTCAGCAATTTCATCATTGGGAATAAGGTCTAAGATCTCCAAGGCTTTGCTGTCGGACATCCCGGTCAAGATCTCAGCCTGGACACCCGGCGCTTCAATTTCTTCCAAGGTATCGGCAGCCAGTTCTTCATCCAAGGATTCGAAGATTCGATTTCGGTATTTGGATTCCACCTGTTCTAGGACATCGGCCAAATCCGCCGGATGCAGGGTGGATAATTGTTGGTACGGCACATCGAGTTTCAAGGTGTCCTTGGCCTCTTTGTTTTCCTGCAGACTCTCTACATCATCCCACAGGATCATGGAATCGTTGTTGCGATAGCCGGTCATTTTGTTAAATGCATTGACCAGACCATTGACCTTGTTACGACGGGCCCAGCCATTCCTGGATTTATCCACTGCCAACAGGCGAAGGGCATCATCCAGTTGTGCCAAGCGAACATCATACACTTTAAAGCTTTTCTTGCCGTTGACATCGAGGACTTCTTTGTCAAGAATGTCCTTGGATATCAAAAACGAGAAGCTTTGGGGCATGATATCCCGGGCTCCGCGCACTTCGATAAACACTTTGCCGTGAGAATCTTCGTAGAATTCAATGTCCTTGAATTCATAGTTGTAAATATCTCCGGATTTATCGACTTTATAACCGATGGCTTTGGGATAGCCGTCACCCCGATTGATATAGATATCTTTTAAGATGCCGACGATATCGTCGGTTTCATCAACAATGGTGCGATTCAAGATTGATGAGAAGTAAATTAAATTCAGTCGTTCCATGGATCATCCTCCTCTAAATAAAAAAAATTAGTGGGGAGGATCTAACAGTGGGATCCTCCGCTGGTTATTGGTTGCTTCTTGCTGTCTACTATAAGGCCCACTATCCACGAGATCCCACTTCCTTTGTGATCCGACCAGTTAGGTCGTTATTTTCTATATCTATTATAGTTTGAAATCTTCTTTAAGAACACTTTATTTCTTTTTTTGAGGATCCAAGTCCATGGATTTTTCCTATTTTTTTGCTGGGTCACCCTTAATCGGGCCTGACCGTGAAGTTATCAACGGCCCGATGCCCGGCATGGATGCCTCTAAATAAAGCGACAGATCCTGCCAGGGCTAAGGCGATGCCGGCTAAAAGCATGCCGGGGACCCCCTGGCGATCAAGGACAAAGCCGCCCACTAAACTGCCCAGCACACCGCCTAAAGTATTTGCTGTCGTCATTAACGCCTGGCCTTTCACTTTATCTCGATTGCTCATCCGGTCGTTACTGTAATAGACCAATGCCGGCATAAAGGGTGCAAAGGATAAGCCTTGGAACAGTTGGGCCCCATAAAGGTGTCCCACACTGGTAGCCAGGGAATAGGCCAGGGCTTTGACGACCCAAAAAACACCGGCGATCTCTAAGATTATGCCAGCTCCCAGTTTTTTTTCAAATTTCGAGAAAAAGAACATGGCCGGTATTTCAAGCACCGCTCCAATTCCAATGGCGGTCCCCATTTCCCGAGCCCCTCCACCGACATGAGTCATGATCTGAATAAGGTAGGTGCTGGCCAAGCCATGAAATCCAAAAATAGTGAAAATACCCATCAATACGATCAGATATCCCGGATATTTGCGGCTAAAACTCCGCCAATCGGTTTTTTCCACTGGAGCTGTGCCTGCCTGTGATGATGGGTGAGGCAGGATCTTAGTATCAGTAAATAACATAAGCACGATGAGAAGGCCAAATAAAAAAGCTGCGACAAAGGGCAAGATAGCAGGCCCATCTGAGGCGATCCGGATCCCCAGACCATAGGAGATCACGGCAAACGCCAATGAACCCATTGCTCTGGCCATTCCCCAGTTAGTGGGGAATCCAGCATTGGTGTAAAACATGCCGATGGAGTTGATCAAGGGCATCAATACATAGGTCAATGAGATCATCGCTATGTATAAAAGGGAGGTTGCGATCCCGCCCGAAAAAGCCAGAGCAATGCTTACAACTAGTGCCGGCAGGCAAATTAGAATCACCAGGTGACTCAGCGTCACTGTGGTGGATCGGTCAGAGAACTCTGCAACCACAGGTTGCAGGAGCGCTCCGGTGATGTTCGAGACCGCCACTAAGATGCCAAGGGAAGTCGCTGACATTCCCTTGGCCAATAGGTAGACCGAGGCATAGGCTACAACCACACAAAAAATCATCCAATACAAGCCTTGAACCATTGCATAGGACAAGGTCATGTTTTTCTTTTGTTCCATCATAAACTATTTTTAACACCAAGGATTCGAACGCCGTCTTTGATACAGCGCAGCTTGACCGGAAAGTCCGGACCCTTTTCCCCGTCCACATCACTGGGAACCGATTCATCGGTTTCGATGGTCAGTTCATCGGTCTGAAACCAGACTACCCCGGGATCTTTAAGGGCGGACTCATCCCCCCGGATCAACTTGATCACGGCCGGAGTAAATTCTGCCAAGTTTTGGCCATTTAACATGATCACATCAAACAAGCCATCATTGCCTCTGGATTTATGAGCAACCTTTAAATTTCCAATACTAACGCCGTTAAAGGCGGTCAATATGAACATATTATCGTCATACTGAAACTCTTTGGACGTCAATTTGACTCGGACTTGTCTAAAATCTCGAATCATTTCCAGTGATTTTAAAAAGTAGGCTTGGACCCCCATGGCATTTTTTAAATCTTTACGGGTTTTCTGGGAAATGTCCGTAAAATAACCACAGGAGAAGACATTCAGGAAATATCGATCGTTGGCCAGACCAATGTCCATGGACTGTGGCGGCAGCGTCAGGATTTGCCGAACGGATTCTTCGACACCGCCGGTCATGCCAATATAATGAGCATAATCATTGGCTGTGCCCCGTGGAAGGATCCCGATGGGGGTATCTAAGTTATTTCGTTTTAATTCATTGAGCACCACATCACAGGTCCCGTCTCCCCCCGCGACCAAGATATGATCGTAGTAGTCTTGCGGCTCTGTAAATAAATTTTCGTCCCGCACCGATTCATCCAGTCGAACGGCATCAATTATAAATCCATATTTTTGATATAAACGAATGACTGTATCCAGTTGGTTTTTTATTCTGCCATCCCCTGAACCAGGGTTATACATAAACTTAACGCGTTTCATCACTTCACCTCATTTCCCGGTCCATCGGCTTACCGGCTGTTCATGGATTTAAATTCCTCTATTGCATGTGTCTTTTAAGTATTTAATTTTGAATGCGCCTTTTGAGTTCAGTCATTTCTGACATGGATCGTTTTAATTTATATTAATAAAATCTTACTTTAACTCAGGCGTTGACTCAGGTTGACTCAAGGTTGACTCAGCCTTTTGAATCGATTCTTTCACTCCCATTGATTACTGTGCAAATGGGATACTTACTTATTAACATAATTTTACAATGAAAACCCGCTTCATATGCATTGGATTTGAAAAGTTCAATGTTTCCTCATTTTACGACATGGAATAGGATTGGAAATGACTGGGTTTAAACGTAATTTTTCGGCAGGAAGTGAGTGGCGGTTTTAAATTTGCCCCGCAATTTCTTATTTTGTTAAACCTTCTTTGGTTTGAGTCAAACTGTAATAGATAAAAGAGGATCGTTTTTTAGAACTACCACGTTTTGTGGTGCCACCAAAAATCGATCCTCTGGTAAGGTGCTTTCATTAAGCTGGATAAACTCTATGATTTAATTGATGGTTTTGACTATGGCCACTATTCAGGTTTATATTGCACGTGATCTTCCCGAGGATGTTTATGGTCTTTATGGACTTCAGTAATTTGAGCATCGCCAAAGACCATCTGTTTGAGTCGTTTCCCAGTTGGGGTTCCAGCGATCCCGCCAATTCCGGTTTCCCGAAGATTTTCATTCATGGATCTGCCAACTTCATACATGGCCACTACTGCTTCATCAAAGGGAATCCTGGAACGGACCCCGGCCATGATCATATCAGCTGTGGTCAAGGCATTCACTGCGCCTTGGGCATTCCGATACATGCAAGGGATTTCAACGAGGCCTGCCACTGGATCACAGACTAACCCCATCATGTTCATCAAAACAATCGCTCCGGCATCCATACACATTTGGGGTGTTCCCCCCATCAAGTAGACGGCAGCTCCGGAGGCCATGGCAGCGGCCGCTCCGGTCTCGGCTTGGCAACCGCCTTCTGCTCCGGAAATCGTTGCATTTTGCCCAATGATGATCCCTAAGGCACCAGCTACTGCCATGGCTCGGATCAGTTCTTCATCATCGGTTTGGCGCTGGTCTGAAAAAGTTTTTAAAACTGCCGGGAGGATGCCGCAGGCACCGGCTGTGGGGGCAGCTACGATCCGGCCCATGGATGCATTGACTTCAGAGCAACTCATGGCATAGGCCATGGCATTGGTCATGACACTGCCGGTGATGGGCTGATCCGTTTTAGAATAGGCCGAAATCTTTGTCGAATCCCCGCCGATGAGGCCCGAGACTGAAAATACCAGTCTGCGTTTGCCTTCGGTGGCGGCGAGCTTCATCACTTTGAGGATTTCTCTTAATTCATTTAGAACTTCTTCTTTAGTTAAGTCACTTTCTTCGGCTTCGTGGCGAATAGACAATTCATCCAAATGAACGCCTTCCTCCTCACAAACTTTTAGCAGTTCATGGGCATATTGTGCAAACATATTATTCTTCCTCCGTAACCGTTAAGAAATTCACCATAGAAATACCTTTAATCGCAGCCAGACTCTCCAAGACCGGGTCCGATACCGTTTGGTCTGTTTCAAAGACCATGGTGGCACCACGGCCGCGGGATGACCGGAATACTTTCATAAAGGCAATGTTGACACCGGATTCATACAATTCTTTCGTGACCTTGGCGATCACGCCAGGGACATCAGTATGCTTGACGATGAGCGTCGGATAGTCACCGGTAAATTCAACGGAATCCTTATTGATGTCAATGATCTGAATGTTGCCGCCGCCTATGGAGGAACCCGTAATGTTTTGTTCTTTGCCGTCTTGATCGGTGACAACAATTCGCACGGTATTGGGATGAACATCGCCTAGATCCGTTGGTATAAAATTGTAGCTGATCCCCCGATCGGTGGCTATCACTAAGGCATCTTTAATATCCACCGACCAAGTCGACATCCCCATTAATCCGGCCAACAGTGCTCGATCGGTACCATGGCCACGGTAGGTGGCTGCAAAGGAGCCGTGCAAATAAAAGTCTACTTTAGCGACGCTTCCCCGGACCAAGGCTCGGGCAACTCGGCCAAGCTTGACGGCGCCGGCGGTATGTGAGCTTGAGGGGCCGATCATCGTGGGTCCTAAAATATCAAATAGTCTATATGTTTTCAATCGAAAAAACTACCTCCAATAAATTCACGCAGGATGGAATTAGCCGGTACCAGATCATCCGGCAAGTCCAGCACAAAATTCAGCAAAGCAATGAGACGTCTGGCCTCATCATAAGCGGGTGATTCCGGTTTGATCTCAGTCAAAAGGGGCAGTGCATGTTTTTTAAGGACCGCCAATTCATAGATCAGTGTACTATTGAACATTTCGTCGGCTTGTTCCTGGTAGGGGAATATATATTGCTTCTCCCCGGCCATCACCTTGGCAAATTGGATCAACGTTTCCTCTGAGGTCCAACCACGGCGGCGGTGATCTCGAACGATGCGCCGAATCTTGCGGACATCTGTGGTTGAAATTCGGTTATGAAGATCCATATTGAGCTGGGTCAGCGCACTGACGTAGAACTTAAATTTAAACTTTTCCGGAACATCGGATAACAGTGCCGGATTTAAGCCATGAATGCCTTCAATGATCATGATCCCATCTTCGGGGATGGTTAATTGGTGCTCACCCGGCAGGGACAGCCCTTGTTTAAAATCAAAATAAGGTGGTGTGACAGTCTCTCCGGCGATCAGTCGACGGATATCCTTGTTAAACTGTTTTAAATTAATGGCCTGGATCGATTCAAAATCAAAACTGCCATCGGCCAATAAGGGTGATTTATCGCGATCAACAAAATAGTTATCCATTTCAATGGGATAGGGTTTCATTCCATTGACCATCAACTGGACCGCCAAGCGTTTTGAGGATGTGGTTTTGCCAGAGGAGGATGGTCCGGCGATCAATATGATCCGAACGTTCCCCTTCTTTTTAATCGAATCGGCAATGGAGGCGTATTTTTTTTCATGGAGCCCTTCCGCTACGCTGATGATCCGCTTGCCTCCCCCACTTAGGATCGCCTGGTTGAGTTCCCCCAGATCCGTTGCTCCCAGTATGATGTCCCACTCACCGGTTTCCCGAAAGATCTCATAGAGTTTATCTTGAGGATAGAATTCAGGAACTCGATCTGGGATGGATTGGGATGGATACATCAGGACAAATCCCGCTTTATACGGAACCAGGTCAAAATGTTTTAGATCGCCTGTGTTGGCAGCCAGTGGTCCATAAAAGAACCCGGTCATGCCATCGAGCTCATACAGTTTAATTTCGTTAAACTGAGCCGTTTCAAATAACCTGACAATTTCGTCATGGCCCATATCTTTAAATATTTGCAATGCTTGCGCTTTTTTAACTTCTTTGGGAATAATCGGAATATCTTGTTCGACCAACCGGGTCATTTCAGCTTTAATCTTGTCTAAGATCTTTGGTGAAGTTTCTAGACCCGACAATTCACAGAACAAGCCTCGGGAAATGGAATGCTCGATGGATACTCTGGCCTGGGAGTTGATTTTATTGACTGCACGAATGAGTAGAAAACAAATGCTTCGCTCATAAGCCCGATTTCCAGAAGGGTTATCCGTTGAAACCACTTTATATTCCATGGGTTCTACTTCTTCGGCTTCCTTTGTCAATTCAACAAATTCATCTCCGATTCGCAGCAGCATGGGAAGACCTTCATAACCATTTTTTTTCAATAAATCTCGATAATTCACTGGTGCACCTCCTTAAGCTTTCACATCTTCCATTATACCTGAATCTACTTCTAATATAATAGGAAAGTAGTTTTTCCCTCGGCATATCCCTCGGTAGAAGATATTGCTCTGTCAATTTATTACCCAACTCTACAATTTACAGATTATTCAATATTCAAACTTAATCGGGGTGATAGAATAAATGTATGTAAGCTTTTTTAGAAGATTTCGTTGTGACAGCCAGGGGAACTATTTTAAGAAGAGATCCTTTTCCTTGGCAGTTTTAATACATCAGTCCCCGATTATAGCCCCATAGGAGGTCAAATCATGCATGAGATTGAAGTCAAAATTATCGACATCGATAAAGCCGCAATCATTAAGAAGCTCGAAGCACTGGGATGCGAACTGGTTAAGGACGAGTCCCAGGTCAATACGATTTATGATTTCCCCGATTTAAGACTTCTTTCAAAGAAAGGGTATGCGCGGGTTCGTGAAGTTAAAAATAAACTCACCGACGAGATGACTACCTATCTGACGTTAAAGTTAATGCTCTCCCAAGAGAAATATAAGATCATGGAAGAACATGAAACATTGATCCAGGATGCTTCTGCCGGACACGGCATTTTTACCGGCTTAGGACTCATCGTGCGCAAGATCCTCATCAAAGACCGGACCAGCTATCGCTACAAACATACGTTGATCGAAATTGATGAAGTAGCTCACCCCGAATATCCATTTCCACTCCTTGAAATTGAAACGGCCTATGAAGATGAACTAAAGGATATGGTGGAATTATTGGGTTATACCATGGCCGACACGACTTCAATGACTATGGCTGAAATTATGGCATGTCGGGAGACCACCCCCCTTTAAGTTCCTTAGGAGCAAAATTTAGTGTCTTTGTCGATCGGAGACCAAATCGAGCGATCTACAGTAAAGCATTATTCACCAATCTTCATCGAGCTCTCATCGATCAAGCCAACATTGATCATGCCAATATTGATCAAAGCTTCTAATCAAATTTTGGTGCTTTTAAATCTTGTTTCAATTTAATTTGGGGGCTATTTAATATTTTAGTGGTGATCAACCCTGATCCAATAAATCAAAAATCAACCATACTCTTGGTTTTATTTGACGAACTCCAGAGTATTTAGTTATAATCATGCTGTAGTAAGATAACATGACGAAATGTTCGCCGTAGTTATAACGATCCCTTATCTATTTATATTTAACTTCATTGAAACCGGACCAGTAATGAAACAAAGTGTTGCAGAGAGCCCGCCGTTGGTGTGACCGGGTACGCTTTTATCATGAACTCACCGGAAGAGATGGTTTCAGGAAATGGAAACCCGTTCTCCGCGTTAAGGAAATTTGAGTGAAACGATCCGCCCCGATGCCGATTGTTTAACTAGAGTGGTACCGCGATGAACTTCGTCTCTAATGTTGAGACGAGGCTTTTTTATTTTCAAATTTAATTCCCGGGAGGAAAAATTATGTATAACGTACCTGAATCCGAAAAGAAATGGCAGAAACACTGGCTGGTGGATCATACCTTCAGTGCCAGCAATGACTCTGACAAAGAAAAATTTTATTACCTCATTGAATTCCCCTATCCGTCAGGTTCGGGACTCCATGTCGGACATTGCCGCAGCCATGTGGCGTTAGATGTCATGGCCAGAAAAAAACGCATGATGGGCTTCAATGTCTTATTCCCCATCGGTTGGGATGCATTCGGTGCCCCGGCAGAACAGTATGCCATAAAAAATAAGATCCACCCCAAACAAGCTGTGGAAGAAAATATAAAAACTTTTAAAGCACAAGTCCAGAAAATGGGGACTTCCTTTGATTGGGATCGGGAATTTTCAACAACCGACCCCGATTATTATAAGTGGACGCAGTGGCAGTTCATTCAGTTTTTTGAAGCCGGCATGGCCTATAAAGCCGAAAAAAATGTCAACTGGTGTCCGTCCTGCAAAACTGTTTTATCCAATGAAGATTCCTCCGGCGGAGTTTGCGAGCGGTGTTCAACCCCCGTCGTTCAAAAATCCATGTCCCAGTGGATGCTGAAAATGCAAAGCTATGCTCAGCAGCTGTTGGACGGACTGGATGATACCCACTTCCAGGAAAAGATCAAAACCGCTCAAACCAACTGGATCGGTAAATCCGTCGGAGCCGAAATTGACTTCCCCATCGAGAATACCGCCGAGAAACTGCGGGTCTTTACCACGAGACCCGATACGATCTATGGTGTGACTTTTATGGTCATTGCACCGGAACATCCTCTGATCGAAACCTACAAAGAACGGATCACCAACCTTTCGGCCATTGAGGCTTATAAAGTAAGATCCACCCATAAATCCGAGTTTGAACGCACTCAGCTCAATAAAGACAAAACCGGTGTTCAGATCGAAGGCCTCCAAGCCTTAAACCCAGTGTCCGGTGAAGCCGTACCGATCTTTATTTCAGATTACGTCATGATGAACTACGGGACCGGCGCCATTATGGCAGTACCGGGTCACGATCAAAGAGACTGGGAGTTTGCCCGCAAATTCAATGTCCCCATTATTGAAGTAATCTCCGGTGGCGACATGGAAAAAGAAGCCTATAACGGCGACGGCGTGGGCATCAATTCTCCACTCATCAATGGCATCGAGAATCGCCAAGAGGCCATTGAGAAAATGCTGGACTATATGGTGGAGCATGCCATCGGCGAGCGCAAAATCAACTATAAATTACAGGACTGGGTCTTCTCCCGGCAACGTTTTTGGGGTGAACCGATCCCTTTGGTCAACTGTGTTGACTGTGGATGGCAGGCGGTTCCATTTGACCAGCTCCCCGTTGAATTACCCGATATCGTGGAATACGAACCCACTGAAGATGGGGAGAGCCCATTGGCTACCATCCCCTCCTGGGTCGAGACGACCTGTCCAAAATGCGGCGGTCCGGCTCATCGCGAGACCGACACCATGCCCAACTGGGCCGGTTCTTCCTGGTACTTCCTGCGCTACATGGATCCTAAAAATGACCAGGAATTTGTCTCCCCGGACGCTTTAAACTATTGGGGGAAAGTCGACTGGTACAATGGCGGCATGGAACATGCCACCAGACACTTGCTCTATGCCCGCTTCTGGAATCAGTTCCTCTATAACCAAGGTCTGGTTCCCAACAAGGAACCCTTTGATGTGCGAGTCGCTCATGGCATGGTCTTAGGTCAAGACGGCGAGAAAATGAGTAAATCCAAAGGCAACGTCATCAACCCCGACGACATCATCAAGCAGTATGGGGCCGATACCTTGCGCTGTTACATCCTGTTCATGGGCGACTATGAGAAGGAAGTGTCCTGGAATGATTATGGCGTGGCCGGTTCCCGCCGATTCCTCGATCGCATCGTAAAAGTGGCCGATAAAGTCGTCACTGGTGCTGCCTATACACCGTCCCTGGAAAAAATCTTCCATAAAACCATCAAGAAAGTGAGCCATGATATTTCTGAAATGAAATTTAACACGGCCATCGCCAGCATTATGATCTTAATGAATGAGATCGATGATGTCCCTCATATTACTAAACAGGACTACCGCACCCTCCTCCACCTCATGAATCCATTCTGTCCGCATATGACCGAAGAACTCAATGAACAGTATGGACTGGGTGCTGAGCTTGCCCTGTCGCAATGGCCCGACTTCGACGATGCCAAAACCATTGACGAAGAAAAAGAAATTGGGGTTCAGGTCAACGGGAAAGTCCGCTCCACCATCCAGGTCAATATTACCGATGAAGAAGACACCATCAAAGCGAAAGCCTTAACTGATGAGAAAGTCAGAAAGTTCCTTGATGGAAAATCAATTGTTAAGGTCATTGTCATTAAAGGCCGCATCGTTAATATCGTTGTAAAATAGACTGGCTAATAATTAAGGAAACTTCCTGAGGTTTATTTTGTTCAACTAAAGCCCTACTAAAGTAAGACTTTAGCTGGTTTGTATACCAACTAAAAAACCAAGTCTCAGAAAAAACTGGATCCAAGTTTTGACCTGTTGCAAGCCATATACCGAACCTTTGAGTTGTTTCAAGAAAGCTTGCGCTGTTTGATCTGTTTGATCTGTTTGATCTGTTTGATCTGTTTGATCGGAGGATACTTTGAATATTACTGTGATCATAGAAAACTCATTTGAGATCGCTGCTGTTTTTAGCGAAGAAGTCCTGATAACTGATGTTCAGTCAGCCCTGGATTTCTTTGCTACCATCGCCTATGAAACTGGCTGTGATCGAATGATTTTACCCAAATCAGCCTTTTGTGAAGATTTTTTTGACTTAAGCACCAAAGTTGCCGGGGAGATTCTCCAGAAATTTGTAAATTATCGAAAAAAGCTAGCAATTATCGGTGATTTCTCCGGTTATACCAGTAAGAGTTTAAAAGCTTTTATTTATGAGTGCAATCGCGGAAACGACATTTTCTTCTGCGCTAGCCAAACTGATGCGGTACAAAGACTCAGCCGCAATTAATACTTGGTCATTAAAGAAAAAAAGTTGTAAATAGAACAGGCGGACAGCATCAGCTGTCCGCCTTTCCTAGTTTAAGGGTATCCACCCTAGATCCTAGATTCTAAATCTTCTTTTGTTATAAGAGTCTTTTGATTAAGCCAGAAGCTTAGTGCTATCTAGTTCAGAAGACTCTCGGGACACAAGTTCCTGGTCGCCGGTGTAGAAGATGTTCGTCGAGATCAACAGATCCATCAGTGAATTGGCCTCAAGTGCGGTCAAATCATCTTTCACATTGGGAACCCTGATCGTACAGTTTTTACCTGCTTTTGTCAAAAACTTCATGACTAAAGTATTCATTGCCTACCTCCTACACGTCAGCTAGCTCGGAAGCTACTGTAATTTGGAACTGAGAAAAAGTACCCAGGGAAATTTCTGCCATGGCGGTTGCCACCTCATGGACTGAATCCGGTGCTGCATCCACCTTCACATTCCTGAATCGTCTGGTTTCAAGTAACGGCTTACCTGAATCGCTTATGTCTTTGACATAAATGAGTTCAAGTGATTGGGTCAACGGTTTAACTACGGACATATTATCAACTCCCTTCACCCGATAAATAGAGTCAAGGGATCTAAATAGCATAGAAAAGAAAAAGAAATTCAAAAGAAATTGTATGAATTTAAAAAAAGGCCAACGAGTCATCATTTCAACGGTGTTCATTTCTTCTGTCCGATCGGGCTAAGGCCAAGTCTAAGACTGAGCCGATTCGGCATTTCTTGATTTATTGTCCATCGGCAATAACTAATGCTTCCAGCCTTAAACCTTCTAGGCAGAGGCCTCTGCCGGAATTTTGCACAAATAAAAAGCCAGCCACAGTAAAAACTGCGACTGACTCAAAAGAGGGGCAGGTTGATCCACTGGATTAGACTGGACTAGCTACCTTTACCGTGTTTGGTTTATAGCGAGCAGGTAGTGGAACGAGGATGAAATAAACCAGGATACACGAAAGGATTTTATCAATGAAGTTACTGGCCACAACTCCGATAAAGGTGGATGCGAAGATTTCCTGGCCTGAAACCCGTAAGGCGGAGATCAATAGATCCGCTCCAGAACCGGTCAATCCGCCAAATAGGAAGATACGAATCGGTGTTCCGATCAATGGAGCCACCGCAGAAAGAATAAGACCGGTCATTATTGCCGTGACAAGAGAATAGCCTCGTCTTGCCATAAGTCCACAGATGATACCAACGGCCATATTTACAAGGCCAAACGGAATGGCTGTTGGGCTGGCAGTGACACCCATGAGCAGGTTCGTGGCAATTCCGACCAATGCGCCATAAAATGGCCCAAACGTAACTCCCATAAAGATCGTTCCTAAAGTATCTAGGAAGAGCATGGGGATTTTAAACATCGCGACAAGGTCGCCTAAAACGACATTAATTGCGATAGCTAACCCGGCGAAAACTAAAATAGTAACTGGTGATAATTTTTTCATTTTACAGCTCCAATAAATTAATTACTTTTTGATGCATGATTGCGGTTTCTTCTGGATCTTCCCCATACAACACCGGTACTTCCAATAATGGAAGGTGGATGCCGCGGCTTTCAAGTTGTACTACCAGCTCTTCCATAAAAATACCGGTGTCGCCGATCAGGCCACAGTTCGGACTTTCCTTGATCCCGATAATTCCTACCAATTCATATCCAAACCGACGGTATTGTTCCACTTGCCATAGGACTGGTTCCAGTAGTTTTTTAGCAATGGCTCGATACTCCGGTTGATCATACTCTTCGTAGCTCATACCAGGTCGATCAAGATTTGTCATAAAAAACTCCGGACAAGGAAGCTGCAAAATTCCAACTCCACTGTCGATGAGGATCTGTGCTAAGGGAAAAGCTCCCGGTGCGCGTTGGAGGCCATCAACCACAGTGTTCTGATTTAAAATACAATGTGAAATGAGGACGACACGTTTGCTTTTATGAAGTATCATTCGTTCCTCCCTTTAAAAATCGTTAATTCTTATCCATTGTATTACAAAGAAGTGACCCAAACAACCATTTCTTTTATTAAACCACATCAATAATTTAAGTCATAATTTTTAATATTATATATAATTATTTTAGAATATATCTTTAAATGGTTAAATAGTGTCTGATAGCATGAAAACTACAATAAAGTTTATACAAGATAATTATTCGACAATTAGTTAATTTCGTAGCTGCTACCCCGCTGAACTTAAAAAACCACCAAAAAAGCGCAAGTTCAATTCCTTGATCTTGCGCTAATTATTGTCCCGGCCAGAGTCATAAACACTTGATCTTTTTTATCAACATATAAAATCCTTTTGAGATTTGACATCAAAAGATCATTTCCATATACTTTTATTTTTTAACACTCCAGCCAAAGGTAGTATAGTCACACTGAACGTTAAACCAGAATTTTTAAGTTGAGGCGGTTCCAATTCACCCATGAAAACCCCTTTAAAAAAGACATTCTCCCGTTGTCAGAGAGAATGTCTTTTGGACTTTATTTGGCTTTGTACAAGTTAACGCCTTTAATACTTTGCTTTTCCGGCAGCGGCTTTGGCTGGATCGTCGCCTGGATAATCAATTAGGATTGCTCGTAATCCAAAAAGATCCATAACCTTCTCATCCATTTGACCCACTGAAAATTCACTGACGATGTCAATTCCCTGTGCTTTAACATCTTGAGCTGCTGCTTCAATATCATTGACTTTAAAATGGAAACTCCGAAAATGGATCTTTTGATCCGGGACCTCCAGGAGTTCGATGCCCTGATTGCTGATAGCCAGTTTTATGGTGTTGCCATTTGGCATGACATTTTCGCCGGAGAATTCAAACTCTAAACCCAGTACCTTGCTAAACAAGGCCATTCCCTCGTCCAGCTTGGGTACTCCGATGCATAAGCGATCTAATTTTTTAACTTTCATTCTATTATTCCCCTTTCTATTGTAATAATGTTCGTCCCACCGTTCTACTTCTTAATTATAGGCTGACTCATTGGATTTATTAAAAAACAACTCAAACAATGAATCATACTATTATTCACTCTTTGATTCATTGTTTTGTTTCACTTTAGATTTTACCATTAAACCATTCTTCTTCCAAAATGGCATAAATAGCATCATCCCCCCACCCGTCGCTTAATCGATAACTTTTAACGAAATGAGCTTCTTTGCGCATCCCCAGTGACTCCAGCAATCGTATGGATGGGCCATTTAATGGATCAACCGATGCAAAGACACGATGTTTCAAAAGACTCATAAATAAAAAGTCCATAACCGCTTTAACGCCTTCCTTCGCATACCCTTTATGTTGAAACTCAGGTGATAAGGTATACCCTATTTCCGTTTGGAGATCATCCTGGGTAAAGTGAATTCCGATATCACCGATCAACTGATTTGTTTCGCGCAGACATACTGCCATTTGATACCAAGTATTGGGTACATTGATAGAGTTTTCAATTTCAAATAGAAACTCTTTGGTCTCTTGAACACTGTTGGGTTTAAAAGCTTGAAACTCCTGAATTTCCGGTTTCGAACGATATTCAAAAAAATCACCGGCGTCTTCCAGCTTAAGTTTTCTCAATAGCAGCCGTTCAGTTTGAATTGGTTTAAAAACATTGATCATCATCCTCTCCCTCCTTGGCCGTTTTGCTTCGTCGCTTAAATTCTCCCATGAATTTAGGTTTCTATCTAGTTTTATATTTAAGTTTATTGCTCAGTGCCTAAAAAACACTGATGCCCACTGCAATCTAATGCAAATTCGTCCCCCACTTAAGTTCACATTTTATTTACAAGTTTTTATTGATAATCACTATCATTTAGAATTCAATTATGCTATATTATAAACACAGAGAGTAATAAGTAAGTAACCACTTAATATTTTCATATTTCCCCCTTTTACACGATTAGTACATTTACCCTTTTAAGAGCAGTTCCCCGCTGCTCTTATTTTTTTACTTTTTGCTCAAGGGAAATAAACAGATTCGTCACAACATCTCACGTAGAGCCCCTTTACAGCGCCTTCCAGTTGAATAAACCGGCCCCTGACTTCCGTCAATTATCCAAATCTTAAAGTTGATTTGGGGTCGAATCGCCGTTTAATTTCAAACCGTTCCGGTGTTTTTTGAGCTTGAAAGAAGTTCTAAAACACGATATAATACCATTGAAACAGGAAATCAGATAGAAACGCTATGATTTAACTAAGGAGAGAATGTACAATGTCAATGATCAATGTCAGTGATGCAGCTTATAATGAATTTAGGGAATTACTTAAGGCAAACGATATAAATGACTCAACAGTCCGGATCGCATTAGCAGGTTTTGGTTGCTCGGGTCCAAGATTCGGTTTAATGGTGGACGAAGCGTCCGAAACCGACGTATCCGAAGTCGTCAAGGAACTGACCTTTGTTGTCGAGAAGGAATTAATTGAAGAATATGAAGGCTTCACAATCTTATCCGATGAAGAAAATGGCGGTGGTGGAATGTCACTTAAGCCACTTCGCATGGATGAATCTGCCGGCGGCTGTTCCAGCTGCGCCAGTGGTTGTGCCGTTTAATTAATTAGCTTAAAAGAATAAATATTAAAAACAGGAGTTGATTCTACATGCAGATGTATGACGGCTCCTGTTTTTTTTCACGTTCTAAGTATTATTCCAACGGATGATCTGCCTTGGGGTTGAGCTTCCTTGGGGTGGAGCTTCCTCCGGCAATTCATCTCCCTTATGCGGTCAACTTCTCTTAGTCGATCTCCCTTTTCTGAGCAGATTTACTTTCCGTTTAAGGCCTATCGATTTAAAAAATGACTTCTACCGCGCAATGAATATCTAAACTCCTGGATTTTCTAAACTTAGGGAACCATTCATTGGTGGCTTTGATTTTTACACGAAGGCATTTTTTTTATTTTGCCCATTCGACCAAGAGTTCACGCATAGCATCCAGTCCAAAACCAGGATTTCTTTCTTCCTTGGTGTTGGCTAAGTAGATCACTTGACCGGCGGGATTCTCTACGCTGAGTTTCTTTCCAGTGACGATCCAGAGTGTTTTATGGAAAGGGCGAATGGTGAGCTCTCGCTCGCCTTGACCATCGGTAAAATAGACCAAGAGCACCTGATTTAGATTTTCGGCTTTTAATTGTTCAAACACCGGCGAGAATGCAGTCCCGCCGCGGCGCTCCGGCTTAGGGCGGATCTCATCGACCTGGGAAATTCGATAATCCTCCCGGATCTTATTATCGCATTCGATGATTCTGATCGAACGGCCGTAAGTTTTGGTGATCCCCAGGATCTCAGTCAAATAACTCTTAATTTCAGTGTCATTGATGGATGCTGAAATATCGATGGCGACAATGACTTCCGGGACAAAATCCCGCAGTTCGCCTTTTAAATCCAAGCGATGGGGTTGCCTGCGGTTTCGCCGGGTCACAGTTTTTCGTTTTCCCGATGGCATTGAAATCATTACTCGGCGCAATGCATCACTCCAGTTGAGTTTGGCCTTTCCTTGAATTTTCAAAAGGTGTTTCACTTCATCCGGATAACCCACTTTCAATGCGGTGTTCATGATGCTCTTTAGCTTCTCGCGGGAGATCTCCCGTTTGAAATCATTGCCCCGGTTCCAGGGATCATGAGCTTCATTTAGATCAATGCCGTGGTCTTTTTTGAATTTCTCTCGGCTCTTTTTGTCTCGTTCCAATGCCCCATCGATTTGAGCTGCATAAATCTCCAAGGTTTCATTGAATTTAAGATCCAAGCCCAACCGGGCATTCACACTATTGAGTTTCTCACAGAATCCCGGTAAGAATTTAAGATACTGGTTGACTGCTACATCCATTGCCAAGTTGAGGGCCAGCTTAGAATACCGATTTTTCAAAGCGCGCTCTCGGGTGTGGTGATCTAAAATTAGGTGCAGGACTTCATGCTTAATTAAGGCTCTGGCTTCTTCTTCTTGAAGGAATAAAAACGGAATTGGATTGACCAAAAGAGTGATCTCATTACCAAAAACAACTGTGGCTAATGGCCAGCTGATGGAAAAGTCCACCGCCTTGACCATATCGCGGGTAAATAAAGCATAGAAATCTTCACCATCCCGGACCAACCCAAAGTCAATGTCTTCTAGAAACTGACTAAAATCCCGCATAAACCCTTTGCGTAAGGCCGCCCCTTCGGTATATTTGACAACATCCTCCAACAGCATCCTTCGTTTGACTTCGAAGCGAGTCAGATGATCAAATCGTTTATCTGTAACACTCAAAGAACGCCTCCAGGAACAACTCATCTTTTAGTAATTGAGGGTAGACATCGGCTTTGGCCATTACTTTTAT
>JBAQDU010000117.1:0-7233 GCA_049294805.1 Clostridiaceae bacterium
CTTTGTAAATGATCCTTTATTTTCCAAGGGCTGGTTTAGGCAAGTTTTATAGTTGAATTAACAAAAAATTGAGTATTCCTCCTTCTTATATCACCTATAATGAAATTAGGTCTACAGGCTGTTTCTCTTATGGTTTTTCACTATCTGCAGACTAATATTAATCTCATAAGGAGTGCACTCATGAAAAGTTTTATTAAAGAATTCAAGGCCTTTGCCTTGACCGGCAACGTATTTGACATGGCCATCGGTATAATCCTTGGCGGCGCAATTTCAGCATTGGTCAAATCACTGGTGGATAACGTCATCTCCCCCATTATCGGAATGACTTTCGGAACCCCAGATTTCTCCAGGATCACTTTGGGTCCCATTATGATTGGATCCTTCATCAATGCAATCATTGCATTCTTGATCTTGGCATTTATCCTATTCCTCATGATTAAGGGCATCAATAAAATGAAGAGGAAACCCGTTGTCGAGGAAGCAGCTCCTTCCCTCTCCAATGAAGAAATTTTATTGGCTGAGATCAGAGATCTGTTAAAGAACGGCAAATCGACCTTCTAAAGAACAACCGCCAATTCAACTAAACTACTTAAAAACAAGTTTCATCGGATCACTGATGAAACTTGTTTCTTTTTTTCTATCATTGTTTAATACCCAATTATATATTCATCAAAAACTTGATCAAGATCGGGTAAAACCCAACCACCACGACATACCGAAACAGCTGCAAAACCGCAACTTTACTTTGATCCCCACCGAGTTCTTTGGCGATCAGTGCCATATCCGACACGCCCCCCGGTACGCTTGCGATCAACGCGGTGATCAATCCGATCCTGGTAATTTTATGTAGGAGAAAGCCAACGGTCAGGTTAATAAGAATGATGCCCAGGATGAGTAGTAAAGCCGGAATGAGAACTTCTCGAACTGCCAGAAGATCTTGGCTGGTCATCCTGACCCCAATCAGTGTTCCCGCCAGCATCTGAGTGATGAGGCGCAAGGTCAGCGGCATGTAGCCTCGCCCGGTCAAGACATTAAAGAGTGCCGTGGCGATCATTCCAAACGTCAATGCTCCGGCTGGAATTCCCAAATAAAAGCCAAGGAGTCCCGCCCCGGTGGCAATACTTAAGGTCAACAACAGATTCTCACGATGATGGCGAGATAAATACCACTGATTTTTGATCCGTTCCTTTTGAGAATCTGTGACTGTCAATTCTTCCACTGATTCGACGTCCAAGTTCCCACTTTTGGTTTTTTGACTGATTTTTTTCATCATGGTCGGAAAGAACGCCATCACCGTCATTAACCGCATCAATTGCAGGACGGCAACCTTAGAGGAATCCGCACCAACATCCCCGGCAATGAGTGAAATATCCATGATCCCACCCGGCGCACAGGCCATCAACGCCGTTGCCAGATCAAGGTCCGTGTTCCGAAAGAGAATATATCCCATGATGACATCAAGGGTGATCATCATAAACATCATCAGGAATGCCGGCAGCAAGATTTTTTTTAATGCCAGGAGATCTTTATATTGGACGGAGGCCCCGATATAGGCACCGGCAACCATTTGAGTCAGCACTCGAACGTTCAGGGGCATTTGGGCTTGCCCCGTCAGGACTGAAAAAACAGCCACCGCCAGCATTGCCCCCACCATGGCCCCTGCCGGAACCTTAAGCTTTAAACATATTGTTCCGCCGATCAACCCAATGAACAGAGTCACGAGGATCCAAATCAAAGAGCTACTACCGGATTGGTCAAGGTGCCGATGCCTTCAATTTCTATTTTCACCACATCCCCCGCCTTGAGATATTTGGGCGGTTGGAAGCCGCCGCCAACACCGGCCGGGGTGCCGGTGAATATAATATCGCCAGGTACCAGGGTAATGGCTCTGGATATTTCATAAATAATATCTTCCACACTTTTGATCATCATTGCTGTATTGGACTCTTGGCGTACCTGCCCATTTACACTGCACTTAATATCAAATTGGCGGGTCTGATCATCTGTGTTGACCAAAACACAGGGTCCCATTGTTGTATAGCCGTCGGATCCTTTGCCCAAAAACCACTGTTTATGATTTCGTTGGAGACTTCGCGACGACAGATCATTGCCGATGCTATAGCCAAACACATAAGAAAGTGCGTCGGCCCGACTGATTCCTCTACCCCTTTTTCCTATGACAATGGCCAGTTCCGCTTCATAATCCATTTCTGGATCAACGTCACTCCAGATGATGACCGGCTCCTGGTCGCCACGGATATAGTCGCACCGTTTGCCAAAATAAGTCGTATGGATGTCTTCTTTGTTGTCCGTGATCCGTAGGGATTGCGATTCATTAACATGAGCCTGATAATTGAGACCGACACAAATAACATCTTTGACGGGTTCCACAATGGGAGCTGTCGCGATCAAGGCGGCCTTGTCCACAACTTCACCAGAGAGTTGTTCAATGGCTTGGCTTCTTTGCGCTGCCGGTACCGCCTCTAACTTTTTGATCAGCTCAATGAGAGTTGGCACCCCTTTGAGCAGGCGAACTTGATCACCTGTTTCGATCCCAATATGTGTTTCTTGGCCAATGCAAAATGATTGTAATTTCATATTTCCTCCAAATTAAACTTTTTAATTGTTTTTGATCCATCCATGAATGTGCTCTGGCAGTGGGTGATCAAGTTTTGCATGATTCACCTTTTCGTGATCTACTATGGAATGATTGATATTTATGACTGTGAGACTTCGAGCTCATTCGCAGTTGATCTGCCCCATATAATTTGGGTAGATCCGTCCCTCCTTTCATTTTACAACAAAAAAAAGAGTCGGTGCACTCATATGGCTATAAGTGCACCGATAAAATAAGTCTAAAATCAAATCCTAAATCTAAATCTAAATCTAAATTAATAATCTAAATCTAAAATCTAAATTCTAAAATCAAGAAGTATTGTCGGTGTTCGTTTTACTGGGCTGGATTTACTTGACCTAGTTTGTTCGGCCTTACTTTTGCATCTCCTTGGCAAGAGCCAACAGTTCACTTTCATTGAAGGATGTCAGGGACTTAACTAGCTTGCCGTCTTTATCATAGGCCAACAACAATGAAAATTGCTCCAAGCCGTACTTCGCCATGGCATCTTGTTCACTCACCCAATAATTGGGCAAGTCGAATTTGTTGTCCTTTAAATACTGAAAGCCTGAAGTTGTGGTTTCCTTTGTGCCGTTGACTACATTGAGCAAGAACAAAGGAAACTCTGGATTTTGTTTGCGGAACTTCACGAGTCCGGGCATATGTCCTCTGCAAGTACTTCACCAACTGGCCCAAAATATCATAATACTTGGTTTGCCCAGGGCTTGGGACTTTAGGTCCAATTTATTACCGGAACCATCGGTCATATTCATTTCTACGAGTTGGTTTGGATGGTTTAATGACTGTGTGCTCTCCACAGGCATCGCTGTTGTCGGTTGATTGGGTACAGCGCAGCTTGTCAAAGCTAGACTCAACACAAGACCTCCCATTAAAACGGACAGTCTCTTCATAAATATTCACCTTCCGATCCCTCTTTTTTTTAATTTTACCATCTAGTCGCACCCTTTGTTGTGAACCTCTTAATAACACCTTCTGAACTCCTTCTGAACTCCTTCTGAACTCCTACTGAACAGGGTTTAATAAGTGGTAGTTTCCCTGATGGAAACTACCACTTTTGGCTGTCTTAGAAAGGTCCGATCGATTTAGTTCTTTTGGAGGGACAGGCTGATCAATTCGCCATTGATGCTGACGTCTCCCGGAAGGTCGCTGTAGTTGATCTCATCGGCCAAGGTTTCTTTACGGATGGTCTCTTCATATTTTCTAAAGATATCTTGGATCAAATCACTGCCGCCCACGGACAACAGGATCCGGTCAGACACTTCAAGTCCGGTTTCTTTTCGAAGGTTTTGTACTTTAGAAACGATCTCTCTTAAATACCCTTCTTCTTTGAGTTCCGGTGTGATGTGGGTTTCCAGGATGACCCCACGTTCTCCCTCACCGGCAAAGGCAAAGCCTTCGAGCCCTTGCATGGTTACCAGGAGATTTTCTTTATTTAGGGCTAATTCTGAATCACCGATGGTGATCACTACTTCTTTACCGGCCAGGATCTGCTGGGCCAAGTCCATTTGATTTTTCTCGGAAATGGCTTTTCGGATCGCCGGGATCAGTTTGCCGTAGGTTTTACCTAAGACCGGAAGGTTTGGCTTGATCTCAAAAGTTACATACTGAGACAGGTCAGCCGCCAATTCAACTTCCTTGATGTTCAATTCATCCTTGATGATGTTGCCATAATATTCCGGCAGTTCCGTCTCGGAAATCAGTATTTTCTGAAGGGGTTGGCGATTTTTGATAACGGCCTGATTTCGGGCATAGCGGCCAAGTTTGACCAAGCTATAGGCCAATTCCATTTTCTCTTCCAACGCACGATCCACGCTTGCATCATCATATTCTGGCCAGTAGGTCAAATGGATGGATTCAGCTGCCTCAGGATCCACTCCGCGAACAAGGTTCTGATAAATTTCTTCAGTGATAAACGGAACAAAGGGCGCTGCCACTGAACTCACCGTGGTCAAGACTTTATACAGAGTATTGTAGGCATTGATCTTATCCTGCGTTAGTTCTTCCGCCCAGAATCTGGACCGGTTGCGCCGGACATACCAGTTGGATAGTTCATCGGTGAAGTTTTCTATGGCAAGGCCGGCACTTGTGATATCATAATGATCCAAATCGTCGCCCACGGTCTTGATCAACGTATTTAAGCGGGACAGGATCCAGCGATCCATGACGTTGTCGGATTTGATATCTTTATATTGGAGCGGGTCAAACTGATCCAGTTCGGCATACAGTAAATAGAAGGAATAGACATTCCATAGTGTGCCGAGGAACTTGCGCTGGGTCTCTCCCACCTGTTCGGTGGAGAACCTGGTCGGCAGCCAAGGTGCCGATGATGTATAAAAATGCCAGCGGACAGCGTCAGCTCCTTCTTCGAGGATCACACCCATGGGTTCAACGACGTTTCCGACGTGCTTGGACATCTTGATGCCGTTTTTATCCAGCACATGACCTAACACTACGCAGTTTTCATAGGAGTTCTTGCCCCACAGTACGGTCGAGATGGCCATGAGTGAATAGAACCAGCCTCTGGTTTGATCCACTGCCTCAGAAATAAACTGAGCCGGGAACGTCGCATTGAACAGTTCCTGATTTTCAAAGGGATAATGGTGCTGGGCAAAAGGCATGGAACCGGAGTCAAACCAGGCATCAATGACTTCCTTGGTCCGGACCATTTCCTTGCCGCATTTTGGACAGTTTAATTTCACATCATCAATGTAGGGTCTGTGGAGTTCGATGTTATCGGGTACATTGACACCCATGGTCTGGAGCTGAGCAATGGAGCCGACACATTCCTGGTGACCGCATTCGCAGTCCCAGATCGGCAGCGGTGTTCCCCAGTATCTTTCCCGGGAAAGACTCCAGTCAATGACATTTTCTACGAATTTACCCATCCGGCCGGTTCGGATATTATCCGGATACCAGTTGGTGGCATTGCAGTTGTCGATGAGTTCCTGACGCATGGACGACATTTTGATAAACCAGGAATCTCTGGGGTAGTACAGCAACGGGGTATCGCACCGCCAGCAGTGTGGGTAGGAGTGGACGTATTTATCGGAGGAGAACAGCAAGTTGTGTTCTTCCAAATAGGCAATGATTTTAGGATCGGCTTTTTTAACATCCATCCCAGCAAAGGGTGTTACTTCCTCGACAAACTTGCCCTGGAGGTCCACCAGGTGGATCATGGGCAGGCCGTATTTCTTTCCGGTCAAATAGTCATCTTCACCATAGGCCGGGGCCGTATGGACAATTCCGGTACCGTCCGACAGCGTTACATAATCGGCATGGACTACCCGGAAGGCGTCTTCTTCGGGGATATGGAAGGGCAAGAGCTGTTCATATTCTAAATTTTCAATTTCAGCTCCTTTGAAGCTCCTTAAATGCTCATGTTCAACTTTAGCCATGACTTTATGGACCAGGGCTTGTGCCAAAATAAAGATCTCGTCGCCGACTTTAACTTCAGCATAGTCATAGGCGCGGTTGATCGCCAAAGCTACATTGGAGGGCAATGTCCAAGGGGTCGTTGTCCAGGCCAGGAAATACTTATTGGTTTCCCCTTTGACCTTGAATTTAGCAATAACGGTTTTATCCGTTACATCTTTATAGCCCTGACCGACTTCATGAGAAGACAGGCCCGTTCCGCAACGTGGGCAGTAGGGCATAACTTTAAAGCCCTTATAGAGCAGATCTTTGTCATACATCTGTTTTAAGGCCCACCATTCGGATTCAATATAGGTATTATGATAGGTCACATAAGGATGATCCATGTCCACCCAAAAACCAATGGCATCGGACATCTCCCGCCACATTGCCGTGTATTTAAACACCGAATCCTTACATTCCCTAATGAAATTCTCAACACCGTAAGCTTCGATTTGATCTTTGCCGGATATTCCCAGCTTCTTTTCAACTTCGAGTTCCACCGGTAGTCCGTGAGTATCCCACCCGGCTTTTCTGGGTACGCGGTACCCCTTCATGTTTTTGTATCGGGGGATCAGATCCTTAATTACCCGAGTTAGAACGTGACCGACATGGGGCATTCCGTTGGCCGTTGGCGGACCATCATAGAAAGTAAAATACTCGTTTCCTTCGTTCATGTTTAAGTTCTTATCAATTATGCTGTTATCCCGCCAAAAATCACGGATGTCTTTTTCCATTGCTGTGAAAGACCGATTCTGATCAATTTTCTTATACATTTCCATCACCCAATCTTTTTCGATTTTTTTACGAAATAAGTTTAAAATAAAGGCCTTCATCCTTAAAAAGGACGAAGACCATTCGTAACCACCTGATTTTAGGTACCACCATACCTCTCACTGTAACGTCGTTGATTACGGGGCATCCTACTTAGGTTCAGACTCCTGCTCACAGGTGATTTTCGACTGTAACCTTAACGGGAATTCTCACCAGCCATTCCCTCTCTGGTTGTTTTGCTACAGTTTACTCGTCCTGATCAATGCAATTTAAAATAATTTTCGTACGGTATAATCATACCTAAACGAGCCCGTGAAGTCAATTTTTTGATTATATGACCTGCATATGACCTGCATCTGATCAGCCTATGACCTGAGTATGACCGGATCTCGACAGATTTTCGACCCGCTTTA
>JBAQDU010000118.1:0-2814 GCA_049294805.1 Clostridiaceae bacterium
TAATCAGCTTAAAGTTAGTAAACTTTAGCTTGCCCAAGGTGAGGTTGAACTAGGTTTAAAATTAGCTTTAGCTTTAGCTTTAGCTGTAGCTGTAGCCGGTGGCGCATTCTTTGATTCATCCATGTCCTTTGGGATCATCCGAGGTGGTCATGTGGACTTAACAATTCTCGGTGCTCTCCAGGTCGATGAGAAGGGAAACATCGCAAACTATATGATCCCCGGTAAAATGGTCCCCGGAATGGGCGGCGCGATGGATCTTATCTCCGGTGCCAAGAAAACCATCGTTGCCATGGAACATACTGCCAAAGGCAACCCCAAAATATTAAAGCACTGCACCCTGCCCTTGACCGCTGCCGGTAAAGTCAGCGTCATCGTCACTGAAATGGGCGTTATGGAAGTTACTCCCCAAGGTTTGGTCTTAACCGAGATCAACCCGGAATACACTGTGGCCGACGTTCAAAATGCAACCGAAGCACAATTGATCATTCCCGAGAATCTATTAATCATGGAACTATAGGAGGTTCATCAATGAAAGACAAAGTAGTATTGGTAACTGGTGCAGCCAGTGGGATTGGACTAGCCATTGCAGAATTAGCATCCAAAGAAGGCAGCAAAGTCGTAATGGTCGACATCAATGAAGAAGCCTTAAAGGAAAAATCAGCCGCCTTGCCAGGTTCCGTTTATTTCAAGGGAGACCTTAGCAAACGCGCCGACTGCAAAGCCGCCGTTGATTTTGCCGCGGAAACTTTTGGATCCGTGGACATTCTGGTCAACGTGGCCGGAATTCAGACCGTTGCATCCATTGAAGATTTCTCGGAAGACAAATGGGATTTCATGATGAACCTGATGCTCACCGCCCCCTTCTTACTCACCAAATACTCCTGGCCTTATATGAAGAAAAACGGTTGGGGCCGGATCATCAACTTGAACTCCATTCACGGCTTAGTCGCTTCAGAATTCAAATCAGCCTACGTCTCAGCAAAGCACGGTATGTCCGGATTGACCAAGACAGCCGGTTTAGAAGGCGGATCCCAGGGAATTACCTGCAACTCCATCTGCCCGTCCTATGTCAGAACTCCTTTAGTCGACAAGCAGATCGCTGACCAGGCTAAAAATCATGGCATCTCCGAAGAAGAAGTAGTTACAAAGATCATGCTGCAAAAAGCAGCCATCAAGAAACTGCTGGAACCATCCCAGGTGGCAGAAGTTGTTAAGTTCCTTTGTTCGGACGCTGCCTCGTCAATTACCGGTTCAACCATGACCATCGACGGTGGTTGGACAGCCGGCTAACATCAAAAGCTATAAATCTATACTCTAAAAATCGATACTCTATAAATATAAAACTAATAAAATAGTTGGAGGAAACATGGATAGTAGTGTTATCAGTTTAATTGGTATTTTCTTAGGTCTTGGTCTTTTAATGTTCCTGGCATTTAAGGGATATTCCATCGTCTGGATCGCACCCCTTTGTGCCGCCTTAGTTGCATTAATGGGTGGATTGGATGTATTAGATACATACCTCAACCCCTATATGACCGGTTTGGTCGGCTTCGTAAAATCTTGGTTCCCGGCATTTATGCTCTCAGCCATCTTTGATAATCTGATGGATTACACGGGATCGGCCAAGTCCATTGCCATTTGGTTGACAAAGACCTTAGGTTCCAAAAGTGCCATCGCAGCCATCGTTTTAGGCTGTGCCGTTCTAACCTACGGCGGTGTTTCACTATTCGTAGTTGTTTTTGCAATCTATCCGTTAGCTCTTCATATTTTTGAAGAAGCTAACATCACAAGAAAACTTATCCCCGGTGCCATTGCCCTTGGTGCATTTACATTCACCATGACCGCTGTCCCAGGAACACCCCAGATCCAGAACTTGATCCCGATCAAGTACTTCGGGACTTCCCCCACAGCCGGTCCGATCATGGGTATCGTTGCTTCCCTCATTCTATTCTTCGGTGGTCTTGCTTACTTAAACTGGAGAAAGAAACAGTATGAAGGGAAAGGCGAACGGTTTACACCCCCTGATGCCAAACATGCAGCCGCTGCCGTCAGCAATGCCGGTCTTCCTCATCCGCTGATCGCGATCCTGCCATTGGTCATGGTCATCCTGGTATTAAACTTCTTCCCACCATTCTTGGGTTTGATCGCTTCAGATCCTAAGAATATCGTTATTGCCTTGTTGACCGGTATCGCACTGGTCATGCTGCTGAATTTAAGCAAGAAGGCCGGCTTTATCGAATCCATTGGTAAAGGAGCCCAAGGTTCCATCGGCGCCATCCTCAATACTTCAGCTGCCGTTGGTTTTGGTACCGTAGTTAAGACCGTTCCCGGTTTTGAATTATTAACGACCATGCTCTTATCCATCCCTGGCAATCCATTGATCTCATTGTCCGTTGCAGTTAACCTATTGGCTGGTGCCACAGGCTCTGCTTCAGGCGGTATGGGGATCGCCCTGGAAGCACTTGGTGCAAAGTACATGGAACTAGCCAAGTCAAGCGGAATTGATCCTCAGGCCTTCCACCGTATTGCCTCCTTATCATCCGGCGGTTTGGATACCCTGCCCCATAACGGCGCTGTCCTTACCCTCTTGAACAATACCGGAATGAGTCATAAGGACTCCTATGTTGACATCATGGTAACCTCACTGATCATGCCGATCGTTGCTACCATTGCGGCAATCCTCATCGCCAGTATGGGAATCTACTAATCGCCTCATAAATTCCAAACCTTGAACCCCAGTGCCGTGTCCATTAATAAAGGACACGGCACTTCTTTTTTCGAAAGGTCATTTTCATTGGGTCAAACTAAGAGGGC
>JBAQDU010000119.1:0-30454 GCA_049294805.1 Clostridiaceae bacterium
TGCGCCCGGCTTCTTTGAGGGCTTCAAAGACTCTTTGCTGGGACAGCGGCAGATCATTCATGGCCACTCCGGTGGCATGCAATAAAGCATTTCGGATCGCCGGGGCCGGTGATAAGGTCGGTGGCTCACCCAGTGATTTTTGTCCATAGGATGAGGTCGGATCATGGGAGTCAATGAAGTGGCAGTGCATATTGGGGGTATCCATGGCTGTTGGGATCTTATAATCCAACAGGTTGGGATTCAGACAGTGGCCGTCTTTTGGACTAAATTTCAGATCTTCGGTCAAGGCCTGACCGATGCCCATGGACATCCCGCCAAATACTTGACCTTCGGCGGTTTTCGGGTTAATCACCGTACCGCAGTCATGAATATTGGTAATGTCGATGATCTCGATCTTACCGGTCCTTAGATCCACTTCAATTTCCGCAAAGGTCGCGCCGTAGGAGAAGGCATTGATCCGGGCATTATTGGAAACATCGGCAGTGATGGGCTCGGCATACATTGTATTGTAATAACTGTCCAAGGCTACATCCCCGATGGAGATGATCTTCTCCCCGGTGCCGGCCACGACGACAAAATCGTCTTCGGTATCCATCTCACCGATGGGTTTTCCGGTCAGGCGGGATGCGACTTTAAGGATTTTCTCTTTAATTTCTTCGGCAGCCTTATGGATGGCAAAGCCGACTACATACGTCTGCCGGGAAGCATAAGCACCCGTATCAAAGGGTGAAATGTCGGTGTCCTGAGTCGACCGGACATTGATCTTATCATAGGAGATGCCGCAGGTTTGGGCGGCCATTTGAGCAAAGACGGTGTCTGCGCCTTGTCCGATCTCTGTGGCACCGACCATTAACGTGGCCGACCCGTCTTGATTCAAGGAGATCCGGCAACCGGCAATTTCTAGTCCGGCCGGGAATGTGCCCGAACCATAGGAAAATAAGGCCATGCCGATCCCGCGGCGGATGGGTCCGGTCTGCCCTTCCAATTCCCGTCGCCGGTTTGCCCAGTCGTATTTTTTTACCCCGTAGTCAATGCATTGTGGGATCCCAAAGGACTGGACTTTATTGTGAGTGACCGGATCTTCATAGCCGATCCGGACCAGGTTCATCCGGCGAAATTCCACCGGATCCAAGCCAAAGGTTTTGGCCATATCGTCCATGTGGCATTCCAGGGCAAACGTCATTTGCGGAGCGCCATAACCACGCATGGCACCGGCGGTGGGCAGATTTGTATAGACTGTCTTCGGCTCGATCCGAAAGGCCTGCCAGTGGTAGAGCGGCCGGAACTTTGACGTCGCTGCCATAATGATGGAGTGGCCATGGGACGCATAGGATCCATTATTGGAAATAGCTTCCACGTGGGTAGCTACCAGTTTTTTATTTTCATCCAGACAGGAATGGAACGTGATCTCAATGCCATGACGAGTTCTCGTATCCTGGAAGACTTCTTCCCGGTCATAGGCTAGGCGAACCGGTCGGCCACCCGACTTTAACGTCATCGCTGCCACGATGGGTTCGGCAATGACATCCTGCTTGTTCCCAAATCCACCGCCAATGTACGGCTTGATGACCTGGACTTTTCCCCAGGGAATGTCCAATGCCTGACCGACGATGCGCCGGGCAATGTGAGGGATCTGGGTGGAGGAGGTAATGATGATGCGGCCGTGGCCGTCAACATAGGCAAAGGCCGTCTGGTTTTCCATCTGGGCATGTTGGACAATGTTGGTGGAATAGGTGGCATCGACACAGTACCTGGCCATTTTTAAGTGCTCCAAGGTATCGCCGTAATCATTGCCAAAGGAAGCTAGGACATTTTGCGGGAACCGGTCATGCAAAAGCGGCGCTCCGGGGGCCATGGCCGCCTTGGGATTTAACACAAAGGGCAGAATTTCATACTCGATCTCAACGAGTTCGACGGCGCGGCGGGCCGTTAATTCATCAACGGCGACGACCCCGGCGACAACATCCCCTACATAGCGGGCAATGTTTGTAAAGATCCGTCGGTCGGCAACGTCCCGATGAGACGGATCCAGGGAATAGGGATGGCCGGCGGTGGGGTAATCCACTGCGGGCAAATCTTCATGGCAGATCACTGCCACAACTCCCGGCAAAGCCAGAGCCTTGGCTTTATTCACTGAAATGACCCGGGCATGGGCATGGGGTGAATGGACCATTTTTCCCACCAGCATATCCGCGACGAACAGGTCATCGGTATATTTGGCGGCGCCGGTCACTTTATCCACTGCATCTTTTCGGGCAGGACTTGTTCCAACTACTTTAGACGTCATTTTTTTACCTCCTCAGGATTTTTTCGATAATTGATCAATCTTCTAATTTTAAGTGCAATGGCCAGATTCAGCTTCTGGTCTTCATCGTCCAGATCAACGCCCAATATCTCTTTGATCCGGCTCAGCCGGTACAATACGGAGTTGTAGTGGAGAAACAGTTCCCGGGACATTTCTTTTAAATTGCCGCCGGTTTTAAAATAGGCTTCCAGGGTTTCAAACAGCTGCCCCTTCATCCGGTCATCATAGGCTTCCAAAGCGCCCAGCGCACTAACTGAAAAGTCCGCCATTTCCTGCTCCATGCCTTCATGGAACAGCAGGGTATAGATCCCCAGGTCTTCGTAGAAAAGCATGTTTTTGTCTTTGGAGCGCGAATTGATGGACAGGCTGTGCCTGGCTTCCAAATGGCTCTGGCGGATCTCTTCATAGGTATTTTTCAGCCGGCCGACGCCCTCTTCTACGTCAAAACCCGAAAAATGCAACTGAACAATACGGCTGACTTCCTGCGAGAGTTTGGTCATAACTTGACGGTAGGGTTCCGGTGAATTAAAGCTGAGCAGGACCTGAAGGCCGTTTGCTCGGGTGGAAAGGATCCCCTCCAGCTCATAGGTGTATTTTAGATTTTCCAGTTCCGGTGTTAAAAAGTGAATCAGGCGGCGGACCGTCAGATTGATGTTGTCTTCCCGATGGAACTGATCGGGTCGAATCTCGGCTTTTAAAACGGCAAAATAGGGTTTGGTCTTGACATTAAAATAGGAGTAATTTTCAATGGCCCGCTCTCGTTTGGACAGATCCTCGGAGATGAGGTCTTCAAAGAAGTCTGACGCATATTTGATCTCGACTTCGCGAACGGATAAATACTGCATGATGAGGAGGCTCAGTACGGTGGTAGCAACTTCCATGATCGACAGATCATAGCTGTTTAATTCCGACTGATAGGACCAGCTGGTCAGGTAGCCGTAGATATCGTTGCGCAGCACGATGGGGATACTTTTGCGTTGCACTTTGCGCCCATCTTTTCGAAATTCACTGTCGGTGATCCGACGTTCATTGCGGTTGCGGTAGTCTTTTCGGAACCGTTCATAATCTTTATGGATTATTTCCTGGTCCTCGGTCTTTAAGGACCGCCAGTCGGTGATCACATTTCGGGAATAGCTGATCTCAAACATCACCGGATTATTGATGTAGTCGGCCAAGATGGTGACGATCTCGGTGGGGCCGCCGCCCGATAGGATGATGTCCATAAAGCCCTGATGGATGTTCTCCAGGCGCTCAATGATTTTCGTTTGTTTTTTAAACAAACTATCCGTCACCTCAGAAATGATCTGGGACACCGGTACTTCAGCGGGGACTTCGATGACTGGAAAATGAACCTTATTTAAGTACTCCAGGATCTCTTCATCCAGAGCCTCCATATAAGGTTTGATTTTTATTGCGATAACGGCAACGCCTTTTTCAAAGGCCGTTTTAAAAAAAGTCAGCCGTTCGGATTTTGTCATATCGGGAAGGCTATAGGCTGTCATGGCCAGCATTTCATCCCGGTCGATCCATTGCAGGATCTCGGGGTCTGCCATAATATTGATCAGCCGGATCGACGCTTCTTCGGCCTCTTGGCCGGATAAAAGCACCGCTTCGTCCATTGAAGGAAGTTCCATAATGTTCTTGATACTAAGGCCAGCAATTTTGCTCATAACAACACTCCATTCAAGTGTATTGTACTATAAAAAATAAAAGCTGTATTTATAGTCATTATACAAATGTGTAATCGTAATCAACTTTAAAAACAGGGTAAACAGGGGTTTAATCCATTTTTTATTTTTACCAATTTATATATAATAACCAATGAAATTATTTCTCTTTCAGTTTATGATAAAATTGAATAAATTTGAAGTATTAATGCAAAAGTATATTTGAAACCGATTTTCAATTATGGGGGGCTATTTGATGCCAAACGCCATGTCCGATACAAAAACCTCCTCCATGCCGGCCAGCCCAATATATTGTTTCAATATATTCTTAAAAAAGGCAATGCCGGGGAAGCCCTCCGCAAATCGGCCTTTGTTGCAAAAATGCCTATAAAATAGGCTTTAGACAGCCTAAAACCTTGGCGAGACTAAACCCGAAGAGCATCAAAGGTCTTGTGAGGAAGCATCCATGGGTCTTGGTAACATTTAGGACGGTGGTAGTAATTAAATATATTCGAAATATAAGAGGACTATGCGAGGTGAATACGATGAGCACATTCTATATTAAAGGTGATTTTATCTCTGCTGATCAGCAGGATGCCCTGACTGAACGGCCGGACTGTTTTTTGAAGGTGGAAAACGGCCGGATCGGTGGTTTTTGGGAACAGCCGGCAAAAGGTTTCCCAGTCTTAGACTATACCGACCACCTAATTATCCCGTCTTTCACGGATATTCATGTGCACGCTGCGCAATTTCCGAATCTGGGTCTGGGCATGGATATGCCGCTATTGCCTTGGCTCAATACCTATACGTTCCCCTTGGAGTCCAAGTTTTCTGATCCAAATTACGCTAAACTGGTTTATCCCCGGTTTATCCATGCTCTGTGGGAAGTGGGCAGCCTGCGCTCTTGTATTTTTGCCTCGACGCACCGGGAATCCACCGAAATACTGATGGATCTTCTCATTGAATCGGGTCTGGCGGCATTTGTCGGCAAAGTAAACATGAACCGTAATTCACCCGATGGCTTGTGCGAAACTTTGGAAGATTCATTGAGTGAAACTCGGAAATGGCTGACCCGTTATGCCAAGGTCTCAGACAAGATCAAGCCGATCTTGACGCCCCGGTTTGTCCCGTCGGTAACGGCCGAATTAATGGATGGATTAGCCGAACTCTCCCGAGAGTTTGATGTGCCGATCCAGTCTCACCTCAATGAAAATGAAGCGGAAATTGCTTGGGTAAAAGAACTCCATCCCGAAGCCGATAACTATCTCAATGTCTATTCCCGCCATGACTTGATCAAAACCAATGCCACCATCATGGCTCACTGCATCTATAATGAAGTGGAAGAAGTCAGTGAGTTTGCCTCCGAAGGGATCTTTGTCGCCCACTGCCCCACTTCTAACCTCAATATGGCATCAGGCATGATGCCCGCGGCGAAACTCTTACGCAGTCGTTCGATCCACATGGCCATGGGCAGTGATATTGCCGGCGGAAACACTTTGTTTATGCCCCAGTGCATTACAGCAGCCATGCAGATGTCCAATATGCTCTACGTCCTGACCAAAGAAGACAAACCTCTGTCTTTGGCAGAAGCGTTCTGGATGGCTACCCGAGGCAGCGGCAAATTCTTTGGCCAGTGTGGCGATTTCACGGTGGGTAGTTCCTGTGACCTTCTGGTCATCGATGACCAGACGCCCCGGCAGATCAAGGAGATGACGTTAACGGATCGATTGTCCCGGTTTGTATTTTCCGGTGATAAAGCTGAGATCAAACTCCGGATGTTAGAAGGCCGAGAACTGTTTGAACCATCCCAACGGTTTGAAGAGAAAATCCACATTACCTAATACTGAACCCGCCGAATTATCGACCACCCACTGATTCAACCGACGGAACCGATTAAAAGGAGTAAATCTATGGATTACAGAAATTTATTAGAAGCTGCCACCGGTCGCCACAAGGCCGAGTTGGTTTTAAAAAACGCCATGCTCTTGGATGTTTATAACGCTGAATTTTTCAAAGGTGATCTGGCTATTGAACAAGGATTTATTGCCGGGATCGGCGAATATGACGGCGTCAAGGAGCTGGATTGTACCGGACGGTATATCGTCCCCACCTTTATTGACGGACATATGCACATTGAATCCTCCATGGTGACGCCGGCTCAATACAGCCGAGCAGTGATCCCCCACGGTGTGACCACCGTATTGGCCGACCCCCACGAGATCGCCAATGTGCTGGGAAAAGACGGCATAATTTGGCTGATGGAGGCTGCAAAGGGATTGCCGGTGGATTTCCGGTTTATGATCCCATCCTGTGTCCCCGCTGCTCCCAATGAACATTCCGGTTATGATCTGCCGGTGGCTGATATGGCCACTCTGCGAGACTTTAGCCAAACTCAAGGCTTGGGTGAAATGATGGATTTCCCGACGCTGTTAGAGGGGTCAGAAGCCATTGCAGAGAAACTCCAGGCTTTTGCGGGGATGCCCCAGGACGGCCACGGTCCGGGTATTACCGGGAAAGATCTCAATGCCTATGTGGCAGCCGGTATTATGACGGAACATGAATGCTCCACACCGGAAGAAATGGCAGAGCGGATCCGGTTGGGGATGTATATTCAGATCCGGGAAGGCACTCCGGCTAAGAATGCGCCGGTTTTATTGCCCCAAGTCAATGATAAAAACTGGCATCGGTGCTTTTTCTGTACCGATGATAAGGACCCCTTAGATATATTAAAAGAAGGCACCATCGACCACATCATCCGTTTGGCCATTACCGGCGGTATGGATCCGGCCAGGGCCTACACCATGGCCAGTTTCAATCCGGCCGCTGCCTACGGCTTATCCGACCGCGGTGCCCTAAGCCCCGGGAAACCGGCTAATTTTATAGTTCTTGATAATTTAAACGAAGTGGGGATCCAGATGGTTTTCGTCAAAGGGCAGCCTGTCTATAAAGTCGGTGAACCCTTACAGTTTGCAGTCCCAGACTATCCAAGACCCCCCTCCCCCATTAAGATCCATGAGATTTCTAAGGCCGACCTAGTACTCGAAGGAACTCATTACAATGCTCTGCAGATGAATCCGGGCAGCCTCTTAACACCTCTGGTTCAGGGGACCATTGAAGGCCCTGGGTTCCCCTATTCCCAGGGGTTGTCTAAACTTGTCAACGTGGAACGCCACCGCGGACTTCCTTTAATCGGTGTCTGTGCCATGACTGGTTTTGGGATCAAGCACGGTGCCATCGCCACGACCATTGTTCACGATGCTCACAATTTATTGTGTGTTGGGGATAATGATGAAGATATCCTCTTGGCCATCCACCGGGCCGCCGAAATCGGCGGTGGTATCGTCATGGTCTGTGGTGGGAAGATTCTCCATGAGCTCCATTTGCCCATTGCCGGACTGATCACCGATGATCCTGTGGAAGAAGTAGCTGAAAAACTGGGTGCCATGAATAAAACCGCCCACACCACGTTTGAAATCCCCCAGGATGTGGATCCGTTCCTGGCTTTATCTTTTATGGCCTTGCCAGTGATCCCGGATGTCAAACTCACCGTGGAAGGGTTGTTCCATGTCACCGATCAAAAACAAATCCCCCCGGTGTACTAACCCTAAGCTTCCGGTTTTCGAATAAAATTGAGTTTTCGAAATACCCTCGTTTATCGAAATACCCTCGTTTAAATGGACCGTGCTGAATAATTCGTTGATTCAGGTTTTTTCACATTGAGTAAATCTATCATTCAGATCCTTATTTAAATCACGATCGCTCCATAAGTCTTTATCACTTGAGTTTCCAGTTAGCACATTTTCTTGGGAAACGACAGGGATGGAGACTTATTTTTTTGACATTAATTGATGAACCAGCGCTGAAATATTAATAATTTAATCGTAAATAATATCCATCTCTTTACTTTTCATATATATAGCTTATAAACTTCATTCATTATTAACAGTCAGTTAATTGATAGTATTTATCATTTAGGTATACTTATAGTAGATTAAGAACCAATCAATTTAAGTACAGAACTTAACACCAATTATTTTACACACAATTAAAGGAGATTATTAAAATGATTACACTACCAAAATTAGACTATGCTTACGATGCCCTTGAACCCTATATAGACGCCAAGACCATGGAGATCCATCACACCAAGCATCACCAGGCTTATATTGATAAGTTGGTTGCAGCTTTGGATAAACTGGATCCTAAGAAACCGGCCTCTGATTACGATGATGAAGCGGTCAAGGAACTGATCAAGAATCTTGAATCCCTAGATGCTCCGGCTGATTTAGTAACTACCATCCGTAACAACGGCGGTGGGCATATTAACCATGCTTTCTTCTGGAAGATTATGGCCCCTGGTAAAGGTGGCGAGCCATCCGGAAAACTAGCCGAAGCCATTGATCAAAAGTTTGGTTCGCTTGATAAGTTTAAGGAAGAATTTGCAGCCGCTGCTGCCGGACGGTTTGGTTCCGGCTGGGCGTGGCTAGTATCAAATGATGCCGGTGAGCTTGAAGTCATTTCAACTGCCAACCAGGACAACCCACTTACCCTAGGTAAGAAACCCCTACTTGGTTTGGATGTCTGGGAACATGCCTACTATCTCAACTACCAGAATAAGCGTCCCGACTATGTCAAGGCATTTTGGAATGTAGTCAATTGGGATGAAGTAGCTAAATGTTTCGATAAGTAAAAAATAAAAACTCTGAACCACCAAAATTCAGATTTTAATTTCTAAATAAGAAGTAACCTCGAAATATCTCCAGCTGGAGCATTTTCCAAGGTTACTTTTTTATTGTTAACTTCTCATTTTTATCCACTCAAAATTTTAATTAGCCTATGGCTTTGCATTTCTCATCAATCTATCCACTCAGAGACGCCATTATTTCAGCATAAGTTCTGTCGCTTTTTTCAAGGCTCCTAATGGCGTTTGTCGTTAGAAATAAATCAAAACTGATGTGCCTATCCTTTAAAATACCATTTGAAAAAAATGTCCAGGTACTAACGTATAATCAAAGTATCAAAGAGAAAGACCAGGTTTGACTATAAACTAGTCAATTTGGATAATGGCTGGGAAAAGAATTAGAGTTGTAAATATAAAATAGATTGAGGAGGAGTTTGGTTATGACAATAGTCGAGTTATTGAAAATTCTTGGAGATAGGAACTCTTAATATCATAATCAGGAGAGTCGATTGACTTTTTGATGAAATCCAAAGATGTTGAAATGCTTTTAGGAATCGTAGCAATCCAAACATTCAATAATCAAGAGGAACTCGTAGATGACATGTTAAAAGATATGATCGATGAGCTGGATGAATACGATCGAACCGGCAAAAAGACTTATTTGTTAGGACCCAGGTCAAACTAAACATAAATCTTTCACTTCCCTGTGTATGCTAAGCCGGATGAAGATGTTAATGAAGTCATTTAAAAGTATTCTCACGGCGGTATCGACTTTTTTATTAAACAATTTGATTTATCAAATATTGAATGATCGTTGAAAATATGATCGAAAAAACGGTTAAATATCGGGATAAGCTTTATATGCTTTATCCGTTATTATTTAACCGTTTTTTCGACACGTTGAAAGTTACCTCAAATAATCAGAATAAAAGATAAAATCTCCCGTTAAGCAAATATAGAATAAGCATTCAGAACATCAAACTTCTTAAAAAACATCATAATTATATGATTAGTATTATCACATTCTCAAATGAAAACGAACTAGTTCTGATTAAGTACTATGTGTTGTATACTTAACAGTAAGAAATCACAAGTGTGAACTTATGGTTAATAAATTATTCTAAATATGAACTTAGTAAGGCTTGAAATAATCACCTATGAATTTAAATTTAAAAATACTTATTCAGACTTAATTGAAGATTTTAAAGGAGCATGACGAATGGACTATAAAACAATTGACCTTTGTGCCGGGATCGGAGGAATTCGTCGTGGTTTTGAATTAGCAGGAAATTTCGAAAACATAATTTCAGCGGAGATTGATGAAGCAGCATGTGCAACTTATGAACATTTATATGGTGATAATCCTCGCAATGATGTAACTTCAGAAATATTCAAAAATACAATATGTTCTTTAAATTATGATGTCTTAATGGCAGGATTTCCCTGCCAAACCTTCAGTGCAGTTGGACTCCGAAAAGGTTTTAAAGACTCAGTTAAAGGAACAATATTTTTTGATATTGCAGAAATAATTGAGAAAACTTTGCCAAAGGTCGTATTCCTTGAAAATGTTGAGAACTTAGTTTTGCATGATCATGGAAATACTTTCAAAACAATTCTTATCACACTTGAAAAAGAATTAAATTACAAAGTTATTGGTGTTTCATATGATGAAAATGGTGATTTAAAGTTTAATCCAAAAGATTTTATTCGGAATTCTAAACATTTTGGAATTCCTCAAAATAGACCTCGGGTATTTATTGTAGCATTCAGTAAAGATTATTTCGGTAAACATGTAGATTTATTACCAAATAAACTGCCGGATAGTAGTCCTGTTAATTTATATGCATCGTTAAATGAAATTTTAGAAATTAACGTAAGTCCCAAATACTTCCTCTCGAGTGGGTACCTTGAAACGTTGGAAAAGCACAGATGTCGACAAAAATTAAAAGGTAATGGCTATGGTTATAGTATTGTCAATGCAAATAATAAAGTGAACCCAATAGCAAATACGCTTTTAGCAACTGGCGGTTCTGGTAAAGAACGAAATTTAATTCATGATCCTGTTAATGGAAAGAAATATACTGGAATTCAATTAAAAACAAAACTATCTCCAATTAATGATAAGTTCATTCGAAATATGACGCCTACTGAATGGGGACGCTTACAAGGTTTTATAAAGTATGGTTTTGTTGATGAAAACCATATCGATAAATTTTCTTTTCCAGGAAATTTATCAGACTCACAGAAGTATAAACAATTTGGAAATTCTGTAACTATTCCAGTTATCGAACAAATGGCCCTTTTCATAAAATCTTGTATAACTACAATGATGAATAATTTTTCTGAAACTGAACTTAAACTTTTCAATTTATATGGTCAAGATTTCAAGATAATAAAACTAATTCAAGAGAAATTAGGTAATAAAGTTAGAAAGAATACTTTAAAAATGTACTTCTCCTTATTCTTTTATTTTGGTGCTGAAACGGAATTTAAAAAGCATGAGATAGTTGGGAAGCTTGGATTTTCATCTGCCCAGGCTGCTAAAATGATTGAGCAACTTTTAGGAACAGGTTGTTTTATTAAAAACCGTAATGGCACATACTCTTTTAAGGTGTAATTTTACTAAATTCTAATTAGGAGTGAACTTTATGAGTAATACTTTAAAAATGATGGAGAAAATTATTAAAAAATGTGATTTATATTTAGGAGAAGAGATTTTTTCCAAGGAAGAACTCATTAGAACTCTAGGAAATTTTATGATATCAACTATCGATAAAGAAAAGCACAATGTTGGTGTTGTCCTACACACAGGCTCAATATGTTATGATGCTTTATCCATTGTATTTGCAGCTCTTTCTAATGTGGTTATGGATGAAACTGATATAAATGACTTTGTATCTTCGCTGAATATAGGAGATACAGTCCTTTATGGAGATAAGATTAAACAGCGCTACACTTTTGAGGGTTTCCTCGATTCTTATGGAAAACCCAGTAATGAATCAATAAGAATATCCCAAGGTTCAGGTTACCATATTTCTATTATAAGAAAAACTTGGAATCAACTCTCCCACTATAACGTCAGTAACAAAAGATTGGATGGAAGAGGATTAAAACGAAATAATGGGGTTCGTGTCAGTTTCTATAAAGATATACTTGGTTACAATCAAGAAAATATACCAAGTGCTATAAATACGTCAACAGTAATTGTAATGCCTCGAGACCGAGCTGACAGCCTAATTAATAACCTTAGCATTTCTTTTAACAACCTGACTATTAAGTTATTAGAATTGGTAACATCATCATATTTTACAAGTAATGAAGAACATCCGTACAGCGGAAACCCAGGTAAGACCGACCCCGTATTAAAGATTACAAGTAAAATTGACGTTGCTCGAAAATTGATTTTATCCAGGGACAGAAATACTCCAACTGGCTTATTTGTATTAGGAAATGATATCGTTGCAAAAAGTCAATCAGAAATACCTGAATTAATAAACAGAAAATCATTAAAATATGTTTTTGTAAATCTCCCTATTGATTCAGTTTGGGGACCGTATATTTTGAAACAATGTGATTCACCAAGTTTGTTCCCTTGCACGAAAAGGTTCCTTGAAGAGAATTCATCATCGTTAGTAGTGAAAAATTTTCATACTAATGAATTATCAAAGCAAATAGAAACAATCAAACATCAAAATATTACTTCTCATATATTACCGGGAAATTTTTCTTGGAGTGAATATAAAAACCTAACAACAGCTTTATACGAAATTAAATCAGCAGACTTCGATAGTACCCAGAAAGGTGACTTTATAATGCAATCCTATTCGTTATTAAAGGTAATGGTAACAGCTGTTTTCCAAATATCTGAAGTTGAAAAGATGATAACAAAAGGAAAGATCGGAATAACATCACCAAAAGTTAGGTTGTTAGATTTATCAAAATTAGCAGTAACTTTTCCATCCCAATATTTTGAAAGTTCCCAACTTATTATTTCAACATTGAAGAAAGGATATGATCAATTAACTGAATATTGTGAGAAAGAAGTTTATCTCCGTGAATTCCTAACTAAACATTCTGATAAACGAATTGGGATTATTGTTCCGAAAGCATATTATGTAAATGTCATGAAGGAAACTGGTTTTTATGATTATATGAATTCTGATGATTTTTTAAGAATTTCCACAGCCAATAGTTTTGACAATAGCATTCTTTATGATGAAATTATTGCAGTCGGATTTTTTAGTGGAAATCGATTTGATCCTTTTAGGTGTCGTTCCGCCCCAAATATAAAAACACTACTCTACAATTTTGAGTTGAGCAAATTTAATAATAAAATGAGGGAAGCTCAAATAGCAGAGGAATACCTCAACTCACAATCAACAATTAATATTAACAAAGGTTTGCCTTATGGGCATAACAATAGTACTACTACAGACGATTCAGAAGTAGTAGAAATCCAAAATATGGAAGACATATTAAATGATTATGTTTCCGAGCTTAATGAAATTTCTATTTTTAATAATATTCACCTGCAAAAAAATAGTGGAATTACTTCCCCTTCTGTTGATGTGGTAGCAATTGGATCTTTTGAAAGTGGTGAAACTGTCCTTTTCACCAAAAGGTATAAAGCATATGTTTTTGATAATGACACTGGAAAGGTTCAGGAGGTTACGGTAAGTGATCTATCAGAAAGTGATTCGATTGTTTTCACTCAAAATAATTCTGAGAGCCGGGATATAGTTGATGGAATTTTGGATCGACTTGTACAGGAAAATACCCTTACTGAAGATGTGATTGAAAGTTATCGAAAATCCAAATATTGGAAAAAAACACTAATTAATTTTATGAACAAAAATAATGTTCCTGCAAGCGATATTGCATTCAAAATGATTGCAAATGGGGTTCAGGTTCAAGAAGCAACGATTCTCGGTTGGCTTGACGAAGATTCTCATACGGTTGGTCCGAGGAAAAAAGATTCAATAGAGCAAATTGCTTTATTAGTAAACGATGAAGAAATGTTTCAGCATGCAGATGATTATTTCGAAGCGTGCCGTGTTATTCGGTCAAAACGTTTAGAAATATTAAAAAAAATTGGTGAGGCTATAATTCAGAAATTGAGTGGGCGTATTCCTAAGAAGGGAACGATTCTATTTGATATTTACTATAAAATAGATTCCTTAGCAATTGTATTGCACCTTGAATCAATAAAATCTTGCAATCAATCTGCTCCTATCAATCTTACTAACCGACCAATTACTTTGTAGGGGGTAATGCAATGGACCAAATACAATCCTTGCTTAATGCTCGGGGAGAGTACATTAAGCAAATCAAGAATGACCTTTTGGGGCCGGGATCAGAGATTTCAATCCCAGACCCAGAACATGAATTGCTTTCTACTTCACCGGATTTACGGTATTCAATTGGTATTTTGTTTCCTCGAAATAATAAATTGAATGCTGATAGTAATGAAAGTTCTAGAGTTGAAGAATCAGCGTCAGAGGATTCTGAAGATGATGAAATTAATGATATTCAAGAAACTGACCAAGGAGAAAAGAAAACCAACGCAAACCCAGGTGAAGAAAATCTCGATGAAGAAATCGCTTTAGCTTCTCAAAACATGCCATCCTCTTTAGGCATTACTTTTTTTGCAAAGGGAAATCCGAAAGATGTCATTTGTAACATCACTTTTGCAACTTACCGTGCCGCAAAAGTCGATGATTGTAGGTTCCCATTTTACCCTATTAATCCAGAGACCTATGAGGTTCCGATCCAGATTTCTTCACATGTTTTATTTGACAAAGATGAGTCTACTTTAAAACTTACTGGCTCTGGACTAACAAATAAATTGATTCGTCAATTTAAAGAACAAAACATTCTTGAAGTTGATGAATTTGGTTTATTCCCCGCTATGTATAAATTAACAAGTCAGCTTAATCGCGGTTACATACGAGTACCTCATTCTGTAAATGTTTTGCTTCATTTCGGGGAAGATGATTATATTGATAATAATGAAAGGCTTGACGAAACATATGCCAAAGTAACGGCACTTAGGAGAAAAGTCGGAGACAATGTTTTCTCTATATCAATTATGCTTGTAAATAATGATGGTGAGAAATCCAATGGTGCCCGTTGTATTTTCCAGCCTGAAATTAGGGTTAAAACCGATGAAAATCAATTCACATTTCAAGAATACTCAGGTATCACAGATTTCTCATTAATGGATGAGGAAGAACAATCACTAGAACTTTTATACCGCAACAAAAAAGTTTATGGAACTGGTATGGGTACATCCCTTAATTGGAATATTGATAGTTCTGGCTGTGGTGAATTATTCAATGATTTCTTTCCTGAGGTAGAAGTTCCATCTATGGATTTTAGCCTCCCTATTACTGCTAATATTGACCCTAATGCATTATCAATGAAGTATCTATCCGATTTATGTGTTGCCCCAAAAGCTGAAAAAATAACACATCTACGTTCTGTTGTGAACGCATATACCTCGTGGATTAAATTTTTGTCTGACCAGAAATTTGCTTTACCTGTAAAGTATATTTCAGTTGCCGCCAAAAATATTATAGAGTGCCAAGCTTCCTGTGAACGTATGAATAAAGGTATTACTGCATTAGAAAAGGATCCGTTGAAATGGAGTTCATTTGAACTTGCAAACCGTGCGATGTATATGCAACGAGTTCATTTTAAATTGCAGGAGAAAACCTCTGATATTAGCCGATACCCAGATGATGTCGAATTATCGGACCTCTTGGAAAAAATTGATTATCACACTGCGGATCAGATCATTCAAGATGCTTATTCTTGGCGGCCTTTTCAGTTAGCTTTTTTATTAATGTCTATTGAATCTGTCACTGACGAAACCTGTAGAGAAAGAGATGTTGTTGACTTAATTTGGTTTCCAACAGGTGGTGGAAAAACAGAAGCATATTTGGGATTGACTGCCTTAACTATCTTCTATCGAAGGTTAAATAATCTAGATACTTCTTCAGGGACAACTGTAATTATGAGGTATACTTTAAGATTGCTTGCTGCACAGCAGTTTACTAGGGCATCTACTTTAATTTGTGCCTGTGAATACATCCGTTGTGATTCTATATCCAAAAAACCGAAGTACAAAGTATATCCTTTGGGAGATGAAATCATATCTATCGGGCTTTGGATTGGGAGTGACCATACGCCAAACAGGAATGATAAGGCAAAAGAACATTTATCCTATTTAACAAATGCAACCATCTCAAACCTTTATGAAATGAAAGATCTAAATAACAAATTTCAGGTCCTTAAATGTCCTTGGTGCGGAACAAAGTTGGTAAAGGATGCGGTAGATCGGCATTTAATCGGAACATTTGGATATCGAATGAGAAATAACCGACATTTTGAATTATTTTGTCCGCAGGAAAGCTGCTTCTTTAACGAAAGAGGTAAGCTTCCGGTCCAAATAGTTGATGAAGAACTTTATGCTTCGCCGCCGACTTTATTGTTTGGTACAGTAGATAAATTTGCCATGCTTCCCTGGAAGAAGGAAATCGGATCATTTTTCGCCTTAAACTCCAAGAGTAGATCTCCAGAATTAATCATCCAAGATGAATTACATCTTATTTCTGGACCATTAGGTACAATGGTCGGTTTGTATGAGACCGCTTTGGATAAACTTTGCATCTCTAAAAATATAAAACCGAAAATTGTCGCTTCAACGGCCACTATTAGGCGAGCAAAAGAACAATGCTCCGCCTTGTATAATCGTGATGTAGTTCAATTTCCCAGTCCTGGGATAGATGCTGAGGACTCATTCTTTGCGAAGGAATCAAAAATTAATTTTAATAAAAATATTTTCGGAAGGAAATATATTGGTCTTATGCCATCAGGAAAAACTAAAGCCATGATGGAAGTCAGAACAATAGCGGCCTTATTACAAAAAATAAAGGGAATGGATGTTTCTGATGAAGTTAAAGATAAATTCTGGACGTTGACAATTTATTTTAATAGCTTGAAAGACCTTGGTAAATGTTCGACACTTGTAGATGATGACGTTAAAGATTTCTTAAAAATAACAGCCAAGCGCTTAGGAGATGCAAGAGATGCTCGCATGATTGGTAGAGCAGATGAGTTAACTAGCCGTGTATCAACAACTGAGTTAAACGCAACGCTGGATAAACTGGAAAAGCTCACCTATTCGAAAGATAATATTGAAAATAAACGTTATGCATCAAATACACTTTTAGCAACTAATATGATTTCTGTAGGCATTGACGTTGCACGCTTAAATGTGATGTTACTCGTAGGTCAACCTAAATTAACCAGTGAGTATATACAGGCATCAAGTCGAATCGGTAGATTATATCCTGGTGTAGCATTTGTTCAATATGATGGTTCTAAAAGCCGTGATAGATCACACTATGAACAGTTTAAATCATATCATGATTCATTTTATAAATACGTTGAACCAACTGGAGCAACCCCATTTTCGAAACCTGCACGAGATCGCGCTTTGCATGCAGTAGTTATTGCAATGCTTCGACATTTAATCCCTGATTTAAGTCCTGACAAATGTGCGGGTAAATTTTCGCGTGGTGCGTATTCCGACAAGATGTTAGAAATTCGCGACTTTATTATTGATAGAAACCGATCAATTATGAAGAAACTAGATGAAACACTTTTTGATGATAGTTATGATATTTCAATAGAAATCGATAATATTCTTGAAGATTGGGAACGATTAGCGGAGAATTTTGATGAAGACCAATTTTATTATGGCGAAAAATTCATGTTTTCTCCGCCTAAAGAAATGGAAGGAAGATTACTAAAAGTATTTAATTCTAATCAGTATGACTCAGGTTTTGATACTATGACTTCAATGCGAAATGTTGATGCAGCTGTAGGAAGTAATGTACTCATATGGGAGGATACAAATGAATCTTAAGACTGCCATGAAAATGCGTGTAAATAATACAGTACGTGCTTCTCAAGCCGTATTACAATATGGAGTTGGTGCAATGGTTGATTTCCCTGATCAAACTTTAATGACGGCTGCCCCGGAATATTGGGAACAAAATGTGATTGAAATTCATGATGAGCGCCTGGAAAAAGCTCTTCATGTTGATTATTTTGGAATGCCTGGCGGGAAGAATGAATATCCAGAAGGCATTTCATACGCTCGTTTTCCCGAATGGTATTTTTGTCCGCAATGTAGAAGGTTTCAGCCTCTTCAAAATTGGGTGCGTGATTTCCAAAGAAAAGTCTCTCAGAGAACAAAGGATAATGACATGTTTATGGTTAAGCATATGCGATGTCAAAACTGCAAACAAAATCTTGTAGTTGCTCGTATTATCGTAGCTTGTGAACATGGACATATTGATGATTTCCCTTGGGTGAAATGGGTGCATTGTCAAAATTTAAGTGGAGCAAAAAAGGTTTGCAATACTCCATCTTTGAAATTCAATACTGGAGCATCATCCACTGAAGGATTAGAAGGGTTAGTAATTAATTGCGAAAGTTGTCACGCTAAAGCCACCCTGAAAGGAGCTTTTGATATAGGAAAGTTCGATGACCTTGATAAAAAATACAATAATGAGTATGATTTTTCATGCACGGGAAGGCACCCTTGGAAAAATCAAAAAACAGTATGTATTGACCACCCTCGTGTAATGCAGCGTGGGTCATCTTCGGTTTATTTCCCTGTAACTGCAAGTTCTTTAGTCATCCCACCATACTCAAATAGGTTAACAACGTTAATTGAAAATAGTAAAGGTTTTTCAGACTGCAAAACAACTATTCTAAACATGTCAAATACCCCTGGATTAAGCCCCCAATATAAAGAAAATATTATCAGTTCACAGATTGATTCCTTTTCAGAAAAAATAAGCTTGGAGATTGGTATTACTTCAAAATTAGTAAAAGGTGTCCTGAAAAGGAAATGGGATTCTTCTGCAGAAGAAGATTACAGTACAATCAGCGTGAAATATAAAGCAGAAGAGTATCGTGCTTTAAGTGGTGAAATAACTCTAAGTAGTGATGATTGCGGAGAATTCTCGCTTGAATCAACAAAGATCGTTGACTATGGTTTACCTTATATTAAACGAATCTCACTAATTCATAAAGTAAGAGAAGTCCAAGCTCTAATAGGATTTACGCGTATACAACCAGCTGAAAAATCAGAAACTACAAATAAGCCAGCCAATGTGGTTTCAGTAAAAGAAGATGGTACCAAATGGTATCCCGCTTATGAAGTACGCGGAGAAGGAGTTTTTATTGAATTTGACTCCCAGGAAATTAACAAATGGCGTAAAGATAATGAAAAGATAACAAAAAGAGTTGAAAAGTTGAATGAAAATTATTTAAATTCTTTTATAGGTTCTCAAAATCCAAGAGATATTTCAGCTAAATTTATTCTCATTCATACGATTTCACACTTATTAATTAAACAACTTAGCTTTGAATGTGGTTATAGTATTGCATCATTGAAAGAACGCATTTATTGCAGTGAAAAAGAAGATGGATATGAAATGGCAGGAATTTTTATATATACTGCTAGTGGAGATTCCGAAGGGACAATGGGTGGATTAGTTAGGCAAGGGCGATCAGATTCATTCCCGAAAATATTTAAAAAAGCAATTGAATCGTCCCTTACTTGTTCAAATGATCCTGTCTGCAGTTTAAGTTTAGGTCAGGGAAGAGATTCTATGAACCTATCCGCTTGTCACTCTTGTACTTTAATTCCTGAAACAAGCTGTGAAGAATTTAATATTCTCCTTGATCGTGGTTTTGTTGTTGGTACATTTGAAAATAAGAAATTAGGTTTTTTCTATGACCAATTATTTGGCTCTAAAGAATGGAGTACCCTTTCAAGACCTGAAAAACCTGAAGATAAGGTAGAACATAAACCAAAATCTGAAGTGGTTATACTCAATTCAGGTATTGATATGATTGACGTAAGTTATTTTGATATTTGGAAAGATCATTTACAATGGTCTGAACATGAAGTTGAGCAACGTTTATTATCAGACTTGCTTTCGAGATCATCAGACTTTCTGTCCAAAGAGAAACCCTTGCAGGATGCTACTCTTTGGATAACAGAAAATGAAAATGAATTACAATGCGATTTACTGTGGAAGAATTCTAAAGTAATGTTTTTCTCGTCAGAGAATCAAGATAATTATGAATTAGCTAAAAATAGTGACTGGATTTGTTTTTCTGGTTTGAATGAAGACCTTACAGTTGATATGTTAAATTCATCCTTAAAAGGAAGTATATAAATGGCAACAATGATTCCCAATAAACCTCGTCAATTTAATGCAGCCAGTCAAGAAGGCATTATGTTTGAAGCGTTAGAAAAACTTCCTGAGGAATATTATGTTTTTCACTCGCTTAAAATATCTATAGTATCTAACAATACCCTTTATGAAAGTGAAACTGACTTTGTTATATTTCATAAAGAAAAAGGTATTCTTTGTTTGGAAGCGAAAGCTGGGCAAGTTCGATATGAAAATGGAGATTGGTTATACGGAAATGGACTTCTGATGCACAATGGGGGTCCATTTAACCAAGCCAGTGCTAATAAATGGAAACTTAAAAATTATATTGAGAATCGTAATCTTTCCAGCATATTGAATCGCTGTAAATTTCTTCATGCAGTTTGGTTTCCTTCAATATCATTAAATGCCTTGCACGGAATGAACTTACCTTCAGAGTCTGATAAATCACTAATTCTAACAAAAGAAGCACTTGAAAATCCTGAGCCTTACATCAACAAATTATTCAATATTGAATTGCCAAATAAGATTCAAACAAAATTAAGCGATATTGATATCCAACGGCTTATTAGAGAAATTTTTTGTCCTCAATTTAATATCTTTCCATCTGTCTCTTTTGAGTCTGATCTTAAAAAAATAGTCTTTCATAGGTTACTAAGTGAACAAACCGGTATCCTTAATTTCCTCAGTGATCAAAAAACTGCAGTAATTAATGGTGCCGCTGGTACCGGAAAAACTATGATCGCTATAGAAAAAGCTCAACGGCATGCATCTGCTGGTGAAATGGTTCTATTCCTTTGTTATAATTTTCAACTTAAGAAATATCTTGAAGACAACTATAGCCATGAGAAAATTGATTATTACACTATTTCTGGCTTAGCCTGTAAGTTATGCCTTACAAGTGAACCCGATTATAATAAACTGAAAATCCTACTTGAAGACATGTATCTTGCAGAGTCATTTCCATATCAACATATTATCATTGATGAAGGTCAGGACTTTGGCATGGATGAAATAGAAGAATCAAACATAATTGAAGCGTTGAAAGACATAGTTGTTGATAGTACTCGTTTTGAGGGATCATTCTACCTTTTTTATGATAAACTGCAATTGATCCAATCTAGAAGAATTCCAAAGTACATCACCGATGCAGATTGCAAATTGACTCTTTATCGAAATTGCAGGAACACCGAGAATATTGCTACAACTTCACTACGCCTCATTTCAGAACGAAAACCAAAGTTGTTGGAAGGTTCCGTTAAAGGCATCCCCGCAAAACTCCATTTTTGCGAAACAGTTGAAGGAGAGCTTTTGAGAATCGATAATATTATTGATTCACTAAAAAATGATGGTTTTAAGGACATCGTTATTTTGACGTTAAAAACAGAAGATCGTAGCATATTGTCAAATAAAACTAAAGAAGGACTCTACAGGAACAAATATCGTTTTACCACTTGCCGAAAATTCAAGGGACTTGAGGCGGATGCTATTATACTTATAGATTTAGATGGAGAATCTTTCAATTCAAAAAATATTTTACTTTATTATGTTGGAGCCTCCAGAGCAAGACTGATTTTAGAAGTAGTCTCAATCCTATCAGATGATGATTGCATGGACATTCTTACAAACATTTTAAACTTAAAAGGGAATATAAAAAGACCTCAAAAAGAGCTTGCCAGTGCACTAAATTCTATAGGAATTCTTTAAATATGTATCTCTGAATTTATAGTCAGGTAGAATTTCATCCTAGGTGTAATTAGAATCTAATAGTATAGTAAGTCTGTGATCTCCGACATTTTTTACATTACATAAGAAAAAACTCTGTATTTCGAGATGAATAGTGAATTGCAGCAACTTGGCACTGACAGATCAGTTCATGATTTTTTATTTGGGAGAAAATGGAAATAGTGTATTTTATTACTAAAACATTGGGGAATATTTCATTTTTATTCTCAAATTAAATGCTGATCAATCATTTAAGATAAGTATAGAATTCTTAAATGATATTTGTCTTTTAATATCAATCAATTTAAGGATTATAGTTTAAAAACTAATTAATATCTAGGCGGTGTTGAATGGCAATACTTTTTGATGACTTGAAAAATGCAGATTTAGTTATAGATGAGATATACACTTCTAATGGGAACAATAATAGTAGTGGTGATGTATTATGTAAATTACTTACTGTTGGTTCCCTTGGGGGTTTTAGAACTAGAAAAGTTGAAGCTGATAAAACTAAATTCGCTTATATTGTCCTAGAATCCACTCAAAATGAAATTGATTGGATAGATTGTGTGGATATTGAGAATGGAACAGTTACTTACTATGGTGATAACAGAACCGTTGGTGAGATGCATCAAACGAAAAACAAAGGAAATCAAATCCTTCAATTTTGCTTTAATCAAATGTCGAGTAAAGAACAACGTCAAAATATTCCGCCTTTCTTTTTTTTCACTAGTGCTGGTGGCCGCAATCGTAAATTTATTGGTCTACTTGTACCAGGAGATAATAGGCTATCTAAGGATGAACAACTTATTGCTCTTTGGAGAACTAAAAATCAAGTACGTTTTCAAAACTATAAAGCGATATTCACAATTCTGGATGTTGGAAAAATTGATAAGCTCTGGTTAGCCTATTAATTGGAACGATCCCTTCTTTATTATTAACCTTTTCAGATCCATCAAGATCTATCGAGATTGTCCAGTTCTTCCCGACTCCTCTTGTAAAGAGTAAAATACAGTATACCAATTTCCGCCACTAGAAAGGGACCGATTCTCGCCAAGAAGTATACCAATTTCCGCCACCAGAAAGGGACCGATTCTCGCCAAGAAGTATACCAATTTCCGCCACAAAGTATGCCGCTTTTGTCTGTTGTATGCTACCCGCTCAGATATAACCTATATCAGAGAGGAGTTTTTCAGATGAAGGAGTTAGAAATGTACAGCAAAATTAAAGACTTGCAACGAAAGGTTTCTCCGAACGACAAAGCGCTACTATTTTAAAGATTAACCGTCAGACTGCTGCTAGGTACCGTAGTATGCAACTTGAGGAATTCATGGATTTTTCCATCACTACTCGAAAACTTAGCTCGCTCAATGAACTTAAACCGGCTATTTTGGATTGGCTCAAAAGCTTTCCAAGTATGACCGCTGCTTAAGGTTCATGATTGGTTGTTAGAGCACTATGCCAGCATTGAGGTCTCAGAACGAACCGTCAGCCGTTATCTTAACGCACTCAGGCTTGATTAAGGCATTAAAAAACGGGCTAAGCCAAGGGATTACGAGGCAATGGATGAACTACCCAGGGGCCACCAAATGTAATTGGATTTCCGAGTCAAGAATATGTCGCTGCCTGATCGCCCTGAATCTCGCAAGATGAAGGCCGCGCTCAAGCGGGGAGTCAATCAGTTCCTTGAGATGAAACTGGACACGACAGATTGGAAGATTGAAGAGAGCTTTCGTATCCTGAAAACTGATTTAGAGGCACGCCCCGTGTATGTGCATACCGACAAATACATTAAAGGGCACTTCGTCCTGTGCTATCTTGCCCTATGCCTGGTGCGCTATACTCAGTACCTCGTGCTGGAAAACGGAATGGCGCCGATCTCTGCCGGAGTATTAAATGATAGCATCGAAACCCCGCTGCTTTGCCTTAAAAGGGACGACCAATCTGGCCGTCCCTTCAACGTTATCAATTTACTTGGTCTACTTGGTTTCCTGCAGGGCGTTAAAGACCTTCTCCGCAGTGATAGGCAGTTCGCGGATGGTGGCCCCGATGCCGTTTAAGATGGCTCCAGCAATGGCTGGGCACGGCGTGTTGATGACGATCTCGCCAATAGACTTTGCGCCGAACGGTCCCGTTGGTTCATAGCTCGATTCAAAGTCGACCCGAATCGTGCCAACATCGAGACGGGTGGGAATCTTGTACTGCATGAGGGAATTGTTATAGAGCTGTCCCTTGTCGCTGTACTGGATATCCTCATACAGGGCCATGCCGATGCCCTGGGCGATGCCGCCCTCGGCCTGGATCCTGGTGATATTGGAATTGATGACGGTGCCGCAGTCCACGACGCCGACGTAATCAATGAGCTCGACGTAGCCCGTTTCCTTGTCGATCTCGACCTCGGCCATGCCCACCATGAATGGCGGTGGGGAAACTTCCGAGGAATGGGAGGCCGTAGCGTAGAGGTAATTGTTGTGACCGATCTGGTCCGCATTGGCAATATCCTTTAAGCTGACCGATTTGTCGTTCCCCGGGTGGTAGACTCTGGTCCCGTCAAAATCAACCTCGTCGGCAGGAACCCCTAAGCGTTCCGCACCGGCTTCCTTGATTTTAGCGATCAGCACATCGCAGGTCTTGATTGTCGCATTGCCCGTTACGTAGGCGGTACTTGAGGCGTAAGAACCCTTGTCATAGGGTGAAGAATCGGTATCGACGCTGTTGACGATGATGTTCTCCACGGGGCAGTTGAGGCATTCCGCCGCAATTTGGGCCAGGGTCGTATCACAGCCGGTGCCCATATCGGCAGCGCCGATGCCCATGGTATAGAAGCCGTCATCATTGAGTTTGAGGGAGACGGCCGCCGTATCCAGGTTCGAGATTCCAGAACCCTGCATCGCCATGGCGACACCGACACTACGAATTTTGCCGTTGCCCATGTCCCGGACCGGATATTTCTCGTCCCATTTCATCATTTCCTTGGCTGTGGCCATGCAGCGGTCCAGGGCGCAGCTGTTTAACGTCTCGCCGTAGTAGGCCGGCATGACCTGCCCCTGGCAGACCATGTTGATCTCGCGCAGGCGCACGGGATCCATCTGCATTTTCGCCGCCAGTTCATTGACGGCCGACTCCACGGCGAAGAAGCCCTGGGTGGCACCGTAACCCCTGTAGGCTCCGGCAGACATCACGTTGGTATAAACGACGTCGAATCGGAAACGGAACGCATCCGCTTTGCCGTACAGCGGGATGGGTTTATAGCCGGACAATTCCACTGTTGTGGGTCCGTGTTCGCCGTAAGCGCCCGTGTTGGACAGCGTATAGAGATCGATGCCGCGGATGATGCCGTCTTTGGTGGCCCCGACTCGGACGGTCAGTTCCATTTCATGGCGGGGCGATCCCGCGATATGGCATTCCTGTCTCGTGTAGTTAAGGAGCGCCGGTTTACCAGTCTTTAACGTGACCAGCGCCGGATACATCTCGATGATGGCGCTTTGCTTGGCACCGAAGCCGCCGCCGACACGCGGTTTAATAACCCGGATCCGGGACTTGGGGATACCCAGCGCGGTGGACAGGATGCGTCGGACATGGAAGGGGATCTGGGTGGAGGACAGGCAGTTCAGCCGTCCAAACACATCCATGTGGGTATAGGTGCGGAAGGTCTCCATCATGGCCTGGTTGTTGGCCTTGGTGTGGTAGGTCTCCTCCACGATATAGTCGCAGCCGGCCAGGACGGCGTCGATGTCGCCGTGGCTCTTGCCGCCGCTGGCACAGAGATTGCGCCTGTTGTCCGCCCCCACCGGAACGAGGCTCTTCCAGTTGTCTTCCGGATGGATGAGGATTGGATTGTCCTTGGCCTGCCTTAAGTCAAGGATCGGCTCCAGTACGTCGTATTTCACTGTGATGAGGCCAAGCGCCTGTTCCACGGTCCGCTCGTCCACACCGGCGACGATGGCCACGGGGTCGCCGACAAAGCGCACGAGCTGGTCCAAAATGAGCCGGTCATAGGGGCTGGGTTCGGGGTAGGACTGGCCGCCGATAGTAAACCGCTCCTGAGGAACATCCTTATAAGTCAGGGCACACTCGATACCTGGCAGGGCCAGTGCTTTTTCCACGTTGATCTCGGTAATGAGGGCATGGGCATGGGGGCTGCGCAGAAGTTTTACGACCAGGGCATCCCTGGGGGTCAGGTCCAGGGTATAAACGGGCTTCCCCGTTACAAGAGCCATGGCATCTTTCTTACGGACCGGTTTATTCATGTGGCGCATCTTATTTCTCCCCCTTCAAAGTCAAGTAGTTGCTGATGGCCCGCTGCTGGCCCATATAGCCCGTGCAGCGGCAGAGGTTGCCGGCCAGATAGAGTTTAACTTCTTTGTCCGTGGGGTTTTTAAGTTCCCGGGACATGGCAAGGACACTCATGACAATGCCAGGACTGCAGAAGCCGCATTGTTCGGCTCCTTCGTCGGCTAATAGTGCCCCGAATTCCTCGGCTTCCGCCTGGAGCCCTTCCAGGGTGTAGACAGACTTTCCGTCGACCCGGGCGGCCAGGGTGGAGCAGGATAATACCGGCTTGTCATCGACGATGACACTGCATAAGCCGCAGTTGGAGGTCTCACAGCCGCGCTTGACGCTGTAGCAGCCATGCTCCCGCAAAAAATCGAGGAGGAGCTTGCCGTCGTCGATGGTCTCTTCGATTGCTTTGCCATTGAGTTGTAATTTGATTTTCATGCTTATTCTCCTCCCAGGATGTCGGTCAGTCCCCGCTGGATATACACGGCTGCCAGCGCTTTGCGGTAATCAGCGCCGCCCCGCATGTCTTTACCATAGGCGATTTCTCCGCCAAGTGCTTCTGAAAAAGCGCGGAGAGCTTCCAGCGAACGGTTGCCAAGGTCCGCAGCATCCCGGACTACGAGCGTGGCCTTGCCCGGTCGTGCGCCGACGGAAACATACACTTTATCGTCTTTTAAGGCGACGGACACGGCGATGACCGGAAAATCGGTCTTGGTGATCCGCTGGGACTGATAGGAAGCATTGCGGCCGTCCCGACGGATGATGACGCGCACAAGGATATCATTGTTTGCTTTCATCTTAAGGAAGTCATCCAAAGTGACAAGCCCCCCCTTATGAAGCTCCACCCAGGTGTCCAGCGCCAAAAGGCAGGCCGTGACGTCGGAGAACCCAAACCGTCCGTAGACACTGCCGCCTACTGTGGCGCCGTTGCGGAACTGGACGCCCACGATGTGTTCCAAGGCATGACGAAGGGCACCGTTAAACTCCCGGTGGATCCCGTCGTGAAGCTCCAGCGTCCGCAAGGAACACATGCAGCCGATCCGGTATTCGTCGGCGGTTTCCTCGATAGTATCAAGTCCCAGGCCGGACAGGTCGATGGCGCTCTGGATAGACCGGTTGGCCATCTTCATCCACATGAAGCCGCCCACTACGACATTAGTCCTGTCCTGATTCAGTTCATAGGCTTCGTCTAGGCTCTTAACCCGTACGATGCGTTCCATATTGAACATTGTGATTCCCCCATTAATTCAGCGATGTTGAGTGTAAGCAGCTTTCCTATCGATTGATGAGCTTTTTGAACTCATAGACTGTTAAGTGCAGCGGGGCGTTTGCCGGTATGGTACAAACTAACAATCGACTCTCCGGTTTTTCTGAAAAACCAGACAAAAACACCGATACACTTTGATTATATGACAACGTTTCATTAATTAATATATAAAGAGTTTACAAATAATCATTTATTTTAAAACCACCCCGCTTCAAGCTCGCAATGAGTCAGCTGACCGTATTTCTTAAAATTCTGCCTGGCTTTTCGGGGGGCCGGATGGGTGATTTTGGGGGTTGTCATCGACCAGATCGAGGCCACGATTGCTTAGACCGGGATTTCTTAAAGTTCTGCCAACGCTTTGATCAGGATGGACTAGGCGTCGAACGTAATGAGCCCGTCGCCGCGCATTTTATTGAGTTCTCGGGACAGGGAGGAGCACTTTTCGGCTAGCTCTTTCTTCGACATGCTCAGCGGGATCTTAAAGGCTCCTTGGGCATAGTATTCGACGAGAATGGACTCCGTGAGGATCTGCCGGATTGATTTGGCCTGTGTCTCATGCCGCTCCAACAGGATCTAGGTCTTGCCGGAGAGAGACTTTAAGAGGTTCATAAGACTCCCGGTTCTTCTGGCAGAGGTCCAGGATGATCCATGCCCGGATATGTAGGATCCGGACATTTGAAATCCAGAAAGCTCTGTGTTCAGTGTAATTCGTGTACCGATGCTCTAGGGCTCTGAGCGCATTACTTACCATTTGAAGCAATTCAAAGTATATAAGATACTTAATGACTTCATTATCGAAATGATCAATACCTTGCTTGAAATTCGCATGAGCGCTATGTCTACGATCTGGTGGATTGTCACTCCATCGATGTCCGCACTTCCTTTGTTTGCCTTGACTTTAAGCCAATCCGTCTTCAGGATGTCCGGTCGATAGATTTTGTCGTACAACGCATGAAACTTTCGCGTTGGATTTACCTTGGTACATTGATATAGCGTTGAATAGAAGCGTTGCGCTTTTTGTTTCAACATGGTGTTAGTCATATTTCGGACATTCATGTACGTTTCGCTCCTCTCCAACTCTTGATTTACAGCAGGGATCCTTCCCATCATCCGGTTATGTTGTCCGGATGTTCCTTGGTGGGCAATTAACGGCTTGCTGGGCACGCCTAAAAAAAGAGAAAAGAGCTAAAACGACATCATTTTGTCGGTTTAGCTCTTTATTTCGTTTTACCTTAAGTTCTTCTGGATCACTTGTCTACGATAATGAGACGACGATGATTTTTTTAAATTTTTCTTTTTCATCATTACTGGCAGCTTGATAATCGGCCAGTCTTTTCTCATTTTCACCTTCCAAAAATTTCCGAAGGTTTTCGATCAATTCAGGGTTCAGGTATTCTTCAAATATTGACTTATAGGTGGCTAAAGATCGCTCATCCAATAACATGGCCTCCGTTTCACCCTGCATTTGCCAGAAAATCCCATTGGTCAATACACTCTCCGGATTTTCAGATTCCAATTGATGGATCCTGCTAATAATATCATCCTCGTTCAAGATGGTGTGAGTCATTTCTAAGAGGTGGGTAAGCTCGATCATTACTGGATAGTATGGTTTTTCTTCTGGTGTTGCCTTAACCGGCTTCACCATAATTTTTCTTTGTGCCTTGGCAGCATCGTTGGAAAACTTTTTTATGCTCATAGTTCATTAATCTCCTTGTGGTCGTGGTACATATAGTCTACATTGTATCTGAAATAATCCGGTTTTGCAGATAGTCATGATAAATTAATGTTAGCATTCTGGAGACATAGTTATCTAATACATCGATTAACCAGCAACAGGAGGCTGCATTGCAAGGTGTGAGGTGACCATGAAAGGCGATATTCACACTGTAACTGTGCTGGACGAAGCGATGAAAGATGCACTCACACACCTCACAAGAAGTCAATAATTGATTCAATAGACCTAGAGCGAAAAATTGCGTTTCACAAAGTTCTTTAATTCAAAGCCTTAGAGATCGTACATTTCGCCAATGACCGTCCATACCCTAACTTTTGAGGCTTATTTTGCAATTTCCTGGTTGTTGATATAGTTCAAATAGTAAGTGACGATATAGGGAAATACTCCTTCATCAATATCGTATTTGGGGGAGTGACCGGGATGATTCTCGATTTTGTCGGAGCCGGCTCCGGCAAAAGCATAGCAGCCAGGCCAGCGTTCTAAGATCCGCCCGAAATCATCGGATTGCATAAGCCGTTCAGTATGGAGGGTGCCTTTTTCTCCGAAGGTTTGAAGGGCGGCGGCATTACATTTTCGGGTGACCTTTGGATCGTTCTTGACCGGTGGGATTCCTTTAGAAAATACCATTTCGATGATCACTCCGGTGGCTTCTTCAGTTGCTTTGGCTGCCCGAGTAAGGATATCGCGGAGTTTTTCCCCGACTTCAGTTTTAAAAAACCGCATGGATGCCCAGACTTCACAGGTCTCGGGCACGATATTGGTTTTGGTTCCGGCATGGACGCCGGTAAAGGATAAGACGGCGTCCTCCAATGGTGAGATCGTTCGGTCTTTTAGGCGTTGGGCCATGGATAAGAAAATCAACATGGCGTTGATCGGGTCGATGGTAGCATCGGGCCTAGAGGCATGGCCCCCTTTGCCCCGGATCATGGCTTTCATGGTTCGAGTTCCTGACATAACAGCCCCGGGGTGAGTCGTTATAAAGCCAATTTCAAGTTCTGATCCAGTGTGGACGCTGATGGCTTCATCCAGGGTGATCCCTAGGCGATCAAAATCTTCTAACACGAGTCTGGCTCCGGCTCCGATTTCCTCAGCCGGTTGAAATAGGAATAACAGCTTGCCTGAAAAAGTGACGGTTTGCTCCACCAGATACTTAATCAGGCCGAGGAGGATCGCCATATGACCATCATGGCCGCAGGCATGCATCACCCCAGGGTTTTGCGAGGCAAACTCAAGGCCCGTTTCTTCAGTTAACGGCAAGGCATCTAATTCACAGCGAATTAAAAGGGTCAAGCCTGGACGGTCACCGGATAACTCCCCCAGCACCCCCGTGGTTCCGACGATCTGATTGGATATCCCCAATTGATTTAACTCAGCGATGATATAGTCCCTGGTATTTTCTTCTCTAAGGGACAGCTCCGGGTGAGCGTGAAGATACCGTCGTTTTTCGATCATATAATCCCGGATCGACTCGGGGAAATCAGCTGTTTGATACATATCTATTGTTCCTCATGCTCGTGGGCTTCGTTATACAG
>JBAQDU010000120.1:0-3054 GCA_049294805.1 Clostridiaceae bacterium
CGATTACCTGATAGATGGCCTCTTCCGGGTTCGTGATCGGTAATGCAGTACTTGGATTGGTGGTATATACACTAGTGGTATTTACACTGGTCGTATTGGCACTGGTCGTATTGGCACTGGTCGTATTTAAAACAGTGGTTCCCGGATTATATGTACTTGGTATGGGCCATGATCCTGATGTAGAGTTATTCGAGTCTGTAATCTTGGTAACTAGAGTTGTCTCAGATGGAGCTAGGTTACAACCAACCAGGTTTAACAAGATCAGTACAAAAGATACTAGGACCCACCATGATTCGTTTCTCTTTTTCTTAATGTGACTACTTTTAATGATTTGATCCCCTCTTCTATCCTTTTTATTAAAAATCTTGGTCATATTATTATTACCATTTTTTCGCAATTTGCGTTCCCCATTTTCATGCCTTCTCTCATTCGTACTATGCATCAAGTCCGGTTAGGGTTTTTGAGTTAGGTTGGTTTGATTGTTACTTATTTCTTGGAACTACTTCGGGTTGGTTCTTTTAACTAAAACTTGGGGTATCCCTACTGGACCCTCAATGGATTTTCGTTACGTCCATTGCTCTTTTCAACTTTTGGTTTTAGTTAGTCCAAGTTCTAGGGGAGCCGTTTCAATACATTTAAGAGATTTCCACCAGCGATCTTATTGATTTTCTCAGGCGAATAGCCTCGGGTCCTCATCGCTGTGATGAATTCAGGGTACTTCGTATAATCACCAATTACATCAAAACTCAGTTTGGTCCAAGGTTCTCCAGTTGATCCAAAAATTTCATCACAAAGGTCAAAGCCCAGTGCTACATGATCTTCGCCCATCACTTCAATCATATGGTCACAATGATCTAAGAGGCGATCATAGTCAGCATCTTGATGAATGGCGCAAATCTGGCTGGATGTACCATTTAAACCCACTGTGCCACCACGTCTTGCGATTTCAATCATCTGCTCATCTGTAATGTTCCGTTTGATGTTTAATAGACTGCGCGAATTGGAATGGGAAGCAATCACTATCCCTTTTCCCCAGCTAAAGACATCGTCCACTCCTTCATCGGATAAGTGGCTAATATCAATGAACATGCCCAAACGAGCGGCTTCATCCAGTAGCTCCATCCCAAATGGCGTCAATCCTTGAGTCGAGACTCCATCTTGATAGGAGGAGCCTTCTCCCACTTGATTGGCCCGAGACCAGGTAAGTCCGATACCTCGGACCCCGAGGCCATAAAAAACGCTAAGAAGATCAAGGGAAATGATGGGTTCAGCACCTTCAAAAGAAACCATTAAAGCAATCTGTCCGTCCGATATGGCTCTCTCCATCTGAGTTCCATTAAGGCATAGGCATAATTTATTGCCGGATTCTTCAATTTCTTCATGAAGAAATGCCATATAGTCCAACGCAATTTTAAGGGAATTCAGTACTTGACTATTATCCAGATAGATCGATAAAATCAGTCCTTGAATCCCTCCCTTACGAAACCGCTCTATATAATGAGTTTTAATTACGTTGGTTTCCCCATTTTTTCGTCGTTTATACACATCACTCAAGATATCTGAATGTCCATCGATCAACATCATGTTGTCATTCCTTTCCGGCTAAGGCAGCCTTCTCCCATAAATATCATCGGGAAGATTAATGTATTTATTATTTCGCTCAAACTTGGTGTCTAACATTAACTATCCGAATGAAAGTATCAGAGGTTAGAGTTACAAAGTCAATTGACTCAGTGACTCAGTGACTCAGTGACTAAATCAGTCTAGCAATATCTATTAACCTCCCTTAACGGAGGATCTAAACGTAGAATATCACACATTTAGTACGTCCTATTATAGCCAGAAATTATCAAAATTAATAGTTTATTAAAGAACTGGTTATTAGTTTCACCCAGTCAACTCCAGAATTATGCTATAATACTGATGAACTTATATTATTTATTACTAATTTTGTTATTTCGTAATTTATCGAATGAAGAAAACTATATCTTTGGAGGTATATTCACACATGCGTGCTTTGAAATATCTAACTTTTTTAGTGGCAATCTTTGCTTTTATGGTGTTTTTTGGTCATAAAGACACACTTGCTCCCGATGAATCCTTGGCCATCACAGAGTCTGAGACCCAAGTTGCCATTGAGCAGGCTCAACCAGTTGAAGTTGTTTCCAAAACTCCTGGGGCACCTTCAATAACAGAACCCTCCACAGTTCCAACGACATCAACCCCACTTCCATTAACATCCACTACCATTCCCACTATCGTCAATGGAGAGATCTTAGAGGATTCTGTCAATGTGCGATCTGGACCAGGTTTAGATTTCCCAGTTGTAACGCAGCTCTATCGTTGGGATCAAGTTGTTCTAGGCGAACAGGTCGATGGCTGGTTTGAACTTTTTATGGATGGCCATAAGTATTATGTGTCCTCAGAATTTGTAGTGTTAAGTCCTGTCCAATAAGACATAAAATGAGATGCCCGCCACTCTGTTGGCGGGCATCTCATTTTATGTCTTTTATTTTAATTTTGTTTTTTTTGCAATTCTCTTGGCCTTGGTGCTTCGATTTTAACCTCACCCTGTTGGCTAGCAATGCTCATCTTGAAACTATTTTGGGGTCTGATTAGGAATATCCAAACACTCTTTTTTTCACTGGAGTTGCTTCAAAAAAAGGAGCTTCTTCGTTGTCCCAAACCGACTTTGCAAATAATTCAGATCGATGGATCAATGTTGGGTCCATGATCTCGTTTAGCTTAGCCATACAGGGCGGCCGGAGTGTGAGATTATGGGCATCAGAGGCAACGATATGTGCCAGTGAGTTCTTAAGACAGGCTAATGCGAAGGATTTGGTGGCCCGATCAAATAAACTTAAGACCGTGACTTGACCCAATGCCCCTTTTCCGATCAAATGAAGCAATAAATCGGGATGTTCCCGAAAATATTTACACCGTTCGACATGAGCCAGGATGGGCGTTATCCCCATCATAGTCATATTCATGATAACTTGCTCAAGATGGGTCGGATAATGTAGATCAGATAATTCCAGCAATAAATAGGAACTT
>JBAQDU010000121.1:0-147876 GCA_049294805.1 Clostridiaceae bacterium
ATCTGGTGCCAATGACTTTAAGGGCTACACCCGTTCCCATCCCGAACACGATGGTTAAGCCTTAGAGTGCCGATGATACTGCACGGGAAGCTGTGTGGGAAAGTAGGTCGACGCCAGTTCAACAAAAGTACTCTGATTCATTTCAGGGTATTTTTTTTATCGGTTATTTACCGTTTATTTACTGGGTTTATTACTGGTTTTTTAAATTAGGCCACTATTTATTTGCTTAAATTTTTTGAATTGAGCCCTTGACACCATCCCTGACATGTGCGAAAATTCGCATAGTGATAAAAATCTTTAAGATGGTACAGAGTGACCGGCAAGATTTGTAATATAGACGCTGACTTCGCTACGCCTTGGTGTAGACTGGACTTCGCCTTACTTACACCCTGCCGGATGCGGCAGGGTGTTTTTGATATTTAGGGTCATAATCACTAAGAAGAATAGGATCAGAGGATCCATGAATCAAGGGATTAATGAATCAAGGGATCCATGGAACAGGGAACAGGGAACAATGGATCTAATGGACCATTAGATCAAAATACAAGGGACCCTACCAAGGCAAAGACGGAAGTTCTGTCTTTGATTATTGGCAAGGCAGTGAAAACCATCAGATTTTTGGACATATCACCAACGATATAGGGGGCGCAAAATTGTTAAAAAGAAAAGAATTGGAACGGACGCCGATCTACGACATAAAACTCTGTCATTGGGCAGATCAAACGGGGGATGCAGAATGAAACACGTAATTGATATCTTAGACCTATCATTGGAGGAAATCGAAGAACTGATAAACGTCGCACAAGACATTATCACAAATCCGGTACGCTACCAATCAGTTTGTGCTCATAAGAAACTGGCTACCTTATTCTTGGAACCCTCCACAAGGACCCGGCTGTCCTTTGAAGCAGCTATGTATGAATTGGGAGGCAATGTCTTGAGTGTATCCGATGCCGGTTCCAGTTCTGCCTCCAAAGGGGAGAGCGTCGCTGATACAGCAAAAGTAATTTCTTCCTATGCTGACATGATGGTCATGAGACATCCCAAGGAAGGAGCCCCACTCGTTGCTTCCCTTAATTCAACCATTCCCGTCGTGAACGCCGGTGATGGCGGTCATAATCATCCCACCCAGACCTTAGCGGATCTTTTGACTATATACCGTGCGACAGGCCGTTTGAATAATCTAACGGTGGGATTCTGCGGGGATCTAAAATTCGGACGAACCGTCCATTCCCTTATTCAGGCCCTATCACGTTATGAGGGGATCAAACTGGTGTTGATCTCACCTGAGGAATTAAAAGTTCCCTCCTACGTTAAAAAAGGCATCATCCAAAAAACCGGTATGGAGTACATCCAGACCACGGACCTTGAAACATCCATTCCGGACCTTGATATTTTGTATATGACCCGAGTCCAAAAAGAACGGTTTTTCAACGAAGAGGATTACTTGAACTTAAAAGACCGCTATATCTTATCACCCGATCGTCTGATCGATGCCAAACCGGAGCTTGCCATCCTGCATCCACTACCCCGGGTCAATGAGATCAGTGTAGCGGTGGACGCAGATCCTCGTGCCTGGTATTTTAGACAGGTCCTATTTGGGAAATACATGCGAATGGCCTTGATCATGAAGCTACTGGAGGTGGCACCTAATGAGAATTGATTCGATTATAAACGGAACGGTTATTGATCACATTCCGGCCGGCAAAGCCATGCGGCTCTATCGGCTCCTAAATTTGGACACACTGGATCGGTCAGTGGCCATCATGATCAATGTGGTCAGCGATAAAATGGCGAAAAAAGATATTATCAAAATCGACGGACTTATTGAACTTGATACTAACATTCTGGGCTTTGTCGCCCCCCATGTCACCGTCAATATCATTCGCGATGAAAAAATCGTAGAGAAAAAACACATCGATCTGCCCGAATGTTTGACCAATGTCCTCAAATGTAAAAATCCACGCTGCATTACTTCGGTAGAACAGGAGTTGCCCCAGATCTTCAGACTTACTGAATCCGAACAGAAAATTTACCGCTGCATTTACTGCGAAGCATCGGCTGTAGAGTAACCTAAAATATAAAGAGAGACCCATCTAACCTCAAACCAACGGATTGGTTGAGTGTTAGATGGGCCTTATTTTGTAGAGGGATTAAATTTAAGATTATGCGTATACTTACGTTCAGGCAAGAGGGGATCGGTTAGGACTGTTATTCAGGTTTTGGGATACGGTCCTCTTTATGATAGATTTTAGCATCAGCGACGTTCTGTTTCATAGTGGGCTTAACTTTTTCAAAGTGATCTTCAAATGTTTTATAGAGCTCCTTGAGTTCCGCTTCATCTTTTTCTTCGCGAAGTACTTCAAAGAGTTCTTCCTCTTCTTCTTCCACATGATGGGCCAAGAGGTCCTTTAAAACATGAACATGAGGTTCCCACATTTTATCATCATCGGGGGTATCTAAGATGATCTGTATGGTTCGACGAACTGAGGCATGTTCGGCCAGGAGATGATTCTTGGTTTTCACGACATCTTTCTTTCGAGAAAGCTCCGGGAACACTACTTTTTCCTCTGAATCATGATGAGATAAGACAAATGTTGCAAGTTCTTTAAAAATCTCAGGGGCCTTTTCTTCATTATTCTCCATTTGGAGGAAATAATCTCTGATTTGGTCATGTTCATTTTTGATTTCTTCTAGAAGCTTCATTAGGTATACCACCTTTCATTGAGGTTTATTAGGTTTATTATAAGAAAACCAAGGGGTCTGGGCAGTTATATGCGAAAGGTTAACGGTCTATTTTTTATTCTTCAATGATATTAATAGTTTTTTAACAAGAAATTCATTCTTTAATATTTCTTATCTAATTTTGCCTTTTCATTGTCTAGGGTCTATTTTCCAAAAAGTGACTGATAAATTCATTGATGGTATTGAAGTAAGGCACCAAGATATTGTTGGTTTCGGAATATATTTCATGATAGGAACCGGGTACCTTATAAAAAGTCAGGTTTTTTGCAGAACTAGCGAACTGATGTATTCCAATTGGATCCACAAACCAGTCGGTTTCAGATTCGAACATCAACAGAGGAATTTTGATTTTTTCAATATTTTCCGGTTTTACGATCTGGTGGGTAGCTTGGATTGATTCATTGAGCCAGCCCCAGGACACCAACCAACGGACCGGTTTATCGGACAGGATCCGTAGATCATGAAAATACCGGGCGCGTGGCTGACTATGCATAGCCGCCTTTTTGGGCATGAATTCTGGGACTTTTAAGTGATCCAGGGGTGTTTTGAGTGGAATGCCCGCTTTGTTCAATTTCGTTTTAGCTAGGGTTTGGATCAAGGGGTAGAGCAGGCCCTCCGGCTGGTCAAAAAAGACTTTAAACATAGGTGAGTTGAAGATGGCGGCATCGCAAAGGTTTGGGTGCTGCATAAGGGCAGTGGCCAAGATGGCACCACCCATGGAGTGACCATACCCAATGATCGGTAGAGTGGGATGCTTTGGGCGGACAATGTCTTTGACGAAATTAGAAAAATCAGCGGTATAGTCATTGAAATCACCCACCCAAACTACAGAAGGATCGGCGACCCCGGCCTCTGACTCACCATGGCCAAAATGTTCGGGGAGATAGACCTCATAACCCATTTTAAGGAAGTAATAAATTACTTCAGCATAGCGCCCCAGTGTCTCGGCAAAGCCGTGGGCGATGACAACCGCAGCAATGGGCTGGTCTGCCCTATAGTGGGCATAGTGGATCCGGTGACCGGTCTCAAAGACGGCAATTTCCGAGTGAGCATTGAGATAGGGCATGACAAGGTCCGCCATCATCTGACTATAGGATTCCTCTGGGATATAAAAATCATTGGCTGGAATAAAGGGATCCGGTAACAGCAATTGTTCAAAATCAAGCTGAGACGCCAAAGATCTTGCATGAAGCTTGCGATAAGCTAGGGGAAGAGCCGCCAACAGGGCTAGGGGTAAGTATTTTTTAACTTTTTTCATTTAAAAAACCGCCTCTCTTTGATGGAAGATGAATTACAGGGACTCAATACTTTGAGTAATTCCATTGAGTCAATCCTTTGGTCCAAGTAATATTACGTTGATCCAATCCTTTAACTGAGGATTCAACTCATTGGTTCCATACTTTGATCATATTATAACAAAGGAATAGGTCGCATGAAACGAAAAACCCAACACTTCATCTTCGAAGGTTGGAATAGTTTGGATACATGGACCAGAATGGGTGTGAATTGTTATAATAAAAGAATAGGCAACGGTGTCGAATATGACAATGATCGAATGAAAGCAAAGGTACCTATTTTGAAAAAAATAAAATTAAGAAAAAAATCAAACAGTAACACCAGCAACACAACTAATTTAAAAACACTTAAGATAACAAAAGATAAATCTGCCAAAAAAACAAATAGATTCACCAATAAAAGAAACGAACTGAACGAACCGAACGAACTGAATGGACCGAATCAACCGAATGGAACGAATGACCTGAATGCACTGAATAGACCCAACAAAGAGAGTAGAACCAATCGAATGGGCAGAGTTTTGAAAGGATCGAAGCTGTTTAAGCGAAAGATCAAAGCCAAGGATCTGATCCCGGCAACCGACGATATGCCGTTGGCAGAACCCATCAAAGTTAAGAAATTCCCCTTTGGCTCCCGTTTGACGCAAAGCGGAAGCTTTGTCAGAACCAAGGAGTTTGAGGATGAATTTGCCTATGACGGACCGTTGGGGGCTTTTTATGCAAAAGATCGGACTCTACTACGACTATGGGCTCCCACAGCTCAGGACGTTGCCGTTGAAATCTGGGAATCTTTAGAAGAAGTGGCGGCGGTTCGAAAATCCATCCCCATGACTTATCAGGATAACGGCGTCTGGGAAGTGATCCTTCGGGGCGATCAGCATAAAACGGTCTATACCTATCATTTGACGTTCTCCGACGGGACCAATCATTCCTCCATGGATCCCTATAGTCGAGCCGTCGTGACCAATGGTGAGAAAACCGTGATCCTAGATCCCGAGCAACTTAAAATTGAAGACTTTCACCGGCTGCCTCCATTTTCAAATCCGGTGGACGCCGTCATCTATGAGCTCCATGTCCGAGATTTCTCCAGTGATCCAAATTCCGGGATCCGCCATAGAGGGCAGTTTCTGGGTGTTATCGAGCCGGGGACGACTAACTCCAACGGCTCCCCCACGGGACTTGATTATCTTAAATCCTTGGGCATAACCCATGTGCAGCTATTGCCAATCTATGATTATTCCACGGTGGATGAATATCATCCGGAATTATCCTACAATTGGGGCTATGACCCTAAAAACTACAATGTCCCGGAAGGCTCCTATTCGACCGACCCCAAAGATCCGGCGCTGCGTATCATCGAGCTCAAAGAAATGATCAAGGGGCTGCATCAGGCCGGGATCCGAGTTATTATGGATGTTGTCTATAACCATGTGTATGAAGTGTCCATGCATTCTTTGCACAAAACCACACCGGGTTATTTCTTCCGGTATGACCATGCCGGCAAATTAGTCAATGGGACCGGCGTGGGCAATGATACGGCATCAGAGCGATATATGATGCGCAAATACATCGTAGACTCCATCCGCTACTGGCTGGAGGAATTTAACTTGGATGGATTCCGCTTTGATCTAATGGGGATCCATGATGTGGCCACCATGAATGAAATTCGAGCCTTAGCGGATTCCATTGATCCCTCCATCATCCTGTTGGGAGAGGGGTGGAATCTGAATACCTCCTTGCCGACCCAAGAGAAAGCCTGGCAAGGAAATGCCAGTCAGATGCCCCGCATCGCCCACTTTAATGATACCTTCCGCGATGCGGTCAAAGGGTCCGTATTTAATCCCAAACAAAAAGGCTTTGTATCGGGACGCCATCCCATGGGGGGACGACTGGCCGAGAGCCTGGTTGCAACAAACTGGCCAAAGGCCCACACCACTTATATCGCACCGGATCAAATCGTTCAATATGTGGAGGCTCATGATAACCTGACCCTCTATGATAAACTCTTAATGACCGATCCCAAGGATTCAGAAGCTGTAAGGATCCGCCGCCACACCTTAGCCACCTCCATGGTCCTACTCGCAGAAGGGATTCCGTTTATCCACGCCGGACAAGAGTTTCTACGCACCAAAGGCGGGGATGAAAACAGCTATCGATCTGCTGAGTCCATAAATTGGCTGGATTGGTCCCGCCAAGACACCTACCGAGCTGCCGTTACTTATTTTAAAGCATTGGTGGACCTGCGAGCCCAACACCAGGTGCTACGCCTGCGTGATTCAGCCTCGATTCTTCGAAACGTTAGTGTACTTCACAACAAAGCCGGAATCATCACACTCCACCTAAAAGATGAGACGGAAGAACTCCTGGTGACTTTTAACGGCAACAAGCGAAAGACCAGGACTATTTTGTTACCCGGTATCTGGCAAGTCCTCGTTCGTGACGGGACAGTCTACAACGAAGTTCAAGAGATCCATCTGCACAATGGACAAATTCAAATCGAACCCTTGTCAGTGCTGGTTTTAAAGCGAGTTGAATTTAACGGCTGGACCTAGATAGCAAATGGACGGAAGAAACGAAACGGATTTAAACTTTTTATATAATCTAAGATACCTCCCAGATTACATATTATAAAAATTTCTAGCAGTAGCAAAAGTTGATGACTCAAACCATGAGAACTTGCAATACAGTTCTATTTTAAAACACGTAAAAACATTAAATGGAAAAACGAAAAAAACGTGGAAATTAAAAAATATCAGCTTAAAATGATCTGAAGTGCTAAGAAAGTTGGAAATTTTCGTAAAATAATTGACTTCTCATAGAATTATGTCATACTTTATATAGGGGAAAAGGAGGCAATGCCATGTTAATAATGTTTAAAGTAAGGAACTACACATCGTTTAAAAATGAAGCGATTTTGGATATGAGGGCTGCTTCTTATAAACAACATGCAACCCATCTATTAGAAACTCACGATGGAACAAAGTTAGTTAAAACCGCTGCTATTTATGGAGCAAATGCCTCTGGGAAATCTAATTTTATTTCAGCTATGTTTTTCTTTGAAAAGTATATTTTCGATCAGTTTATTTCAAAAAATGATGCAGAAGAGTTTGATTTTTCAAATAAATTTTTGGAAACAAGACTGGAGCCATTTCAGTTATCAAAAGATAACAATGAGGCTTCTGAGTTTGAAATTATGTTTTCATATAATGGTAAAACTTTCCAGTATGGTTTTGAATGTACTTCAGAAGAAGTAATTAGTGAATGGTATTATATTGACGATAAGAAAGTTTTCGAACGAAAAAATAGCAAAGTTACATTCGGAAAAGTATACTTAGAACATATTAAAGAATTTACAAAAGTTCCAAAAGAGCGACTGTATTTATCTGTATTAGAATACTTTCTTGGCGAAAAGGAAAAAGCAACCATTTTACATGATTTAGTTGAGTTTTTTCAAAAAGAGTATGATGTATTTTTAGAACTTTTCTTTGAATCTTCAATTAAACATGTTGCAGGTTCAGTAAGAATAAACCAACGTATTGTTACAGAAAAAAAATTTAGAAAGAAAGTTGAACAGTATTTAAGTCAGATAGACGTTGGAATTAAAGGGCTGGAAGTTGAAGAAAAAACTGTAGTTGATGAGAAAACGGGAAAAGAAAGAAAACAAAAAACATTAAAGACAATTCATGATGTTTATGACGAGAATGGTGAAATTAGTGGTAAAAAGAAATTAGACCTTTCTCAGGAGTCAACCGGAACCCTGCGTTTCTTATCATATATTCAGGAAGTGATTGAAATGACAGAAAGAGGTGGAGTCTTTGTTGTTGATGAAATTTCTGCAAGGCTACATCCATTATTAACAAAGCTGCTTATAGATATTTTTCAAGATAGCAAAAATACAAAAGCGCAACTGATCTTTACAACGCACGATACATCATTGCTAAACAAAGAACAGTTTAGAAGAGATGAAGTAGTTTTTATTGATAAGAATGAAAAAGGTGAATCATATATATACGCATTGTCGGATTTAAAAGTAAGAGATGATGCAACTTTTAATAAGGACTACTTGCAAGGTAAATATGGTGCAATTCCTATCTTTAATTATGATGGGATTTTGGGCGGTGACGAGGATGGGTAGAACCAGACTATCACGTTCCAGGCAAAAAAATACTTTAAATACAAACCTAGGTCACATGATCCTTTTTTGTGAAGGATTAACAGAGAAAATTTATTTTGAGTATTTTACAAAGATAATAAAGAAAAATAAATTCAACGATGTTAAGATTGAAATAGAATCAGCCGATGGTAATACCAGCCGAGTTTTGAAATTCGCAGATGAATATCTTTCTAGTGAAGATAATAATAGAAAATATGGTAATCATAAAAAATATTTGGTGTTTGATTGTGATGCTCCTCCAAATATACAGAAAATTATTGATAAAATATGTTTATCAGAAAATGGTTATGAAATGTTAGTTTCAAATTGCATATTTGAAACATGGTTACTAATGCATTTTGAAAATGTAACAGAAAAAATATCTAAAAAAACAACTTATACTCATTTAAGCGAGCATTTAAGTAAGGATTATGCAAAAGCAACTGAAGGTGTGATTAGGGAAATCATTCAAAAGGGCAGTGTTGAGGAAGCTATAAGAAATGCTGAAAGTTTGGCTGAGAAGTATTCAAAAGAAGGAAAAAACATTTATTCTTCAATTGGGCAAATGAATCCATACACAAATATAAATATATTAGTTGAACAGCTGTTAGCGGTAATAAGTTGAGGGACGTCTGCTAGACAAAGGTATATTATCATAAAAGGGTGACTTCCTACATAATAAGAAGTCAAAAAAATTGCGCTCAATTTATGCTGCGGTTAATATGAAATAAATTCTTATTAAAACGGGTCAATCACATAACTTTTGGGAAAATCCCACAAGTTATGTGATTGACCCAAAAATTTAGTTGCATTTTTCTCGAAATTTATGTATTATCAAGATAGCTTGTTAGCAATATTGATAACAAATGATAGTGTTATCAATAAAGGTGGAGGAAGTAATCATGAAAAAATATATCAGAGAACCCATAAATTCATTGACCCATCTAGGGGGAGCCGTCCTGTCCTTGATCGGTATGATCCTGTTGATCCAAAAGGGCATCCAGCTCAAGGTGAGTACTGGTCAGATGATCAGTTTAGTTGCATTTGGCATTAGTATGATCGCCCTATATACCACCAGCGGCATCTATCATTTAGTAAATGCAGGCCAAAGCGTCCTATTGTTCCTAAAGAAATTAGATCATTCCATGATCTTTGTATTGATCGCCGGTTCCTATACGCCCATCCTGGCATTTGTCCTGGACGGGAATTTAAGATTGTTCATGTTGATTTTGATCTGGGGGATCGCCGTGTCTGGTGTAGTTTTCAAAGTATTTTGGATCAATGCACCACGCTGGCTCTACACCGGCATTTACCTTGGAATGGGCTGGCTGTCCATCGTTATCATCACACGAATTTTCCAAGCCACTGGCTGGGGCGGCTTCTTGCTCTTAGCCGGCGGCGGGATCAGCTATACCATTGGAGCTGTGATCTACGGAATGAAGAAACCTAACATTTCAAAAGCCTTTGGCTTCCATGAATTATTCCATTGTTTTGTATTAGCTGGTACTTTTCTCCATTTTATGATGGTATATACTCAAGTCGTCTAGATCACGATGAGACGAAGAGAACCCTTGTTCAGCGAAAGTGGCTGAACAAGGGTTCTCTTCGTTCTGTTTGAAAAGAGTGCGTTTTCAAAGGTATAGAGCAAGTGTAAAGAGTAAGGAGCAAGGCTTATAGAGCAAAGTTATATAGAGCCAAAGTTTTTAACTTAAGACTCTTCACTAATGATGATTCGGGACTATTCCGTTGAAACGGTATATTTATGGTTACTAGGTAAATGTTTGATAATCAAAGAGCTGTTCATCAAAGGTTCTCATCCGGACCTAGTGCCAAATGATCTAAATAAGTTTATAATTTAAGTAGGTCGAGTAAGTTAATATTTATGCATCACGGTAGGAGGCGTTCCATGAACACACAAATTAAAACAAAAACCATGGTCTATTACGGTATGATCATTGCGATTATCATTCTAATGTCAGTTGTGCCATTTTTAGGATTTATTCAAATCCCCCCCATAGCGATCACATTGGTCCATATCCCGGTCATTATCGGTGCAATGCTCTTTGGCTGGAAGGCCGGAATCCTCTTTGGATTGGCCTTTGGCGCAAGTTCCTTATTGGTGGCCATAACCAGAGGGTCGGCGGCAGATCTGCTCTTTTTAAACCCATTGATTTCTGTGTTGCCCAGGATCATATTTGGAGCACTCATTTATCCCATCTACAAATTCTTTGAGAAGATCCAGGCCAGTGAGGGATTAGCCATTGGTTTAACAGCCTTTGTGGCAAGCTTTGTTCACTCGGTTTTAGTATTGACCATGATCTTCGTAGTGCTGAGTGGTCAGGCCCAAGGTGGTGCCTTTGATAATGCCATTTTTGGACAAGTCCTGGCGGCGATCCTGACGGTGAATGTCACACTGGAAGCTGTTGTTTCCACCATCGTGGCCATTCCACTGGTCAAGGCGCTGCGGACCAGTATGAGAAACCGATAATTCCATAAAAAAAAGAAAGCTGGATTTATTTCCGGCTTTCTTTTTTTTAGTCTGGCAAGTAGTTTACGCCTAGGTCGTAATGGTCAGGATAACACTGGAGTCGGCCACCACCGTTTGATTGACTTCTGTCTTAATGCCGATGGCGGAATCAGGCCCCGAGGTATCCGGGGAAGTAATAATGATGGGGGTGATGGGATCATAGCCTTTTTGACGGATCAGATCCAAATCAACTCGGACAATGGGGGTGCCGGCCAAGACGCGAGTGCCCTGGGTGGCCAGGATCTCAAACCCCTCCCCTTGGAGCTCCACCGTATCAATACCGATGTGGATCAATAGTTCAACTTTTTGATCTAAGACCATGCCGTAGGCATGACCGGTTTTAAAGAGCATTACAAGCTCCCCGTCAGCCGGTGCGACGAACAGCCCGTCGGCGGGTTGAATGGCGACGCCGTCGCCCATCATCCGCTTGGAAAAAACTTCATCGGGCACTTCATCCAAGTCCACACAGAAGCCGTTGACCGGGGCTTTAATTTTTAACTGCTTATTGAATAATCCAAACATAATTGGTCTCCTTCATGGTTGCAAGGGTTCGACCCTGTCTTAAGGATCGAAGGGTCTCCTCTTATTATAACTTTTTCTAACGCACCTGGCATAAGAATGGTTTAAAAAATCAATTCGATGGCATTCATAGTGTATAATTGAAGTATTAATGTTATTAGGCTGTAACCACTTCCACAACCAAAAGAGTTTAACTGGAAGTATGACCTAATGATGGGGAGGCTTACGATGTACAGAATTTTGATATGTGAAGACGAAGATAGTATCCGCACATTCCTTAAAATAAATTTCGAACGGAATGGCTTTTTAGTGTACGATACCGACACCGGCGAAGAGGCGGTTCGAATCGCCGGCCTTGAAAAACCCGACGTGGCTGTTTTAGATGTCATGCTGCCGGGTATTGATGGCTTTGAAGTACTGCGCCGGATCCGAGAAGAAAATTCCAAGATCGGTGTCATCATGCTCACTGCCAAAGGCCAAGATACCGATAAGATCCAAGGGCTAAAAGGCGGCGCCGATGACTACGTCATCAAACCGTTCAATCCCATGGAACTGATTTTACGGACTCAGGCACTACTGCGTCGAATGACCGAAAAAAGCGATGATCATTCCCAAAAAATCATTAAGACGTTCTGCTTTGAACTGGATAATTATTCCCAGACCATCACCAAGCAGAACCATGAAATTGTACTGACACCCAAGGAGTTTTTGCTCATGAAGATATTCATGGAGAATCCTGGCAAAGCGTTTACCAGAGACGATCTATTAAATCTCGTCTGGGGCTACGACTTCACCGGAGATCCTAAAATCGTCGATGTCAACGTCCGCCGACTCCGCTCAAAAATAGAGGATGATTCCTCTGATCCCAAGTATATCGAAACGATCTGGGGAACAGGATACCGATGGAAAAAAGAGTAAAACAGGGGAGTATACGTGCCCGCTTCACCGGGAGCATTCTGCTCCTGTTGGGCCTTTCCTACATCCTGACCCTGGCGGTGCTTTTGAGCTTTGTCAGGGCCTATTTTTACACGAATTTTTACAATACCATGAAAGGCCAATTGACCTACTCGTCGGAATATTATGAGCATAATATTTCAACGGCCGGCACCTTGATCGAAAACCTCTATGAGGATCAGGACAGCTGGTGGGTCAATGCGTCCGCCCGCGTTCAGATCTACGATACAGATGCCACCTTGTTATTGGACTCCCAGGCCAAGCTTGAACCAGAATCCGATTTATTTGATGTCAAGGCCGCTTTGACCGGGATCACCGAATATCAGATCTTTAAGGTCATCGATACCAATGAGCATGTTATGAGCGTATCGGTGCCCTTAATTTCCACGGGGTCCGTGGTTGGCGTCCTGCGCCACATCTCCTCCTTAAATCAGGTGGACCAAAATCTCGGCAACATCACGATCCTATTCTTCATCATTGCCGGACTCATTACCGCCGCGGCCTCAGTTTTAGGTGTTCTAGTGTCCCGGCGGATGGTCCATCCCATCACCGAACTTACGGAAACTGCCCGCCAAATGGCCAAAGGCAAGTATAATGTCATAAGCCCGGTGCTCAGTAACGATGAGATCGGTACCTTGGCCCGGACGTTTAACTATATGACCTCGGAAATAGCCAAAAAAGATGAATTGAAAAATGAATTCATCTCCTCCATCTCCCATGAATTAAGGACCCCCTTGACCGCCATTAAAGGCTGGGCCATTACATTAAATGATCCGGCCACGGATCGGGAACTCTTGAAGACTGGCTTGGATATCATCGAGAAAGAATCCGACCGCTTGAAAAATATGGTGGACGAACTCCTGGATTTCTCCAAGTTCTCCTCCGGCAAGATCGAATTGATCGTGGGGCTCATCGATCCCCTGGACTTAAAGCAATTCATTGGTTCCTTTATGGACAGTCGTCTCAAACGGGATATTCGAAACTTTACCATGACGGTGGACGATGAGTGTGAACCCTTTCTGGGGGATGAGAACCGGATCAAGCAGATCTTGATCAACCTCGTCGATAATGCCATTAAATTTACCGAGATCAACGACACCATCAAAGTAGCGATCACTCAAAATGAACGGGATACCATTTTGACGGTGCAAGACACCGGCATGGGCATCGCAGCAGATGAAATTCCCAAAGTCACCGAAAAGTTCTACAAAGGCCGCCACTCCAAGGCATCCAGCGGCATCGGCTTATCCATTGTCAATGAGATCGCCCAGATGCATAAAGGCAGCCTGACCATTGAATCGGAGCTGGGCCGCGGCACCACCATGCGGGTTTCATTGCCCCGGGAGGCAACCTATGAAAAAAAGACGACATAAATTACTAATACTCCTATTTTTACTCTGTCTGCCATTTACCCTGTCGGGCTGTTTCTTAAACAGTACCGTACTGGCCGTGGACCAGACCATGCCCAAAACCCCGAAACTTGCCCTGGCCCCGTTTTGGGTGTTTGATCAGGCCTATTCGTTGGATCCTGACAATCAGGATATCGATGGGGATTATTTCAAGGGCTTAGGGATGATCCTATCCGGTGAAGTGATCCAAATTGGCACCGATACGGTTTCAAAACCGTCGATCAAAGTAATGCGGATCAAGACGTACGACTATTTCCTGACTCGGTATAAAATAGCCCCCCAGCAAGTGGGCCTCACCGACAGCGAGATGGTGTTATATACCATCACAGATGCCAAAGGCTTTTCGGCCCGCATCTATCGGGTCAATGACAATCGGGTCGCCCTAGAGCGCAACAACATTCTATTGTATTTCAATCAAACGGAAGAACTGACCGATACGGGAATTATCGTAAAAACCGATTCAACGGGAAACCCCTCCAGTACTCCGCCCAGTAACGCCAACGGGGTCATGATCGGCCTGCGCGGTCAACGGGAAACGGATAAGGACGGCGTATTCGGTCCCTCACCGTATCGAACCCTGTGGATCACCCAAAAGCGCGGTCACGGTGTGGAAGTTTATGAAGTCCCGGATATATTATTTCCTCGAAACGTCTTCTACCAGCTTAAAGTCGAGCGCCAGGAGAACATCGATGTGGTCCGTGAAACATTGGTCCTAAAGAACCTGGCCGATCAAACGGTGACTAGAGAAGCGGCACCCCCCCAAGGGTTATCCCGGTTTAGTGACATCACCTTCGTATCAAATGACTACCTATCAGTTGCCGGACGGTTGAATCTTGAAAAAGACCAAGACGAAATGAATCTCTATTCCACCCGGAACATCGCCAATCTCATGTATGAAAACCGAGTGGGGATCACAGATCTGTTTGGTCCGGAAGGGCTGCCCATCATGAAATCGGCAGCCAATATCGCAATAGCCAATGCCAAACCCGCTCAAGTGGAGGGACTTGGACCAATGCAAGAGAATTCCTTCATACTCAAACGCTATAATGGCCGCTGGATCTACGAAGGACGAATCAATTCAGCGGATGAAGAATCGGATAAGGGCCTGACCTTCCCCATGAACTTTCGAGATAATGTAAGAGTGTATCGCTATGATACCTTGGAACCCAACTGGTCCCAGATCCGAAATAGCGTCCCGGCGGCCTTGGATGCCGTGTCCTCACCTGATGATTTTTTCACTGTGGTGCGGACCAAGGATGAATTATTGATCTATTCCAAGGATCCATCAGGGAACCTGTTGGATAGCCCCATAGCCAAAATCGACCTCCAGGATGAGGAGATCATCATGCATGAATGGGCCTTGGGCCATTTTGTGGATGATTGGTCCACTATCGTCAAACAACTGGGCCAGCAGATCCAGTAACGCAGTCAATAAAATAGAGTAAGGAAAACCAGCGATGAAGCATGCAAACCATCTATTTATAGTAAACCCGGCAGCCGGTAAAGGAATCGCCGTGGGGTTAAAAACCAGGATCGAGGAGTTGTTTCAAAAGATCCTAGAACGCTATCCCGATACGACCTATGAAATCATCACCACCCAATATCCAGGCCATGCCACAGAGATCGCCCGGGATTATTCTGCCCGGGGGACCTACCGGATCTATGCCGTGGGTGGTGACGGCACCGCCAATGAAGTACTCAACGGCATGGCAGACTCCAATTCAAGCTTGGGTTGTATCCCAGGAGGCACCGGCAATGACTTTGTTCAATATATCTCCGGAGACTTTCACCGGGATGAAATTCTGCGGGAGACGATTTTAGGGGAAGTGGAAGTCATCGATGTGGGCATGGTCAATGAGAAATACTTCTTAAATGTCGCAAGTGTTGGGTTTGATGCCAAAGTCAATTACAAAGCCATGCTGTTTAAGGGAAAACCATTGATCGGGCCAAAATTAGCCTATTACAGCGGAATATTGGCCAGCCTCAATGATCTAAGCCCCCTTACAGTAAACATCCACCAAGGGACCACGACCCGATCGGCCGAGGTATTCATGATCACTGTAGCCAATGGCCAGATCTACGGCGGTGGTTTCCACATTGCCCCCCAAGCCAGCATCACCGATGGGTTGTTTGACATCATCGAAGTTGCACCGTTGTCGTTTCTTAAAATAGTGAAATATATGCCCATGCTCAAACGTGGGACTCACCTGGGCCTACCGGAAGTTAGCTCTTACAAAACCGACCGGCTGCAAATTACCTCAGACCACGACTTCTACGTCAACATCGATGGGGAGACCAGTTTATCAAAAGATGTTGATTTTAGGCTCCGTGCCAAAAAGATCAACATGATCGTCCCACGGAGTCTCCGGGAGCGCTTTGACAAGGACGACATATAGGCTGGTTGAAAACCAACCAGAAACCAAATGGTAACCAACTGGAAAAACAACTGGTAATCAACCAATAAGAATCCAGCATCATTAGTAGACTAGAGGCAATGAGTCTCACATCTTTCAAAGACCTAGCTTTAAAAGACGCTAGATGTAAAAAGACAAAGGATGTTAAAAGACGCAAAGCTTACCAGAACGATGCGGGCAATGGGTCCCCAACACATGAATTTGACACGAATTTGACGAAAATCTTAAGTGCATCAAAAAGTTTAATGATATATCAAAGAAATTTAACAAGTTTAGTTTAAAATAAACTAAGGACTGTTTACTACATATAGATATAACCAGATTGGTAGACAAATTTAAGTGCGGGAGGGTAAAAAATAATGAAAGATAAAATGGATGAGTTTGGCAATAAAGTTGAATTCACAACAACAGATGTTAAAGATGGCTTGTTGGAAGCATCAAGAGATCTAGAACAAGGTTTTGATGAAGCCCAGGACAGTGTCCAATCAAAATTTAACCGGGAGAAGTTTCAAAACAAAGCCGAGTCAGGTGCCAAAAAAGTTGGGAAGCGGGCCAGAAGTATCTTTGAATTTACGGGTGACTCCATCGGTTTGATGCTGCTCAAAAATAACGGCAATCGCGATTTGGCGTATAAAATCGTAAAAGCCGGTCGTGAAATTGGAGAGACGGCTGAAAACCTACTAGGTAAAGCAATTACTTCCGGTGGAAAAGTCGCCGGAGCTGCTGCCGAGAAGATCGACATCGATCACCTGCGCGAGAAGGCGGGGGATGTCGCTGACACGGTAAAAGAAAAAGTCAAAGACTCGCAAGTCCTGGATAAAGTCAACGTGGAAGGAATGAAAACCAAAGTTGAGGATATGTTCCAAAACGTTTCTGAAAAAGTGAGCCAGGGAAAAGACCGCATAATCAATGATCCTATGGTGCAAGAACAGAAAAGAATGGATCTGGAAGCTAAGATCGATGCTTTTGAAAAACTATACGAAGACGAAACCATTGAAGAAATACGTCATCCGGCCGAGAGCTATCGACCAGAGGAATTAAAAAAATAAACGAATCGATCAGTCGATCAAGTCAATCAGTCAATCAGTCGATCAGTCGATCAGTCGATCAGTCGATCAGTCAATCAAGTCGATCAGTCGATCAGTCGATCAAGCCGACTAAATCGTTCACCAGACAGATAAATTGACTAAGTCCATAAAAACGAATTGATTAAATAACTTGCCGTGAATAAAAGGCAAAAATCGGATAAAGCCTCTGAATTATTAGTACGATAAAAATTCAGAGGCTGTTATTTTGATTTTACAGGACTGGATGACTTCGTTATGAATCCGTCCGATCCACCTGGAAATAGCCTCACTATTCATTGTGCGTGAATTAAATTGGATTTGTCGTAAGTGGCATAAAAAGTGGTTCTGAATTAAAATAGGACTATGAGTAAAACCGGTCAAGGACCAAGAGAAAAGGGAGAAAAGCAGATGAATCAAATTATGGAAGTTGTACCAAATTATTCCGAGGGCAGAAATCTTGCAGTCATCGAAAAAATCGTGGACTGTTTTAGAAACCGTGAAGACGTTAAGCTACTGGACTATTCATCCGATAAAGATCACAATCGTACCGTCGTAACGGTGGTGGGAGAACCCGAAGCGTTGAAGCAGCCGCTGTTGGATTCTGTCAAAGTTGCGTTAGCTCACATTGACTTGAACAAGCATAACGGCGAACACCCTAGAATGGGCGCCATGGATGTTTGTCCTTTTATCCCGATCCGAGGCGTGACCATGGAAGATGCTGTTAAATTGGCAAAAGAAGTCGGCACACTGATCGGCAACTTGGATATTCCGGTCTTCTTGTATGAAAAAGCCGCCAGCTCACCAGCTCGTGAGAACTTAGCGCAAGTGCGCAAGGGCCAATTTGAAGGCATGTTTGATAAAATGAAAGATGAGGCTTGGCATGCTGACTTTGGACCAAAGGATGCGCCACATCCTACATTTGGAGCTGTTGCCGTCGGCGCCAGAATGCCATTGGTTGCCTTTAATGTCAATCTCAACACCAATGATATGGCCATCGCTGATTTTATCGCAAAAGAAGTCCGGTTCATCGGTGGTGGATTGCGTTATGTCAAAGCCATGGGCGTTGAATTGAAAGACCGCAACATCGTCCAGATTTCCATGAATTTGACCGACTATACTAAGACGTCATTGTATCAAGCCATTGAAATGGTAAAAAGCGAAGCCCGCCGGTTCGGTGTAACAGTCGTCGGTACGGAAGTCATTGGATTACTGCCCATGTCGGCCTTGATCCAGTCTGCTGAATACTATATGGGAATCGAGAATTTCAGCATGGACCAGGTACTGGAAACTAGGATCATGGACTAGCCATGACAAATTATATTTTTAAGAATGCAGCGCAGCTCGTCACCCCACAAGGAACAAGCCTCCAAAAAGGCAAGGCGATGAGCGAGCTCAACATCATTGAAAATGGCTGCCTGATCACTGCCGATGGGCTGATCAAAGCCGTTGGCGGACCCGAGATCTTAAGGGGCGTCAATGAAGCGGACTATGAAGTCATCGACTGCACCGGTAAGACCATTCTGCCGGGCCTCGTTGATTCTCACACCCACTTTATCTTCGGCGGCTATCGCGAAGATGAATTCAATTGGCGCTTAAACGGCGATTCCTATATTTCCATCATGGAACGCGGGGGCGGGATCATCGCCTCCACTCAGGCGACTCGGGAAGCCACCCTGGAGGATCTAGTCAGCGTCGGTCGAAAACGGCTCAAATCCTTAGCTGGCTTTGGAGTAGCCACCGTTGAAGGCAAATCCGGCTATGGCTTGGATAAACATACGGAGCTGCGTCAGTTAGAGACCATGGCCCAGTTAAACAAAGAAGATTTGATCCGCGTCATACCGACCTACATGGGACCTCACGAAGTGCCCCTGGAATATAAAGGCCGCGCCGATGACTATCTGGACTTTTGCATCAATGAAGTCCTACCCGCTGTTAAAGCCGGTAATTTAGCCGCTTTCTGTGACATCTTTACAGAAAAAGGGGTATTTGACATTGATCAGTCCAGACGGTATCTCACCGCTTGCCGCGATGCCGGGTTTGGGATAAGGATGCATGCCGATGAGCTCTTTGCAGACTTTGGCGGAGCTGAATTAGCGGGGGAACTTAAGACGTCATCCGCCGATCACCTTCTTAAAATTTCTGACCAAGGCATTGCAGCCCTACGGGATAACAACGTCTGCGGCACCCTATTGCCATTGACGGCCTTCTCCATCAAAGCCCCCTATGCGCCGGCCCGTAAAATGGTCGATGAGGGCATGGGGATCGCCTTAGCCACCGACTTAAATCCAGGCTCCTGTTACTCAGAAGCCATTCCGCTGTTAATTGCCCTATCCACCATCTACATGGGCCTGCGCATGGAAGAGGTCGTAACGGCCTTGACCTTAAACGGCGCAGCGGCCCTAGGACTAGCCGAGCAAAAGGGCAGTTTGGAAGTGGGTAAATTGGCTGACGTAGCTGTTTTTGACGTCCCCAACTACCGTTTCCTGACATACCACTTCGGCGTCAATGAATGTGTATACACACTCTCAGAAGGCCGCGAAGTCTACCGCAAACAGGATGTATTTTAAGGATCCCAGCTCATCGACCCGATGAGTCATCAACTGCAAAGAGGTACAAACCATGGACTATGATGTCATCATCATCGGCGGCGGACCCGCCGGGATGTATACCGCCCTGACCCTAAGTGAAAAGGATATTAATAATATATTGATCCTGGATCTTCAGGAAGATCTGGGCGGAGCTCTCAATGAGATCATTGAAGTGGATGAGTCATTTGAGCAGGAGGGCTATACCGGCGTTGAAATGGCCGATGATCTAAAACGAAATCTGATCTTGCATGGGGTGGATTTTGAATCCAATACCGATGTACTGTCCGTGGAGAATGATAAAGTCATTAAAGTCATCAGTCCCACTAAAGGACTGCGCTATTTAAAAGCCAAAGCCTTGGTTTTTGCAACGGGTGCCCGGGAGCGGCCCCGGGGCATCTTAAATTTCACCTCGAAGCGGACCTCCGGCATATTTAGTGTGGGTACGGCTCGTAAATTCATCGTGGAGGAAGGCTATCTGCCCGGTAAAAGAGTGGTTATTTACGGCTCCGATTGGACCGGTCTTTATCTTGGCAAACTTCTGATCACCGAAGGGGCCAATGAAGTCACCATAGTCGACCAAGTCCGGGAACTTAAATTCCCCGATGAAAAACTGGAAGAATTCTACCGACTCCATGATATAAAAATGGAACTGGGTTGGGTCATTAAGACGATCCATGGCCAGAATCGGATCACGGGAATTACCATTGAACGAAATGGCGGCCGGCCCGATGATTCAAACCGGATCCGCCAAATCGACTGCGATACCATTTTGCTTTCAGTGGGAATGTCGCCCCAGCGAAGCTTGTTCAAAAAGTTCCGCCGCGACCCGGAAACAAAAGGGGTGTTTATCACCGGCAATGCCGAAGAAATCACCTTCGACTTACGCGAGATCCGAAAACGAGCCGACGATACGGCTCAGAAAGTCATCCAGTACCTTGCTCAAGATCATGAGGCAAAAGAATATTCCACCGATGACCCCACCTAACAAGGCAACTGGGCGCATAAATTAATAAAGCACAAAACCGGGCAAGGCAGTATGTAACTGCTATGCCCGGTTGTTTAGTATACTAATCTTCAAAAAGTTTTGGATTTACAAAGGACCAACTCTATTAGGGCCTTGGTTTATAAGGGAACGTAGCGGAATTCATCCAAAGTAATCGTGTAATGCAGGCGGTCCATCTGTAGATTTGCCATCTGGAGCGCATACCGTTCCGTTCCGGTGAGCTTGAAACCACCTTTTTCAAGGCAATTGATGGCGGGCAGATTAGTCGATAGCGTAGCTGCCGTCAACTGATTGAGCCCCAATGAATAAAACGCATAGGTCAAAACTTGAGCTAAGGCAGTTGAGCCAATGGTCTGATTACGATTAGCCTGGACGGCGATCCCCATGGTGATTGTGGCGATGCGCTCATCCAGATCGATGCCGGTGAGGGACACTTCTCCCACCAATTGATCGTCCGCTAAAATTGCAAAGCTGATCCGGTCAATCCGGCGGATGGGTGAATCCCATTCCAATACAGTTGGGTGAACAAGGGGTGCATCCGGTGATTGTTTAGTATAGTGAAACGATCGTTCATCCGAGACGCTGTCGAGATAGTCCCCGTCTGAAGTTGTTAAAGGTCGCAGAGTAATGTTAGGTTTATTCTGTTGCATGGTTGTTTATCAATCCTTCGCTATAAAATTCAGATCTTCTATCAATTACCGGTTAATTAAAGTGACCGGTGCAGCAGGGTGGTTAAGACTATTCAAAGGTTTGCTACACTTTGTTTGAGCCTTTTTTGCACCATGTTTGAGCCTTTTTTGCACCATGTTTGAGGCTTGTTTGAACCTTGTTTGAACCTGGTTTTGAACTCTATTGTCAGCATTGCTTTTAAGATTTTTTTAATCGGTTTAAAACAGCTTTTTAAAGCACCGGCGACAGATGATGGTTTTTCCACCGTCGGCTTTGACGTAATTCCCCTCGGCGGTGACTTTCTTACACATACTGCAAAGTAGAACCGAATTGTTGGTGTCTTTAAGCAGGCGTGAGTTCATCGGTCCTTTGGGCTGCGCGGCGGGGACTTCCCGACTGGCTTTGTCCCGCTCTTTCTTGTCAAGATTGGCTTTGATCTTTTTTAAATTGGATTCACTAAACCCATTGATCTTAGGCATTCCCACGGATTTTTTATTGCTGGGGGGAGTATAGAGAATGGGCTCGGCAGACAGATCATGGCGCCGGATCTCATAGGACATCCGAAAGACGGATTCGGCGAAGAGTTCTAATTCAAACCGAGGTTCCACTTTGTCGTAGTATTCTTCAATGACCAGGCGGCGGATCTGGGCATCATTAACAATGAGTCCGGATTTTTCGATGCCGTCAAAAATGCTCTTGGTGATGTTATTGGTATCAGGGTGGCGCTTGTCACTTTTATAATAAACTCGAAGGATCGCAATGAGACTCTCTGAGAATGTTACACCGGGATTTTGCGAGCGGGCAGTGACCGAAATATGCTCTTCATAGATGGCATATCGGTCATGATACGTTCCGGAATTTTCCGGGAGGATCGCCCGGCCATTTTGGTTATGCAGTTTAAAATTTGACTTGGTAATGGGGGATCCCATCACGATGACCTTGGCGTAATCTGGCATGTAATCACCTTTTCATTTCAAAGGAATGGTAGTATAATAATAATTCTGTAACAAAGTATTATCGGATATTTATTTGATTATAACATAGATAAATCAGCAAATTGAGTCAGGAGGGACATCGGATGGATAAGGACATATTAATATTGGGAATTGAAACAAGCTGTGATGAAACAGCGGCTTCCGTGGTTAAAAATGGCCGGATCATGCTCTCAAATATCATTTCCTCCCAGATCCCGATCCATCGTAAATTTGGTGGCGTGGTCCCGGAAGTGGCTTCTCGAAAGCACACCGAAAACATCACCGGAGTCGTGGATCTGGCTTTATCAGAGGCCGGGGTCACGTTGCAAGACATCGATGCCATTGCCGTCACCATGGGCCCGGGTTTAGTCGGAGCACTCCTAGTGGGGCTTCAATACGCCAAGGGTCTGGCCTTTGCCGTGAATAAGCCCTTGATCGCAGTGAATCACATTGAAGGTCACATTTCGGCCAACTACATTCAATACCCGGATTTGGCGCCCCCCTTTGTTAGCCTTGTGGTCTCCGGTGGTCATACCTTTATTGTCCAAGTCAATGATTACAAGGACTATCAGGTAGTTGCCAAAACCCGTGATGATGCCGTGGGGGAAGCCTTTGATAAAGTAGCCCGCGCTTTGTCGCTGCCTTATCCGGGCGGTCCGCAAATTGACCGGCTGGCCAAGACCGGCAATGAAGATGCCATCCATTTTTCACGACCCAAATTTCATGAAGCCACACTGGACTTCTCCTTCTCCGGGATCAAGTCCGGGGTGTTAAATTATCTCAATACGGCCCGCCAAAACAACACCCCCATTATTGACGCCGATGTGGCAGCTTCCTTTCAAAAGGCCGTCATCGGCAATTTAGTGGATCACGTCATGATCGTGGCAGAAGACCAACATTACGATAAAATCGCAGTGGCCGGCGGAGTAGCATCCAATGGCTATCTCAGAGCGCATTTAACAGCAGCGGGGCAAGCTAAAAACATTCAAATTTTATTTCCCGACCCCATCCTGTGCACCGATAATGCAGCCATGATCGCATCAGCCGGCTATTTCCAGTTCATCAGCGGCGACATTGCCCCTTTATCGGTCAATGCGATCCCTAATTTGGGATTACCCAGCCATAAGTAAAAATTCTCACCAAAGCAATTAAATATTAACCGAACTGACACTTAATGACTGGATGATAACGATATACTAGTGATAGCAATGAGTTTTTCTATATTAATTTCCAAGGAGCGCCCATGTCAGAACAGGATAACAACAAAAAACAAAGTCAAGGTGTTAGTGAATTTGATGAGTCGATGGATCAACCCACTCGGCAGACTCCAGAGGGAGATGCTTACTTATTTTTTGAAAACGACCATGCAAAATCAAATATTAACAAGGCCGTGCGTCCCACTGGACCAAAACCGGACAGCCTCCTTCGAAAAAGCTTGCCCATCATATCGACCCTATTAGTGGGTGTAATAATGGGAATCTGGGTTTCAATTTTTATGCTGCCCAGCACGCAATTTTTTAAATCATCAAGCTTAGGCCGCTACATCGCCGATACAGCCAATAACGCTGCCTTTGATGCATCCAGCAGTGTATTCAATAATTTATCCAAAGAATTATCGGCAGTGGAGCAGCAGCGCCAGATCATCAAAGAAGCTTCCGATAAGGTCGATATGACCGTTTCCGAGATCGTCACTCAGTATACATCCTCTGTTGTCACCGTGATCGCAAAATTAGGCGATGTGGATGAATGGGGCGACCAGAGAAACTTCATCGGTTCCGGATTTATCATCAACGGCGAAGGGATGATCGCCACGAACCATCACGTCATCGCCAATGCCGCTGAGATCTCAGTAATATTAGCCAGTGGCGAGGAAATTCCGGTTCGTGAAATCAATTCAGATCCCGATAGTGACTTGACCATTTTAAAGCTTAGTCGCAAGATCCCATTACCCGGTATCGTCACCGTGGGTAATTCCGATGATATCACAGTCGGTGAGCAGGTCGTAGCCATTGGCAGCCCCGTCTCCCGAGACTTTGCCGGAACCGTCACCAGCGGGATCATCTCCGGTAAGGATCGCGAAGTTTTTATTGACGGAACCAGTATTAAATATTTACAGACCGATGCAGCCATTAACGAAGGCAATTCCGGTGGTCCCTTGTTTAATTCTCGAGGGGAAGTCATCGGGATCAATACTGCAAAAATGTCTGAAGACGTTCAAGGCATTGGCTTTGCCATTCCCATCAACCGCCTCAAAGAAAAACTGGACTATTTATCCACCGTTCCCTTGTATACCGGATTTACGGCCAAGGATCTAAACCCAGAGGCCTATGAAGCCTTAAACATCAACGGCGGTCTGGTCGTCTTGGAAGTTGCGGACAAATCACCGGCTCAGGAAGCCGGAATTGAACCAAACGATATCATTCTTAAATTTGACGGCACGGAGGTAAGTTCCGTAAGCCAGGTCAATAAGATCAGAGAACAGCATAAGCCAGGCGATAAAATCAGTTTGACCATCATGCGGGGTAGTTTTACATTCGATCTAACGCTGACCTTGGCAAATCGGCCTTAAACGAAACCAATCTCTAATCAATAAAAATAAATAATAGGAAACCAAAAGTCGATTCAAAGCTTAATTGAATCGACTTTTCCTTTCTTGAAAAAAGCTGCCATCCACTTAACTTGTCGTCGACTGATAACAACAAGAAGACCCGGGTAGGGTAGGATGCCTCAAGCGTAAAAATTTGAAGAAAAAAAGAAGAGATTGTTAACAATGGGGACGGTACTTGAATTTTGAATGATGTATGTTATACTAGGTTTTGTAATGATCAAGACAACGCGGTTTGCGTGACATTCAAGTACTGTCCCTAACCCGTTGCAAGACGAGGAGACTTTAAAAATGGAAAATCCAGAAAAAATGTTAAATGACGAAATTAGAGGGCAGTTAAAAGGAGTTTTAGATGGAATGGTCAATCCAGTCACCATCGAATTCTTTGGAACAGACGGCGAAGAGCTCGTGGCAGAAACTAAAAAATTCTTAACTGAAATCGGCGAAATTGCAGAGAAAGTAGCGGTTTCATTTAATACCCTGCCACAGGATCAAGCCAAAGCAGACGAGCTCGGTATCGAGCGAGTTCCAGGCTTTGCCCTTTTGGATTCCCAAGGGAATAATCCTGGGATTCAGTTTTATGGCTTGCCGGGCGGACATGAAGTTAACTCATTTATTTATGCCCTCATGGCGGTGTCCGGCACCAAGGAAGACTTGCCTGAGGCAGTATTAGAAGAAGTTCGTAACTTTAAACAGGACATCAACATGAAAGTGTTTGTCACGTTATCCTGCCCGCATTGCCCGGGAGCAGTATCCAAAGCCCATCGACTGGCAATGGAGAACCCCCATATTAAGGCAGAAATGATCGATGCCAATTTGTTCCCGGAATTATCCGACAAGCATAACGTTTCGTCCGTTCCCAAAATTGTCTTTAATGATGGGGCAGACCTGGTTGGCAATCAACCCATTGAATCTTTCCTAAATATAATGAGAACGACTCAAAACTAGCGTTGAATTGGAACGCATCCGCGTATCCATAGTAGATGAAGTCTCATTGAGTGTTCCGTTTGGAATAGCCAATAATTAAAACAACAACCCAGCTTTCCTCAGATTTTCTGAGTAAAGCTGGGTTGTTGTTTTTGGTGCTGCTTTGATATTTGGTGTTGTTTTAAATTTGATGGTCGTTAGTATGGATGACTCATCAGATCGGTTATTTGAATCGGACAGCCTCGTGATCTATTCGGTGGCCGAGAGGAGGTCTTCCCATTCTACCATTAATCCGTGCAGCTCTTCATTGGCGACTCGAATGGATCGATTGACTTCATAGAGTCGATCAGGATTCATATAGACGTCGCTGTCGGCTAAGCTCTGATTTAATTGGGCTAACTGTTCTTCCAGGGCTTCAATGGATTCTTCGACTTCCCGCAGGCGGACCCTGGCTTTGCGTTCTTCCCGCTGATTGGCTTTTTTTCGAGTGCGTTCATTTCCGGAATCAGTGGATTCTTTCTTTTCTTGCGATACTTTTTCCGGGGACTCTCGTTTTTCAGTGTAGTAGGTGTAGTTGCCCAGATATTCGGAGATGGAATGTTCCTTGAGTTCATAGATCCGATTGACCACTTTATTTAAGAAGTAGCGGTCATGGGAGATAACGAACATGGTCCCATCATAATCGAGCAGTGAATCCTCCAAGGCTTCCCGAGACGGGATGTCCAGGTGATTGGTGGGCTCATCCAGCAAGAGAAAATTATCTTCGCGCAGCATGAGTTTCAATAAATTGATCCGGCACTTTTCACCACCGGACAAGAGCCGGACTTCTTTAAAGACATCATCGCCCCGGAATAAATAGGTGCCAAGGGCGGTGCGTAATTCGGTGGTGGTCAGTTCCGGGAAGTCATCCCAAACTTCATCCATGACGGTTTTATCGGGATCTAAGTCGGCTTGTTCCTGGTCATAATAACCTAAGGAGACATTGCGGCCTAGGACGATGAAACCTTCGTCAGGTTGGATCCGTCCGCGGATGATGTTGAATAAAGTAGTTTTGCCTCGGCCGTTATCGCCGATCAGGGCGATTTTATCACCTTTGCGAATTTTAAAGTGGATCTCATTAAACAGTGTTTTTTGGCCAAAGGTCTTCGCCAAGTTCTCGGCGATCAGTACATCGTTGCCCGATTCATAGGCTGCTTTGAAGGCAATGCCGGCAGCGCGGCCTTCTTTTTTAGGGGCTTCGATGCGTTCGATTTTATCCAGTCGCTTTTGGCGGGATTCCGCCGCTTTGATGGATTTCTCCCGGTTGAATTGACGGTATTTTTCAATGATTCCTTCTTGCCGCTTGATTTCATCCTGCTGCATGGCATAGGCTTTTAAGCGAACTTCATAGGCTTTTTTGTGCAGCTCCAAATACTTGGTATAGGATGCATTGTAAGTCAAAACCTCACCTTTGAGCATTAAATACGTATGATTGGTCACAGCATCCAAGAAGAACCGGTCATGGGAAATAACGATCAACGTTCCCTTGTAACTCTTAAGAAATTCTTCCAGCCACTCCGTGGCCGTTAAGTCCAAGTGATTGGTGGGTTCATCCATTAAAATGATGGACGGTTCGGATAAAAGTAGTTTGGCTAAGGCAACCCGGGTCTTTTCACCCCCCGATAAAACGGCAATGGGTTTGACCCAAGCGGATTCAGGAATGCCAAGACCGGTCAAGACCCGATGAGTCTGAGCCCGGAAGGTTTGACCGCCCCGGACCAAATACAGGTCAGAGAGGGTGGAATACTCCGTCTGGACTTCTTCATGCCAGGCTTGATTGGCACCGGTCCATTCCTGGGCCATGGCCGCTTCCAAATCGGCTAATTTCTGTTCCATGGCAAGAAGTTCATGGAAGACCTTTAAGGTTTCATTATATATATCGCAATCGGACTCCAGGTCTAAATTCTGAGCCAGGTAGCCGATGGTCGCATTCTTATCAACATAGTATTCGCCCATATCAGGTTGGATCTGCCGGGTCAGGATTTTAAACAGCGTCGTTTTGCCAACGCCATTGGCTCCGATCAATGCCACCTTATCGCCTTCATTGACTGCGAAGGAAATATTATTCAGGATAACATCGGTTCCATATTCTTTTTTAATATCTTTGCAAGACAGTGCAATCATGGTAAATCCCTCCGAAAGTAACGCATCTATTATATCATGACTCCTCTTTTTATTCTTTGCCAATCTTGCTATAATATCCTCTGGTAAAAGAAAATATCGGGGGATTACAATGAATATTACAAATGTCGCCATTATTGGCGGCGCATTAGCCATGGATGCCTGCGGGGTCGCACTGTCCATCGGCATTAACTGTCAAGTCACAACATCCAAAAAAATTCGGTTTATCCTGGCATTTGCCTTCTTTCAGTTTTTCTTGGCATTCGTCGGGGCCGTAGCCGGCCGCTATATTAACAGCAATATTTTTGCCCTGCCCAGTGTGATCGGCGGCATTGCCATCGTACTCGTTGGGCTCATGATGTTAAAAGAAGGGGCCGAGGACCAGTCCGACTGTATCTTGATCCGGCCTTTTATGGAGATCATTTTAGGGATCTCCGTATCCATCGATGCATTGGTGGTTGGGTTCACCGGCTTGTATTCAAGGGGAAACGCTATTTTTACAGACGGCCTATTGATTGGGTTCATTACGCTGATCCTTGTAACCTTAGCCTTTTTATGTTCAAGGATCCTGCGCAAGACACCCATGGTCACCAAGTATGCCGATTATTTGGGCGGGTTTGTTCTTGTCTTATTCGGTTTGAAAATGGTCTTTTTATAAGACTTTAAGAATATCTGTTATAATAGAGCCATAAGGTGGTGATGATGGAATGAACATTCAGGAAGTGCTCAAGAAAAATGGTCTGAAGATCACAAAACCCAGAGAAGCCATCCTGGAAATTCTGTCGGAGTCAGAACATGGCCTGAATGCAGAAACCATTCGGGATGAGGCAGAAAACAGAGATTTATACATCAATCTCTCAACGGTCTATCGGACCCTGGAATTATTAGAAAGCATCAATGTGCTGGATAAGTTTGATCTAGGGGAGAAAAAATACAATTATGTTCTAAAAAAAGATCACCACATCCATAGCTTGACTTGCGAAGTGTGTCATAAAACCGTGGACCTTGATTGTCCCATGGTCAAGATCGAAGAATTGATCAATCGAGAAACCGGATTTTCCATTATGGAACATCACCTGGAGCTCAAAGGGATCTGTCGGGAATGCGCTTTGCGCTTTGAAGCCAAGTAACTAGTGATAGAAGGCCAGAAGCTTTTACGGAAGCCATGGAACGGATCAATAGAGCCATGGTGTGTATAAGTAGAGCCATGGAGCGTATAAGTAAAGCCATGCAGCGGATCAAGGCAGGGTATTCCAAGGGAACCTAACTGATTTTGCGGATGAAAATAAATAGAGTCAATAAAAAGAGGAGGCGGACACCATCCGACTCCTCTTTTTATTGAGCATTTATTCATAAAGATTGATCCAGGATCATTCATCGCAGCCTGATGATTTTGATTACTTCTTTCGAAAGATAAAGGAGGCGATCAATACGGCCACACTCATAATGGCAATGGTCCCGCCGGGGGCGGTATCCAAATAGTAAGAAGCGATGATCCCGGATAAGACGGCGATGAGGCCGAAGATCACAGCGCAGACCAATGTGATCCGAAACCCTTTTTTTAAGTTTAAGGCCGTGGCCACCGGCAACACTAATATGGAGGAAATGACCAATAAGCCAGTGATCCTGATGGAAACTCCAACGGCAGCGCCGGTCAGCGCTACAAAGATAAAGTTCAAGGTTTTGACCGGGATCCCCGAGATTATGGCTCCTTCTTCATCAAAGGTCATATAAACCAGTTTTTCAAAATAAAGGCGAATGAAGAGGAGACAAATCAAAGTCACCACGGCGATCAAAACCAAGTCTTGAAATTCAACGGTTAAGATCGATCCAAACAAGAAGGAACTGACGTTACCGCTATTGCCCCTTGAGGCGATAATGATGGCCAAACCAACATTGAAGGTCATGACGATGGACATGACAACTTCCTCATAACTATTGAACCGATTGCGCAGGTATTCGATCAGCAGAGCCGATAACACCGTATAGATCAAGGAGGTGATGGAGGGATTGATGCCAAACAAAAAACCGATGGTCACTCCGGCAAAAGCCGAGTGCGACAACGTATCTCCCATCATGGAGAATCGTTTCAATACTAAAAAAGTTCCCACCACCGGGCACAGGATGGCAATGAGAAAGCCGGCAGAGAGTGCATTGCGCATAAATTCATATTCAAGCATGGGAATGTTCCTCCTGATGATAGAGATAATTATCAAGATCTTCATGGCTGATCTGTTTCCGGTAGTCTCCGACGGTAAACAAATCAATGGACTTCTCTTTCATAGTCAGGATGTGGCTGGAATTATGCAGGGCAAAGGCAATGTCATGTTCAATGGATATGATGGTCATACCCTGGGAATTGAGATTTAATAAGAGCTCGCGAATTAGATTTCGGGATTGGCTGTCAATTCCGGTCAAAGGTTCATCCAGGATCAGCAAAGAGGGGGCGGCACTGATGGCGCGGGCAATCAAGACCCGCTGCTGCTGACCACCGGATAAGTCGCCAAAGAGCTGATCGATTTCATCAGCTAGATGTACCATTTCTAGATATTTTAATGGATCCTCGGTGGTTCGCCCGGCCATATGGCTTTGCATTAATTCTCGGACGGTAATCGGGAAGCGCATATTAAATTTATCTTTTTTTTGCGGGACATAGCCCAAAGTGCCGAAAGTGCAATCGATCTGACCCTGAGTTGGTTCCAACAGACCCAACATGAGCTTGATCAAAGTCGACTTGGCACTGCCGTTCTCACCGAGGACCGTTAAAAACATGCCCGGTTCCACGATCAGATTCAGATTTTCAATGAGGATCGGTGAACCCGGTTCATAATTAAAATTTAGGTTTTTTATTTCCATGATGGTTATCCTTCGAAGGGTTGATTCAACGATCTATTACGTTGTATTTACACTAAAGATTATATTCAACCTGATTTGATAATGCAAATGGTTTGCAACTAGAAAATTAGAAAATTAGAAAATTGGAACAATCTTTTCAACGAACCATCGAATCTCAGGATTATCAAAAGCTGAGAGACGCAGGGATAAATTACCCTGGTCGAACATAGTGTCTTGGAACTTTAGGATCATCATCTAAAATACAGTATGGAATAAATTATTATTTTGCTGGCTTTTATCTGTTTTTTAGATTTCAAGAGTATGGTAAAAGAGATAAACTAGGAGAGAAGACCAAAGCCAACTCTCGAATTTTATAGAGAATTGCCAGAAGACCAAATACTAAGAAGACCCAAAATACCCAAAATACCCAAAATACCCAAAATACCCTAAAGATCTAGTTGAGTCTTAAATCAGTTTTAGTTTGTTCTATTTGCTCCAATCGACGAATTACAGTATTGTGGAGGACCAGGTTGAATATGGATTTTAAAGCAGTTGTTGATCAAAGTGAAGTGCTTCAGCGAGTAAGCGCACAGGAAGAAATACTATGGCTCAATCCGAACTATCGGGATGTGACTGATTTTAACATCCAGGGGCTCACCAAGGAGGCCATTGACGAGGCCGAAACCAGACTATTGCGGTTTGCGCCCTACCTTCGTGAAGTGTTCCCGGAAACTGAAAAAACCGGTGGCCTGATTGAGTCACCCCTTGTGGCGATCCCACAGATGAAGGCCTCTTTAAATCAGGCCTTACTTCAAACGGTACAGGGAGAACTCTACTTAAAAATGGACAGTGAACTGCCCATTGCCGGGTCCGTCAAAGCCAGAGGCGGAATCTACGAGATCTTAAAGCACACGGAGGATCTGGCAATAGCCAATAATATCTTAATTCCCGGTGAGTCCTATGCTCGCCTGGCGGATCCGACCATCAAACAATTTTTCGGAAATTATGCCATTCACGTCGGTTCGACCGGTAACCTGGGTTTATCCATTGGGATCATGAGTGCAAAAGTAGGTTATCGGGTCACGGTTCATATGTCGGCTGATGCCAGGCAATGGAAAAAAGATCTCCTGCGCAGCCACGGGGCAACAGTGATCGAATATGCCGGTGATTACGGCAAAGCCGTTGCCCAGGGTCGGCTTTTGTCAGACCTTGATCCCAAGAGTTATTTTGTGGATGATGAAAACTCCCGAACCCTCTTTTTAGGCTACGCCGTGGCAGCCAAGCGTCTCTATTGGCAATTGGAAGCTCAAGAGGTCAAAGTGGACGAAGCCCATCCGCTGTTTGTCTATATCCCTTGCGGGGTGGGTGGAGCACCCGGTGGGATCACTTATGGACTCAAAACTATTTTTGGAAACCATGTGCATTGCTTTTTCATTGAGCCCACCCAGGCCCCGTGCATGTTAGTGGGGATGGAATCCGGACTCAATGAAAAGATCAGCGTTCAAGATATTGGCTTGACCGGTTTGACCGAAGCTGATGGATTGGCCGTGGGACGGCCCTCCGGATTTGTCGGAGCGGTGATGGGCGAGCTGTTAAGCGGCATCTTTACCATCAAAGACTATAAATTGTTCGATTATCTGCGGGAGCTTAAAACCAGTGAAGATCGCTTTATTGAACCCAGTGCCTGTGCCTCCTTCGAAGGACCGGTGGGATTGTTTAACCACAGCGAGGGGATCGCCTATTTAAAAAAGCATGATCTCTTCGCCAAGATGGACCAAAGCACTCACATCGCCTGGGCAACCGGCGGCAGACTCGTCCCCCAAGATATTAAAGACTCTTATTTAAAGACCCACTTGAACTCCTAAGGAGACAGTCCCAGTCCGGATGAAAAAAAGTTTAGGTCCACCTAATATTTTAAAAATTAAAACAATGTGTTACTAATGTTCTAATTCTCGACCCACTTGCTGTTATTGAGGGTCGGTTTGATTTAGTATAGAAGATATAGGAGCAATTGCGTTTGCTCACGGTAAGGAGAAATTTAGAAATCAATGAATAAATTGAAACAAAGAACCAGGGGCATGGAGATCACCTTCATTCTGATTGCAATCAATATTGCGGTGTTTTTATATACGGCTTGGTTGTCAGAATCCCTAAACATCAACACCCTGGTCTTGATCCTACTGGGGGGGAATTTCAAACCTTTAGTCCTCCAGGGTGAATACTGGCGGTTTTTCACCGCGATGTTCCTTCACGGAAATTTGACCCACCTTGGATTTAACATGTACTCCCTCTGGGCATTGGGCAGTACGGTGGAACGAATTTTGCCCAAATGGAAATATTTGACCTTGTATCTTTTAACAGGATTGGGCAGTTCGTTCCTGTCCCATTTAATGCACGGCAACATCGTCAGTATCGGAGCCTCCGGAGCTGTTTTCGGCTTACTGGGCGCCCTGATCGGCTATGTCGTTCTCAATCGGGATATGTTTCGCAACGGAGCTCTGTTTAACCTGTTGATCATTGCAGGCATCAACTTAGCTTGGGGATTCCAACCAGGCTCGGGGATCGATAATTTCGGCCACTTGGGCGGTATTATTTCAGGATTCCTACTCTCGTTCATCATCAAACCAAGCAGGAGGTAAATTAACATGAGTGCAAAGGTCACATCAATTACAACAACTATGTCAGAATCTGATTTAATGGAAAATATCCGAGAATTTGTCCAGGTGGAAGGTTTAACGTTCAATAACCTGGAATTCAAAAACAATTCCATCGAGGTCACCGCCAATTTCCACAAACTGATCGATATTCCGTTCTATGCAAGAGTCCATGTGGAATCCGTCACGGACAACATCATCCGGATCAAGATCGAAAAGATCCAGGTGCTTAAAGTCGGGATTCCCAATGCCGTATTATCGGCAGGACTTGCCTTCGCCCTTAAAAAAGTCGCCGATATGGGGGTCACTTACGATGCCGGTTATATTGTCGTCGATGTGGATTCGGCCTTGCAAAAGGTGCCGTATGTTCATGTGCTCATTGATAACATCATTATGGAAAATGGTCTTTTGGCCATTAAAGTCTCCGGTATTCAAGTGGATGTCAATGCCATGAATGCTGAAAAAGAACAAAAAGAGGCGGCTGAAGCCGATGCCGCAATTCAAGAAGAACACCTGACCAACGTCCAGGCATTGGAACTTGAAAATTTCAACTTGAATATTGCCAGTTTGGACCATACCGATGACGAATATACCAGGCTGCGGCGGGATCTTTCCAAACGAGTCCCCTTAGATCAAAAAAAGCACTATGAATATATTGCAGCTCTGCCGGATATTCTGGCACTGGGTCTGCGGGTGATCCGGGACAAGCGAGTCCTAACCAAAGACAAAGTGATCATCGGCGCAAGTCTTGGCTATTTCCTCTCTCCAATCGACATCATCCCGGACAAGTTCCCAATTCTGGGGGCCTTTGACGATCTGGCCTTATTTGTCTTTGGGGCCAATCATCTCCTGAACCGAATCCCAATGCCCATTGTGGTAGAACACTGGTCCGGAGATTTAACGACTTTAAAATTCCTCAAAGATAACATCGAGAAAATTATGGGCGCCACCGGTTCTGCCACGTTGGATAAGATCTATGGTATGGTCGACGGTAAGTTAAGCGATAAGTTTGGCGAGTATAAAGATGATGATTTTTATTTTAAAGATCCCATCGCACCGGTGATGACCGACAAGTAGTATATAATAAAAATAAAAATACAAATAAAATAGAATAGAAATAAAATAGAATAGAAATAAAAGAGGAAAGGCATCTGCGATAACGGATGCTTTTCTCAACAGTAGAGGGTTTATGGCAGTTAAATATTATGCAGTAGCTAGGGGCAAACAGGGATCTGGGATCTATACCGATTGGTCCACCACAGAACAAAATGTCACCGGAGTATCCGGTGTGAAATATAAGGCGTTTCCAACCGAGGCGGCGGCCTGTAACTTTTTATTGGAAAAAGGCGTCGTAGCTGAAGATATTCAGAATTTTTCGCAGCAGCCAGCCAAGTCAGTGGTGGGGGACGTCGGCAAAACCACGGTAAAACCAGTAAGACCCGTGGTCAAGCGAATGTTAAAATCGAACAATCCACTCGAGGACCTAACATCGGCCCAATCCCCGGCCCTCGATTTAAAAGCGGAGTTTGGTACCATCTATGCTTATGTGGACGGATCCTTTCGAGTCGGATATGAAGTCTACGGCTACGGCGTAGTTATCGTATCGGACGGGAAAGTGGTTGAAACCATTTCAGGATATGGATCACGTCCGGAATATGTCTCCATGCGCAATGTGGCCGGGGAAGTGTTGGGAGCGGTGAAAGCCATGGAGTATGCCCTAAATAACGATGCCAAAAAGCTGGTGTTATATTTTGACTATCAGGGCATCGAAAGCTGGGCAACTGGAGCCTGGAAGCGAAACAATGAACTGACCCGGGGTTATTTTGAATTTGTCAAAGGCTTAAAGGACAAGCTCACCCTATCCTTTCAAAAAGTGAAAGGCCACTCCGGAGACCAATTCAATGAACTCGCCGATGAACTGGCTAAAGACGCCGTTGTTTCATCCGGACCACAGGATTAGTAGGGGCTGCGGCAGGGGATCTGGATCCTTTGCCGTTTTGCCTTTTATTTCATAATATGTTTACTGATTAAATAATATAGTGCCGTGGAACCCGCCAGTTTTTGGTATACTTAACTGTAGCAGATTTAAAATAACTGTTATTGAAGAACCAATTCAATGAGTTAATAAATCTCGACGAACCGAGTCAACCAGTCGAGGCAAAATAAATAAAAGATCCATCGAATGACCTGGCCAAACGGATCAATCAAACTGAGAACGGAGGGGTACTTTGCAATTTAAAACCAATCATATGAACTTTGAATACTATACATTGATCAAAGATATTAAAGAGGAAACCGGACGCCATTACATTGTCCTGGAACGCGCGGATTTCTATGTGGAGAGTGGCGGGCAACCCTCTGATCATGGAACGGTGGCTGGTCATGAGATTTTATCCATCCATGAAATTTCAGGCGTTGCCTGGCATGAAGTGGCCAAGATCGAGGATCTATTCATCGGGATGCGGGTCAAAGTCGAAATTGACGAAGCCTACCGGTTGGAATTATCCAGAGAACATACCGGCCAACACTTGTTGTCGGCGATCTTAGACCGGGAATATAATTTAAAAACAGTTGGTTTTCACATTGGGGAAGATACGGCCACCATCGATACCGACGCAGTGGTGTCCGATGAGATCTTAGAAGAAGTGGGCAAACGAGTCTTGCAGGCCATTGCCTCAGATGTCGAGGTGACGGCTTTCGTTGAATCCTCACAGACCATGGATCGGTTGGGCTTACGTAAGGAAGTTGAAATAGAAGGGGATGTTCAGATCATTCGGATCGGTGACCTTGATTTTCAAGCTTGTTGCGGAACCCATGTGGATTCAACGGCGGATCTTTTGTTTTTTCTCATTCGTAAATCAGAGAAAAAACGGACCGGCTCCCGGATCTATTTTCAATTTGGGCAGCGTGCTTTAGACTTTGCCCTAGAAGCGGTCCGGATCGTTCAAGACGTGAAAGAACAGCTGGAAATCCATGAAACGGAGATCCCATTTCGAGTAAGACTGCTCAAGGAACAGACGGCCGAAGATTGTAAAACTATTTCGGAGCTGCGCGCCAAGTTAGCCCAGCAGATGCTGTTATTGCCCCAATACGGGGAAAAACTGGTGTATGAGGAGCTCGATGAAGAAGAAGAACTGATCCGAGTCCTGTCCTTTGAACTGGCCCGTCAACAGAAAAATTCAGTTCTGTTGGACTTAAGAGAACTGAAGATTTATGGTAACATCTTTAAGAACGGAATTTCAGCCGGCGCGCTGTTCCGGGAATCTAAGATCCCGGGGATCAGAGGCGGCGGCGGACCCACGGCCTTTCAAGGGGTCGCAGATTCTATCAGCGAACTCTTGACCTTTGGCCGCAGGCTTGAAACAATACTGGAGGAACGACTAAACCTATGATCTACCTTGATAACTGTGCCACCACACCGGTGTATCCACAAGTGGCGGCTAAAATAAAAGAAGTACTGGATGTGGAATTCGGCAACCCATCCTCGCTCCATGTCTTGGGCCGAAATGCCGAGGATATTATGAACGAGGCCCGGGAATCCGTTGCCAAAGTCATTCATGCCGATAAAACCGAAGTGATCTTTAACTCCTGTGCCTCAGAAGGCAATAACCAGGTGCTAAAAAGCTTTGCCGGCCAGCACATTATAACCACGCAAATCGAGCACCCGAGTGTTCGAAATACACTGCGCAGTTTAGCCGAGGCGGGCACGCCAGTGACCTTTTTGGCAGTGGATGCAATGGGGCGGATCGATCTTGAGGATCTAAAAGCCGCCTTGACCAAAGAGACGGCATTGGTATCCATCATGCATGTCAACAATGAAGTGGGCACCATGAACGACTTGGTCAAAATCGGCCAGATCATCAAAACCAACGGCGGCCGCACCCGCTTTCATTCGGACTGCGTTCAGAGCTTTTTAAAGTTCCCGATCGATGTTGCACAGATGAACCTTGATTTTTTAACGGCCTCTGCCCATAAAGCCCATGGCCCCAAAGGCATCGGCATGCTCTATATCCGTAAAGGCTTGACTTTAAAGAGCTTAATTGAAGGGGGCGGCCAAGAAGGCGGCTTGCGAGCCGGGACTCACAATGTCCCCTATATTGCCGGCTTTGGCAAAGCCTGTGACTTGATCTTGCCAAATCTTGCCGAAAATCTTGCCGCCGTCACCACCTTTAAGACCGAGCTTTATCAATGGTTTTTGACCAATGACAAAACGGGTCGACTCCACTTAAACGGCACCCTCGACGGGGCCTCGCCCTTTGTTCTGAACGTATCCTTTCGTGGGATCCGGGCGGAAATTCTCCTGCGCCTCTTAGAAGAGAAGGGAGTGTGCGTCTCCACCGGTTCTGCCTGTTCGTCCAAGAACATGAAAGATTCCCACGTGTTGACCGCCATGAACGTAGCTAAGGAAAGCATCAAAGGCTCTATCCGGATCTGCTTTTCCGATACCAATACCATTGATGACATTGAAGCGGCAAAAGAGGGTTTTGCCTATGCCCTGGCTTTTGCCGAAAGGATAAAATAATTGAAACAGCACATCTTGATCAAATACGCACCGGAGATCTTTTTAAAGGGCCTCAACCGCAAAGTCTTTGAAGACCGCCTGATCGCCAATATTCGAAAAGTTCTCTTAGAAGAAGATTATAAAATTACCAGAGACCAGCTGCGCTGGTTTATCGAGACCGACATGGAGTCCGGCGAACGAGTGGCTCAAAAAGTCGCTAAAGTCTTTGGGGTCATGGAAGTTGACCTGGTGGATGAAATGGAACTGGACTTGGACGTCGTTGCCCAAGCCTGTGTCAAGCTCTTAGAGAATCAGCCAAAAGGAACGACCTTTAAAGTCGTTACCAATCGGGCCAATAAGAAATTCCCGCTAAACTCCATGGAGATCTCCCGAGAACTGGGCCATATTCTGCTTCGCGACACCCAAGGCTATGAAGTGGATGTACGGACGCCCCAGTTGACCATTCGCGTTGAAATTCGATCCAAGGCCTATGTCTATCGCCGCAAAATTGAAGGCGCCAAGGGCATGCCCTATGGTTCCAACGGCTCCACCATGCTCATGCTATCCGGGGGCATCGATTCGCCCGTGGCCGGTTATTTAATGGCGCGGCGCGGCGTTACCGTCACGGGGATCTATTATCACAGCCATCCCTATACATCCGAACGCGCCAAGGACAAAGTGAAGACATTGGCCGGGATCTTAAAAGAATCCACCGGACGGTTCAAACTGATCATTCCGTCCTTTACCAACATTCAAATGGCCATCATCGAGAAATGCCCGGAAGATGAACTGACCATTATCATGCGCCGCTTTATGATGCGCCTGGCTTGCCGGGCCGCCGAGCAATACAAGATCGCCTCGGTGACCACCGGCGAATCAGTGGGCCAGGTAGCCAGCCAAACCATGGAAGCCTTGATCGTATCCGATGCGGTCTCGGATCGTCCGGTATTCCGGCCGTTGATCGCCATGGATAAAACTGACATTATGGATATTGCCCATAAGATCGGGACCTATGACACCTCTATTTTGCCATTTGAAGACTGCTGCACCATCTTTGTGCCAAAACATCCCAAAACCAAACCAAGATTGGCTGAAATTGAAGCCCATGAGGCCGTATTGGATGTAGAGGCTCTGGTCCAGGAAGCCCTGGACAATGCGGAGGTTATTGAAATATGAAGCAAACCAAGGAAGAACTCGATCTGAATTCAAAGGATTTAACCGAATCCAGAAGAAATCAAGATCTATTAAAAGATACACCGGAGACCGGCGAAGAAGGTTATACCGAAAATATGGAAGCCACCAAGTGCGAGCTTTGTGGTTGCCACAACGGCATTAAGATCCTGCCTGCCAAAGGTGGGATCCTCCAGTGAGAAAACCCGGCCGATATTCCCACACAAAGCCCATGACGAAATGGCAGCGAAACCGAAAGCGCAATCGATGGGTGGCAGCGGCTGCCGCTGGGTTATTTTTACTGTTTTTCATTCCCTACCTCAACAATAAGGTAGCGGAATTTCACGCCAATGGCGATACTTTCCCCAGTCTGACCATGACTACAAAACCACTAGCCCAGGCCGTCACAATACCCAATAGCGGCACTGTGACAACGCCCAGCGGAACATCAACCGGAGCGTCCACTCAAGGCACTCAGCCCTTTGCAACAGAGCCAATCACCCAGCCGGTGACAACGCAGCCCAGCGGGACGACGACCCCACCCGGCACAGCCACGCCAGGGGCTACCACACCACCTGCCGGTACAGCAACAGCAGAATCTACCACCACACCGGGCGAAACTAAACCGGTGGCCGGGGAGACCTTAAAGGCAGATTATAAGTTGACCACAGGCAGCACCATCATCATTTCCTATGAACAGCCTTCACCCGGTGAAACGAAGTTTCTATCGGTGACCGGGGCCGACGGAGAGTGTAGTTGGGATATTTCACCGTCGGGTAACGTTTTGCTCCTAAACGAAACAAAGGACCAGAATCTCGTCTTGATCGGAGCGGATCTAAAGGCGGTAGATCGGTCGTTTAATACTTATAATTACGCCGGTACTGGAAATTTGCGCCGGGACGTCTACAACAAACGAGATAATTTCATCTGGATGCGCCAGGCCAAATTTTTCACCGACGATCTGATCCTATTTGAATCCCAGGTGGCTCTGGCCATGAAACCCATGTACATTTGGTCTTATATCCCGTCCACCAATAAATACAAGTTAGTGGACGGCACACGATCCACGACGGCTCGACTACTGACCTTGACCGATGCCGGATTTGAAGTTGCGCTGGATGATAAAACAGTTCACATCAATACCAGCCTTGAGGTCATCCCATGAAGATCGGGGTTTCGACTGCCAATTATTTTCCCGAGATCGATACGGAAGATATGATCGACTTGTATGCCAAGGCCGGCATCGATACCGTGGAAGTGTTTTTAAATACCTATGCTGAAATGACCGTTGAATTTATCGGGGAATTGAAGCGGCGAATTGATCACTACGGCATGACAGTGAACTCAGTCCATGTCATGAGCATGGTGCTGGAGCCGTGTCTATTTGACCTGCATACTCGGCGCCGCCAAGACTTTTTGGACATCTACAAACGAACGCTGCAATGCATCAGGGCATTGGATTGCTCCATTTATACGTTTCACGGCCCGCCGGTCAATATGGCCCTGCCCCAGTATTTGGACCACATTGCCCGGTGCTATGATGTACTGTATGAATTAGCCGGGGCAGCAGGGGTCTCTTTGGCCCAGGAAAACGTGGCCTATCTTGCATCAGGTCGACCGGAATTTATTGTGGACATGAAACAGCGGATGAATCAGCGAATGTTCCATACCTTTGATATTAAACAAGCCGTTAAAGCGGGAGTTGATCCCTACCATTATCTGGCTGTGATCGGCAACGACATGGTGAATCTGCACCTTAATGACAATGATGAAACCAGACATTGCCTGACCCCAGGTCAAGGGACCTTTGATTTTGAACGGCTCTTTCAAACCCTGGCAAGCCTCGATTATAAGGGCAACGGGATCATCGAACTCTACCGACACAATTTTATTGATGAAAAGGAACTGGTCACTGCCCAGGCGGCCCTGATCAGACAGGCACAAAAATATGGACTATAAAAACGAAGAGACGGAATCGAAGATGGATGGACATCCATCAGTTCGTGCCGATCTCAAAGAGCGGATCTTAAAAACGGAGCTGGATTTTCCGAAATACATTTCCAACTCCATGGCTACGGACTTTGGAATGCTGTTTTGGGATGAGTCGGACAAAGACAATCATGGGTTGAACCATGCCTTGATCTACCCGCACTTGGTCAGCGACCTAACTGGAGTATTGGCCCAGATCGCCGAATTTTATCGAAGCCGGGGAATTCAACCGCGAGTTCACCAGCCCTATACCACCGGTTATTTTCTAGATCATGCCAATGAGTTTCGTAAAAGTGGGTATGACGTCAAACTGTATCCACCAACTCAGTTCATGCTGTTATCCGAAGCCAACCAAATTAATGCCGGCAGCGCCCTTACCATTCGGGAACTGGAAGCATGGGATCCCCGCATTGCCACGGATATTTTGATCCCCGATGGCAATGAGAAAGAAGTCGAACAAACCAAGCGAAACATCTATGGCGATCGCTACCGCGTATTGGTGGGCTATCTCCAAGAGCAGGCTGTATCCATGGCCACCATCTTTTATGGGGATTATGGCATCGCCCGGCTGGACTCAACTGAAACGGCAGAAGAACTGCGCGGACGGGGCTATGCCAGTGAACTCGTCTCGGCCATCGTGGATATGCATCGCCGGGAATCAGACATGCCGTTGTACTTGTGGCCTCAAAATGTGACGGCCGGAAAAATTTATCGTCAGGCCGGCTTTAAACTGCTCTTCCAAGAAGAGCGAGCCACTGCCAGTTATCACCGCATGAGCGGGGAGGAGATGTAGAGTGGATCAGCCAAGTTTACTAATATCAGCATTTATCCTGGGGATGATCGCTTTGCAGCTGTATCGCCGGACAAAATTATTGATCAAAGCCAAGACAACCGTAGTTGAGAAGACGTCATTGGGGATCAGTGCCGTGATGATCCTGGTCGTCACTATTTTCGGTTCCTCCAAACCGATCCATTATCTGGTGGGGGCCCTATTGGCCCTTTTGGTATATGCTTCTTTTGCAAAAACCGGAATTACTGACACCGGACTCAACGCCATGAACCGGATCATCATGCCCATGCCCTGGAGGGGACTGCGGTTTGCCAAACTGGTCAAACAGACCAACGGGAACGAGTTTGTCCTTCATAGTGCCGGGCGAATGTGGACCAATGTGATGACCTTTGACATGAAAGATTTCAACCAGACTAAAACCATCCTGCAAAAGTATCTGACGAAGGATCAATTCGAAATAACCGAGGAGGCCCTGGTGGAAGGACTACGCGATGTTAACCGCAAAGCCCGGGGCAAGAAATGAACGAAACGGATAAAATGCTCAACGGTCTGCCTTATCTGGCTTGGCTCGATGGCTTGGAAGAAGCTCGGGTGGCCTGTCGGGCGGCCTTAGCTGCCTATAACACCATGGGACCTTGGAACCTGCCGGAAATGGATCAGCAGATTCGCGGGATCTTAGGGGAATGCGGCGAAGACCTGATGATCAATCAACCGTTTTACTGCGATTATGGATCGAATATTACAGTGGGAAATCATGTCTTTGCCAACTTCGGACTCACTATTTTAGATGTTGCGCCAGTGCGCATCGGGGATCATGTCTTAATTGGACCCCATGTTTCGCTCTATACGGCCGGTCACCCCATGCACCAGGCGGGACGAGCTTCGGGTTATGAATGGGGGCTTGGTATCACCATCGGGGACCACGTCTGGTTGGGCGGTAACGTCATCGTAAATCCCGGCATCACCATCGGCAGCAATGTGGTGGTTGGAGCCGGTGCCGTAGTGACCAAAGATATTCCGGACAATGTTTTCTGTGCCGGCAATCCAGCCCGGATCATCCGAGCCATCACAGACGAAGATCGTAACTATTATCGAAAAGATCTGCCATGGCCGGATTATACAACAGACCGGTTCAATCCTTAAACTGTAGCGGACAAAAAACCAAAAAACCAAACCAACAATTAAAAAATATACCCGAAACGACGACGATCTAACGCTAAATCTAATTAGGTATAAATTATAGTTTTTATCAGTTTTTATCGAATAGAAGTAGAATTCGAAGTGGATATAGAAATAGAGAAAGACATAGAAAAAGCAGAAGTCACTCAATGGATGAGTGACTTCTGCTTTTTCATGGGTTGATCTGTTTAAAGTAAGGATCTTCTGGTTAAGTTATTTTCCCTTACCGGTTCCTTTGCCAGCGTTTTTGCCGGGAGAGCTTGTCCGATTGGGATTGCCCGTACCATCTTTCTTTAGGAGTGGAGTTTTCTCAGAGACGTTATCACAAACACCATCTTTATCGGCATCTTCGAAGTTTTCACCCAGACCATTTTTCTGACCTAAACCACCCGGGACTCCATCAGGTCTGCCTGATCCATCCAGTTTTCTCACTGCAGTACCCAGGTTATCACAAACACCATCTTTATCGGCATCTATGAAGTCCTCGCCCAGACCATTTTTCTGACCCAAACCACCAGGGACTCCATCAGGTCTGCCTGATCCGGCGCGCATCATTTGGAAAGTGCCTTCAGTAAAGTTATCACAGATACCATCCTTGTCCTCATCTAAGAATTCCGGTGAAGTCGTGTTTTGCCCTGCTCCATCTCTAAGTTGAGCCTGAGTTGTTGTAGTTTGAGCAGTTTGAGTTGCAGCATCCCCGGCAGCAAAGACTGTCGGTGCTACAAAGATTGAACCGGCCAGTCCGGTTACAACGAGTAGTGATAGTAAATTCTTTTTCATAGTTAATTTCCCCCTATTGGATTTATTACCTTCAGTATAGTTTTTCAATGGTATTAAATCTTTGTAAAGGTCAATGAAATCTGAGAGAAAATTGAGGTATCGTTGCCACACTTTTCACTCATATTAAAATTTGAATTGTAATCAAAAATCAAATCGTATTTTAAAAAGAACCTGGTTAAAAATAGCCAGCTTTAAAATAGCCCGCTTTATCTGCTTTAAAAGATCCTCCTTAGAAAAACTTGATTCAAAAACATAGTTTGGATCTATTTCATAGTTTTTAATGCGACAATCTTAAAAATAGATTTACTAAATTTAAATCGATGGTTATAATATTAAATAACAACAATGATTAGATTCAAGGTAGAGAGAGTCAAGGTGAAAAAATAAAATAGGGGTGTCTGATTTTTGGAAAATCTAAAGTAATTGAACTGTCTAAGTAGACTAAAACCCAAAACAGCTGAAATTTTTAAAAACGGGATTTTAAGATTAGCGATGAGACATTTTGTGAATTTGGCCCTGGATAAAAGCCGGTGAGGTCTAAGTAGAAATAGTGAACGAAATAAAAAAACAAGGGAGATGATAAGCATGGTCGAATTAAAAATCACAAAAGAATCAACTAAGAAGGAATCAACCACAAAAGATTTAAGTACGAAAGAATCAACCAGAAAGGATGCGATCAAGTTAATGAAAGCACTTTCTGATAAATCACGACTGGAAGTCTTGGATCGACTTAAGGTCGGACCAAGTTATGTGGAGGAGCTTGCAGCTACTCTAGACCTGGCTCCAAGTACAGTTTCCTTTCACTTGAAAAAACTGGAAGAAGTAGGGTTAGTGGAAGGTCAAAAAGAGCAATATTATACGATGTACCATCTAAAAACCGAAGCGCTTCGTAAGTCTTTGGGAGAACTTTTGAATATTTCGGGGACTACTGATGTATTCAAGGCACGGGAGAATGGGTACCGACAGAATATTATCGATAACTTTATGGTCAATGGCAAGCTAAAAACCATTCCGGTCCAACGAAAGAAAAAACGGGTAATTTTAGAAGAAATCGCCCGGAGCTTTGATCTGGACCGGACCTATCCGGAAAAAGAAGTGAATCTCATCATTGCTGATTTTCATGATGACTTTTGTACCATCCGTCGGGAATTGATCATGGAAGGGCTCTTGAAACGTGACAATGGACTCTATTGGAAGGAAAAACCGGTGCAACCAGAATAATCAATTCAATAGTTATAATCAATGACGATGATAAACGGTGGGGGTTGAGGTTAGTAGTTCGTTGTCGAGGGTTAGTGGTCCCCTTAGTGGTCCCCTTAGTGGTCAAGTTTCATATTGTTAACATCACTATTTAAAATTTGTGTTATAATTGTTAGGCATGATTTTGCATGAGTAACACATATCCCGCAAGTGGAATGTGAGGAGGAAAGCATGGATTATAAAATCGAAAAAATTTCATCAAATCAGATGAAACTTGAAGTCACAGTGAGCGCCGAGGAATATCAGGCAAGCTTGAAGAAGTCTTTTGAAAAGAATCGGGAAATGTTCCAGATTCAAGGTTTCAGAAAGGGCAAAGCACCTTATGAAATGGTCAAGAGAAAGTTTGGAGTGGAAGCATTGTACGAAGATGCTGACAATTTCTCACTCAATGATTCCTACTTTAAAATTGTAGAAGAAAATAAGATCGAATCAGTCGACTATCCACAAATCGACATTACAGACCGTAGTGAAGAAGAAGGGTTAAAGTATACCGCAATTGTGGATGTTATCCCTGAGTTCGTTTTGCCTGAGATCAATGGAATGGAAGTTCCTAAGCATGACCATCCTTTCTCAGAGACGGATGTTGACAACGAAATGGAAGCAATGAGAGAGAAGAACTCAAGATTGTTGTCCAAAGCGGAGGGATCAGCCGCTGAAAAAGGCGATCATGTTTCCATCGACTTCGATGGAACCGTTGACGGCGTTGCCTTTGATGGCGGAGCTTCTCAGGATTTCGACCTTGAATTAGGTTCAGGCAGCTTCATCGGTAACTTTGAAGAACAGTTAGAAGGCCTTAAAGTCGGCGAAGAGAAAGATGTCGTCGTGACTTTCCCAGAAGCTTATGGCGTTGATGAATTAAACGGCAAAGAAGCTATTTTCAAAGTTAAGCTCAATGGCATCAAGACCAAAGAACTTCCAGAACTTAACGATGAATTTGCATCGGAAGTTTCTGAGTTTGAAACGGTTGAAGAATTAAGAGGCGATCTTCATAAGAGAATGAAGGAAGACTATGACAAACATATGGAAGATGCTGCCAGAGAAAGCGCATTGACTGCCTTGGTCGAAAAGACGGACATTGACGTACCAAATGCGTTGGTTGAACGTCAGCTCGACAACATGGTCAAGGATCTAGTGCAGAGATTATCCTACCAGGGATTGGATCTTAAGACTTACTATCAGCTCACCGGATCAACTGAAGAATCCTCCAGAGAACAAATGAAGGAAAATGCAGTGAAGCGGGCTAAAACTGATTTAGTCATTGATAAGCTCATCGAGAATTCAGAAGTGGAAACTACTGAAGATGAGCTCATTGAATTAGCCAAAGAGTATGCCAAAATGTACAGCCAGGATGAGAAATTCTCCGAGCAGCTTTTAAAGACCAATAAGTCCGGACTTGAACATGACGTTAAGTTAAAGAAAGTTTTGGCTGATCTTGTCACGAAAGTAACTTTCGTTGATGGTCATGATCCAATGGCTCACCACGAAGAATAATCGGTCAAACTGGACACTGCGCACGAATTGATTCAATGCGGTCTGACCGGTTGGATCCGAGCGCAACCACCAGTTCAATGATTGATCAAAAGAAGCTGCAGGACTACGCAAGGTCAGGCAGCTTCTTTCACACGTATAAGCAGGAACCGACGACCCAAGTACGACAGTAATACCGGGGAGTGGGACGGAAAAAAAGACAAGCCAAGGAAAAGACCAGCGGGTAATAAAAGATCGGCAGTAGAAGAGGGGATAAATATGAAAATGAAAGACAGACTCAAAAATTACAGTAAGCTCAAGCGAAGGCTAGTCACCGATGGGATCCTAGCAGGTATTCTGGGCGGGTTTTTCTCATTGATCTACCGCTGGGCACTCTCAAAAACGGATGTGATCCGAGATGTGATCTACCGCGATCAGCAAGGGTCCCATATTTTGCTCTGGATCCTCTTTAGCATCGGGGCGGGTCTGATCATTGGACAACTCGTCAAGTGGGAGCCATTGTCTGCCGGCTCGGGTATTCCCCAAGTCCAAGGTGAAATTTTGGGATTGTTTGACATGAAACCCCTGCGGATCCTCTTTTCAAAAATGACCGGAGGCATCTTAAGCAACTTGACGGGATTATCCTTGGGTCGGGAAGGTCCGTCGATCCAAATCGGAGCGGCCATGGGCAAAATTGCTTCCAAGCTTCTCAAACGCGATGCCACGGAAGAGAATTATTTAATTTCAGCCGGAGCCTCCGCCGGACTTGCGGCTGCCTTTAATGCACCCTTGGCCGGCACCTTATTTACCTTGGAGGAAATGCATAAAAACTTCTCGGCCTTACTCTTGATCCCCAGCCTAATCGCTGCCGTTATTGCGGATTTCATGTCCAAATATATCTTTGGGCTAAGTCCGGTATTTCAGTTCCAAGTAACGCAATCCTTGCCGTTGAAATTTTATTATTTGGTCGTCTTGACCGGTGTCATCACCGGCGTCATCGGGGTGATCTTCATAAAGGCAATTACATTGTTTCAAGATGCCTATAAGAACGCCAAGATCGATGCGCGCTATTGGCCCGTCATTGCGATCCTTATCCTGGTCGCTTTGGGTTATTATAATCCGGATCTACTAGGCGGCGGCCACCATCTCATGGAAGAAATCAGCAGCGGCGGCTTTGCCATCCCGGCTTTGATTTCATTTTTGATTGCAAAACTCCTCCTAACAGCCTTAAGTTACGGATCCAAAGCCCAAGGTGGTATTTTCCTGCCGGTGCTGGTCATGGGCGGGATCACCGGAATGCTGATGTTCCAGCTGGTTCAGCAAGGGGGCTTCTTAGATACCGGGTTTAGTGCGAATTTCATTATTTACGGCATGGCCGGTATACTGACGGCAGTGGTTCGATCCCCGATCCTATCCATCATCCTTGTGACGGAAATGACGGGAAGCTTTCAGCATTTATTGCCCATCAGCATCATTGCCATTTGCGCTTATTTGACAGCGGAACTATTAAAATGTCTGCCCATCTATGAAATTCTCCTGGAACGGATCATTGGAAAGTCCGGCGAAACTCAAATTGAGACCAAACGAGTGATCCATACATTCCGCTTACCCGGCATGTCCATAATGGTCAATAAAAAAGTTCGGGAGCTAAATCTTCCGTCAAAAACACTGATCGTAGCCATTGATCGCTCCGGCGACGAAATAATTCCCGACGGCAATACAATTCTTCGAGCCGGCGATGAAATAACAGTGGTGATCTATTCGAAAAATATTTCATTGACTAAGACTTATTTAGAAGCCGTTTATCCAGCTGAGAGTGTGGGGGAAATCTAACAGCTTCATGTTGCCAGATTCTATTCCTGAAACACTCATGGATAGAACCACGGTTTTAGTAGCAGTTCCCCAATTGACTGATCGCCGCCATTGATCGATCTTGGATTGATCGATCCCAAATTGATCTCCAATTGATCTATCCCGAGCGAAACAGTAGGAAAATAATCAGGGTTATGTTACAATGATTTAATGTAAAGAATTAAAGAAGACACCATTGGTGTTCATTTGATTTTAATCATTAAGCCCGATAATAGAGGGTAAGCTATGTATAAAAAGAGACAAAACTCCTATAATAAATGGGAGAATAAACCGACTAGGCTGATTTGATCGGATATGTCATTTTTCAATACGATGCTGCATTGCTAAATTATTAAATATATAAATAAGCGGAGAAGCTAACTTAGTTTCTCAATAAGAACTCAAGGAGGTATTAGAATGAGTTTAGTACCAATGGTAGTTGAACAAACTGCCCGGGGCGAAAGGTCCTACGACATTTTCTCAAGACTATTAAAAGACCGAATTATCATGCTCTCAGGTGAGGTCAATGATACGATGGCATCCCTTGTGGTAGCCCAGCTTTTATTCCTACAAAGCGAAGATCCGGATAAGGATATATTCTTATATATCAATAGTCCCGGCGGCTCCATCACGTCCGGAATGGCGATCTATGACACCATGAAGTATATTAAGCCTGATGTTGTCACGATTTGTGTCGGTATGGCGGCATCCATGGGTCAATTCCTATTGACTGCCGGAACCAAAGGCAAACGCTTTGCCTTGCCCAATGCCGAAATTATGATGCACCAGCCCTTGGGCGGTTTCCAGGGTCAGGCCACTGACATCGAGATCCACGCCAAACGGATCTTAAGAACTAAAGAAAAGATGATCCGGATCATCGCCGAAAACTCCGGCAAAGACATTGAAATCATTCGCCGTGATGTGGAACGGGATTTCTTCTTCACAGCTGAGGAAGCCCAGGCCTACGGCTTGATCGACAAAGTCATCGACAACTATGCCCAGGAAGCTCAGGCTGAACACAAACCACAAGATTAACCCATAAGACCAGTTGGTCTTGACGGAGGTAAAAATGACAAAAAAAGACGATAGTGCTAATTTCAGGTGTTCATTTTGCGGGAAAACCCAAAGCCAGGTCAAACGGCTGGTGGCGGGCCCGGGAGTCTACATCTGCAACGAATGTATTGATTTATGCTCAGAGATCATCGATGAAGAACTGGGGACCGATGATGAATTTATTCTAACGGATCTGCCCAAACCCATTGAAATCAAGCGTCACCTCGATGAATATGTCATCGGTCAAGAAGATGCGAAGAAGACATTGGCCGTTGCCGTTTATAATCACTACAAAAGAATCAATAATCAAGAACAGGGCTTGGATAAAGAAGTTGAACTGCAAAAGTCCAACGTCATTCTCTTAGGACCCACCGGCTCAGGTAAGACTTATTTGGCCCAGACCTTGGCCAAACTGTTAAAAGTCCCCTTTGCCATTGCCGACGCCACAACCCTGACCGAAGCCGGTTATGTGGGTGAGGACGTTGAAAACATCCTGTTAAAACTGATCCAGGATGCTGATTTTGACATTGAAAAAGCTCAAAAGGGAATTGTCTACATCGATGAAATTGATAAGATATCTCGTAAATCTGAGAATGTCTCCATCACCCGGGATGTATCCGGAGAAGGGGTCCAGCAAGCTCTGTTAAAGATTTTGGAAGGAACCGTTTCTTCCGTTCCGCCCAACGGCGGCCGCAAACACCCCCATCAGGAATTCCTGCAGATCGATACGACCAATATCCTGTTTATCTGTGGCGGTGCCTTTGACGGAATTGAAAAGATCATCGAACGGCGCACCACTTCTTCCGCCATGGGCTTTGGCCAGGCAGTGAAGAGCAAACACGGTGTGGATGTGGGTAAAATACTCCGCAAAGTCCTTCCCCAGGATCTGACCAAGTTTGGTTTGATCCCGGAATTAGTCGGTCGACTGCCCATTGCGGTGACCTTGGATCCTTTGGATCGCGAATCCCTGGTCCGGATCCTCAAAGAGCCTAAAAACAGCCTGGTTCGTCAATACATCAAATTGTTTGATCTGGACGATGTAGAACTTGAATTCACCGATGACTCCCTAGAGGCCATTGCTGATATCGCCATCGGTCGAGACACCGGTGCCAGAGGACTGCGCTCCATCTTAGAGGATGTCTTGCGCGAGATCATGTTTGAGACCCCGTCGGATCCAGACATCCGTAAGGTCATTATCAGCCGTGATACCGTGACCAGCAAATTGCCGGAGATCATTCGTAAGCTCCAAACCAAAGAAACAGAAGAGAGTGCATAGAAAAACTTAAAAAAAGGCACACCGGACGGTGTGCCTTTTAAAGACAAAGCCCGGAACAATGGGTGGCAAAGCCTAAGTCGACTTACCGATGCTCTGTCGCTTCGACGGCTGGGAGCTCAAATGATCGCCCATGATTCCCCAAAATATGAAAGCTATGTGAAGCCTTGATATTTTAAGAAAAAATAAAGTCAGCAGTGTTATAATTTTTACCATAGCACAGCCAAAGGAGAATATTACGTATGAAAACTTATAAGGAACTGCCCCTCATTCCCTTGAGAGGCCTGACCCTTTTTCCATACATGGTGCTGCATTTTGATGTAGGCCGTGATAAATCGATCAAGGCGCTGGATGCGGCCATGATGGAAAACCAGGAGATCTTCCTGGTGACCCAAAAAGATGCTCGCCAAGAGGATCCAGCCGATGGTGACATCTTTGAGATGGGTACCATTTGTACCATCCGACAGCTTTTAAAGCTCCCCGGCAATACCGTCCGGGTATTGGTGGAAGGTGCCAAGCGCGGCAAACTCGTTTCCACCTTGACCAGCGAACCCTATCATCGGGTGAAGCTTGAAGTCGTGGAAACCGAAGCCGATATCGATGAAACCGAAAAAGAAGCCTTGGTGCGCAGCGTCAAGGAAGCTTTTGACGACTTTGTTCAAATGTCCGGATCCATGCCCCCCGAAGCCTTGATCACCGTGGAGGACATGGTGGATTCCGATCGGTTCTCCGATATGGTCGCCTCCTACATGAACTTAAAAACTGAGGAAAAACAGGAGCTCCTGGAAGCCGTTTCCCTTAAAAAACGGTTGGAGAAACTTTTAGTCTTAATTAAAAATGAGTTGGAGATCTTAAAGATCGAGCGGAAGATCGGCTCCAAGGTCAAATCCAACATCGATAAATCCCAGCGGGATTATTACCTGCGCGAGCAGATCCGGGCCATCCAGGAAGAACTGGGTGAAGAGGATGAAACCAAAAAAGAAATTACCCGCTACAAGAATCGCATCACCAAGGCCAAACTTCCTAAAGAAGCCAAGGAAAGAGCTCTCAATGAGCTGGACCGCTTAAAGAATTCCGGTCCTTATTCCTCAGAAGGCGGCATCATCCGCACTTACATTGACTGGATCTTAGACCTGCCTTGGAATACCGTGACCAAAGACAACAATGATATTGTCCGGGCTCGGGAAATTTTAGAAGCGGAACATTATGGTTTGAAGGATGTTAAGTCCCGGATCATTGAATATTTAGCCGTTAAAGCCACCAAGGATTCCATCAAGGGACCGATTCTTTGTCTAGTGGGCCCTCCCGGGACCGGGAAGACCTCCATAGCCAAATCCGTGGCCCATGCCTTGGACCGCAACTTTGTCCGGATGTCCTTAGGCGGCGTTCGGGATGAAGCAGAGATCCGGGGACACCGGCGCACCTACCTTGGAGCCATTCCCGGCCGGATCATTTATGGAATGAGACAGGCCAAGTCCAGTAACCCGCTATTCCTATTGGATGAAGTGGATAAGATGGCTCAGGACTTTAGAGGCGATCCGGCGGATGCCCTCTTGGAAGTATTGGACGCCGAACAGAATTCAACCTTCCGGGATCATTATTTGGAACTGGAATACGACTTGTCCAAAGTGCTCTTTATTACCACCGCCAACAGTTTAGATACCATTCCCCGGCCGTTGTTAGACCGGATGGAGATCATTGAAGTGTCCGGCTATACCTATGATGAGAAACTCAACATTGCCAAGCGTCATTTGCTCCCCAAAGAACTCATTGAGCACGGCATTGAAAACAACCGGATCAAGTTCACCGATGATGCCATTAAGACTATCATCGACGGCTATACACTGGAATCCGGTGTTCGTAACTTGGAACGCACCATTGCCTCGGTGATTCGTAAAGCCATTGCCAAACTTTTGGAAACTAAGAAGAAGACCATGACAATATCCGCCAAAACCATTGAAGAATTCCTGGGCCACCCCAGATTCAGCTATGACAAAGCGGACTTGGAAGATAAGATCGGTGTGGTCACGGGCTTGGCCTGGACACCCTACGGCGGTGATATACTGCCCATTGAAGTCCAAGTCATGGAAGGCTCCGGCAAACTCGAATTAACGGGATCCTTAGGGGATGTCATGAAAGAATCGGCCAGAGCGGCCTACTCCTATATCCGGAGCAAAGCCAAAGAATTCGGCGTACCGGATGACTTCTACAAAACCAAGGACATCCATATTCATGTACCAGAAGGAGCGACCCCCAAGGACGGACCGTCTGCGGGAATTACCATGGCGACAGCTATGGTGTCGGCCCTAGCCAATAAAAAAGTCAGCCACGAAATTGCCATGACGGGTGAGATCACCTTGACCGGCCGCGTCCTGCCCATTGGCGGACTGCGTGAAAAATCACTGGCGGCTTATCGCGCCGGTATCCGAAAGATCATTATTCCTGCGAAAAATATCCGGGATCTTGATAAGCTCCCCGAAGCGATCAAGGCGGAAATGACCTTTGTACCGGTCACCGTGATCTCAGAAGTTATTAAAGAAGCCATCATGGGAGACAAGTAATGGAAATCGTTAAATCGGAATTTCTAATATCAGCAGCTTCCAAAGTACAATACCCAGAGGGTGACCGCCCTGAAATTGCCTTTATCGGCCGTTCCAACGTGGGTAAATCAACCATCATCAATTCATTGACAAACCGCAAGGGCTTGGCCCGGGTGTCCAATACACCCGGTCGGACCCGTCTGGTCAATTATTTCCTCATTAATGATACGATCCATTTAGTGGATCTGCCGGGCTATGGGTATGCCAAAGTCAGTAAAACGGCCAAAGAGACCTTAAAGCACTTAGTGGGCGAATATCTGGAAAACCGCAAGGCCTTAAGCAAGATCATTCTCTTAGTGGATTCCCGGCATCAGCCCACCCAAGATGACATCTGGATGTATCAGTTCATTAAACATCACCGGATCCCATGTCTGGTGGTTGCCACGAAACTCGATAAACTCAAGCGCAATGAGATCAAGAAAAATGAAAAATTGATTCGTGAGACCTTGGCCATGGCACCTGGTGAGAAGATCATCATGTATTCTTCCTTGACCAAAGAAAATCGGACGGCAGTCCTTGAAGAAATATTTAAAGGACTCATTGAACCGAAGGAGAGCGTATGAAGCATTTCTTCAAAGAATGGATCTTGCCTATAGTCGGCGTATTTGTCCTGGCTTTGTTAGTTCAGCGCTTTGTGTTTTTTCATGTGCTGGTACCGACAGGTTCCATGATCCCCACCATCAACACCGGAGACCGGATGTTTGTCGTTCGGGAATATTTCCCGGAATCCCTCAAGACCGGCGACATCGTTGTTTTTAAAGTCTGGCCCGATGACGTGGAGACGCTCTATGTCAAACGATTGATCGGAACGCCCGGTGATACCGTGGAAATCGTCGACGGCAAAGTCTCAGTCAATGGCGTAGCCCTCAATGAGGAATACGTTAAACGGCCGGATCAATATAACGGGGTATTCCACGTGCCGGAGAATAAATTCTTCTTCATGGGAGATAACCGGATCGATTCCAAGGATTCTCGATTCCCGGAAGTGGGATTTGTGGATAAGTCCGCTATCTTAGCCAAAGCCGGATTGCGCTTTTGGCCCTTGGATAACTTTGGCTTGGTCCGATGATACTGATGAATAAGTTGAAAAGATGAAAAAGGGATCAATCCATTAAAAAATAGACCCCAAGCAAAGAGCGCATTGATTAAACACTGGGGGTCCGTTGCATAATATTGGCGATCCCCAGTATCATTTTTCTTTAGCCGCCTAGTGCGGTTTTTTCTTTTGGGTAAAGCAGAATATGGTATGATATTTATAGTGAAATGACAAGGAGAACATATGAAACATTTTTTCAAAACGTGGATCTTGCCTGTAGTGGGCGTATTTGTCCTGGCTTTGTTAATACAGCGCTTTGCGTTTTTTCATGTGCTGGTACCATCAGGTTCCATGATCCCCACCATTAACGGCGGGGACCATCTGTTTGTAATCCGGGAATACTTCCCCAAAGCCCTCAAAACCGGCGACATCGTTGTCTTTAAAGTCTGGCCCGATGACGTGGAGACGCTCTATGTCAAACGATTGATCGGGACGCCTGGCGATGTCGTAAAGATCTTCGCAGGCAAGGTATCCGTCAATGGTGTGGCATTGGATGAGGATTACCTAAATAACCGGGATTACTATAACGGCGTATTCTATGTGCCGGAGAATAAATTCTTCTTCATGGGAGATAACCGGAGCGATTCCAAGGATTCTCGATTCCCGGAAGTGGGGTTTGTGGATGAGTCCGCTATCTTAGCCAAGGCCGGATTGCGCTTTTGGCCCTTGGATAACTTTGGGTTGGTCCGATGAAACAGATGAACAGATGAAAAGATGAAAAGATGAACAGATGAAAAGATGAAAAAAGGGATCACTCCATTGAAACAGTGGATCGACCCAGTGAAAAATTCGAACCCAAGCAAAGAGCGCATTGTTTAAACAATGGGGGTCCGTTGCATAATATTGGCGATCCCCAGTATCATTTTTCTTTAGCCGCCTAGCGCGGTTTTTTCTTTTGGGTAAAGCAGAATATGGTATGATAATTATAGTGAAATGACAAAAAGAGGAGCGTTGCAATGAATACTACAAAAAGCTCAGGGAAGAAACGGTTTGGGAAGATCCCTGAGCCGCTTCTGGTCCTAATTATTATCGCTTTATTCGGACTCGTGTACCTGTTCGGCTATCAATTACGACCACCGGTTGGTAACGACTATTACCGGGATATGAAAGAACTTTTAAGCAAAGAACCAGCTACTTCCTACGAGATCACCACTGTTGAAAAAGACAGTCCGATCTTGATCGTAGCACCCTATGGGGGCAAAACCGTCCTTTATACTTCAACCATCAGCCGGGGCATCGCGGGGGATACCTTTAACCTTTTTGATTTTAGCGGTCGGCTGGATACCGGAAATTATGAACGTCTCCATATATCGTCGGTGAGTTATAATGCGCCGGTACTGGAAGCGATGAATAAAAAGGCCCAGATCACCTTGTCAGTCAGTGGCAATACCAGTGAAGACAATCGCCTGACCTATATCGGCGGACTGGATGAAGAAGGATCTGTCTTGGTTCGTAATGCGCTGCGCTCGGCCGGGTTTGATGCTGAATTAGCACCAAGTGAATTCCAGGGCAAGGACCCCAAAAATTTTGTGAATCGCAATGCCAATGGGGCCGGTATTCAACTGGTCATCACCCAACGCCAGCGAAAGGCCTTGTTTAATAACACCCGGGAATCAGAACCCAATGATCGCTTTGATCGGTATGTGAAAGCCATATCCGATGCACTCAATGAACTGGCTAAATCCAGAGCAGCCTCATCATAATCAGTAAACCCAGCAAAAAACCGCATTACGCGGTTTTTTTGCTGGGTTATTTTTATGGGAGAATTTAGTGGGTGGATCACTCTGCAAATTCATCCGTTAATTCAGTTAACAGGTCTTGCTTGGTCTGCCATAGTTTTTGCGACAAGTCCACATAATAACCATGGGGATTTTCCAGACGCTTGATTTCAGTCCAAAGTTTATCCAGTTCAATTTTAGAGAATTTAGCAATTTGCTTGACCGTGGGGCTCTCATAAACTTGTTTTCCATTGAGGAAAATCGGAACTTGGAGTTCTCGAACATAGTAATTGCGTAAGGTTTTTTTCTTGTAGGTGAAGATCGGATCAAAAATCGTATAGGGCTGGCTCTCATCAATGACTTCATCATGATGGCAGATCACATCGGCTAAAGCCATATTATCGGCTTTGGAGAAGAAACGATAGATTTTCTTAAAGCCCGGGGTGGTTATTTTTTCTTCGTTCTCAGAGAGTTTGATCCGCGGCAAGGGATTTCCAGCCTCATCGTCAACAGCGACTAACTTATAGACGCCACCAAAAACAGGTTCGGATTTAGCGGTGATGAGTCGTTCACCCACACCAAAGGAATCGACCTGGGCGCCTTGAGATAAGACATCACGAATGATGAATTCATCCAGGGAATTCGAAACTAAAATTTTGCAATCACTAAAACCGGCTTCATCGAGCATTTTCCGGGATTCAATGGTCAGGTAAGTGATGTCACCGGAATCGATCCGGATCCCCTTGGGGCGGTGGCCGGAAGGAACAACGATCTCGTTAAAGGCTTTGATGGCGTTGGGGATGCCTGATTTTAATGTGTTATAAGTATCCACTAATAGGACGCAGTCTGACGGGTAGGTTTTTGCATAGGCTACAAACGAATCATATTCATTGTCAAACATTTGTACCCAGGAATGAGCCATTGTTCCCATAACGGGAACATCGAACATCATTCCGGCCATGGTATTGGACGTACCGACGCAACCGGCGATGATGGCTGCCCGGGCACCATAGGTTGCCCCGTCATAGCCTTGAGCCCGCCGCGAACCAAATTCCAAGATGCCTCGACCGTCAGCGGCCCGGACAATCCGGTTGGATTTGGTGGCAATGAGGGTCTGATGATTAATGGTCAAAAGGACCATGGTCTCTAATAGCTGGGCCTCTAAAATAGGACCCCGGACCGTTACCAAAGGCTCATTGGGGAATACCGGCGTACCTTCGGGGATGGCAAAGATATCACAGGTAAATTTAAAATGTTTAAGGTAATCGATGAATTCCGGTTTAAACAGCTTGAGGCTCTCTAAGTATGTAATATCCGTTTCCGTAAAGCCCAGTTCTGCAATGTATTCCAACAACTGGTCAACACCGGCCATAATGCCATAGCCGCCATCATCAGGGATCCGCCTAAAGTACATATCAAAGGTTGCAACTTTATGCTCCAATTTATTATCCAGATAGCCGTTGCCCATGGTCAGTTCATAAAAATCCGTGAGCATGGTCAGATTTCTGGGATCACGTACATTAAATTTTGGTTTTAATTCATTCATATTGACCCTTCCTCGTAACTTTAATATTTGGAATTTGAGTAAATAGTTTTTTTGAGGTTTCCTTGAAGTTCGCTAGAAGATTGCTAGAAGTTCCTTTGAATTTCGATGAAAATCGGTTGAGCTTGCTTATTCGTTCATGTGTGGTTTCTTCGTAGTTCGATTGTAGTTCATTGGTAGATCAGTTATTTGGTTGTTTGGTTTAATTTACCAAAGGTTTAAGAATAATATAACGTATTGTGGACCAAGGCGCAAAGAATAATCAGTAAACATTTCCAATACCTTTCCAATAAATGGGTGAAATAGCCTAATTTGCTGGAGGTGTGAAGAATTAAGGGAGGCAAATCATGGATCTGGATGAATATCAGGAGGCGGCCCGTTTAAACCAAGATGAGAAAGTTCTGTTGGTAGCGCCGCCGGGTTCGGGCAAAACGACGGTATTACTAGCCAAGATCAAGTTTCTAATGACGGACTTAAATTTTTCGCCCAAGGAAATCCTGGTATTGACCTTTTCGCGGTCTGCCAGCGTCAATATGCGGGTCCGCTTTGAACAGCAGCGGCTGGTTACACCTTTTTTTGGTACTATCCACGCCTTTGCCTGGCAGGAGATCCGCCGGCACCGCAAAGCCATGGAAATTAGTACCGATGCTCAGGCCTTGGCGGCTTTATCGGAAATTCGCACAAAGTACAGTTTAAGCCCGGAAGAAATTGCCGCCTATATCAGTGACATCTCCCGAGAGCGCAGCACCGGAGTCATCGATGAATCCATCCCGGTGGATTTCAGATTGGAAGTCCGGTCTGCCTATCAAGATTATAAAGACGCGAACGGCTTATTAGACTTTGATGACTTGGAAGAGGAGTTATTGCATTTGTTCGAGGAGGAGGGCTTCCTTGGGCAGATCCAGGAGCGCTACCGCTGGATTCTGGTGGATGAGTTCCAGGATCTAAACCGAGTTCAACTTAATATTTTAAAACTGATCGCAAAGCGATCCCATCTTTTTTGCGTCGGGGATGAGGATCAATGCATTTATGCCTTTCGAGGCTCCGATACTTCGGCCATGATCCATTTTACTGATGAATTCAATGGCGGCCGGATCCTGTATCTTAAATACAATTACCGCTCCAGTGCAACGGTGGTAGCCTACGCCAATGCGGTCATCCGGCACAACCAGGAGCGCTACCCCAAAGAGATCAGCAATTACCGCCAGGACCAGACGAACCTTGAATTGATCCAGCCCTTGGATGAAATCGCGGGCTTAGGAGTTTTAGTTACAAAGCTCAGTCGATCCACTTTTGATCAAACCAATGCCGTCATTGTTCGTACCAATGGTGAATTGGAGGAAATTGCCCATTATTTGGTCAAACACGGCATTCGCTTTGGATTGTTGGATCGGGTCTATAACAAATATCAAAAACAAATTTATCGGACCCTCATTGATTATCTCCACTATGCAAATGGTGGTTCAGTGGATGCCAAACAGAAGTTTCTTAAAATCATCCGACGGCCCGGCGTAGGTTTATCAAGGGACATATTACAACGATTGGAAACTCAAAAATTATGGATCGAACAGGATCTGTTGGATGATCAGAAATTCGATTTGACCGGTCCACAACGGGAGGCATTAATTGGCTGGTTTAGGGATGTCGGTCAATTAAAGAAGATGAAGCCCACAGCGGCTGTTCGGTACATCCTATATGTCATGGGGTATTACCGCTATTTGGAGCAGCTGGCTAAAACCACGGGGGCCAGTTTTCAAGGTCTGATCCAGGAAGTAGAATCGTTTGCCACTGAAGCAGGCAGATTTTTAGATACCACAACTTTTTTGCGTTATATAACAGCCTTTGACGAAATCTGTCAGCATCCGGATGACGAGTCTCGAATTCTTTTATCCACCATGCATGGTGTCAAAGGCATGGAATTTGATCAAGTCTACGTCTTAAATGTCATCGAAGGAAAAATCCCCCATGAGAAAGCCTTCGATGAGATCGAAGCGGAACGCAGGCTCTACTATGTGGCAGTGACCCGGGCCAGACATGAACTAACCGTCTTGAGCCCCAGGATGTATCTAGGGAAACCAGCCACCCCATCGCGGTTTCTATTGGAGTCAGCAATGGCCAATGAGAATTTTTCAAGAATCTTGGATGACCCGGCGAGCCATAAAGACACCAAGAAGAGGAAACACCGATTCTTTGGTAAAAAAATAAACAAATGAGCTAGCATCAAGCCATCGAAACTCCAGCAGACTGAAACATAAAAAAATTGAGCATGTGTTTAAGTTTGAGTTTGAGTTTTAGTTTTAGTTGAGTATGAATTTAGGTTTGAGTTAGAGTATGAGTATGAGTCTGAGTATGAGTTTAAGTATGAGTTTAAGTATGAGTTTAAGTATGAGTTTAAATTAAGTATGAGTGAAGATTGGTGCATAGGTTTGAGTTAAGGTTTGAGTTTAGATTTGAACTTAAGTTTAGGCTTAAGTTTAAGTTTGAATTTAAATTTGAATTAAGTTAAATTTGAATTAGAATTCGGGTTAGGTTAGGTAAGATTTACGAGCTTAATTGAGCGTTTAATGAGTGTTCCCAGTTTGTCAACTTTATACACATATTTCTGATATAATCAATTGATACAAATTTACACTCAAGAACAGGGGAAACTAAACATTTATGATTATAAAGATCGGACCGAACGATGCCGGCCAAAGTGTCGAGAAATATGTTAAAAAGCTGATGAGGGATGTCCCGTTGTCGGCTATCTATAAAGCCTTCCGTAAGGGAGATATCCGTCTCAACACAGCCAGAGCAAAAGAAAAGGACCGTCTCACTGAAGGCGATACTCTGGAGATCAAGTATCTTGATTCTCGAAAAGCTGTTGCCAAACAGGAATTCATGGATGTTCCGGTGGATTTCAAAGTTGTGTTTGAAGATAAGAACATTCTAATGATCGAAAAGTGGCCTGGTGTGTTGGTTCATCCAGACGGATCAGAGAACCCAAGTTTAACCGACCATGTCCTTAGCTATCTCTCGGAAAAAGGGGACTGGAATCCCGATGAAGAGACCCAGTATTCACCTTCACCGGTCAACCGGTTGGACCGCAATACATCAGGGATCGTCATCTTCGGTAAAAATGCCGAAGCAACCAGAAGCCTTAATGCCATCATCAAAGAGGGCGGACTGCGTAAGGATTATATCGCGCTGGTCAAAGGTCGGATCGAAGATGGACTCAAGGAAGGCTATATCCTTAAGGATGCTGACCGCAATGTGTCAAAAATATACGATGAACCCGGTGAGAATCGCCAGGTCATCCGCATGGAAACTCGTACCATTGAATCCAATGGACTGTATTCCTATTTGGAACTCAACTTGATCACCGGACGGTCGCATCAGTTAAGAGCTCATTTAGCCTATATGGGCAATCCCATCGTGGGCGACCGCAAATACGGAAATCGGGTCATTAACGAATGGTTTGACAATAAATACGCATTGAAATTCCAGTATTTATACGCCTATAAAGTGACGTTTACTCAGACGGATGATTTCTTAAGCTATCTGCAGCATAAGATCATCACAGTTAAACTGCCGCCTTTATTCCGTCACATCAAAACGGATGTATTCCGCGTCGAACTCTAACAGGTGGTCTCATGAGTGTGAAAGAAGAAACCACGTCCAGGAGCTTCATTGTTCTGACGGCGGCTACTTTTCTAATGAAGATAATGTCCCTGGTCTATGTACCGGTGCTGCTTTATGTTATTAAAGCCGAAGCACACGGTACCTATACCACGGCCTATGATTTTTTTGCCTTTGTCTATGTGGTGACCAACGAGGGGCTGACCAAGGGAATTGCCCGGATGGTCAGCGAACGCATGGCCAGAAATGACATCGGCGGAGCCCATAAAGTATTCCGGATCTCCCGGAACATCTTGGCCGCCACGGGGCTATTCATGGCGGTCTTATTTTTCGTCCTGGCCGGAGCCTTGGCGAATGTGGCCGGGGCCCCTTTGAGTATCGACGCCATGCGGGTTTTGGCGCCGGCCATCGCAGTGACCTCCGTCTCCAGTGCCTACCGCGGCTATTTCCAGGGACGCAAAGTATTGACCGTCACAGCCGTAAGCCAGATCTGGGAACAAGTCTCGAATGTCATCATTTCGCTGGTTTTAGCCATGGCCTTGATTCCCATGGGCATCAGGTATGGAGTCGCCGGAGCTGCTTCAGGCACCTTGGTGGGCGCATTGGTCTCTGCGGTGTACTTGATTTATCATTATCGAAAGACAGCCAAAGGCGAACCGGGTGATCGGATCAAAGATGGTACAGAGCGACTGGTGGCAAAAGGGTTGTTAGCCTATACCATCCCACTGGCATTAGGTACTGCCGCCACTCAGTTTGGCAGTATTGTTGACTTGATCAACGTGAAGAGCCGACTCTTGGTCTCCGGGTTGACCGTGGCTCAGTCCAATATTACCTATTCCCACTTATCATCCTATAAGACCATCATCGCCGTGCCGCTGACGGTTTTAGTGGCGTTGACCACCTCGCTGTTTCCGGCCTTGACCAGAGCTGCAAGTATTGGCGATCAAGCAGAATTAAAACGAAAATATTTATTGGCTTTAAAACTTAACTATATTTTGACCATCCCGTCGGCCATCGGTTTATTTTCAGTGGCAAAACCAGCCAATATCGCGTTGTTTGACGGGGATCCGACCCGCGGCTTATTGATCGCCATGGGGTCTTACGTCATTATTTTCAGCGGCTTGACGTTGATCCAGACGGTTTTATTACAGGCTCAAGGGTTGACTCGGGAATCGCTGTATCCTTTGATGGCGGGAATCATTGTCAAAATCATTGCCAATTATTTCTTGGTCGCAAGACCGGACTTAAGAGGCCAGGGAGCCGTTATGGGCAGTTATCTTCAAGGGATCGTCACCGTGGTATTCAATGAATTCTTAATCCGCCGCAAACTTGGATTTTCCGTCAATCATGCTGCCTTTATGGCCAGAGCCGCTCTTGGTGCCCTGGCCATGGGCGCAGTCCTCCTGGTCAGTCAACAAGTGCTACCTCAATTAACCGGACGATTGAACAACGGGTTACTTATTTTGGGTTTGGTCTTCCTGGGAATATTGATCTACAGCGTAGTCCTTATTCTCCTCGGCGGTATTTCAAAAAGTGAACTAAACTCGATCCGACCAGGTCTAGCTGTCAAATTACCGGATTTTCTGCAGCGCCTCCTACCGGACTAGTCTTACCCTTGCAAAGCAATGGGGTTGATCCAATCAGTTCAACTTGATCGTGTCCAGTGCGAAATAAGGTTAATCTTAGATTAAAAATGCCGATATTTGGCATTTTAAATGATAATCATTCTTATTTAATAGTATAATAGAACCATTCAATTCAAAACCACTCAATTCGATAAATTAAGTTCCCCTTTGGGAACTAATAATGGAAGTGATATATATTAATGGAGAATATCGTAAGTAAAATTGATTCATCCTATCGCCACCGGGCCGGTCGACTCGAGAAAACCTTTGGTAAAGTAGCCACCGGGATAATGAAAGCAGCCAATCCTTTTAAAAAGATGGCCTTTAAGACCTCCTGTCTGATGCATCGCTTTATCAATATCAAGGCAGTCCATATTTTAGAAAATGAATACTACTATGAGGCCGCCGACTTTTACCGAGATCACATCAAGCCGTTGAACGAAGGGGCGACCTGGATCGACCAGGACTTTAAGAGCATCAACCACTTTTACCATCATGAATTGAAAAAAGGGCTCTACGGCTTTTCCGATGCCTTAACTGAAACCATGAAATACCGTGAAAAAATGATGCATTATGCCAAACACGACAATTTAACCAGAGCCTTGTTCTATACCGGGGTCATCTGCCACCTGATTCAGGATATGACGGTACCGCAGCATATCAATAACCGGCTGTTGGATTCCCATCGCGACTATGAGCAATGGATCTTGGCCCACGCCTGGGATACCATGGATTTTACCGTCAAAAGTGGCATCAACCGGTATCCAAAATTTGAAATGTATATTTCCGAAAATGCCCGGCTGGCCAATGAGATCTATCAGGAAGCCCGATCCATTGAAAATGATGAAGAAGCCTTTACCTATATGTCCACTCGGTTGATCCCGTTGGCGCAACGAACCACCGCCGGTCTTCTCTTGGACTTTTATGAAGCCTGGTTTTCGCAGCTAAACGCAGAAGAGCATTCCAAACGGACCGAACTGCGTCAGATCAAGGGGAGTCAAACCCAAACGAATCATCACACCGATCACAATCAGTCCAATCCGTAAATTAAACAGGGATAAAATAATGATGGCTTAGACCGCCAACGATAGGTGAGATATATAAAAAACCGCCTCAGATTTAAAAATCATAGAAAATGACCGAAATTTTTATTTCGGTCATTTTCTATGATTAAATAATTTTTGGAATAAATAATTTTTGGAATAAATAAATTTTTTTAGAAAAATCATGGATAAGTGATAATTTACCGATTAAAAGCATTAAAACACGAATAAAAATAAGGAGACCAGGGGAGGAGGTCATTGATCCAGTAGTTTTGGCAAGAGGCATCATCTACCGATGAGCGCTTCATCTATGACCAAGCACGATGGCTATCCAATCTTAAACGTTGCTAAGCCAGCCCGGTTTGATCCGTGTTTTCGGCGCTCCAAAAAAACCCATGCCCCGCATAGTTTGCGGGGCACACTCGATCATATCGGTAACTTTTATTAAAATACTCGTTGGTTAACTTGGGTTGCTTTACATGGTTTGGATAACTAGGGTTGGTTAACTAGGGCTGCTAAACTTAGGATACTTGGTTGCTTGGATGGCTTGGTTGCTTGGTTGGTTGCTTGGGTGGCTTGGATGGCTTGGTTGCTTGGTTGCTTGGGTGGCTTGGGTTCTATTGTTACCTATAGTACGAGTTGTGGTAAACGTTATTTAGTTGTGGGGATTTCTATCTATTGCCTCGCTAAAATGGTATGATAATAGGAGTACTTCTTAGGAGAAAACTATGCGTGTTTTGTTTGTTGCCATTGATTCACAATTCATTCATTCAAACTTGGCATTGCGTTATTTATTAAAGCTGTCCGAGACGTCACCTTGTGAATCCGAACTTTTAGAAACTACAGTGAATGAGAATGTCGATCAGGTGTTAGCAGCTCTGGTCAGCAAAGCTCCTGATCTTGTGGTTTTTTCGTGTTATATCTGGAATATTACGGTGGTCAAACAACTGATCGGGGCCTTGAAACTCGTCCTCCCCAAAGTCATCATCGGCTGTGGCGGACCGGAAGTGGCCTATGATGCCAGGAGTTTTTTGGACCAGTCTCCGGTTGACTTTATCATGGCTGGGGAAGGGGAGGCGGTTTTCCCGGGAGTCCTAGCTGCCCTTTGCGGGGCCTCTGCCAAGGGGCAGGGCGCACCAGTAGCTGCAGCTGACCATTTGGCCGATCTACCCGGTCTTTACCTTAAAACGGACGCAGGGGTCATCGATACGGGTCCTGTGGCGCTGATCAATATGGCCGATGTGCCGTTTCCTTATGATGCAGCTCAACTAATCGCCCTTGACCACCGAATAGTTTATTATGAAGGCCAACGGGGCTGTCCATATGGATGTACGTACTGTTTGTCCTCCATCGACCGAAGTCTGCGCCATAAACCAGTGGACATGGTCCGCCGTGAACTGAAAGTCTTTATGGAAGCCGGCGTGCCCTTGGTCAAGTTTGTCGATCGAACGTTTAACATTCGGGAAGAGTGGGCCTATGCAGTGCTTTCCTTTCTTGTGGATGAAACCATTTTGCATAACTATTCAACATCGTTTCACTTTGAAGTCGGAGCGGCGACGCTCTCAGATCGGCTGATCGAACTCTTTACCAATTGTCCGGCGGGATTGTTCCAGATCGAGGCCGGGATCCAAAGTACCAACCCGGCTGTATTGCAGCTGATCGAGCGGGTGGACGACCCGAGGCGTCTGCAAAGTGCCTTGGCGAGGATCATTGGGGCCGGCCGAGTCCATGTCCATACCGATCTGATCGCCGGTTTGCCCGGTGATACCCTGGCCAGTTTTCGCAAAAGCTTCAATGACTGCATCGCGATGAAGCCGCAAATGCTCCAAGTCGGATTTTTAAAAGTACTAAAAGGGACCCCCCTGGCATTGACCAAAGAGCGCCATGGGATCGTCCACCGCAGCTGGCCGCCCTACGAAGTGCTCCAAACGGACCGGATGAGCTACCTTGACCTTCAGCAAATAAAACAAATTGAGAAGGTAACGGACAAATATCTGAATTCAGGAAAATTTTCGAACTCCATGAAGTATTTGTTAATGATCTATGAAGAACCGTGGAAAATGTTCATAAATGTTGTAGAATTAATATCGAAGTATCAACGGGGACAACAACCCCCTAAATACGAAGAATACTACAGTGCGTTACTTGATTTGGGGGATCAGTTGCATCCCGCTGATCGAGATATTTTGAGCAATCTCCTAGTGTTTGACTATATATTGTCAAACCGGAAGGGCTCGCTGCCTGTGCGTTTGCAAACGGGCTTTTATAACAGTCGACGGGTACGGTTATTATGCAATGAAAGTGAAAGTTTAGTATTGAAGGGAAACGTGTCTGGGTTTAGAATTGACGTATTGTGGTTTCAACACAATGCACAGATTGTACCGAAGGAAACCTATGTGTTTTATTCCTTGGAAACAGCCGAACTGATTCCGGTGAAAAAAATATCAGACGTTGAATTCGTTTCAATAGAGAAATAGCCCCTGTTTTAATTTTATCAAATAGTACTAGTTTGAATTAGTTTTAACAGGCATACTGAGTCTATATTATTTTTAAATGTAAAGGCGGTGAGATATTGGCTAAGGAAGCGATCGAGAAAATCCGTCTGGCGGAGGAAGAAGCCAGGAAACTGGTTTTTGATGCACAGACAAAGTCCAAAGAAGTGATTAAAGAAGCTGAGGACATAGCAAAGACATATAATGCAGAAATCATAGCACAGGCGAATCGAGAAGCTGGGGAAATTAAAGCAAAAGCAAAAACAGAAGCTGAAAAGTCCCTGGAAGGAGTTCAAAAGGAAGGCAAAGCAGCCGTGGAAGCAATTTTAGAGATCAAGGAGTCAGAAGTTGACAAAGCAGCGCAGGCCATACTGGAGAGGATTGTGAAGATACATGGCAATAGTTAATATGACCAAATTCAGCCTCTTTACGTTCTCTCGGGATCAACAGGCATTGCTGGAAAAATTGCAGACGTTCAATTATGTTCATCTGTTGAAGCCAGTCCTGGACGATCCGCAAGGGGAGAAGGAGGAGACTGTCAAAATCGAAAAAATTCCGGCTGAGGTCATTAAACTCAACGAGCAGGTTGAAAAGGTAAATTATGCCATCAAGCTGCTGTCGAATTATGATGTTCGCCCGGGCGGGCTCAAAGGCCTTCAGGCTGGGAACCCCATCATTCGGTTTGACGAATTAGCGACGAAAGTCAACGAAAGCAATTGGGAAGAGACCTATTACAAGGTCAAAGAAATTTCCGATCGGTTGGATGCCTTAACTCATCAAGAAACAAAATTAAGAGCCGACCTGGAAGAAGTTTCCAACTGGACCAACTTGGATGTATCACCCAGAAGCTTGGAAAACCTCCAAGTTGCCAAGGGGATCTTGGGATCAGTCCCTCGTAAGATCAGCCTGGAATTTGAAGCCAACATTCGTAAGCTTGATTTTACAACGGTGACGGCGGTGGGCGGCACAAAAACCGATATTTGGTATTTGTTATTGACGCATCCCAAGGAAGAGCATAAGCTGACGGAATTCCTTAAGCACTCGGCCTTCTCACAAATGCGGCTGGATTACGATGAAGTTCCCTTAGAGCGCAAACAACGCCTCAATAAAGAAATCATTGAAATCAAGGCAAAGCAGAGAGAAACCAAAGAAGAACTCAAAGTCTACGGCGGCGATCTGCCGAAACTTGAAATGGCCTATGAATATCTGGCCAATCAAAAAAATCGACTGATGGCGGATAACCTGTTTGTAGCCAGTGAGTTTACCAAAGCCACCGAAGGGTATATCCCCACGGAGCAAACCGCAGAATTCAAGAAAGCCATTGAAGATGCCGTTGGGGATATGTATTATCTGCAGACCACCGACGCCACCCGCGATGACCAGGACGTTCCGATCATGTTGAAAAACAATAAGTTCAACAGCGCCTTTACCAATATCACGAAAATGTATTCCTTGCCGTCCTATGACAGCGTCGACCCGACACCGATGCTGGCACCATTTTATTTTCTGTTCTTCGGAATGATGATCGGTGATGCCGGCTATGGTTTACTGCTGTTTTTAGGAGCAGGCTATGCCTTAAAGAAAATGAATTTGAAGTCCGGCATGAAAAACATGGTCCGCTTCTTCTTCTACCTGTCGATCCCATCCATAATCTGGGGCATTATCTACGGATCCTACTTCTCATTGGAATTGGGGATCCCGGGACTCTTGAATCCCAGCGAAGACTTTATGACCATTTTGATCATCTCGGTGATCCTAGGTGGTATTCAGCTGTTCTTCGGATTGGCCATCAAGGCCTATGTCATGATCCGAAACGGCCAGCCCATGGATGCAGTCTATGATGTCCTGTCTTGGTATATGACATTGACCGGACTGATCCTTGTGCTCTTAGCCGGACCCCTTGGCCTGCCGGCTATTGTCGGTACCATCGCCACAGTGGTCATGGTCATCGGCATGGCCATGATCGTGATCTTCTCAGCCAGAGAATCCTTGGGCTGGGGCGGCCGAATCGCCGGTGGTGTCTACAATCTCTATGGGTTATCATCCTGGGTCGGTGACTTTGTGTCCTACTCAAGACTAATGGCTTTGGGATTATCCTCAGGCTTCATTGGAATGGCCTTTAACTTAATGGCCAATATGATCGGCAAATCCTGGTATTTATTACCATTTGCGGCGTTGATCTTCCTGGTCGGCCACGGCTTTAACCTGTTCTTGTCACTCCTTAGTGCCTATGTTCATGCCCTGCGCCTAACTTATGTTGAGTTCTTCGGCAAGTTCTACGAAGGCGGCGGCAAGCCTTTCAACAAATTAAAGAAAGATCCTAAATATCTGACCTTCTCCGAAACAGAGACCTATGAATAAACCCGTAAGTAACAATGATCAATGGATCAATAATAAACAAACAAAAATGGAGGATAATTAATTATGACACTACTCGAATTCATGAACCAAAATGGTGGCGCCCTCGCTGCAGGATTGGGAGCTGCAATCGCAGTAATCTTCTCCGGCATTGGATCGGCAATCGGCGTTGGCCTGGTTGGTCAGGCGGCTTCCGGACTCATCGCAGAAGAACCGGAAAAATTTGTAAAATCTCTGATCCTGCAGCTGTTGCCTGGTACCCAGGGTCTGTACGGCTTTGTTATCGCGCTGTTCATTTTCTTAAGAATCAATGCAGAACTTTCCCTGGCAAACGGTGTCATGCTTTTAGTAGCTGCCCTACCAATCGCTTTTGTTGGATACGGATCAGCCATTGCCCAGGGTAAAACCGCAGCTGCTGGTATTGGTATTTTGGCTAAAAACGAAGAACAGAACACCAAGGGTATCATCTATGCTGTTATGGTAGAAACCTACGCATTGTTATCTTTCATTATTTCAATCATGCTGCTGACCTCTGTCTAAGCGGGGAGGTAGTTCATGGGTGATATTCAAAAACTGACGGACGAAATCCTAAAGGATGCAGCAAACTCGGCCCAAAAGATCATCGATCAAGCCAAACAAGATGCATCAAAAAAAGTGGCTGAAGCTCAGCACGAATCCCAGAGTCATCGAACCAGGATCCTGAATCGGGCAGAATTAGATGCCAAGCTGATCACTGAACGCATCATATCAGGGGCAAAGCTTAAACTGCGCGATGAAAAGCTCTCCGCTAAGGGAGTGGTCATCGACCGGGTCATGGCAAAAGTTACTGAAAAAATCAAAGATATTTCCGCCGACGATGAAGTTAACTACATCCTGGCCGAATTAAACGGGCGCAACTTAACGTCCGAGGAAACATTAATAGTCGGTGCGGGCTTAGCTGAAAAAGTTAAAGCCGCTGTACAGGGCGCCAATGTAAAAGAACAAGCGGGTGTTTCCGGCTTTATCATTGATCGTGGTGGGGTAATTGAGAATCATTCGTTTGAATCATCGCTTGATTTCCTCAAGGAGGATCTGGAAGCGCAAGCATCACAAATCCTTTTCCAGAACTAGGAGGTGACGGTAATGGACAGAATGGACTATACCCAGGCCGTAGCCACCATGCGGGTATATGAAAAACGCCTCCTGGATTCGGTGAAAATTGAACGGATGGCGGATGCCAAATCGGCAGACGAAGTCCTAAAGATCCTCCAGGAAACGGAATACAGCCGCTCCATTGGAAGCGGTACCCGTCCTGAAGAATTCGAAACGGTCCTGACCATTGAATTGAATCGAGTCTACAATGATATCAAGTCCAAAATCAAAGACCCGACCATCATTCAACTACTCTCCCTGCGATATGATTATCAGAATCTGAAGACCCTGCTAAAGGCCGAGGCCCTTGGCAAGGAAACCAATCTGGATCTATCGGAAATGGGCTCGGTTCCGGCTCAAGCCTTAAAGTCAAACTTTGAATCCGGAAACTTAAAAGAAGCCGGAGTCTGGTTTGCAAATGCAGCCAGAGCTGCCCGGGATGAATTTGCCAAAACCAGGGATCCTCAGCAAGTGGATTTCATTGTGGATAAAGCTTACTTTGCCCACATCAATGAATTGCTGGCAGACTTAAAGGATGTTGACCTGATCAAAGACTATGTCAGCTATCAGATCGACATGTTCAACCTCCTAGCCTTGATGAGAACCCGCAAACAGGAAAAAGATCCCCGGTTTATCCAGGATATCGTAGTACCTGGCGGGGAGATCGAAATGCGTGATATCAAAGAGGCGGCGGCTGACGCACCAGAACAGATCGCCAACCGGTTCGCCGGGAAGAAGATCGGTCCGGCCTTAAAGCGGGGCATGGAAGCCTACCTGTCCACCGGACGGCTGGGTGAAATGGAACGTCAAATGGAAAATGGTCTGATCGATATTGTAAAACCGGCCAGGATGGTCGTGTTTGGTCCGGAACCCTTGTTCGGCTACATTGTAGCCAAGGAACGGGAAAATAAACTGCTTCGAATCATCATGGTTTCAAAGCTGAATAACATTCCACCGGACCGGATCAGAGAAAGGCTGCGTGATATTTATGTATAAAGTAGCAGTAGTAGGCGATAAAGATTCGATCCTGGCATTCAAAGCACTGGGCGTGGATGTTTATCCGGTCCTGTCCGCTGAAGAATCGCGCCGGGTCATCGATCAACTGGCCCGGGACCAGTATGGTGTAATTTTTATCACCGAGCAGGCAGCTAGCCAAATCCCCGATACAATCGACCGGTACAATAAGATCATGACACCGGCAGTAATTCTGATTCCATCAAATCAGGGAACACTGAACATCGGTATGAAACGGATCAGCGACAATGTTGAGAAGGCCGTGGGATCTAATATTCTTTAAAGGAGAGCTAATTTTGAAAGTTGGAAAGATAATCAAAGTATCCGGTCCCCTGGTTGTTGCTGAGGGAATGGATGAAGCCAATGTTTATGACGTCGTCCAGGTTTCCGATGCGAAACTGATCGGCGAAATTATAGAAATGCGTGACGATAAAGCGTCAATTCAGGTTTACGAAGAAACTGCCGGTATCGGACCGGGTGAACCTGTTTACACGACATCCGAACCATTATCAGTAGAACTGGGACCTGGCTTAATTGAAGCCATGTTCGACGGGATCCAAAGACCCCTGTCTGAATTCAGAGAAAAAGCCGGTGACTACCTGGAAAAAGGGGTCGAACTGCCATCCTTGAATCGGACCAAGCTGTGGGATTTCATACCGGTCAAAGCAGTCGGCGACGAAGTCACCGGCGGTGATATCATTGGTGAAGTTCAAGAAACCACCATTGTATCCCATAAAATCATGGTCCCGCCTTATTTCGAGGGCAAAATCAAGTCCATCGCCCAGGGAATGAAAACTGTGGCGGATGTGATCTGTGTCTTGGAAACAGAAGACGGGGACAAAGAGATCACCATGCTCCAGAAATGGCCAGTTCGGCGCAGCCGGCCGGTTCAGAAAAAACTGAATCCGGAAGAGCCGCTTCTTACCGGACAACGGGTCATCGACACCTTCTTCCCAGTTGCCAAAGGCGGAACCGCCGCCGTACCAGGACCGTTTGGTTCAGGTAAAACAGTAGTTCAGCATCAATTGGCCAAATGGGCTGATGCCGAAATCGTCGTTTACGTTGGCTGCGGAGAACGCGGCAACGAAATGACGGACGTTTTGATGGAATTCCCGGAACTAATTGACCCTAAAACCGGCGAATCCTTGATGAAACGGACCGTGCTCATTGCCAACACGTCCAATATGCCCGTTGCTGCCCGTGAGGCATCCATCTATACCGGAATTACCATCGCTGAGTATTTCCGCGATATGGGTTACTCGGTGGCCATTATGGCCGACTCGACTTCCCGGTGGGCAGAAGCTTTGCGTGAAATGTCCGGCCGTTTGGAAGAAATGCCCGGTGATGAAGGATACCCAGCTTACTTAGGCTCCCGGGCCGCTGCGTTCTATGAACGTTCCGGCAAGGCAGTCCTCTTAGGCTCGGACAACCGGATCGGATCCTTAACCGTTATCGGTGCAGTTTCCCCGCCCGGTGGTGATATATCAGAACCCGTCTCCCAGGCTACTTTGCGAATCGTTAAAGTTTACTGGGGCTTAGATGCAAACTTAGCTTATCGCCGGCATTTCCCGGCCATCAGCTGGATGGATTCCTATTCACTGTACCAATCCAAAGTGGACCAGTGGATGGATCTAAACATCGACCCGGAATTTGCTAAAAACCGCGCCAAGGCCATGACCCTATTGCAGGATGAAGCCAAGCTCAATGAAATCGTTCGGTTAGTTGGTAAAGATACGTTGTCAGAAACGGATCAAATGAAGCTCGAAGCCGCAAAGACAATCCGGGAAGACTTCCTTCAGCAAAATGCCTTCCATGAAGTCGATACATACTCGTCCCGGGAAAAGCAGAATAAAATGCTCAAGCTCGTTTTGGCCTTCTATGATGAAGGACAACGCGGCTTAGCCAATGGGATTTACCTAAAAGAAATTGAAAAAATGTCGATCCGTGACCGGATTGCCAGATCCAAGTATTTGCCCGAACTTGAAATCGACAAGATCGACCAAATTCGGATGGACCTTGTCAAAGACATGGATGGCATGATCGAAAAAGGGGGATTAGGCGATGCTTAAAGAATATAAGACAGTACGCGAAGTGGTCGGACCCCTGATGGTAGTTGACGGCGTCGAAGGTGTAAAATACGACGAATTAGTTGAAATTGAATTAGCCAACGGCGAAATGAGACGCGGTAAGGTATTAGAGATCAGTGGCGATAAAGCCATGGTACAGCTCTATGAATCCTCAGCCGGCATCAATCTGCCCAGCACGAAAGTTCGTTTCCTAGGCAAACCAGTCACCCTTGGCGTCTCCGAAGATATGATCGGACGAGTCTTTGACGGAATGGGTACCCCGAAGGACAATGGTCCGCGGATCATTCCGGAGAAGCGGATGGACATCAACGGCATAGCCATTAATCCGGTTGCCCGCGATTACCCGTCAGAATTTATCCAAACCGGAATCTCAGCCATTGATGGACTGAACACCTTAGTCAGAGGGCAGAAACTGCCGATCTTCTCAGGCTCAGGACTGCCCCATGCCGAACTTGCTGCGCAAATAGCCAGGCAAGCCAGAGTTGTTGGCTCCGGTGAAAAGTTCGCCGTTGTCTTTGCAGCCATGGGAATCACCTTCGAGGAAGCTCAGTTCTTCATCGATGACTTTACCAAAACCGGCTCCATTGACCGGGCCGTTCTCTTTATGAACTTGGCCAATGACCCAGCCATCGAGCGTATTTCAACACCACGTATGGCGTTGACGGCAGCTGAATACCTGGCTTTTGAAAAAGATATGCAAGTACTGGTCATCTTAACGGATATGACCAACTACTGCGAAGCCTTGCGTGAAACATCCGCGGCCAGAAAAGAAGTCCCCGGCCGCAGAGGCTATCCCGGATATCTCTATACCGACCTTTCGACCATTTACGAACGGGCCGGCCGGATCAAGGGCAGAAAAGGATCCATTACCCAAATTCCGATCCTGTCCATGCCCGAAGACGACAAGACCCATCCCATCCCTGACCTGACCGGTTATATCACTGAAGGTCAGATCATCCTCTCCCGGGAACTCTACAAAAGAGGCCTGGAACCACCCATCGACGTTCTGCCCTCCTTGTCCCGTTTAAAAGATAAGGGTATCGGCAAGAACAAGACCAGAGAAGACCATGCTGACACCATGAACCAGTTATTTGCCGCCTATGCCACCGGTAAGGAAGCCAAGGAATTGGCTGTAATTCTCGGAGAATCCGCGCTGTCGGAAACGGATAAAGCCTTTGCGAAATTTGCAGAGGAATTTGAAGCCAGATATGTTTCACAAGGGTATGATCGCAACCGGACCATCGAAGAAACTCTGAATTTAGGCTGGGAGCTGTTACGGCTTCTACCCAAAACTGAGCTCAAGCGAATCCGTGATGAGTACATTGAAAAATATCTCAACAACGAGGACATCAAAGGAGCTGACTAAACATGGCAAAGCTCAATGTAAATCCCACCAGAATGGAGCTCACCAAGCTCAAGTCCAGACTCAAAGTTGCTACCCGGGGCCATAAGCTCCTAAAGGATAAGCAGGATGAGTTAATGCGGAGATTCATTGAACTGATCCGGAAAAATCAGAAGCTGCGGCTATCCGTCGAAGCCCAACTGGAATCCGGACTCAAGGATTTCCTCCTGGCCAGAGCCATGATGAGCGACCAGACATTGGAAGAAGCGCTAATGTATCCAACGGAAGAAATTTCAGTGGACATCAATATCCGCAATGTCATGTCCGTCAACGTACCCGAAATGAAATTCATCCGAGCTGAGGGCAGTGGATCCATCCACCCCTATGGCTTTAATGACACTTCGGCTGACTTAGACGATGCCATCTCCACCTTGCATGAAATAATGCCGAAGCTATTAAAATTAGCTGAAGTTGAAAAAGCCTGCATGTTGATGGCGGATGAAATTGAACGGACCAGACGCCGCGTCAATGCACTGGAATATATGACGATCCCTGACCTTCTGGAAACCATTCGGTTTATCCGGATGAAACTGGATGAAAATGAACGGGCCTCTATCACCCGACTGATGAAAGTCAAGGCACTGATGGAAGCCAAGGAAGCGGATCTCAAAGCCAAACAACTAAAACTCAACAGTTAAATAACCAAGAACCAAAACCAGGTAGAGTAGGACTAATTACTCTGCCTGGTTTTATTTTTTGATCAATCCGATCAACTCGATCAGCCCGATCAGCCCGATCAAAGCAGTAATTGTTTGGAGTGTTTTCAGGGTGATTTTGAGGGTGATTTTTGAGGCTCATTGGGATGAAAATTCATCTTTTGGAAATAATCGAAACCATTCGTCATAAGCTATAATGAAGTTACAAATTATTATTGGAAATTTAAGCTACTGGGAATTCAGTACTTCAGCCAGGAAATTCAACCAAGAACTTCACCAAGGAATTCAACCAAGAACTTCACCAAGGAATTCAGCCAAGGAGGGACATTTGATGAGTCTATTAATAATCAACGGAAAGCTTGTGACCGAAGAGGGGATCTTAGAGAAATCAATTCGAATTGAGGGGGAACGGATCGTTGCGATCGGTGACCTTAAAGCCCAAGGTGATGACGAAATGTTAGATGCCAAGGGGCTATTTGTCATGCCCGGAGGAATCGACCCCCATACCCATATGGAGTTGCAGCAATCGGCCGAATTTCGCTCAGCCGATGATTTCTACAGCGGCACTGTGGCAGCGGCCTTAGGCGGAACGACAACCATTATTGACCACATCGGATTTGGTCCAGTGGGTTGCGATCTGCACTATTCCCTGGATCAGTATCATGAAAAAGCCAAAAAGGCAGTCATCGATTATTCCTTCCATGGCGTGATCCAGCAGGTCGATGAGGCGATCTTAGCGGAGTTGAAATCCTTGATCGAAGACGAAGGCATTGCCAGCTTTAAAGCCTATTCGACCTATGGATTCAAGATCGATGATGAGAGTTTACTCAAAGTCATGCGTACGACCAAAGCGGCCGGTGGGATCCTGGCGGTCCATTGTGAGAATGATGCAGCCATCCAGCTGCTAAAAACGGACATGGCATCTGCCGGATTGGGCGATGCCATCTGGCATGCCAAATCAAGGCCCCCCAGAGTCGAATCGGAATACATCGCCCGGGTTTGCGAATTATCAGCCCTGGCCGGCAATGCACCGGTCTATATTGTCCATACCTCAACGGAACTGGGCGCCAAACGAATTCAAACTTTCAAAGGGGAAGGGGTCCCGGTGTTTATGGAGACCTGCCCGCAATATTTACTGTTAACGGAACAAAAGTATACCGAAGGCGGCAATGCCCAGGGGATCAAGTACATTATGGCACCGCCGCTGCGCCAGGAAAATGATCGGGCAGCCCTTTGGCAGAGTTTATCCAATGGAGTCTGTGACACCATTGGTACCGATCATTGTCCATTTTGCTATGGCGAGAAAGAAGCTGGCCTTTCTGATTTTTCAAAAGCCCCCGGCGGCGCCCCCGGTGTCCAGGAACGACTTGCTTTAATTTTTACGGAAGGGGTTTTAACCGGCCGCCTCACCATGGCGGAATTTACGGACCTGGTATCCACCAATCCCGCAAAAGTCTTAGGTCTATATCCGCGCAAAGGAACCCTTAAAGTGGGGTCCGATGCAGATCTCGTCTTGCTAAAAGAGGGACCGGAGACCTTGATCTCGGCCAAGACCCAAGCATCGGTTTGTGATTACAGCATTTACGAAGGGATGAGCCACAAATGTCAAATTGACTATGTCCTCTCTCGTGGTGAAATAATCGTTGCCCAGGGAGAATTTAAAGGGCAGCGCGGCCGCGGCAGGTTCCAGATGCGCCGGATCGATCCCCAATTTATGATGCAAAAATGAAAATCAACGCTAAACTCATCATTGCCTTTGCGTTAGCCTTACTGATCACCTCCGTTTCGGTCTCTTATTTTTCCTTTAGCAAAGCCCGGGAAATTGCCGTGGATGGAGAACTTAAAAACATGTCAGAGATCATCAACTTGATCGATATCAATGTGACGAGTAAAAGTCGATTGATCGGAAATGCCATCAAAACAGCTGCAAATTCCGGGACCATTCGGTATTTGTTCAGTAACATTGAACAATCGGATATCACCTTGACCGAGGAAGGGTTTGATTATTTAAATCGACTGTTCCAAGAGTTGGGCCAGATCAATGGGGTTTACCTGTTGTGGGGGGATGAAGTCTTAATGATCCAGTTGGATGAGCCCGTGGATAGTCCAAACGGCCCGTCCCAGCGGACCGTTCGACTGGAGAAAATAACTAAGACGGCGGATCTTGCCAGGCGCACTGACCGGATGCTCAATCAATTGACCCAGGCTAACCAATCCGGGACCCGGTTTTTCGGGGTGGATCAAAGTCTTTCTTCAAGGGATCCGGAGACTCCCGGGGTCTTATTTGCCGGGATCCGAGTGGATTCACCGGATCAAATTCCCATGGCGATCCTATGTGAAGTCGATGTCATTGAATACTATAATATTCTGCCCATCAGCATGGGGCTTCTGCAAAATCAAACCACATTCATTCTCGATCAGCAAAATAACATCATCAGCTCCAACAAATCATTGGACCGGGTCTGGGTGAATGAGATCGTTAAAACCGCTAATTTAGGGTCGCGCAAGTACACCATGACCTCCGATGGCACCGATTATTACATTTACAAACAATACAATGGCTTGACCGGGTGGAATTCCTATTCCATCATCAAAGCCCGGCTGATCTTTGTGGAACAGGAGATCCTTAAAAATTTCATTGTTAATTTTGCGCTGATCACCACGATCTTTAGTGGAATTTTGTTTATCTTGATGTCCACTCATTTTACCAAGCCTTTAAAGGACCTGATCGGGGCTATGAAACTGGCTCGGTCCGGCAATTACGATATTCGAGTGGATGATTCCCGTAAAGATGAGATCGGCGATCTTAACAAAGCCTATAATTTCCTCATTGATGAGATCAATCGGTTGGTCCATGAAGTCTATGAGGAGAAGCTGGCCATTAAAAACGCCCAGATCAATGCCCTCCAGGCCCAGGTCAATCCCCATTTTCTCTACAACACCCTGGATTCCATCAACTGGATGCTCATCGATAAAGGGGACTTCCAAAGCAGCCGCATTATCCAGTCATTGGGGAAAATGCTCCGTTATTCCATTAATACCGATGAGTCCGACGTGCCGTTAGAGGCTGAAATTGATTTTGTGGAAAACTACTTAAGGATCCAAAAAAACCGGATGGAGGAAAATCTTAATTTTGAGATCGCCATTCCGCCGGAGTTACTGACCTTGCCCGTGCCCAAATTGTTTTTACAGCCCATTGTGGAGAATGCCATTAAACATGGCTTAAATTCCATGGGTCGGGCCGGGACCATTAAAATTTGGGCAACGGGGGGTGAAACCGTCCAAGTCATGGTGGAAGATGACGGGATCGGAATGAGCCCCGAGAAGATCCAATCCCTGGGAGAACTAAAATCCCAGACCAATCTTGATTCCACCCACATTGGCCTGGTGAATGTCAATCAACGGATCAAACTCAAGTATGGCGAAGCCTATGGGATCTTGATCGACAGCCAACCGGGGGAGGGGACAAAAGTCACCATTCGCCTGCCCAAGAAGGAGGGCACCATCTCATGAACATCTTGATCCTCGACGATGAACCCAAAATTAGAAACGGCCTGGTGAAATTGATCAATGAAGCCTTTCATCACAAACATAGTGTCGTCAGCTTTGGCGAATCCAAAGTGGCCTTGGACTATCTGAAAAGCCATAAAATGGACCTCCTGATCACAGACATCCGCATGCCGGAACTCTCAGGCTTAGAATTGATCCAGGAGATCCGAACCGTGGATTCCCGTCTGGAAATTGCCATCCTAAGCGGCTACAGCGATTTTACCTTTGCCCAACAAGCCATTGATCTTAAAGTCAGCAAGTATTTTACCAAACCGTCGGATCCTGAGGAACTCATTTCTTACATCGAAAGCTTTGACAAACGCCAGCAAGGGACCAATCGACCCGCCGGCCGCTATACGGGCAGCAATTTAGTGATCTTAAAAGGGCTCGATTTCATCGCCCGGAACTATCCCACTAAATTCAACTTAAATGATATTGCGGAAGAACTCTACATTACCCCCACTTATCTGAGCAAATTGTTCAAGCGGGAAACGGGTCAGAATTTATCTGATTTTGTCCTTGAGTTTCGCATGGAAAAAGCCCGGGAACTCTTGGTCCAGCTGGAATTTAGCATTGCTGATATTGCCGATATGGTGGGGTATCAGGATCCGGGATATTTCAGCAGTGCCTTTAAATCAGTCTATGGCATGACCCCTCATGAATTCCGCAAGCAATCGCAAAAAGGTTGACTGTTTGGCAAGAAAACACCGTGATGGCGCTAAGGTTGGTCAAAAGTTCCAGAGATTATTTTCAAAAGGATAATATCTTCGATAAATGTGCAAGATTCCCAATTGTTAAAAGGCACCTGAATTTCTTATAATAAGAGTATCAGAAAACGTTTAGACAGGGAGGACACACATGATTAAAAAGCTATCAACTTTATTATTGACGATATCAATGGCATCTGCCTTGGCAGCATGCAGCACAGGAACAGTCACAACTACAACCGCAGGAACTACGGGTGCCCTAGGAACGACAACCGCGCAAGGAACTACCTCACCACAAGGAACGACAACCGCGCAAGGAACTACATCACCAATGGGCACTAAAAAAGCAGAAGACTATAAAATGGTATTGATCCTACCAGGACCCATCAACGATCAAAGCTGGAATGCAACGAACTATGCCGGGCTCATTGAAAGCAATGAAAAACTCGGCACGAAAATGGAATATGTTGAAAATGTCCAAGCCACTGATTATGAATCCACTTTCCGGGAGTATGCCGAACGGGGATATGATCTGATCATGGCAGCTGGTTCACAGTTTGATGAGGCGGCCGGGAATGTAGCGGCAAACTATCCAAAATCAATGTTTACCGTAGTCAACGGCTCAAAAGCAGAACTTGACAACGTAGCCCCGATCTTCCCCAAAGAATATGAAGCCAGTTATTTGGCCTCCATTATTGCCGGACACATTACGAAAAACGGAAAGTTTGCCACCATCGGCGGATTCCCCAACAAGCCCATGGAAGATTTGATGGACGTCTATGAAAAGACCGCCGTTGGAATCGCCAAGGAGCGCGGAATTTCAGGCGCTGTAGCAAACCGTGCCTATGCCAATAGTTGGGATGACATCGCTTTGGGAAAACAAATGGCTGAACAAATGATCGACAGCGGTGCCGATACCTTGTTTATTTACGCAAATCAGGTTGGACTGGGATCCATCGAAGCGGCCAAAGCCAAAGGTGCCAAAGTTGTCGGTTTCTCCAGTGATCAGACCACCATCGATCCTGCAACCGTAACATCCTCTATCCTGTTTGACTTTAAGACCTTCTATGCATGGGCCGTTAAAGAATACATGGATGGAAATCTCACCGGTAAAGTAGTTCATGAAGCCGGGATCAATGAAGGGATCTTCAAACCCATCTATACCGAATTCATTACCCAGGATATCAAAGATGCAGTTCAAAAGGGCATCGATGACTATAAAGCCGGTAAAGTGGATCTGAAAGCTTTATTTACAAAATAAAATCAATCAATTAGCTGGTGGCGCGATCAAAGCGTCACCAGTTTCCGTTAGGAGGAGGCAACCCCATGGAGAAGGAACGGATGGAGAAGGAACCTTTCTTTGAAATGAGAAATATTACGAAATATTTCTCAAGAGTAATTGCGAATAAAAATGTGAATCTGACGATTCAAAGAGGCGAGGTTCTGGCACTATTGGGTGAGAACGGGGCAGGCAAAAGTACCATCATGAAAATTCTCTTTGGACTGTATAAAGCCGATGAAGGCCAGATCCTAAAAGACGGCATTGAGCAAAAGATCCAAAGTCCCAAGGATTCCATGGCCCTTGGCATTTCCATGATCCAGCAGCATTTTTCTCTGATCCCCGCCCATACCGTCACTGAAAATATTATTTTAGGCAGTGCCAGCGGCATCATCGATTATAAAGTCCGGACCACAGCCATTGAAGAGTTGATCAAAAAGTATAATTTTGGCATTGATCCCAATCAGAAAATATCGGAACTGGACGTGGGGGAACAGCAAAAAGTGGAGATCCTAAAAGCCCTGTTTCTAAACGCCAATCTATTGATCATGGATGAACCCACGGCGGTCCTAACGCCTCAGGAGACGGATCGATTGATGGTCTTTATCCGAGACTATACCAAACAAGGCAATTCCGTTATTTTCATCACCCATAAAATGAAAGAAGTCATGGAAGTAGCCGACCGGATCGTCGTCATGCGCGATGGCAGCGTCAATGGAAATATCTTTAAAAATCAAACGGATGAATCGGAATTATCCAGATTAATGATCGGCCGCCAATTATCCGCCTTGGAAGTTCGCAACACCAAAACTGGAGCTGCGAAAGACCAGGCACTTGCCGTTGCCAACCTCACTTACCATGACATCGCGGGGATCCTCGTATTAAATGACATCAGTTTTACCATCGGTCAAGGGGAGATCCTAGGCATCGCCGGAGTCAGCGGCAATGGTCAGGAAGAATTGTGTGAAGTCATCTGCGGGGCCATCGTCCCTGAAAAGGGAATCCTATCCTTGAATGACACCGATATTACCAAGTGTTCCATTAAGGAACGAATTGAACTGGGGATCGGTTATGTGCCGGTGGACCGCTACAAAGATGCCATGGTCCCGGATATGAGTGTGGCAGAGAACATTATGCTCCGGACCAGTTATGATCCCAAATGGACGCAGAATTTGTTTATCAATGTCCCGTATCTTACTAAGGAGTCCCAATCATTGATCGAGCAGTTTGATGTTAAAACCCCCGGCGTGGATGAGAAAATCGGCCGGTTATCCGGAGGCAATCAGCAAAAGGTCATCGTCGGCCGGGAAGTTCGGATCGGCCGGGAGCTATTGATCATCAATCAACCCACCCGGGGGCTGGATCTTGGGGCGGTCTATAACATTCATTCCACTATTTTGGAACAAAAACGGCTGGGTAAAGCAATTTTATTGGTATCCACTGAACTATCGGAGATCTTTTCATTGAGTGATCGAATTGCCGTCATGTTTAAAGGCCGCTTTATGGGCATTTACCGGCCCGAAGAATTAGATACAGAAAAAATCGGATTACTGATGGCCGGCTACCAGATCAAGGAGGGAGTCCAATGAGCGATAAAGTCAAAGACCTGATGCTGACCACACTGTTTGCTATTTTTGGCGGATTGCTGATCAGTGCATTGTTGCTGTTGTTTTTGGACCTTAACCCATTCACCGTGTTCTCCCTGGCGTTTCAAAAAGTGATTTCCGACCAATACACCATGGGGGATATTTTCTTAAAAGCGACGCCATTGATCTTTACGGCCTTGGCCTTCGCCTTTACCTACAAAGCCAGTTTATTTAACATCGGTGCCCAAGGTCAGTTTTATGCCGGGTCCATCGTCGCCATCGCCTTATCCCTGCAGCTTCAAAATGTCCTGCCCACGGCCCTGTTATTGCCGCTGGTCATGGTCTGTACGTTTATTGCCGGCGGGTTGATCGGCGGGATCATCGGCTACCTTAAATCCTATTTTGGGGCCAATGAATTCCTCGTGAGCATGATGTCGACCTATGTCATGGTGGCCATTATGAACTACCTTCTGCGGACCTTCTTAAAAGAAACCAAAGGGGAGTATCCTCAAACCGATGCCCTGGTAAAATCAGCCTGGATCCCCAACATCGTCAAAGGGACGCGGCTCCATGCCGGTTTTATCGTGGCCGTAGTCATTGCCCTCTTAGTCTGGGTCCTCTTGTATAAAACCCAACTGGGCTTTCGGATCCGCGCTGTGGGCAGCAATGCCGGAGCCGCTAAAATGTCCGGCATCAATGTCAAGACCATTGGCATCATCACTTTTATGATCAGCGGCGGACTGGCTGGGTTAGCCGGCTTTACCGAGATCAACGGAGTTCAACACATGCTGATCCAGGATTTTAACCCAAACCTTGGTGCAGCCGGTCTAGGAATTGCGATCCTGGCCAATGCCAATCCCATTGGAATCATTTTTGCCTCGATCTTATTTGGCGCCATCAATGTGGTGGGGAATATGATGGGCCGCCTGCCGGGAATGAATGTTCCCTCCAGCTTTATTGATTTAATGCAGGGGCTGGTCATGTTATTTGTCATTGCATCCTACTATTTAAGACATCGCCTTGAGACCAGGCGTGAGAAGAAAAAATTAATGGAGGTGGTCAGCGAATGATCGTAAGTTTACTAAGCCGTGCCCTAACCATGAGCACGCCATTAATGATCGGTTCCATTTCTGAAGTATATGCCGAACGCTCCGGCATGATGATCACAGCCATTGAAGGGATCTTCCTCCTGGGAGCCTGGGGTGGTTTTGTGGGTTCCTACTTAAGCGGCAGTGCCATGATCGGCATCTTGACCGCCATGTTATGCGGACTCCTCATCGCCCTGATCTATGGCTTCATCACCATTACCTTAAAACAGCACCAAGTGGTCACGGGGACGGCCCTGAATATTTTAGCCATCGGATTTGCTTCCTATTTCCAACGGGTGTTATTTGGCGTTCCAACGAGTCCCTTGAAAATTAGTCCCTTGCCCATGATCAAGATTCCTCTCCTGGGTGATCTACCCATTTTAGGGAGTATTTTATTCAATCAGAATATGATCACCTATTTCACCTTTTTGGTCATTCCGATTTCCATCTTTGTCTTATATAAGACAGCCATCGGCCTGACCATTCGATCCACCGGTGAGAATCCCGTGGCAGTTGACGTGGCCGGGATCAATGTATCCAAGGTCCGCTACGGCGTTGTAATTGTGGCCGGACTCATCGGCGGCATCGCCGGTGCGTTTTATTCCATTGGATATTTAGGCATGTTTACCGAAAACATCATCGGCGGCCGCGGCTGGATCGCTTTTGCCATCTGTTTTTTAGGAAATTGGAATCCAAAAGGAGCCGTCGTTGGTTCATTGATCTTTGGACTCACCGAGGCCATTGCGATCTTCATGCAAACCCAAAATACCGGCGGATTATTTCCCAACGAACTCTTCATCGCGCTGCCGTATCTATTGACCATTATTCTGACCGTAGCCCGGCGCTCGTTTAATGTACCGGCAAAACTGGGCGTTCCTTACATCAAGGAAGGCTAACGCATAACTTAACAGCTTTCGACGCAATTTAAAAAAGTCAGCAGGCGATCAACTGCTGACTTTTATTTAGCCGAATAGCCTATTAATTTGACCTGCAGGGAATCACACTTCCCCAAGTTCAAGTCAGTGCCTTTCATTGGAACGGAGCAGGGAGTTGAATCCAACTAGATCAAGGCAAAAACAGTTATTAATCAATAATTAATGCTGGATAATTACCAATTAATAACCATTAATTTAAGATGAGATCTAAATTTTATTGGAAAAATTGATGTAAGAAATGAATTAAGAAAAAATACACATCAGGGGTCAGTCTAGATTCCAGGCCGATCTGGATAGTCAAGTGCATAAACATGGGCGCTGAATTAGGCAATAGAGTCGGCCGAGCATTATTAAAAATTGAAAACGTTCTAAATAAATGATAAAATTACTAGGTAAACTCTAATTTATTAACGAAGTTCTTTATACGAGTCAATACTGACAGCGGGGATGTTAGAATTTATGAAAAAAACTAAATTTAAGAGGTGTGAACATGACTAACTACAATGCGGTCTTAGGCAGATCCACAGAAAATGCTCCAGTAAATAGCCTTTATTCACAAACCGCCGCTTTTTCTCACTACAACAACCTGTCCGCTCAATTACCCATCGATCCTAAATCCGGGACATTGGTACAAGGTGGTGCAAAGGAACAAGCCCTGCAATGCTTTAAAAATATTAAGGCGATTTTAGACAGCATTGACCATGGAATGAATGATGTAGTGAAGCTCACGATCTTTGTTAAAAACATCAAAGATATGGATGCAGTTGACGAAGTGCAAAAATCATTTTTCTCTACCTATTTGCCCACTCGGACAATTGTTGGAGTCGCGTCGCTCCCCCTGGATGCATTGGTTCAGGTGGAAGCACTGGTTTCAAACGGGGAAGGATCCATTCCAAACGCACCTCAGTCCGGTGATCTCATAAAACTTACCAATAATACGGCCAATGCCCCAGTGGATCCACTGTCGACCCAAATGGTGGCTTTCTCGCACTATAATAATTTATCGGCTCAATTGCCCATCGACCCAAAATCAGGCAGGCTCGTAGCCGGCGGCGTCAAAGAACAAGCCGGTCAATGCTTAAAGAATATTAAAGCCATTTTAGAAAGCATTGATGTTCCGGTGGATGATATTGTCAAAATTAATATCTATCTCAAACACTTGGGTGATCTTTCTGCGGTCAACGAAGTTTATTCGACGTTCTTCCCGGATTCAGCCATTGCCAGAGCAGTCGGCTATTTACCGGCTCGGACAATCATTGAAGCCGCTGCACTGCCAATGGATGCATTGGTCCAAGTGGAAGCGGTGGTATCCCATGGGGATGGTACTCCTCCGCAAGCTGTTGAAGATCGCCATGGCTTGATCATCGAAGCGGTCAATACAGCAAATGCACCAAAAGTCCATCTGGCGACCCAAACCGTAGCGTTCTCCCATTACAATCATCTGGCCGGTCAATACCCCATTGATGTTACAACCGGGGCAATCGTAGCCGGCGGCATCAAAGAGCAGACCGCTCAGTGCCTTGAAAACATTAAAGCCATCGTTGAGAGCGTCGATCATAAACTGGCTGACCTTGTCAAAGTCAATATTTTCTTGACCAATTTGGCAGATCAGGCGGCAGTCGATGAAGTGTATAAAACATACTTCCCAACCGGTACTCCAGCTAGACGGACCGTGGGCGTTGCGACCTTAGCCGAGGGTGCCTTGATCCAAATGGATGCAGTTGTCGGAAATGAAGAAGGAACCCCACCCATCGTTGGCTAAGCGATTTTAAGGAAAAGATATCAATAAAGAAAAAGTTCATCAATAAAGAAAAAGAGGAAGCCGTCTCAACCTAAATTGAGACGGCTTCCTCTTTTGAGATGAAAAGTATAACCACTAGCGGATCTTTGAATAATCCAGACCCTCTAGATAGGCTTCCAACTCGGGTGTGATCTTCGCAATGGTGCCTTCATCAAAGGGGCTTAACAGACCGGACTCAGGGACCAGCTGCTTAAATGGTTTCCTACCGGAGTTACGGCATAAATTGAGGTAGGATTTCCAGGCGGCTGCTTTATCCTTCCGGCTCCAGGTCAAGTATTGCTGGGCACAGACCTGGGATAGGGTGTAGTCCAAATAATAGAAAGGAAGGAGGTAGACGTGGAGCTGTTTTTGCCACCGGCCGCCGGCTTCTAAATATTTATTGCCATCGTAATCTAAGTGAGGCAGGAATATTTTCTCGATTTCACGATATTTTGCGTTGCGTTGGGCCGCAGTTGCGGTTGGATTTTCATAGACCCATTCCTGGAAGGCATCAATGGATGCGCCATAGGGCAAAAACTCCAGGGAGTCCGTGACGTGAGCATAATAATATTTTTCGGTATCGTCTTTAAAGAACTGGTCCATCCAGGGGTGAGTAAAGAATTCCATACTCATGGAGTGGATCTCAGCAACTTCTGAAGTAATGGAGGTCAGGGCTCTGGGGCGGACGTTGCGCTGCAGATAGTCCTGGAACGCATGGCCGGCTTCGTGGGTCAATACATCCACATCGCCGGAGGTGCCGTTGAAGTTGGAGAAGATAAATGGAACCCGGAATTCAGGGATGGAGGTACAGTAACCGCCGTTGGCTTTGCCTTTTTTGGTCGTCAAGTCCATCAGTTCCTGTTCTTTCATCAACGTGAAGAACTCATCAGTTTCCGGGGAGAGTTCTTTATACATGCGGGAAGCCGCTTCTACCATATAAGCTTCATCGCCCTTGGGCGTTGGATTACCGGTCAAAAACTTCAACGTATAATCATAGTTTTTCATATCAGAGATGCCGATCCGCTCCGATTGTTTCTGATAGAGGCGCTGAGTCAGTGGAACCACGGATTCGATGATCTGCTGGCGATAGACCTTGGCATCAGCTTGAGTCCAGTCGGTGCGACCCATGCGGGCATAGGCCACCGGAATAAAATTATCATAGCCGAGCTTCTGGCCGATGCGGTGGCGGATCTTGACTAATTCATCATAGAGCGAATCGAGTTTTTCGCCGTTTTCGGCAAACCAGTTCCAAGAAGCATCATTGGCTCGCTTGCGCATATCCCGGTCTTTGGACTCCATGAACGGGATCAATCCCGACAGATTTCGAATTTCACCTTCGAACATAATTTCAGCCGAAGCGGTGAGTTTCTGGTACTCGGAGGAGAGTTTGTTCTCTTCCACAAGATCCGGGACAATTTCCGGGGAGAATGTTTTAAGTTCCACTTCAAATTTTTCAAGAAGATGTTTTCCGAACTTTTCTTCGATTCGGCCGCGATATTTTGAATTCAAGGCGATCCGAGCGGTTTCTGCATTAATTTCCTGGAAGCGGGGGGTTTCCTCATCAAAAATATCCTGCTCGGCCATGTAGAACTCATCTTTGGTGTTAATAGTATGGCGGATATAGGACAATGTGCCCATGGTCTCCAGATGAATGCTCAAGTCTTCCAGGTCATCATAAGTCTTGAAAAAAATCTCTTCCGTTTCAGCCGTCTCCATCTTGGCAAGGAGTTCTTTCATTTGGGTGTAGACCAGATCAAAGTCCGGCCGCTGGTAGGTCATTTCGTTGAATTTCATGTAATACACCTTCCTCAAAATTGATTATTAGTTTTTTATTTTTAAATTTCTATGATTTCTGTGTTGTCTTGGTTTTCATGGTGTTCATGTTTTTAGGTTTGTTGTGGTTTTTTGTGGTTTTTTGTGGTTTTATGTTTTATATTAATCGATTTGTGCTCCATTTGCACAGGGTTCCCCAGGTCAACCGCCTTGAAATCTACTGTTCCCTTTGCGGGGGAGCAATGTAACCCGAGGTAGTCTGTGATACTAATTTGATCATTTCGGCTTTGTCCAGATCATCGCCATAAATGGATAACAACGGAGAAATTTCAATGCTTTTGCTGGTTTGGATGCCTAGATCCTCGACCCAACCGGTGCAAAGCGCCAGGAACATTTCCCGGGCGGTATCTTTGGAATCCACCCCATCAAAGTTCTTGACGGGAGAGAATTCCTCTTCTCGAGCCACATTTAGAATGGACAGATCATCAGCAAACTTAAACAAATCAAAATAAAGAGCTTCAAATTTATAGGCATTGGGACTGACCGGTTTTATTTTCTGACCGGATCCATCGATGTAGTCGACTTTTTTATGTGCCACATGGTAGGGCGGATCCTGTTCCAAGACCCGGGTCAGGAAACTTTCTTTAATAACATGAGTGACTACATTGGCGGATCCGTATAACAGTTCGTTCTTCTCATCCGTGGCTTCGGCCAGTTCTTTTGGCAATTCGGTGTACTCAATGATGGAGGGCTTGCCATTGCGGTAGGCATAGACACCGACTTTCTCAGCTGGATGGATTTTTTTGACTGCTTTGCAGGCGATGTCTTTGTCCCGATCGATGGCAAACCCAATAAAATAAGGATCGCAGACTCGAACGAGAGCATTGTCGACGCCATAGAAGAAGATGTATTTTATGCCTCGCCGGGTGACATCGTCCAATAGACCCGATTCTTTAAATGCCCGGAAACAGCCGCCGGAGCCGTCGGGGTTGGCTGAGATCTGATCCGGTTCAGCCAATAGAATGCGGCCGGATTCATCCACTGAAGGCAAGGTGCCTTGGGGGAAGAAATTTAAAGAGGCCGGATCCAGTCCGAAATAGTGATGGTCTTTAAAGAAATTCACCGTATCCTGGTGATTCAAAGGACTGGTCATGATATACCAGGGGATGGAGAAACCCGCGCGGTCACTGATGTGTTTAAGCCGTTCGCCCTGGAGCTGAAACAGTGATTTATGGGAGGGCAAGCCGATATCATAGGCACCCTTGGGGCCTTCAAAACCAAGACGGGAGCCTTGACCGCCGGCCACTAAAAAGGCACAAACTTCACCACGGGAGATGGCCGACAGTCCAATGTCAAAGAGACGCTGCCGCTCATCAGCGGGAAGATCGGCCAAGGTCTCAGATTTCATACTGGATAGTTCATCCTCGATCTCAAGGGTTCGGTCTAGGACCAATTCTTGGTAGAGTCGATTGATACGCCCGGCATCAAGTGCCTGGATCTGGTCTAAGAGGCGATTTTTGCCAGCCTCAGCCAGGTCATCATAAAAAGCTAACAGGTGCTCTTGGCCATAGCTCTTTAGCTTGACCAGTGCTTCCTTATATGTCATGGGGACCTCCAATTTCAATTTATTCGTCAAGCAAGGGGAGTAGTACCCTTTACTTTGACATTCCTTATCGTTTTCACGAATACAATATCATTATAATTCATAACGAGGCGCAATCCAATGCAAGCGGTGAAAAGAACCTAAACCTAAGAACCAAAGGCTATAACCCAAATCACCACCTAAACCCAAAGAAATAGGATTTCAAAGGGAACAACAGCCCAGATGATCAACCACTTCTTTGAGCGGAAGATCCTCTGGGCTGTCAGTAAATGACTGGTCGATTGAAAGTGATGTTCTAGTTTAGGATGGAATATCCTTGTGGCGGAACACGTAGACCCCAGTTGCGGTCATGATGAGGATCAGTCCAGCCATAACGATGCTGGCGATCCCTAATGTAGCCGGCGTGGCCGAATAAATATGGCGGTTAAACCAGCCAATGGGGTTAAAATTCAAGATCCACTCCTGATTGTAGAGTTGAGATAAAGTAATGGACAAATAGGCTAACAAAACGACAATCAATGAAATTTGCTGGCCTTGTTTTGACTTGGGGCTGACGATGGTCAGGAAAAAGCCCAGGGCAAAGAAGAACAGGTGGGTCAGGGCTATGGCCAGGAGAGTCTTAGGCAATAGCTCCAATTCTCCGGAGCTCATGAATACATAGTAGCAGCAAGCAGCGATGGCAGCTTCGACGATTAGGATCACCAGCACACCGCCGAAGAGTTTGCGAAGCAATAGATTGTCCCGGCTGCGGGGTTTAACAAACAAAAAGTCAGCTGTGCGTTCTTTAAATTCAAGATGGAGCAAAGAAGTGCCGATGAAAGCACCGTGGACAGCCACCATGAGCAGTACATAGAGGAGCAGTATGCCAAAGTAGCCGGAAAAGGTACTGATGTCAATGCCCTCCATGCCATAAAGGACCCGCATGATCCTGGGCATGGATCGAATGAATTGATTCAAGGAGTCACCGGTGTTGGTCCCGAAGACATCGAATTTCGTCATTCCGCCGATGATCATAAAAGCAAAGCCCAGGATCCAAATAAAGATACTCTTAAGCCGGATCATAATTTCTCGTTTGATCATATTAAGCCTCCAGATCTTTCGTCAGCCATAAGTACAAACTCAAAGCTAAAAGTAGTAGGGTAGCTGCCAAAAAGCCAAGGATGATCGGTAAGGTCAAGCCGTCTTTAATGATGGTCAAGGGCTCGACATAGCCAAAGGGAGTCAATTGTTTGATCAGCGGCTCATCCATTAAGCGGCCGATCATTAATACTAAAAAGAAGCCGAAGCCTAGACCTGTGGCGGAGCCCACGGGGTTTTTGATCCGTCTTGAAACTAACGCCAGCAGGGTAGAGAGGGCAAACATAAACAGTTGAAGAAGGAATCCGCCGGCAATGATCTGATTAATCAACGTCAAGTTGTTAGCATCAATGGTCCAGACATTTGCCAACCATTGAAAAATGACAAACAACACTGCGTTTAAGAACACAAAGATCGAAAGGGAGACGACTAACTTTTGGAGGAAGACCCAGGGTCGGGAGGCTGGTTTGGCATAGAGGAAATCATTCATTCGGGCCATTTTCTCCCGTCCCATCACTGTGTAACCGTACAAGGCCCCCATAATGGCCAGGCAGAGTTCGATGAATCCATAAATATAGCTGACAAAGCCGCCGGCTTCAAAGATGGTCTCGATATCCATTCCGATAGCTGCAAACATAGCCGGGGGAAAACTGGCCAGGGCTTGTTTTAAGGAAGCAGCTTCCTTGGCAAAACTAGGGAAGATGCTCATAAAAATCAGGAGGACGACTGCGATGGACCCCGTCCAATACAGGATCGAGCGCATCTGAAATTTTAATTCTTGTTTAAATACATTCATCAGACCACCTCTCGCCTACTCATAGTAGTGCATGAAGATTTCTTCTAAGCTGGGATCTTCAATGGTCAAGTTCAAAACCTGGATCAAATTGAGTTCCCGGAGCAACGTAGCGATGTCGCCACGGTAGAGGTAGTGCCGCTCACCGGGGGAACCGAGTTTTTGCTCAAGTCCGCTAAAGTGGTCCAGGCGAACCAGATTGTCTTCGGGTGCTTGAATTTGAATGTTTTTATAGGCATTGGATTCTAGTCCCATCACCGAATTGATGTCTTCGATCTGGCCGTTTCGAATAATGGCAATGCGGTCACTGAGCCGTTTAATTTCCGAGAGGATATGGGAGGAGAACAGAACGGTCGCCCCTTGATTGCGCCGCTCTTCGATCAACTTGAAAAACCGTTGCTGCATCAACGGGTCTAGACCTGAGGTGGGTTCATCGAGAATGATCAGCCGCGGTTTATGAGCCAGACCCTGAATGATGCCCACTTTCTTTTTATTGCCCAAGGACAGATCCTCGATTTTTTTTGATGGATCCAATTCCAGTAATTCGCACAGTTCATCCCGTTCTTTGGTGTTTACTTTGCCGTAGAACGAAGCACTGTAGTTTAACAGCTCCTTCACCGTCATATTGTCGTAATAGAACACTTCCCCCGGCAGATAGCCGACTTGACGGGCGATTTCCACCCGGTCTTTGACGGAGTCTTTGCCGAAGATCTTAATTTCACCGGAAGTGGGGAAGATCAGGGACAAGGCACACCGGATGGTTGTGGATTTTCCGGCACCATTGGGTCCGATGAACCCAAAGATCTCACCTTCGTCAACGTGGAGGGAAACATCTTCCACCCCTCGGTTTTTTCCGTAATATTTCTTTAAATGATTGATTTCAATGACTTGCATATTATTGGTACTCCTCCTTGTATAGTAATTTTTTCAAGGTAGTCATCATGTTGTCTGTTAGCTTCATCATATCTTCCGGGTTGAAGTCCTGCTCGGTATTGGTATATTCTTTCGCCATTCCATCAATGATCCAGTAGCTGATTTGAAGAACTTCCCCAACGGCCAGGTCATTTCGAAATTTTACAGGATTCACCTGGTTTAAGGCCAGGGATTGAAATCGAGTCATGACATCCGTATATTGAACGGCCCAGACAGACTGATCCAAGGAGTGATCCTGATAGATTTTATGGAAGAATTCTCCGAGGGAAGGATACTCGTTGAACAGTTTGAGCTTAATGAGGGCTGATTGCACTAAGACTTCAATAAAATCCTCTTTGAGGATGTTCTCATTGGCATAAAGGGCCGATTCAACCAGTGCGATGCCGTATTGGATCAACCAGTTAAACAGAGTTTCCTTAGTTTGGAAATAATGAAACAACGATCCTTTGGAAATTTGAGCCTTCTGAGCGATTTTAATGGTGGATGCCCCGTCATAGCCTTTTTCAGCAAACTCAGCCAAGGCAGCTTGGATGATCCTCATTTTTTTGGATTCATCCAGTTGATTAAACATTTCGATAACGCATCATCTCCCGTATCATCTTTTAAAGTAGTAATTGCAATAGAACCTGGCCGCCTAAAAAACAATGAAGTTTAATCCAAAATCGATCTAAAACAAGGTCTTTTAAACCCAAGGTGGACTTAGCTAGGGTTGACTAAATCAAGTAAAATAAAGTAGATTTAACCAAGTTGGATTTGGTTGACCAATGTGGTCAACTTCATAATATTCCCATTGACCACATTGGTCAATATAAATTTTTGTTAATGTTGAAAAATTATGAAAGGGGGAATTCGCTCCATAAAAAAGAGCCGTTGAAATCAATCAACAGCTCTTTTAGCTTGGTCAATCACTATAAATTACAGGATAGAACTGTAAATTACAGTAATTAGAGTAATTACAGTAAATAAGGATCATCCATGGGATCGATGAAAGATTTAGGATCATAGTCGGTCTTGATTTCTGACCAGGCGGGTTTGGATCGGTCTTCGCTGGGGACATTCAATTCTGGATGCGCATTGTTGGCTTCAAAATTAGCCTGGGCTGATGTCCGAGCCGGTAAATTAAGATCCACGTCCGCGATGTTAATGGCCAGGGCTTTGGCAACGCCCAGTCCGTAATTTGGATCTGCGCGGTAGCAGTGATCGATCCAGCGGTGCTTGATCTGGAGGGTCGAATCACCCATGTTACGGGCGGTATTTTCATAAAGGACCTGTTTTTGATCTTCGGTCATGGCCCGATACAGTTCACCCGGCATCTCGTAGTAATTGGAATCATCGGCTCTAAAATCCCAACGATCCACATCACCGCCGTCTTCTTTCGGGAGTTGGGCAGACTTTGTCTCAGTCCAGTTGCCATAACTGTTTGGTTCATAATGATTCTGGGAGCCATTGTTGCCATCGACTCGCATGGAACCGTCACGATGGAACATATGAGGGTTTTCAACGCCGCGGGGGGCGTTGACCGGGATCTGGTGGAAGTTGACCCCTAGACGATACCGTTGGGCATCTGGATAGGAGAAGAGGCGGCCCTGGAGCATCTTGTCTGGTGAGAAGGAAAGGCCGGGTACGATGACAGACGGAGAAAAGGCGGCTTGCTCGACATCTGCAAAATAGTTCTCCGGATTTTTGTTGAGTTCAAACTCACCGACTTCCATTAATGGGAAGTCTTTTTTATACCAGATCTTAGTTAGATCAAAGGGGTTATAGGGCAATGCCTGAGCTTGCTCTTTGGTCATTATCTGGATGTACATTTTCCATTTGGGGAAATTGCCGTTTTCAATGGCATTGTACAGATCCCGTTGATGAGATTCCCGATCATGGGCAACAACGATGCTCGCTTCCTGATCAGTCAAGTTTTGGATGCCTTGCTGACTGCGGAAATGGTATTTAACGAACACCTGCTCATTGGCAGCATTGATCATGGAATAGGTGTGACTGGAGAATCCGTGCATAAAGCGATAGCTGGAAGGCAAACCGCGGTCAGACATAATGATGGTCACCTGATGCAAGGCTTCAGGCAGAGAAGACCAGAAATCCCAGTTGGTGTTGGGACTGCGCAGGTTGGTGCGGGGGTCCCGTTTAATGGCATGATTTAGATCAATGAATTTCAATGGATCGCGGAAGAAGAAAACCGGGGTGTTATTGCCAACCATGTCCCAGTTGCCCTCTTCGGTATAGAATTTCAAGGCAAAGCCGCGGATGTCCCGTTCAGCATCAGCAGCGCCGCGTTCACCGGCTACTGTGGAGAAGCGGGCAAACATCTCGGTGGTCTTACCAACCTTTGAGAAAATCTTGGCTTTGGTGTATTTTGTAATATCCTTTGTCACGGTAAAGGTGCCAAATGCTCCGGATCCTTTGGCATGCATCCGTCGCTCAGGGATTACTTCCCGGTCAAAATGAGCCATTTTCTCCTGGAACCAGACATCCTGCATGACGAGTGGGCCGCGAACCCCGGCGGTCATACTATCTTGATTGTTGGGGACCGGCGCTCCAGCCGCAGTAGTAATTTCTGGATGCTCCCCCTTCAATTCATTTTTGGATGGCGCCATGTTGTCGACCTGATTTTTGTCCATTGGATGACTCATTGCATCTTCCGGTTTTGGTAAATCCTGATGGTTCATGTGATCATTCATACTTCGTCCCTCCCTCGATAAAAGTGGTGTCAATAGATGACTTGCATTGCCTTTAATTTACCATTTAACCGTAATGGTCGATTACTTCAATGTAAAAAATAACGCAATGTTCATAAACTACTTTCTTTATTCATTTGCTGGTTTTATTCGAAGTGGGAGTAGATGAAACAATTGGGTTATGCGTCGGGACGAAACAACCAATAAATTGGCCGCTGACTGATCAGGGCCCCCATTTTTTCGTGGATCATATAGGACATAGGATTATCTTTCATAATGTTTCCGTAGGTCCGCCGACCTTGGCTGCGTAATTTCTTCATCATTTCATGTTCAAGGGCCTTGCCGATCCCCAGTCGACGGTATTGGGGGAGAACTTCCAACAAGCCCATGGTGCTGTCGGAATGGGTGCCCATAAATCCGGCCAGTTCATTTTTATACCAGGCTCCCAGCATACCCTCTGCGATGCGCTCCCTGATGTAGTCATCGTCGTCCACGGTGAGATAGACTTTGCGGACAAATGAAAAGTCAGCCATGGTCAATGGTTTGATCTGGACGTCCGGAGGGACTTCACTGGACAGTGCTAAGTCCTTTGGGTAAATGCTGTTATAGACTTCGGATACCTCGCTAAAGCCGGTTTTGTCCTTTAATTCTTCCAGGTACCAGTCTTCATGGGCCTTTAGAATATACCAGCGATCCGGATCCAGTCGTTTCAAGAGGGCGGTTAATAACTCGTCCCATTGGGCAGGATCCTTGCAATGGATCAACATGGTTTCAGAATTGATCAATAGGAGCGAATTTGTGCCGGCATAGGCAATTTCAACCAGGTCGCGTTCCAATAGATCAATGGACGAGAGATGATGCAATTCATCCTGATATAACCACTTTAAGGCGGCGGTTTTGGTGTTTAAAAGTTCCATAGTTAACCTCATTTATATAAAAAATAGGAAAAGTGATATGGGTGGAGCATCTTAAATGCCTCGAAATTTAGTTCGTGTTGTTCTATTTTACTATAAATGAACCATAATCGAGCATTAATTCAATCCATCGTGCCCATAAGAAACCTTTGCTCCTAAGTGAGACAAATGACAATGAAGTGTTATAATTTAACTAAATATTAAGAAGTACAACCTAGGGGGATTTTTATTATGTCTGAAGCAATGAATCAAACCGTGGCCTCTCAATTAGAGCATCGCACGATCCGGGAATTTACCGATGAGCCGGTTTCGCAAGAATTGTTCGACCAGATCATGGCAGTGGCCAGTCAAACTGCCTCATCAACGGGCATGCAGGCTTGTTCGATTATCCGGGTCACGGATCCCAAGATCAAGACTCAGTTGGCCCAGGTTTGCGGCCAGGATTATGTCGGTCGGGCCAAGGAGCTGCTGATTTTTGTAGTCGATCAACGCCGAAATGCCGAAATATTGAAAGAAAAGGGTCAAGTTGGAGCCAATGCGGCAGATATGGATAAATTCTTCCAAGGTTTCACCGATGCATGCCTGATGGCCCAGAATGTGACTACTGCATTAGAAGCATTAGGACTTGGCGCGGTCTACTTAGGTTCCATTTTAAATGATGTACCCAAAACCGTTGAAATTCTTAACCTGCCCCAGTACACCTTCCCGGTTCTAGGCGTCGGATTTGGCCATCCCAATCAGGAGCCTCAGTTAAAGCCCAGAATGCCAATGGACCTAAGAGTCTTCGAAAACACTTATGAAGTATTTGATGGGCAATATCTGGAAAAACTCAAAGACTACGATGACGAAATGACGACCTATTATGATTTAAGAACATCCAACCAGCGGTCGGATTCCTTCACAAGACAGGTTAGCAGTAAGTTTGCCGATGGTGGGATTACACTGCGCAAAAAAATGATGAAGCACATCATGGCCCAAGGGTTTGATTTGAAACTCAACGATTAGTCTATTTCATTTAGAAGCTTCTGCATTTGAAAGCCGGCTTATGTATAGGTGGGTAATTTGATGGTGTTTAATTTAACAGGTAGAGTCGATCAATCGATCAATCGATCAATCGATCAATTTGTAAATTGAGAAATAGTAGTATTGATTTTCAAGAGTAAGCTATGAATAAAAAATAGATCAAAACAGCATCAGGCAGTCAATCCCCATTGACTGCCTGATTTTTTAAGAAGGAGACGAACTATGGAATTTAATGGAGAAGTGTATCATTGTGCTTCCAGACGAAATGTAGTTTATGCGACACATGGAATGGTGGCCACGGGGCAACCTCTGGCTGCTCAAGCCGGCCTTGAAATTCTCAAATTGGGTGGCAATGCAGTGGATGCGGCCATCGCAACAGCCGCAGCCCTGTCGGTAGTTGAGCCGGTTTCCAATGGCATCGGCGGCGATAATTTTGCCTTGGTGTGGATGAAAGGTCAGTTGTATGGATTGAATTCAAGCGGACCTGCCCCCCGGTCCATTTCCATTGACAGCCTCCATGAACAGGGCATCACGGAAATGCCCGCCCATGGTCTGGTTCCGGTGACGGTTCCGGGAACACCGGGCGGATGGGCCGCGTTATCCGAGCGGTTTGGCCACCTTCCCTTAGAAGAAGTCCTGGCACCGGCCATTCGGTATGCTCGGGAAGGATATCCGGTATCGCCCAATGCAGCAATTCAATGGGCCAATGCGTTTCGGATCTATCAACAAAAATCGACGGGCCCTGAGTTTGAAGGCTGGTTTACTACCTTTGCACCAGAGGGACGAGCCCCACGGTGCGGTGAAATTGTTTATTTACCGGACCATGCAACGACACTGGAGCGAATTGCCCAAACCAAAGCAGAGGCGTTTTATCGAGGGGAACTGGCAGATCAAATCGATGAATTCTCTCGAAAATTCAATGGCTATCTGCGAAGTTCGGATCTGGCCGGTTTTAAACCGGAATGGGTCGACCCCATTTCAATCAACTACAGAGGTTATGAAGTCTGGGAAATTCCCCCCAATGGACATGGCATTGTCGCTTTAATGGCACTGAATATCTTAAAAGGTTTTGAAATAAAAGACCGAAATAATTTAACGACCTTCCATCAACAGATCGAAGCCCTTAAATTAGCCTATGCAGACGGGTTGAAATATGTGGCAGATCCCAAATCAATGGCCGTCACACCGGTGCAGCTATTGAATGAGGCCTATGCCAAAGAGCGTCGCGAACAAATTACCAACGAAGCCTTGATGCCATTCCCGGGCAAGCCAGAAGGGGCAGGTACCGTTTATCTGGCCACGGCCGACGGGGAAGGAAATATGGTTTCCATGATCCAGAGCAACTATATGGGCTTTGGTTCAGGGATCGTTGTGCCGGGGACCGGCATTGCCCTGCATAACCGAGGACATAACTTTACCATGGAAGAGGGTCATGCCAATGCTTTAGCCGGTGGTAAGAAACCTTACCACACCATCATTCCAGGCTTCTTGACCAAGGATGGCGCAGCCATTGGCCCATTTGGCGTCATGGGTGGATTCATGCAGCCTCAGGGTCATCTTCAAGTCTTGATGAACACCATCGATTTTAAAATGAATCCCCAGGATGCGTTGGATGCTCCCCGGTGGCAGTGGGTCGGTGGTAAAACCATTCAGGTGGAACCCGACTTCCCGGCTCAATTTGCCAAAGATCTGGCCGATATGGGCCATGATATCCAAGTTCAAAAAAATACAGCGGACTTTGGCCGAGGCGAGATCATTTGGCGCAATGAACAAGGTGTCTTGTGTGGCGGGACCGAACCCAGGACCGATGGATGTATTGCAGCGTACTAAACACCAACCTCAGCCATCCTAAATGGATGGATAACAAATTTCTTATAACAAGGGGTTTATAAGAAGAAATGGCTTATAAGAAATGGTTTATAACAAAAATTAGTGAAAACTAATAATTAGTAAAAACTAATAATCAATGGAATTGAAAAAATAATGAACCACCAAAAAATCAGGCTCAACGTTGAACCTGATTTTTTGCCATCTTGAACTAAATCCAGAATAAGAGTATTATATTTACCCTATGACAAAGCGGGTAATAATGTCTTTTTGGAGGTGAATATGGATCCAGAACTTAAGCATCAGATAGACTCTGAACATGATACTGAACTTGACCTTGAACAGAAATATCTTGACGAAGTAAGGCAATTTATAGAGGAATATGGGCAGATCCGGCTGGCCCACCTTAGCGAACTGCAGGTCAAAGCGGACCGCTTGTTTAAACAAAGTGGCGGCACCTTTTCTCAGGAATATGAATTGACCCATCAGTCCATCCAGCTGGCGAAGGCAAGAAGCGGCCAATTTGAAGAATCCCGGACGAAGCCTTATTTCGGGCGAATCGATTTTAGAGAACGTCTAGCCCATGAACCGGAATCCCTTTATATTGGTAAACACTCGGTTCGGGACAATGATTCAACCTCCGATTATGTCATCGACTGGCGGGCCCCGGTGGCAGAACTCTATTACTCGGGAACCCTGGGCCGCAATGAATTCAAAGCCCCCGGGGGCTACATCGAGGGGGATTTGACGCTAAAGCGCCGGTATACCTATACCAAGGGCGATCTACCGGTCATCGATCGCTATTTTGATGAAGGGGATCAGATTTTAGTGAGCGGGGATCAGGGGGAAGGGAAGGCTCTGCAAGATGAATTCTTGCGGATCAATCTGGAGGAATCCTCCACCGAAAAACTCAAAGAAATTGTTGCCACCATTGCCCGGGAACAGAATGTGATCATCCGGGCTCAAAAAAACATCCCTTTGGTCGTCCAGGGCGCTGCCGGTGCCGGTAAAACTACAGTAGCACTGCATCGACTGGCCTATTTGCTCTACCAATACAAAGACAATATGAAAGGGTCTGACGTCTGTATCATCGCTCCCAACCGACTGTTCTTGGATTATATCTCGGAAATTCTGCCGGATCTTGGTACGAAGGATGTCATGCAAACCACCTTGGAAGATATCATCCTCAAAGACCTCGCCGTAAAAACCTATACCTGGAATAAAGATGACATCTTAAAATCCATCCTGGAGGCTCCCCAAGAGGAGGCCAGACTCAATGGGGAAATGTCCCGGCTCAAAGGCTCCCGGGCCTATATGGACCTGCTGGATGCCATGGGCCTGGAAAAGGAAAGGGAAGAATCTTTGCGCGGGCCAATCCTAGTGGCGGATCAAGTCCTCTACAGTGCGGATGAAATTTTGCGGCTCTACACCAAAGATCTTTTGTATTTACCACTGAATGAGCGCCGCAAAGAAATTCAAACCTACTGCACCCGAAACATCAAAAAACGGATGGATCAAATTACCCGGGCCATTGAGCAGGGTTATACAAAAAAGGTCAATGGCCTCAAAAACATCTACCGAGATGATGAGCCCACCATGCGCCAGCGGATCATTGAGACCTATGCCCAGCGGGACCTGGTGCTTAAAAACCTCCCCCAGCAAGCTAAGGCCAATATCAAAGCCTATTTTAAAGAATTCAAAGAGGAGTCGGTGCTGGACATCTATGAGCGCTACCTCCATCGGGAAGAGTTTCTTCGAACCTATTTAACTTTGAGTGAGGATCACCTAAAGCGGCTGTTGGAATTTGATGCCAAACAGATTGAGGCCGATGATCTATCCGCGCTCATGTATTTATCCATTCGCATCAACGGAGCCAAGCACAGCTGGTCCCATATCGTGGTGGATGAAGCTCAGGACTATACCCTATTGCAACTGGAAGTGATCCGCCAACTGGCCCGGCAGGATTCCATGACCTTAGTGGGGGATCTGGCCCAGGGCATTTATTCCTACCGAGCCATCTCGGATTGGGACCAAGCCCGCTCGCTCTTTAGCGGCGGGGCCGATTACTATGAACTGCGCAATAGTTATCGCTCCACCCTGGAGATCATCGAAGAGGCTAATCTGACCCTACGCCGGATGAACCTTCCCTTGGAGGAGGCCATTCCGGTCCTACGCCATGGGCGGGCTCCCTTGCGCCAAAGTTATAAAGATCTGCCCGACCTTCTGGAGCGCCTTTCAAAGGTTGAATCGGTGATGGCCCAAGATCACCGCAATACCCTGGCCATTGTGACCAAAACCTTCAAAGAAGCCAAAACCCTCTACAAAGAGTTAAAAGGGGCCATGCCCGGTCTTGAACTAATTGATGAACATAAGCGGAAAAGTTCCCTTAAAAAAGTCGTGATCCCATCCTATATGGCCAAGGGATTGGAGTTTGACTGTGTCGTCCTAATGGATACCGGCTCATTCGGAGACAATTCGTTGGACTTAAGGCTTCGCTATGTTGCCCTGACCCGGGCCCTTCATCTGGAATACATCCTAAATAAATCTTCATAATACGGACATAATTTGTTACATTCTATTCAATACTAGTCCACGAATGAATCTTATTATTTAATTAAACCCCAAACGTAATTTAATTGAAAAGGAGATTCAAAATGGAAGATTTCAAAAACAAAGCGGAAAATTTAAAAGACAAGGTTGTTGGAGAGAGCAAGGAAGCTTTCGGTAAATTGACCAATGATAAATCAACTGAAGTTGAAGGAAAAGTTCAATCCGGAACAGCGGATCTCAAACAAAATGTAGCCGATGCAAAACATGATGTCCTCAATAAAGCCGATGACGTAAGAGACGATGTCGTCAATAAAGCCGATGATCTGAAACATGATGTCGATCACAAACATGACTTGGGCGACAGGACTCGTGAGGTTGTCGAAGACATCAAGGATGGTGCTGAGAATCTGGGTGAGAACATCAAGGAAAAATCCGAAGACGTTAAGGAGTTCGCAACGGAGAAAATTGATGAACTTAAAAATCGGTTTAAGAAATAAACCCGATATTTAAAATCAATCCAAATTAAAACCAATAAAATAATCAGACTCAAAAAGAACTGCTGCAAAATCCGCGAAAACTGGATCTTGGGGCAGTTCTTTTTGAGGCCAGGGTGAAAATGAGGTGAGCGTGCTAGAGAGATTCAACAATGAATGAAATATGACCTCCTTTTCACACAAAATACATGCTCTGGAAGCTCAAATCATGCTATGATTTAAAGGACAAAAAGGAGGGATGCATGCGATGGAAGAGAAGCAAATCATGAAATTTAAAGATGAAGACGGAAATCTCATCGAACTGGAAGCAATGGCCAGAATTTTTTTGGACGACCAGGAATATCTGATTCTTGCACCGTTGGAAAATGACGAGGATGAGTTTGTATTCCGGGTAGGCCGTAATGAGGAAGGCGCCGAGTATTACGATGCACTGGAATCAGACGAAGAATTTTTAAAAGTAAAAAAAGAGTATTCAAGATTACTTTATGATACCAAAGGAGAATCCGATGATTAACAAGGACATTATTGTACAGGCCCTGGAAAAAGCGGAACTGTCGAATATAGAAGTGATTCAGGAAAAGGAAGGCATGGCCGTTGTCAGATTCTATTACGATTTTGATGATGAAGAGATCAAGGCAGCCCAAAGCTTTGCTGATGCCGATGAAGCAGAACTATTAGAAGACGAAGACACTGAAGACGATGAAGAAATCGATGAAGAGATCGATGAAGAGATCATTGAAGCTCTCGAAGAAGATGACGCGGACGACGAAGAATTAGAAGACGACGAGGAAGACCTTGGGTACGATGAAGAGGATGAATACTACGACATTCCGTTGTTAAGATATCTCTCTGAAATTGCCATCGATCAAGTCGGCGAATCTCTAGAGGAAATTCGGGATGATCTGGACATTGAGATCCAATATGTGGGTTATGATCTGGATGAAGAAGACTATGGCTCCTATGAATTTGTCGCCTTGGTCTTCGATAAAGACAAGGTGTTAAATATCGAAGACATCCTCGATGAATTGGATATTTAACTAAAAATCTGATATAATTGAGCTAAAGAAAGTATCCTCTTGTGTTCGTAAAACCCATCTATATTCAACCTACGTATCTATTTCGGGATTCAACAAAAACTGTCTGTCTTGTCGGCATTAACTCCACTGGAACCTAGAGGACATAAAGACAGCGGTGAAGGAAACCCACCTGCTTTGGCGGGTATGGATAAATGGGGGAACGGCACAAGGGAATCTATAATATGTCGCAGGGTTTGTAACAAAACCAGGCGACATATTTTTTTGTGGATTTCAAAGATCCACAACATAACTCCTGATTTTCCGCATCAGTTTAGCCCCCATCTATATCCGAGTACAATTTATGATTGTCCTGACAAGGCTTACTGGGAATATTGTTAGGGCATTGGCTGGATCCTTGACATGATGCTTGCCATGATTCTTACTATATGTAACGTCATATATTATTGTAGATTAAAAGACGTACAAGACACTTATTTAAGGTATAATTAGAGCATTGAACTACGTGGAGGTGCGCTGATGAACAAACGGGTAATAGAAAATAAAGATAGTATTATTCTTGCGATCCAAAATGCAATAAACACTAGCGAAGAGGCCAAATATTATCATCGTCTCGACCTGGTTATGCTGGCTGTCAATGGCATGCCTGTTAAAGAGATTGCGACTCTGTTTAATGAATCCCCAACCACAATTAGTTACTGGACAAAAAAAGTTGTGGAACAAGGTGTAGAGTCACTTAAATCCGGCAAGCATCCGGGAAGAAACTCTAGATTATCGGATGAAATGCTTGCTCAAGTAGGTCTTGATTTACAAAAAACTCCTACTGAGTTCGGGTATGATCTAAATCTATGGGACGGTTTGGTTCTTAGCAAACACCTATCAGATCATTATTCTAATGGGATTCAAGTGCGCCAGTGCCAAAGAATCCTAAGACAACTGGGATATACATTGCAAAGGCCGCAGACGAAGCCTTCTGGAAGCAGCCCCGAACTGCAGGAAGCTTTTTAAAAAAACTAATGAGTTTTGAAAATCATGACATTTGGTACCAAGATGAAGTCCATTTTTACCGAAGCAGTACCCTATGCCGCATGTGGTCCAAAAGAGGGCAGCAGCCTCAAGTAAAATCTGCCCTACTCAAGAAAAGGTCGCTTTTAGCGGCTTCGTTAACCTTGGGACTGGCACACTTATCACGAACGAATGCGATCGGTTCAATTTCGAAACCATAATGCAATCCGTAAAGTCTTTTCTCGAGAGTCTGACTTCCGATACCAAGATTCTTGTTGTTTTAGATAATGCATCGTGACACAAGAAAGCTGTGAGGTTGATGAGCGCTGACACGGATTATGCAAGGGTTGAGTTTCTTTTCCTACCACCATATTCACCAGAACTTAATCCGATTGAGCGAGTCTGGCGTATCACAAGGAGAGAGCGTACCCATAACCGCTTTTTTGCAAAGCTAGATGACCTGAAGATGCTATTGACCACTTACTTTGAGAAACTTAGAACGCCGAATGAGAAACTTAGAACACCGAATGAGAAACTTAAATCACTTGGTTCATAATACAAATAATTAAGACGTTACATATAGTGGCTTGGTAGTGTCATTCATTTGTTAGTAAGTCAATGTTATTTAATGGTATAATAAGTCTTGATTTATTAGAATTATCCGAACAGGTGAATTCAATCAAATACGAACTGGAAAAATGGAAACACAAACAATGAATAATATAAAAGAAGAATTGGAACTGATCGAACTCGACGAACTGATCGAAGGGATCAATCGCTTCACTGCGATCTCACGGCTCAGAGAATTGACTACGGATGAAACAAATCGCCGTCAGCTTTATCGGCAAGAGTATATTCAGCGAATGAGACGAAATTTAACTGCGACTTTGGATAATACAGATATTGAATTTGCAGATGAGGATAAAAATGGCAGTAACTGTTAAAAAACTAATTGAAGCTTTTAATTTGGAAATATTGGTCCCGGGGGCTGAGGATAACCTCATCACCGTTCAGGACGTTAATCGGCCGGGCCTACAACTGGCTGGCTTTTATAATTACTTTGATAATGACCGCATTCAGGTCATTGGCAATGGGGAATGGAGTTTCCTGGATGAACTGGAACCGGCTCTACGCAAAAAAAGATTGGACCGGTACTTTAAAAATCCAATTCCTTGTATTATTATGACCCGTAAATTAGAAGCCCACCGGGAGATGTTAGAAGCTGCCCAGAAAAATCAGCAATGGGTCCTTCGCACCCCGCAAGGCTCTTCTCGGTTTATTTCGCGGCTGACCGTATATTTGGCCAATGAAATGGCACCGGAAGTACGTGTCCATGGTGGATTGGTCGATGTTCACGGCATCGGCGTACTCATTACCGGTGATTCGGGCGTAGGTAAATCTGAAGCGACCCTGGAATTGATCCGGCGCGGCCATCGACTGGTTTCCGATGATGCAGTAGATATTCGAGAGGTAGACGGTGTCCTCATGGGCTATTGCCCGGAGATCACTTTTGGTATGATCGAAGTTCGTGGTATGGGCATCATTGATATAACGCAGCTCTATGGACTCTCCAGCACCTCGCAATCTAAGAACGTTGAATTGATCATTCAATTGCAACGCTGGGATAATGAAGAAGAAGGTACCTATGATCGTCTGGGAATCAATGAATATCAAAATATCTTAGGCGTCGACGTTAAAAAGCTCACTCTGCCTGTACGTTCAGGCCGGAATACTGCCATCATCATTGAAGCTGCCGCCGCCAATTACCGGTATTCAAAAACTGCCAGACTGACACCAAGCGAAACGATCGATCAGCGGATTACAGAAATTGCCGATCGTACGAAGCAGGAGGGACAAAAATAATTGAGAAATACGGACATCTTTTTAAGGGAAAAGGGCATAAAGCCAAGCTACCAACGAAAACGGATCTTTGAATATATGGTTGAAAACCGAATTCACCCCACCGTTAATGACATCTATGCGGCCTTAATCGACGACATTCCGACATTATCCAAGGCAACAGTGTACAACACCATGAATCTGTTCCATGACAATGGCTTAATTGATGTGATTCCCATCGAGGGACATGAGGCTCGGTTTGATATCCGGCCGGAGACCCCCCACTCTCACTTCAAATGTGATTTCTGCCAGACGGTATTTGATATTGATGTCAATATCTCCCAGGAAAGTCTCCTTGAAAAATTAGAAGGCAACCGGATCCTGACCCAAAATATCAATTTCACTGGAATTTGTGCCCAATGTCTATCGGAAGATGATACTGCAGTCTAAACTAAATCGATGTTCGATGAAAAACCCCGGATTTGAATTTCAAATCCGGGGTTTTGTAGCCGAATGTGGGTGGTCTAGCCTAAACAGCGGGATTATTGAAGTTTTGCGATCCGGCTATTTAGGGCGTACCGGATCACAATATATAAAAGTGCCACGATGAGCCAAGCGATTGCAGAAACTACCAAGGGCAGTGAAAAAACAACTTGGTCCCGGAAGATAAAAATCAAAATGAAGCCAACCAGGATAATGACCAAGGTCATTCCGTAGATCTTAATAAAATCCATAAGGTTATTGCGGCTTCCTTTGGAAAAGAAATCCGGATCTTTTTCCAGCTTATGGGTCGTAAATAGGCTGCCTAATGTAAGGGCGATGCCAACAATGATCAATAGCATGAAAAGTTCAGTGGCAGTGACGGTCCATCCACCGGATACAGTTTCACCATTGGCTCGGGCAATGAATGCAAAGATCCAGTCAAAGGCAATGGAGCCACCCATGAGCAACACAACGGCAAAGCCGCACAGTTTAAAACTTTCGTAGGCGATTTCTTCCTTGGTCATGGGTGGAAGGTCTAGGACTCGTTGATTGACGTATTCTCTTAAGTCATAACCAAATTGAGTTTCGATGGCGCGGCCGTCTGATTCGGCTTTTACAGCCATTTGTAAAAACTCCAGGCGAAGCAGTTCAATATGATAGGAGGAGAGGTCTTTACCTCGCAGATACATGATCATATCAGTCATTTTATAATCATTTTTCTGGTTGAGTTGACGATGCAGCGCAGTACTCTCCTGTTTTAATTTTCTGATGTTCATTGGTTTTATCTCCTTAAATGGTTCATTGGAAATATATCGTTTTGACAAATATTCTGTCTGATTTTTCAAGTGATTTTTATGGTATTGGGTTACAGTGATTACAGTGATTACAGTGATTACAGTGATTATAGTGATTATAGTGATTATAGTGATTACAGTATTTATTCTGTATTCTTTTTCTTTCATTTGAACTATTTTTCTATATAGCTATCCTCATTTTAGTGAGCTGCTTTTTTTACGTCAATTATTTGATTTTATCTATAATTGTTTATTTAGTTATTTGGATATTGCTTGATGGCGTCTCATTGGGTTTAAAACCGAAGCGGCTAAGAAATGGCATTACATCCTCCATCATAAAGGCTGTTTCGCCCAACCGGCCATGCTTTTCATCCATCGGATGGCCATGATCATCCGAGCCACAGGTGATCAGTCGCCCCATGCTTTGACAGATTTCTTTGAAATGTGCCGTTTGCTCTGGAGTGTGAGTGGCATAATAGCATTCGGCTCCATCAAAGTCCCACTGCAGGAGGTCTGTTAATGAGACTTTATAGTTACCGGGATGGGCTAAGATCACAGTCGCCCCGGCTTCTTTTAGCATCGAAATGCCGGACTGGATCGGAATTCTAGAAGAGGGGATATAGGCTTTGGAATGATTGCCCAAGTAGCGGGCAAAGATCTCGGGGATCTCCAATCGATATTTATTTTGGATCAAAGCGGCAATGTGGGGGCGACCTAAAGAGGAGCCTTCGGGTCGGCTCAGATCCGTTAGATCGATGTCAATATCAAAATATTTTTTTAAGCGATGAGCAATTTCAAGGGCTCGATTGTCACGATGTTCCCGAAATTTGAGCAATCGCTGGGATAAGATTGGGTTTTGATAATCCAAATTATTGAAATAACCCAGAATATGGATGGACTCATTGTTGTACTCACAGGATAATTCAATGCCGGGTATAAAAAAGATGGCAGATTCTTGGCAAAGCTGCTTTACCGCATCTAAATTTTCTGTGGAATCATGATCTGTCAAGGACAGAACCTCTAACCCATTGATAACTGCTGCGTTGACCAGCTCCTGAGGACTTCTGATCCCATCTGAAGCAGTCGAATGACAATGCAAATCAATTTTCACCTTACTACCACCTCTTTTCCCGATTTTTTTGGAACGATTGAATTGGACTATTTCGAATTAAAAACAGTCATTGAGTCAGCCAAAGTATTTCTCGTTTGGGCCAGTTTACTCACAAAGTCGTTGGTTAACGGCAAGGTTTCATATTCAAAATAGAGTCCTTTTTGGCGGTTTCTGGCACCAAACCAAATACCGTCTAAAAGGGTGCTTGAGTAGTGCCACTCACCTCGCAGGCAAGCTAGGATCGAGATCGCCCCAGAGGATAAGGCAGGTGCTATGTAAGGCTTAAAGCCTAATTTTCGGATCTGGATGTTTTCAGTTTTGGTCAATTCGGTCAATTCTGCGGAAATGTCTTCATTGTAGTTCGTAAAGCTGTTTAAAACCTGAAGACCTTCCCCATGGGGACCAAAGACTCGCAAATCATCCGTCGGGAGGTTTTTTAAGCCGGCATGGAAGACTGCCCGGGCATACATGACACCCAGACCAAACCCGCGAATTTGCTGGCTGCGCATATGGCCATGGTCAAAAGCGAACTGGCAGAGCTGATCCACTGGATCAGAGACGATGAAGAAGGAACCTTTGTAGTCGGCAGCTTCCGCTAATTCAACATATTCCGCCAAAATTTCGGAATTTCTGGTTAATTGGACCATCCGAACATCTTGGGTGCTTTCGCGCCCAATTTCAGGTACACCACCTGAGACACAAAAGACAAAGACATCGCCGCTAAAAAGTTCTTCTTTTGAGATGATCCTTACGGGGGGCATAAAGGAAGAGTCGGGTTTTAAGATCTGAGCGGTCTCTCGGAACCAGCGCTGGGCCTTAGGCTCGTTGCGGTCGTAGATCATGAGTTCTGAAATAGTATCATCACCCAACAGGCGTAGGCCGGTTAATAATGTTCCACCGACATCACCCAGACCACAAATTACCACTTTATAATTGACCTTTTCGCGGAGGAAGGGTTCCCCTTCGGATATGTTGTATACACGATAATCAAGCCCACTGCCTTGGATCAAGCGATCAAAGGACTGATCATTGGCACTAGCGGAATCGTTTAAAGACGCCAAAAGAGAAAACTGGGCTTGTTCGCGGATGAATTCTAAGTTTTTAGCCATAAAGCGAACCGAATAACGAGGATCGTCAATTAACAAATCTAAGGTTTTAGCGGATTTCAGATGGCTGAGATCTTCCAGGGGTTTGATCTGAAAATCGTCACCCATTTTTGTTTTGATTTTTTCAACATATTTATCCGGTAGCAGAAAGTTGATTCCATCCAATGTACAGATATTCATGATATTCCTCCCTAGGGGTGATTGCTCAATAAAAGAGCGTAAAGACTAGGATTATTAATTTGTTTCGTAAACCTCTATGCTCATAGTGGTTCTATTACAATGCTTTGTTCTATTCTATCAGCTATTTGTATCGGAATTATTAAGTTAGGACCTTTGATCGAAACTTTAAATTAACGACGTATTGATATAGATCAAAAAGTCTCAAAAGCTCCGACGTCCTTGAGTTTTTTATTGCCGGAGCTTGGGACATTGTCCAGTTTTTTGATTGGTTTAGTTCAATTTTAAGTTAGATTTTGAGTTGGATATTGAGTTAGATTTTGAGTTGGATATTGAGTTCGCTTTTGAGTTAACTTTGGGGTCGGAGTTCGAGTCCAGTTCAAGTAAGGGTCTAAGCTCAAGCATAAGCATGTGCTTTTAGCTTGAGCATGAGCATGAGCATGAGTTCAAGTTTGATTTCAAGTTGGTTTCCTGTGCTTTCTATTTTAGCTTCGAGCTCAAGTTGACCCGAGGATGGATCAGAGAGTCCAAGCGTAATAGGGACTCCAATTGATTGGACACATAAGTCGATGGGCTTTGCGTCAAGTCATAGGCGACACCTTCGCCGATATCCACGGATCGGGGGACGGTGATGACCTGGCCTAAATTCATCAAAGTCATCTTGCGGGCATGGATGCGGTTGTATTCCTGTTCAATGGCCCGGAAGATATCCAGTGTATTTTCATGACAGATAATGGACAGGTTGTAGAGGGCTTCCTTTGGCTGGTCGCTTAAGAAAGACGGAGCGGTATAGGGCATGATCAAGTTGATACTAGGCAAAAGGTTACGCTCCGGGAAATGACCCCGCCATAGGGCGTCTCCGCCCAGGAACGGATAAAGCTGATTTTCATTGAACCAGGCTTTTAACCGGGGGAAATAGTAAACTGAATCAATGTTATAGCCCCAGGTTTCCATCAAGTCGCGACCGCGCGCAGAGACGATACCGGATATGATCTTTCGAACTTTGAGGTTCTCCTGGCGCAGCAGAGGATTCAATGCATTCATTCGGTAACCGCGATGGGTGATGGTATCAACTAAAATTAAATCCCGGTTAAATGAACCGATGGTCTTGACCTGGTTTTTAAGATTCAGGTAGAAGGGGAGCTCACGGATGGTGAAGTTCGCCAGGTCCGAATCATAATATTTTTCAGTGTGGAGGGATTTGGTGACGGTATTTGGGACCAGATTGTCATCGAGCAGATCCCCATAGGGAACGCACATATAAGGGCCTAAGGCTTTTGGAATAGTCTGCACCGATGGCACTTTATTTTCAGCGGTGATTTTGCGGATCATGGCCTGGTGGAGCATCAAAGGCTCCATGGGGATCACTAAGTTCCCGCTAAAGAGTTCCCCTAATGCCGCCTGAAGTCTTTGGCGAGCGGCGATCACGGTGTGATGGATCATTTGCGAACTACGGAATGGTTCTTTAATGATGTTCTCAACATCCAAGTTCAAGACGATGGGGGTCGTCATATTGACAATGTAGAGAGATCTGCCTTGGTCGGAGAAATTTGTGAAATTAAAGCGACTCAGTGTTTTGCCGAATTCCGGGTCGTTTACCGGCAGCTTGGGGTTATACAGGCAATACTCATAATCGGCGGCAATTAGATGGGTCAAGGCTTCCGTTAAAAGGATCTGATGGTAATCCCTGGTCTTATCCAAGGCACCCACCCAGGCATAGTCCACGGTGGCCAAGCGCCCCAGGCTCGTGTGGCGCAATTTATCAGCAAAGGAAACATTGCGGATCTCATGGAAATACATGTCGGTCTTCGTCCAATGGACCAAGGCGAAGCCAACCAAGATATCCTGGTCAAAATCCCGCAACAGCATGATCCGGCAGGATGGTTTTCGCAAAGTGGACCGGATCAAAGCCGGCAGGCGAGGCTCATGATGGATCAAGGGTGCTAGGATGGTCTCAACTTCTTTACTGTATTTGGTTTCAATGGTGAGCTGAAGGTTTTTATATTTGACCAGTTGCTTTTCAATGGGGGTCTTTTGATAGAACCCATTGTCATAGATATATTCCTGAGCCAGGGGATCGATGAGGGAGGAAATGTCCCGATTGCCATCGATGTAATCCCGGATCTGGGAAGAACTGATGGTTTTGAGTTCGTCGGGCAGATTTAAGGCCGCGTATTGGGCCAGGCGCTCACCGATGATGTCCAGTTTAGCTTTTGGTTCATTGCGCAAAAAGACAATGTGGGGGACCTTGGTCACGAGGCCTTGGTGTTGATAGGCAGAGGCATTTAAGACAACATCGGAGCCGCATAAGATGGTGATTTGTTCCGGGAAATGGACCGTAAGTGTCTTAATATCACTGTCATTGGCCAGGTTGACTGTTATGCCTTGAGGGAAGAGATAGAGGTCTTCTTCTCCGGCGATACTCATACTGATGATCTGGCGGCGGACTTTATTGGGCAAGGTCTTCTTCGACCAGGAGAACTCATCCACGGCAATATAGACTTCATAACCCATATCCCGAGCCAACAAGGCAATGGCCTTATGAGAGAGGGTAAAGGGGTCAAAGGAGCCGGAGAAAAAGGCGTATTTGCCGATGTCCCGAACTTTCAGCTGGCCTTGGGCCATTTCATAGTCCCCCATAAACCGATAGATGTGATTAAAGGCCGCTGCATTGGAAATGAAGGTCAGGGAGTCGGATTCCTGCTCTCTGGTCAAGACGACGATTTTTTTAGCAATGTCCCCATATAGAGCGGCTTTATTCTCCAATGACAAAATATTACTTTCAAATAAGCGTCGGCCGATGACGGTCATGGCAATATACCGAACCGTCCGGTGGGGATCGGCCAGGGCCGAGATCAAGATCCCCTTTAAGGAGCGCAGCTGTAATTCTGTATGTTCTTTTTTGAACTTCTCCTGGAACTGGGTATAGTATTCAAGAGCTGTGCCCACGGTCTTTAAGATCAAGGATTTCAATTCCGGTTTGGACACTTTGATCTTCGCCTGCATATCATCGATGATCTCAGAGAGTTCCCGGTCTTCTAAATAAAGCAGAGCCCGGCCTAAAAAGTGCGGGATATACTCAGTAAAGCGCTGCCCTTCAATTTCCAGGGCCCGCAACAATTCAACTAAAACTTCATTGCGTTCAAAGGAATTTAAATGGGGCAACAGTTTAAGGATGGTATTTCCGGCGGAGCGCCGAACCGTCTCATAGGCGGAAACTTTAATGATGTTGCAGAGGTGGATGGCCGTATTGATGCTGGAGACATCCTCCCGTGAAATGGTGAAATACAGCAGTAAATTCAATTGATTTCGTTTTAAACTCCAGTGGGTGGCGGTCTTGAGATTGGATAAAAATACAATGGGGATCCGTTCCTTGGAGTCCTTTAACAGTTCGGTTAGGGTCTCACGCTGCTCCTTTGTCAAGTACTTACCGGAGATGCGCAGCAAAAGCTGAGTTACTGTGCGGCCCAGTTCATCCCGATGGAAGAGATCAGCCAAAAGGGGACTGATCACGGCGGGGTCTAAGTCCGCAACGGGATAGCAGCCGAGTAATTCCAAGGTCAGGATGATCTGCCAGCGGTCGCCGTCTTTGAGGAACTTAGTAATGACCGGCATAGTCTCGGGCCGGGCAGCCTTGGGCAAATACTTGGCGGCCTCTAGGAGAAATAAGGAAACTTCGGGGTCTTCATTGGGTGCATTTAAAAACAACGCCATAAATAGATCCGAGTACTGCCGGACATAAGACGGATCCTTGGCGGGCAGTTTCGGGAAGAGCGCGCCCAATAAATGGCTCAGGGAATAACCCAGCATATGGCGGTGGGAATCAATGGTCTGGGGGGCCGGATGGATCAAGGACTCGACGATATCAGAAAATAGTTCAGGACCTGTCACCGTGTTGGACACGGGAATCACCCCATCGGGCAGAGCCTTTCGATAATCCTCATCAAAGCCGGCGATCAATCCGCCGATGATCCGGATGGCATTTAGACGAATGTCATCTTCGGGGTGAACCAGATTTTCTTTCATGAATTCTAAAGTTTGAAGCTTTTGGTTTTGGGTGAAATAGGTGGTGTATTCTTCAAAGACACGGACGTATTCCCTTAGATCCTGCCAGCTCGTAATGGAGCGCGCCTCTTCCAATAGGCTGCCCAAGCTTTTTTCATCCCGCAACAGGTACATGATCTCTGTATTGTGACCCACGGCAAAGAGCTTTAAACTCTCGGAAATGGCCGACTTAAAAGTCAAGGCCAGATCATCGCGGTAGATATCCTGATAATGGGGGTCCGCTTGGCTGTAGGGATCAGTTTGGATCCCCACGGCTTCCATGTAGTCCTGGAAATCATGGAGTTTATTATAGACCTTCTGATAGCGCTGGCGTTTGGCCTCATCGACGTTGTCGAGCTTATTTAAAATAACGTCAAAGGATTGGTCCAGGGGATATATGTGCATTTGGGCCGGGGCAGCGCCTTCGAGATTCTTGACCCGAAAATCAGAATAGATCAAGATCAAGGATTCCAACGACAGGTTCTCAAACTCCAGATCCCAGGTGGAATGATTGATGGCGATATTGCGGATGTAATTGATGTCGTGCTTTTTAAACCAGACATCGGAATAGTAGTAATGCAAATAAGGGACCCGCGGCATATCTTTTTTCAATACGCCGTATTTCCCAATGTCATGGCCGGCCGCAGCGCCTGATACTCGGCCAAGATCGATTTTATAGCCGATCTTAATAAACTGGCGGGCCAGATGAATGGCCACAAAATGGACCCCCGCCACGTGATCGAGGGTATTAAACCCAAAGATCTCCCGGGAGAGCTTCATGATTTCGAAAATATGATCTTGAGTAAAGCCTTGAATAAAACGTTGGTATTCCTCATCCGGCAGGGCGGCCATTTCAGAATCCGTTAAAAAATCAAAGGGATGGCGGGACAAAAAATCATCCCCCGGCAATGTGTTGGCGTAGGTGCACAATAGGGAATATATTTTTAAAAGCACGGGGAAGTAGCGGGCCGACGTTAGATCCACTGTCCGGTCGGGGTTAGAAAACGCAAAGGACAGGACATAATCATAAAAAGCCTCTTTGGGAATGTCGATCCCCAGGGCTCGACCAATGGAGGCCAAGGAAAAATCATCGCCGCGGCCTTCTTTTAGGATGGAATGGGCCAGGGTCTTTGGTGGACCCATTCCCTTGCCTTTTAATAATAGGGCCAGCTCATCTTGAATAATTTGTAGATTCAAAACACCACCTCCGGTGAAATCGTAGCACTTACTCATATTATAATCGCCACAGGCTCAAAATTATGCTCTTTCTGTATGAACATTCCTTGAAATTAAGCCGTTTTCAAGGAATCTGTCCCATAAAGGGTGGTTGTTTCAAGGATTGTCTGACATGGAGAAGGGGATCGGAGGATTGCCGACCGGGACCTTAAGGAACAGAAGATTGTAGGATTTGGATCAGAAGATCAGACGGGGTGCGACTGATACGTTGGCGATTTTGGACGATTCTCCTTCGAATCACTCTATTTTTTAATTAAGTCTTAATTATTACAAGGTAGAGTTTAAGTAATCAATGAGAAACGGGTGTGAAGTTTATGAAGAACCGATCGTTTATATCCCAGCTTATTGTGCTGATCCTGGTTTTAATTGTCGGGATTCCTGTGATCATCGGCCTCTCCATGTTCTTGATCGGTGGGCTGATGTTTTTATTCGGGATCCTGGTCATGGCCATCGGTGTTACCTCAGCTCCGGTGATCGCCGGAAGTGAACCCTCCGTGGCCATGCTGATCCAGGGTATTCCGCAAAATACCATTTTTTTCTTTGGAATAGGCATACTATCGTTTACCGTATTCTTATTCATACTCTATATATTCGGGGTCAAGCATGTCATTCTGTTTTTAGCAGATATGGTTCAACGAATACTGGGAGTGGAGGTCAGACATGGGAAAAACAGTTAAGATACTGTTGATGCTTACATTATTAATAAGCATTGGTTGTTTTACACTGGGAATTGTATTAGCACAGCAAGCCGGCATGACAATCCAAGATTTGGCAAAACTAGTTCAATCCAATCTGGAAGAAATCAACATTAGTCCGGTGACTCAGGAATACAGTGCCATCCAGGAAACCTTGTCCTTGACGGAACAGGCGGATAAACCGCACATTGTGATCCGAAACACATTTCCCGATGTGACCATTACTGAAGGAGATGAATTTAAGGTAGAGCTTCTGGGCGAAGTGTCGTCAAAACTCGATCATTTATTGTCCTGGAGCGCCGATCTAGATACGATCTACATCAATATTGCCAGTGTATTTAATGAAAATCCGTCCTCCACAGGGTTAAAAGCCCTGGTGACGCTGCCCCACGCTCTGGTGGACAATGTCACCATTGAGTCCGTATCAGGTGATGTGACGATCAGCAATGGACCCGTCATCAACCATAGTCAAATCCAGACTAAGTCTGGCAATGTCACAATTGAAGATACCCAGATCTATAGTTTAGCGACGACCACAGTCTCGGGAAATCTAGAAGCCACTAGTTTCGATGATTTAGTGGTGGATTGCGTCTCGGTCAGCGGCGATCTCAACCTAGCCATCGACAGCCTTTCCGGTCGATTAAAATCCGAATCAGGCCGCATCAGCACCCAAATCAGTGACTTGCACAATGATCTATTGTTAGAAAACGAATCCGGCGCCATCGCAGTGATCTATGACGGAGATGGCTTTAATTACGAGCTCTCCTCAAATTCCGGCCGTCTCACAGTCAATCGGGAAGTGTTCGAACATCAGGTAACGGTGGAATCCATACAAAACAGCTATTTATTAAAAGCTACCACAACAACGGGGTATGTCAACTTAAAGTTCGAACCGTAACTAAAAAGAGGAAAATTAAAGACCGTAAATAAAATGGTAGTTAGGTAGATGATCGTAAATTAGTCCTCCCGAGCTTCATGACATGGGATCAAACGACCCATCGTAAAAGGGCTCGACAAGGGGACGGTCAATCTGGCCGAAGGTCGCCAAAACTTGACAAAATCCGGCAAGTTCGTATAATGAAATTGTACAAAATCAGTTGTCCTACCAAGTGAGATCTGATGGTATAATAAAATTGCAGAATAAAATAACACGGGGGTGTAAATATGAATCCAGTAGTAGATCAAGACCTATGCATCGGTTGTGGACTTTGCGCAAGCATCGCTCCAGACATTTTTGAAATGAATGATGAAGGCAAAGCGATAGCTTTGGTAGCAGAAACATCAGATTCAGCAGCTCAGGAAGCAGCAGACAGCTGCCCAGTCGGAGCCATCGCGCTGTAAGATGCGTCTTTAAAAAAAAGTTGCGGATGTTCAATTTTTGAACTTCCGTAACTTTTTTTATTTTCATTTATTTTTAGTTGGGTTCAGTAATGGATTCATGGAAAAGCCAAAGGGCAGACAAGGTGTTTCGTTAATAGGATCATTGATTGCCGTAAAATCACCAAAACGGCCGGGGGATTTCCAGAGGAACTATTTTTAAACCGACTATTTGCGTTATAATGGATTTATGAAATACTTTACAATAAGGAGCAGATATCTATGGAACCTATAAAAAACTTGGAAATTATCAAGCAGGCCATTTTGAATGAAGTGGAAGGGTATCAATTTTACAAATTGTATTCCGAGAAGGTCACCAGTCCAGAAGTAAAGAAAACCTTCTTGACCATTGCCGAAGAAGAATTGTCCCACATTGAATTCCTGAAGAATTTGATCAGCAATTCCCGGGAAGAGAATCTTGAGATGGCTCAAATTGAAGTCCCGGCCCCCGGTATTTTTAAGTTTTCAGCGTTGACCCCAGATGAGTTGTCATTAGCCCTTGCCGCGTTCTCCATTGCCATGAAGATGGAAGATGATTCACAGAAATTCTATGACAATGCTGCTAAAAACTCCCAACGCGAGGATGAAACAGCCTTGTTTAATAAGCTCAGAGACTGGGAAATCACTCACCGGGACAGCTTTGAAGCCAAATATAATGAACTCAAGGAAGAATGGTGGGCTGAGAACGCCTTTGCACCTTTCTAAACCAAAAAAAAGACATCGAATTAACCCCAAAGACCGATTGCTTTCAAATAGCAATCGGTCTTTTGAGACTTGAGACTTTTGGGTCTTTAGTATAAGGCGCATTTTTGAACCTTAATTGAAGTTAAGTTAAATAACTTACTATCTTCAATGGCTTGTTAAGTAAGCTTAAGCCTGGTGGAAACTAAAGTCCATACTCTTCTAAAGCTTGGCGGTCCAGCAACGTGATTTTCTTACGGCCGGCCATGAGGATCAAGCCTTCTTCTTGAAAAGCTGACAGTTTGCGGCTTAAGGTCTCCTGACTCATGCCCATCTGAGAGGCTAAATCGCCCTTGGACATGTTTAGGATCACTTCATTTTTGCCTTCGGATAAATTCAAGAGAGCTTGAGCTAGTCGTTGCTCCACGGAGTTTAAGCTTATCACTTCTAATAAATTTTGAGCCCGATCCAAGCGTCGGCTTAAGACATCCATCACTTTAAAGGCAATGGAGGGATACTTCCCCATGAGCTCTTTGAGTTTTACCCCGTCGATGACACACATCATGGATTGCTCTGAAACCTCTGCATTATCGGTTTGGGGCATGTCACTAAATAAGGAGAGTTCACCCATAAAGTCCCCTGGACCTAGGATCCGTAGGACTTGTTCTTTGCCGTTGGCATTGAGGCGGGATATTTTTACCCGGCCTTTGTGCATGACATAAAGCTTGCCGCCTTGATCACCGGCCATATAGACCATTTCCCCTTTTTTCAATTTCAAGGGGGTGGTGATCATCGCCACTTCGATCATTTCATCATGAGTCAAGTCCCTGAAGATCGGAACACTTTCGATGCAGTTGTCAGGATCATGGTGTGCATGGTCAGGATCATGGTGTGTATGGTCAGGATCATGGTGTGTATGGTCAGGATCATGGTGTGTATGGTCAGGATCATGGTGAACTTGGTCAGGGCCCTGGTGTACGTCATCCTGAGCCAAGTCGGTCTGTTCGGATCGGTTATTCATATATATTCTCCTATTTTCGCAAAGTCTATCCAATGGTTTTACCGAATGGCCATGGGATGTTCATCGGATGGCCTATTCACGAATGGATTTTACAAAGTAACTGGTACAGACTACTTAAAGGACAAAACTTCATAGCCCAATCGCTGGATCTTACTTTTTATTTCTTCCGCATCGACGACGCTCTCGTCAAAGGAAACCTTGACACGGGAACTATTGAATAGTACTTCGGATTCCTGTACACCAGGTGATTTCTTGAGCATTCCTTCTATTTTTAAACCACAGCTGGGGCAGGAAAGAGCTTCTAATTGGTATGTTTTTTTAGTCATTTTTATTACCTCCGGGTTTCTTATTGCCTTAAGTTTACACGAAATAGCAGAAGTTTTCATTGACCTGGGTCAAAATTATGATATAAGATATCTCTAAGATATTGATGAGGAAGATTAAAATCATCCCCACAAGACAGAGAACTGGATCCATCGGTTGAAAGATCCATCCTTGTGTATGATTTGAAAACCACCTTGGAGTCTCTGCTTTGAAACCTAGTAGGAGCAGACGGGGGCACCGTTATCGCCCGAACGATCAATAAGGTGGATGCGAGAGACCAGCTCGTCCTTTAAGGGACGGGTATTTTTATTTTTTTGGGGGAATTCAAATGGAATTAAAAGTAGCAAAGTTTGGGGGCAGTTCATTGGCAGAGGCTGCTCAGTTTAAGAAAGTAAAAGAAATCGTCGATGCCGATCCGAGTCGACGGATCATCGTCCCGTCAGCGCCGGGCAAGCGCTTTAAAGATGACTATAAAATTACGGATCTATTATTGATGTGTCATCAATTAGCCAGTCATCGCCTTAATTTTGAAGAAGTCTTTGGAAAAATCGAGGATCGCTATATCGGCATTGCCCAAAGCCTTGATCTTAAGGTCGACATTGAAGCTATTCTTCGCGGGATCTATACTAACATCCGGTCCGGGGCCTCTTTAGATTACTGTGCCAGCCGGGGTGAGTATGTCAATGGAATTCTCCTGGCGGATTATCTGGGGTTTAAGTTCATCGATGCCAAGGATGTCATTTTCTTTAAAGACCATGAAAATTTAGATGAAGCTAAGACCAGACAAATGGCCTGGGATGTCATTGGCCAAGATTGCCAAGTGGTAGTGCCGGGCTTTTACGGCACAAATGAGAGCGGTGAGATCCAGTGTTTTTCAAGGGGGGGCTCCGATGTCACCGGAGCTGTATTAGCGGACGCTCTCCATGTCGATTTATACGAAAACTGGACGGATGTTTCCGGATTTTTAATGGCCAATCCACAAATTGTGGAGCATCCGTTGCCCATTGAATCCATCACTTTCCGGGAGCTTCGGGAATTATCTTATATGGGAGCCAATGTACTGCACGTGGATGCCATCTTCCCCATGCGCCGCTTAGGGATCCCCATTGACATTAAAAATACCAATCGACCCGCTGACGCTGGTACCAGAATTGTAACCGATCAGGCGGTAGTACCAGACGGCCGGCTCATCACGGGCATCGCCGGCAAACAAGACTTTACAGTTATTTCGGTGGAAAAACTCAAAATGACCGATGACTTGGCTTTTTTCCGGAAATTGGTCTCTGTGTTTGAATCCAATGATGTGCCAATTGCCCATATGCCGTCAGCCATTGATGCAGTTTCAGTCATTGTCGAAAATCGCTGGCTGGGGGATAAACTCAGTAAGATCAAAGAAGAAATTCGAATCTACTGTAGCCCGGACTCCATTGAAACCTATCCTTCCATGGCATTGGTGGCGGTGGTAGGTCGGGGAATGATCAAGACCAAAGGGATCTCAGCTCGGATCTTCACAGCCCTTTCCCAAAATGACGTCAACATCCGGATGATTTCTCAAGGCTCCAGTGAGATCAATATTATCATCGGAATTGAAAACAAAGACTTTGAATCGGCGATCCGGGCAATTTACCATGCGTTCAAGGAATAGATTGATCCAGCGATCATCAGGTGATCTAGTCATTAGTTGACTAGATTCCTGCAATTTGGATCGGTTTTTTGATGGATCTTAAGTCTTAGGTGGTTTAAAAAGGTCTAGAGTTTTAACCAAACGGTTTTAACCACATTACAAAATAGAGCAGCCGGTTGAATTTACCGACTGCTCTAGCTACTTTTTGCCGTTTTTTGTCATAAGGGGGCTTCCTTTTAATACTTTACTTAGACTGCTAAAACATCAACTTAGACAGCTAAAACTTAACAGGCAGGTTTGGGTTAGAGACTAGAAGCCGGTTTTAAACCCTTCTTGCCATATCCCAGGAGGCGTACGGCATTGACGATGACCAACAGCACGGATAGTTCATGGACCAGCATACCGATGGACATATCCACTGTTTTAAACAGGACACCGGTTAAGAGGATGCCCACCACAAAGATGGCAAAAGTGATGTTTTGCTTCATGTTGCGAACCGTGGCCCGGGAGAGGCTCACCGCATAGGCTAGTTTACCAACTTCAGCGGACATTAACACCACATCGGCTGTTTCCATGGCAACATCGGTTCCGGCACCGCCGATGGCGACTCCCAGATCAGCTGAGGCAAGAGCCGGAGCATCATTGACCCCATCGCCGACCATGGCGACTCGGCCATACTTGGCCTGAAGTTCTTCCAAGACTTTCACTTTGCCTTCGGGGAGAAGTTCACTGTAATAGCCGTCCAAGCCAATTTCTTTAGCGATGGCTTTGGCAGCCCGGTCATTATCGCCGGTGAGCATGACGACTTGTTTGATGCCTTGGCGTTTAAGGTCGCTTACTAATGCTCTAGCATCGCTGCGGATGGTATCGGCGATGGAGATGACACCATAGATTTTCGATTCGGTTCCAATGAGAACCACGGTTTGACCCTTATCTTCCTCGTCTTTAATATAATCTTCCGTTGCGGAGAGATCCAACGAGAGTTGGCTAAATAGCTTGCGGTTACCGATGAAGTATTTCACGCCGTCATGGCGGTAGCTGATGCCGTGACCCGTTAACATCTGGGCATCTTCGGGTACTTCGGTGATGGGGCCGTGAGCTTCAACTGCTTTGGCGATGATGGCGCGACCCAAGGGGTGCTCCGAATAAGATTCACCGATGGCCGCGATGCGGATCAATTCCGCTTCGTCGATGTCAAAGGTTTTAACAGCAGTGACACTGGGCTTACCAACTGTTAGGGTACCGGTTTTATCAAAAGCTACGACTTTGACGGTCCCCAGTTTTTCCATGATCTCACCACCCTTGATCAAGACACCATGCTTGGCTCCGTTGCCGATGCCGGCCACGATGGAAACTGGTGTGGAGATGACCAGGGCTCCGGGACAGGCAATGACTAAGAGAGTAAGTGCCAACCGAATATCTCGGGTGATGATAAACAAAAGAATTGCCAACACAATGATCCCGGGGGTATAGAATCGGGAGAATTTCTCCAGGAACTTCTGGGTGATGGCTTTTTTATCCTGAGCTTCTTCGACCATTTCCAAGATCCGGGCAAACGTAGTATCTTCCCCGACTTTATCGGCTCGAACGATCAAATATCCGGATTCTAGGATTGTACTTGAAAACACGGTTTCATCTAGAGTGCGGCTAATTGGAATGGATTCTCCGGTGATGGCAGCCTGATTAACGTAGGCTTGACCTTCGATCACCGTTCCGTCCACGGGGATCTTCTCGCCGGGTTTCACGATGACCAGGTCCCCCGGGACAACTTCATCCGGTGAGATCTCAATGTCGGCACCATCGCGGCGGACCCGGGCGACATCCGGGGCCAGGTCAAACAGGGATTTGATGGAGCTTCGAGTTTTTTCCAACGTTCTGGCTTCCAGGTAATCCCCCAGCATAAAGAGGAAAGTCACGGCAGCCGCTTCCCAGTATTCGCCTAAGATGATGGCGCCAAATACTGCGATGGTGACCAGGGCATCGATCCCGACGATTTTATACCGCAAGGCGGCAAAGGCCTTTTTAAAGATGGGCAGACCAGCAACTAATGCCCCGCCTAAGAGCAAAATAATGGTAATTAGGTCATACCCAAGTGTTTGCTTTAAGATCCAGCCTGTGGCTGAAAGGACTCCCGAGACGGCAACGATTTGAGCTTTACTTATTTTTTTCATAGTAATAATTCCTCCTATTTTTTTTTGCCTGGAACTTATCAGCCAGACCCGAATGATTCTATTGTTGAACCGGCAGATTCTTGAACGGTTCGTATTAAGGAACGTTTAAAGGTGGATCGATTGATCCAATATTGGATCCTTTGCACAAAGCCTAGTTTTATTATCAGCCGGTTTTGTTTCTCTTGTGACTTTAGTTTACTTCATCTTGCCGGATCTTACTTTGACCCAAATCAAGAATACACTTCTATTTTAATTCTTTATCTCTTCTTTTGAATCACTTGTTGCTATCATCCGCTGAATGAGACGACAAAAGGCTATAATCAATATTAAAGGCTGAAATTAAGTTTCAGTGGGGCAAAGGTGGACTAAAAGCACTGGAATCATTGACCCAGGTGTAAATTTTTTTTGAATATCGATAGGAAAGGACCGGAATCTCCTATATTAAAGATGAAGTTGAACGGTCAGCAATAATAATGAATGAACCATGATGAATGACTGTTCAATTTCCAATCAAAACTCATTAACAACAGAGGAAGGTACATTATGGCCCATGATTTTAAAAAAATACAAAAGGAACTCTACCAACCAAAGACCGAAGCCTCCCTCATTGATGTTCCGGAAATGAAGTTTCTGATGATCGATGGAGCCGGTGATCCCAATACCAGCCCGGCTTATGCCGAGGCTGTGCAGGTACTTTATGGCCTTTCCTATACCATCCGAATGAACAAAACTTGGGATCAATATTTTGAATATGTGGTGCCCCCCTTAGAAGGTCGTTGGGAAGTTCTGGATGCTGACTTTACCGGTGGCGGTGCTGCCATCACCGATAAAAATAAACTGATCTGGACTGGGATGATCCGTCAACCCGACTTCGTGACAGTTGAAGTGTTTGAAGAAGCCAAGAAAATTGCAGCCATCAAAAAACCCGACCTGGACTTGTCAAAGATTCGGTTGGTAACTTTTCGGGAAGGCCTCTGTATTCAAATAATGCACATTGGTTCCTATGATGAAGAGCCAGCGACGATAGCAAAAATCGCAGAGTTCGCCAAAGCCAATGGTCTGGTAGAGGATTTTACGAAAGACCGTGGTCACCATGAAATCTATCTCAGCGATCCCAGAAAAAGCGAACCAAGCCGACTGAAAACTATAATTCGGCATCCGGTGCGGTTCATTTGACCCGACACGGTCAAGTTGACGTCCGGGACAACTTAGTCTTTGAAAACATCAGTCTGGGAGAACATCAGTCTGAGAAAAAAAAGTCCGAGAAGTCTGGAACAACTCAAATAAATTTAGCGGCAAACTATTTCTTTGTAACTGACATCAAAGGTTGTTTAAAACCAAGCGAAAAGGAGCACAATGATGGTAGGCGTAGAAATTGATTTAGTAGTGGGGGACAGTATCAGGTCCCTGGCATTTTATAATGAAGTATTTGGCATTGAGACGGTAGAGATCTCAAACTTCGACAAAGGGCTCAATGAGGCCATCTTTACCTTATATGGGACCCGGTTTCATCTTTTGGATGAAAATCCAGAATATCAACTCCTTGCCCCACGAGCGGGCGATAATACCCCAATTTGGATTAACGTGGTGGTCAACGATATTAAAAAGACATTGAAAAAGGCGCTGGACAATGGTGGAGTGGAAGTTCAGGAACTGGTGGAGATGCCAGAGATGGGTATTAGCAATGCGGTTTTTAAAGATCCATCGGGACACCTGTGGATGCTCCATGAGATCACTCGACCGGTAAGTCAAGAGGAACGAATGGACTACCTAGAAGGCAAATTCGGTCCTAAAAACTAGGTTGGCTCAGCTTTGCTTAAATCATTGGACCGGGTATAAACTCATTGGGAACCAGAGGGGTTATACACAAGAGCGGACAGCGTATTTTTGAAAGTCATTCAATTAAGCGTTTAGTGGAAAAGCTAGTGAAAATCGAGTGGTATTGTGAACCGGTGGTGATTTAAAATAATTTAATAGAAATTAGTAGAGATAAATAGAGAGAAACGACCAAAGAAGAGAGGGAAATTTTTTTAATGAAGAGTTTACGATGGAACCTGGATGCCTTATATCCGGGATTTGAAAGCCAAGAATTTAAAGATGACTTTGAACGATTTGAAAAAGAGTTGGTCGAATTCCAAGCATGGACCCAAGAGAATTTTAAAACCACGGACCAAGCCAGTGAAACGCTCCAAGAATACTTAAGACGAGAGATCGAACATCGCAAATTAATCCAACGATTGAGTGCCTATTGCCATTTAACATTGTCCGTGGATTCCAAGGATGAGGCTGCTAAGCGTGCCCAAAACGGTCTGCGCAATCATCTGGGGGATATGACCCAGCTGGAAGTTCGGTTTATTCAGTTTATTAAACAGTTGGAGAATTTAGAGGACCTAATCCGATCAAGTGAGTTCTTGTTGGAACATGAATTCTACCTGTTGGAAAAAAAGCAGGAAGCAGATCATCTCTTATCAGTGGAAGAAGAAGTGGTCATTGCAAATATGCAAAATACTGGATCGATGGCCTTTGGGACTCTCCAAGGGGATCTTACCGCCAATTTGATGATCGAGGTCGACCTACCAGAAGGCAGGCAGCAGCTGCCGCTGGCGGCAGTCAGAAACCTGGCTTATTCCACCGATGCGGCCGTACGGAAGATCGGTTATGACAGCGAACAGATGGCCTATGGCCGCATCGAGGAGTCCTCAGCAGCAGCATTAAATGCCATCAAGGGCGAAGTGATCACTGTGGCAAAATTAAGAGGCTGGTCCGACCCCATGGCGCAAACCCTGGTGGATTCCAGAATGACAAGTGCAACCCTTGATACGCTGATTTTAACCATTGAAGAATATCTGCCTTATTTTAGGCAATATCTCAAGCGTAAGGCCGAACTACTGGGCTATACCGATGGATTACCGTTCTATGAGCTATTTGCGCCAATCGGCGAAGTAGCCCGCACCTTTACCTATGAGTCGGCCATTGATTACATTGTGACTAGTTTCAAACCCTTTAGTCAGAAATTGGCGGATTATGTCCAGGGAGCTTATGACAAGGAATGGCTGGATGTGGAACCCAGAGCCGGAAAACGGGGCGGAGCGTTCTGTTCCAACCTTCCGACCATCGGTGAATCGCGGATCATGTCCAATTTCAACGGTTCATTCAGCAACATGACCACCTTAGCCCATGAATTAGGTCATGGCTACCATGGCCACCAATTGAAATCACAATCCATTTTAAATACCGGATATCCCATGCCGATTGCAGAAACTGCCTCTATTTTTAATGAGACCATTGTGACCAATGCAGCTCTGTCAGAAGCAGCTGGCGCTGAGAAGATCGCCATACTGGAATCCAACATTTCCGATGCCAATCAAGTCATAACTGACATCTATTCCCGGTTTTTATTTGAGTCGGAGCTCTTTGAGCGCCGTAAGACCAGTACCTTATCGGTGAATGAACTAAAGGAAATTATGACCGATGCTCAGAAAAAAGCCTATGGTAACGGACTGGATCACAATATCCTGCATCCGTATATGTGGATGAATAAACCCCATTATTACAGAGCGGAACTGTCTTTCTACAACTTCCCCTATGCCTTTGGGCTTCTGTTTGCCAAGGGCCTGTATGCACGGTATCTCACCATGGGTGATGATTTCCTGCCTCTGTATGATCAACTGCTTGCCGCCACCGGCAAACAGACCATCAAGGATCTAACGGCCTCGGTGGGGATCGATATTGAAAGTCCGGATTTTTTCAGGTCGTCGTTGGATTTGATCAAGGGCGATATCATGGCGTTTTTAGAACTGACGGACAAAGGAGTAAACCAACAATGAAAATAGGATTTATCGGGTTTGGCAATATGGCAGCAGCCATTGCCGGCGGAATGATTCAATATGGCGGGTTCAATGCCCAGGATATTATTGTATCGGCCCGGGACATTGAAAAACTGAAACTTAGAGCCCAGCAAATGGGAGTCAATTACACCACCATGAATCAATTGGTGGCCAAGGAAGCAGATGTATTGTTCTTGGCGGTGAAACCTTATATGATCATTGAAGTGATCCGTGAAATTAAAGCAGACCTTCGGCCGGAAACCATCGTGGTGTCCGTTGCCGCCGGCGTCGAGATCAAAGACATTGAAGAGGCTTTTGCAACACCGGTCAAATTGATGCGGGCATTGCCCAACACACCGGCCTTGGTGGGAGAAGGAATGACCCTCTATAATTGCAATACCATGATTTCAACTGAAGATGAAGAAACGGTTTTAAATTTATTTGAAGGTTTTGGGATCTATGAAAAAATCGATGAAAGTAAATTTGCCGGAGCCGGATCCATGACAGGCTGTTCACCAGCCTTCTTGTATATGTTGATGGAGGCTATGGCAGATGCTGCGGTTCTAGAGGGACTACAGCGCGATAAGGCTTACGTCCTGGCAGCTCAGACTGTCAAAGGCGCGGCGCAAATGCTCCTAAGCACCGGCATTCACCCCGGGGAATTAAAGGATATGGTGACAAGTCCAGGCGGAACCACCATTGAAGGGGTAAGAACTCTTGAAAAACTAGGCTTCCGATCTGCCATCATGGAAGCGATCATTGCAGCCTCTGAAAAAACCGGGAAAAAATAAAAGTAATAACCGGATAATTTATTTCCGGAGGATAAATAAAAGCCGAACTCTACGAAGTGATCAACTTCCTTGAGTTCGGCTTTTATCGGGTTTTATTAATTTTTGAATTTTAATTTTTGAATTCATCGTTGGGTTTAAATTTTTGGTGCTTTAATGGGTCGGAGTTTTAAGCTCCCAATTCAAGCGCTTCAACCAAGGGTTTACTAGCCTGTGATCAATGGTTCTGACTGATTTTTTGCAAAGAAACTTCATGGTCCATCTCATAGGATAGGTGGAACGTATCAAGGGTAAACATGTCCAGTTGGGGAGAGATCCCGAAATAAACATCAGCCTGGATTGGTTGATCGTTCTCATAGATAAATTCTTCGTAATGTAGAAACATCTCATCTGGAGTTGAATGATCATAGTCAGCAAAGGCATAGTTTTCCAAATGACCATCGGCATAGACCGATTTAGAAACCGATGAGACTTCATTCCAACTGGAGTGAAAGGTGATCCCGTATTCGATGTTGTCACGGCGAAGAATAAATTCAATGTTATCGGGGATGGTCTTGGAGGCTGAGTAATTATAATGATTGACACTAAGGAGCTTATTATCTGCATCAAATCGATATTTGTAGTAATTATCGGTTGCTTCATCGGCCGAAGTGATCCAGATCCCTTTATTACAACCGGCAATCAAATTCAATATGGGACTGGGACAGAGCAGTCCGCGATGAACGCAATCACCACCCTGGCTGTATTTCGTCCGGACTGTTTTTGATTTAGTAGACTCTATAAATTCCGGAAACCCATAGGAATAAAATTTTGCGATTTCCTTGAGTTCAGCAAGGATTTTTGAAAAGTATTCCATTTTATCGGCATCCGGATCGGTCAAAAGGACTTTTAGAACTGACTGCAATTTATCAGCAACAAGGCGAGCGGGTTTAATGAACGAATTCAAACAGGATCCCTCCTTTAAGGATTTTAAACTAAAGATATCTTCTTTACTTTACCATGAAGCGCATCAAAAGGGGATATGGTTTGTTGTTTTGGGCTCTCTAACTAGGAACCAAGGTTTAATTTCTGATTTAAAAGCCTGGAGTTGAATCAATATTGAAAAAACCCGACTTTCTTTGCAAAATACTTGTACCTTAGTCGCAAGATGTTTCTACCTTGGCAGTAAAAACTTGAACCTTGTTAGAAAAAAACTTGGACCATGATTTAAAGATGATTTAAAGATGATTTAAAGATTTGTCTGCCAAACTGATAATAATGAATGGACCTTCTCAAGGAAGAGGATCAAGGAGGAAAGCGCATGAAACCAATAAAATACCAGAGGGGTTGGGTGTGGGGAACCGTTGTTGGGCTCCTAGTCATTGCCGGGGTTTTCTTGGGAGCGGCCAGTTTGCTTAATATAGGCAATACTCAAGCTAAAGTGACCCAGCAGGAGCTCCCCGTGGAAGGAATTACTTCCTTGGATATCAACTATCCCAAAGCAAAAATCAATTTACTATCCGGTGACGGCGACGTTATATTAATTCGTGAATACAGCTCCGCCCGTTTATCTGATACTGATAAAATCAAGGCTGAGGTTAATAATGGGACAGCGACGGTGACTGGATCCACTGGATCTGGCTTCCCCTTTAATTTGATCAGTGGTAACAAGGATTGGCTGGAAGTAACAGTGCCTCGAAACCTTTTGGAGCATTTAACCTCTCTTCGAATTCAATCTACTCAGGGAGACGTTTTTTTGCCCGACGTAACCGCTGATAAAGTCGATATCAGCACCGTGTCGGGTGATATCAAAAATGGTCGAATCACCGCCAAAAATGCAATGGTGGGTTCTGCCTCCGGTTCCATTTCAAATCTGGAAATCAAAGCGGATCATCTTGAAATAGGCACCATCAGCGGAACTATTTCGGAAATAAAATTTACCGGTGATGTTTTGCTTATTCATTCTGCCTCTGGATCGTTAGCTAAGTTAGCCGTGGATGCCAAAGAGTTGACGCTGACGTCGATCTCTGGATCCATTGGGGCACAGGCTAATGCTACCTCTGCAAATATATCGACTACCTCCGGCAATATTTCGGCTAAACTCAGTGGGGCTACCACAACGGGTCAAATTTCCAGCGTATCCGGCAACATTGATCTAGTCATTCCGGATCATTCGGTTGAAGTAGAATACAGCACGGTGTCAGGTACCATCAAAATAAACACGATCCAAATCCGCGATAAAGGACGGATCACAGTGACCACAACGTCGGGGAATATTATGATCAATCCTGAGTAAGCCCATTTTTAGAGGTCGGTGATATCCGATTGGATCGATTAAAAACTTTAAAATTTAGGCTTTAAAAATTTATTTTTAAAAATGGGTTTACCTTGCCCTCGATGTTGTGATAGAATAATCCATGTTAAGCCGCTGTGGCGGAATTGGCAGACGCGCTGGACTCAAAATCCTGTGGTAGCAATATCGTGCCGGTTCGACCCCGGCCAGCGGCACCAAAAAAGACCCGAAGGAGAAATCCCTAAGGTCTTTTTTTTATGGATTTGGAGGCTGTGATCGCCGCTAGGAGTAGGTCAAAGTTGAGTCATCGCAACGAATCATGAAGTTCCTTACGATCCGGATTTAAGTGATGAGAAGGCTGATGGCACTATAGACCAATAACAGTGCCATGGCAATGTTGGCTGCCTGCCAGTATTTTTTAAGGAAAGAATTAAGAATTGCGCCGGCCAGAGCCCAGATCAAGGCACACAGGGTGGCAATCAGAGTCATGATCAATGCAAACCCTAAAATAGCCAAGGTACCGGAGTAATAGGGTAGAACATAGGCCGTATAAACAGTAATGGCCCAGATATAGGCTTTCACATTCACAAACTGAAATAAAAAAGCCCGAACGAAATTTAGTTCACCGGTTTGAGCGCTGACACCTTGGGGGTCGCTTTTTACAATGGCATAGGCGATCCAAAGGATATAGGCGGCTCCGATGTATTTCATATAACGGACCATATCTGGGAGTATCGCAGCAAATGCCGTACTGAATAAACCACAGAGTAAAATTACAAGGGCTAGGCCCGAAATTAAGCCGGCAAAAATACGCCGACTCTCTGACATGCCAAAGTTACCGGCTGCATTCATGGCAACAATATTCATAGGACCTGGCGTAATAGATGTAATTATATTGTAGGAGAAAAAAGATAACCAAATGGCATAGCTCATTGTGAATCCACCTATTGTTAGCAAATTTATTACTATCAATATAGCAGACAACGGCGCTTTTGTATCATGTGAACCTTTTAAACTGGTTTAATATTGACCGGATTATTGACCGGTTTGGAGAATTTATGATAGGCTTAATCCAAAATTAATAGAATATATAGGCAAGTCCCTAAAAAATCGGGGAAACTTTTTCAGGACTAAGGGAAACCAAGGGAGTATCCCGGCTGATCTTGTTGCCCAATGACGGGAATGATTCAGGAATAGTGGCCGTCTACTTCGTCTAGGCTATTTTTTGTTCCAAAATGCAAACGGATAGAATTGAGTGGGTTTCCAATCAGTTCGAAAGGGGTGAGCAAATGTCAAAATCTCTGATGATCTTGGGTACTTCATCGGGTGCCGGGAAATCGACCATTGCAACCGGTCTTTGCCGGATTTTTACCCAAGATGGGTACGATACAGCACCTTTTAAGGCTCAAAACATGTCTAACAATTTCCATCAACTGCCGGACGGTCGACAAATGGCAAAGTCTCAGGCCATTGCTGCCTTTGCCTGCAAGCTAGATCCGGATCCCGATATGAATCCTATTCTTTTAAAATTCTCAGCCGGGTCACTTGAAGTCATAATACGCGGTGAATCGGCGGGGCAAATGAGTAGCAGTCAATACAACGATTATCGTAGCCGGGTCTGGGCCCACATCCTAGAGGCTTACCAAAATATTGCAAAAGCTTGTGAAATAGTGGTCTTAGAGGGGGCGGGCAGCCCGGTGGAAATGAATCTCAAAGATCAGGATGTCGTAAATTTAAACATGGCAAAACGAGTCATGGCACCAGCGCTGCTGGTGGCTGATATTGATCGAGGCGGCGCCTTCGCTGCAGTCTACGGCACCTTGATGCTGCTGGATGAAGACGAACGGTCCTTGATCAAAGGGATCATCATTAACCGGATCCGCGGGCAAAAGGAAAGCTTTTCAAAGATTTCTGACAAAATGGAAAAGATCACTGGTTTGCCGGTGGTGGGGATGGTCCACTACCTTGACCTTAAATTAGAGGATGAGGACAGTTTGATCGATTCCGCTACAGGACTAAAAAAACCACAAAGCCGGGCTGAAATGGAACTTGAATTTGAACACTTGGCAACGCAACTACGCAGCCAGCTGGACCTTGCAACGATTTATCAAATTATGGAGGCTGGAGTATAACTATGAAATTTGCATTATCTTATAGTGGTGGTAAAGACAGTGTGTTGGCATTTTTCCGGGCCATCGGATTGGGCCATGAACCGGTAGCGTTGGTCACAACTTATAATGAAACGCGCCAAAATTCACACTTTCACAAGATTCCGTTTAGTTTGCTCCAACAGGCAGCTGATTCATTAAGGGTTCCGCTGCGGTTGATCAAAACCCAAGGCGATCAATATGCCAAGGATTTTGAAGCCTGTTTGAGCGACTTAAAAGACCAGGGCGTCGAACTATGTGTGTTTGGCGATATTGATCTTGAAGAGCATTTCACCTGGTGTAATGACCGATGCGTCAACGTCGGAATCAAAAGTCTGTTTCCCTTGCGCTATGGTGATCGCCGAGGGTTGGTGGAGGAATTTATTGAGGCCGATTTTAAGTCGATCATCACAGTGGTGGACACCAATCGGATGAATAGCGCTTACTTAGGGCAAATCTTATCGCACACTGTGATCGACCGCTTGGCAGATGACGGAGTTGATGTCTGCGGAGAAAACGGAGAGTATCATTCCTTTGTATTTGATGGACCGATCTTTACAAGTCCGGTCCAATTCAGCCAAGGTGAAATAACCACAGATGATCACTATGCTTTTCTGCCGCTTATGAACAAAGGGAATAAAAATGGATAATAATTATAAATTCTTTCGAAACGTTGATTGTCAGTATTTTCCCTGTCATAATGCCCCCGATCCTGAGCGGTTTAACTGTTTGTTTTGCTTTTGCCCTTTCTATTTATTGGGAGATCAGTGCGGTGGCAGCTTTCAATTCATCGGACCAAATAAAGACATCAAAGATTGCTCAGATTGTACCTTGCCCCATCAGAGCGCTTACTACGACGTCATCGTAAAGCGGCTAAGCGATCATCATAAAGGATAAAACCAAAAAGGTTGGTTGAATGCAACCTATCAACAGGGTGGTTTAACACCCTGACAGAACGTAATTAGGCTTCAAAGAGCCTAAGTAGGCCTATCTAAACCGGACAGGGTACTGTATAGTAGGAAATCTGACAGGTTCGGCTTTGTACGACAAGGCCTTGAAAAACGGATGAAATAAGAGCAATGGTTTGATAAGGTTAAGGTCATTAAGCAAGCTCGAAGATTCTATAAATAATGGAATCGAAAATAAGATAGAAGAAGGAGACGACAATGGGATCCTATACTGTGTTTGATATCGAAACACCCAATCAGTTTAACAATACGATTTGTCAAATTGGATTAGTCCATTCTAACAATGGGATTATTACAGAGCTGGGGAGTTTAGTAAATCCAGAATGCGACTTTGGCTGGAGGAACATCGGAATTCACAACATTCATCCCCATATGGTCAGTGGAAAGCCAGTGTTTGCTGAAATTTGGAATGAAATCCATCCCTATTTTGATGTTGATTTAGTAATTGGTCACAATGTGAAAGGCGTCGATTTAACTGTTTTAGCCAAAACCCTCTATAAATACGACATTTTTATTAAACCCATCCAATATCTGGATACCATGGAGTTGTTTAAATTTGTCAATCCCAAACAACGCTACCGATTGAATGATTGCTGTGAACATTACGGGATCGTTCAAGACCATCACCATGATGCCTTGGATGATGCCAGAGTGACTCATCAATTGTTCTTAAAATTATCCGATCAAATCGGTTCCCTGACGAATTTCATTAAAATCTTTGATCCGGAAAAAGTTAATTATTCAAGTGTCCTGAAGTAATCATCATCATTGCATCTGGAACACTTGGAATAAACGGATAAAAAAACATAAAGAAAATAACGGTCTTCGTTTTTGTGAAACGAAGACCGTTATTCATAGGGGCACCGAATGATTGGGGCGCCCTTATAGTTTTCCGAAGACGAAACGAGCGAAGATAAAACTACTCAAGCCCACTAAGACAGAGAATATGAGGTAGAGGATGGCGTCCCATTCGTTTCCTTTGTGGAGCTTATGCTGAGATTCCCAAACCAGGGCTGAAAATGTGGTAAATGAACCTAAGAAGCCATTGGCAATCAGAATGTAAAAATTATCGGATGAGCCAGTGCCGACGATGGCCCCTAAGAGAAATACACCGATGGTATTGGCTATGAATGTACCCTGACCGTGGTTGGCAGTTTTTAGGAAAATAACGTATCTTGCCATGGTCCCGAAAAATGCCCCGACAAATACCAATAAATTATTCATAGTCTCTCACCCAATTTCCGCCCCAGGCGTGCCAGACATACACCCAGGATCACGGATATGAAGATATAGGGGACGCCGGTGATAAGCCTGGGTTGGACGGTCTCCCAAATCATGGCCGAGAATGTAGTGAAGGAGCCTAAAAAGCCGGCACCTAAGTAAACTGGCATCATTTTATTTTTAAATTTGCCCCGGTCTCGTAATTCGTAGACGACCCCCAGAAGAAATGCCCCGATCAAATTGACCAGCAAGGTATCAAAGGGGTAGTTCGACTGGATCAATCGAAATTGATACCGCATCACAGCACCCAGAGAACCCACTAGTGAAACCACTAGGACTTCTTTTAAACTAATTTCTTTCATATTTCCTCACCTCTTGAATACTTAAATTATAACAAAGCCAACGGGAAGTTATACGACTGCGGCAAGGGATATTAAGTTTTTTTTTCATCTTCATGGCTTATAATGGAATGAACCAACAGAAAGGAACAAAATTATGGAACGATTATTGATCATTGATTCGAATTCAATCTTGAACCGGGCTTATTTTGCCATCCCCCCCATGAAAACCAATGAAGGTCTGCATACCAACGCGGTATACGGCTTTACCAATATGCTTTTAAAAATTAAAGAGGAACTCAAACCTGATTTTATTGTAGCGACTTTTGACCGTAAAGCGCCGACTTTCCGCCATTTGGAATACGACCAGTATAAAGCCGGCCGCAGGAAAATGGATGACGACTTGGTGGAACAGCTCCAGCCGACCAAGGATGTATTGGCGGCCATGAGCATCTCCGTCATGGAGATCGACGGGTTTGAAGCGGATGATTTAATCGGAACCTTAAGCCTGGAAGCGGAAAAAGAAGGGATTGAGGTTTATATTTTGTCCGGAGATAAGGACAATCTGCAATTAGCCTCGGACTTGACTAAGATCGTGATCCCTAAAAAAGGGATTTCGGAAAAAGAAATCTATGACGGACAGCGCTTTTTCGAAGAATTCGGCGTAACCCCTCACCAGTTTATTGATGTTAAGGGCTTAATGGGCGATAAATCCGACAACATACCAGGGGTCCCCAGCATCGGGGAAAAGACTGCCTTTCAATTGATCCGTGATTATGGATCCATTGAAGGGGTCTATGAGAACATTGAACTGATCAAAAAGCCCAAACAAAAGCAGAATCTGGAAGAACATATGGAAGATGCTTTTTTCTCGAAAAAACTATCCACCATTATTCGCAATGTTCCCATCGAGATCGACTTTGACCAGTTGAAAGACCAGTCCGATTATGATGAGGAAAAACTCCGGGAGATCTATCTAAAGCTGCAATTTCGGATCCTACTTAATAAACTGCCCAAACGGGACAGTGGCGGGATCCCGCTGCCACAAGGGGAGGATCCTGCCACGGCACAGGGCCAGGGCTCGGTTTTGCCAACGAATGGATCAGATCAGGCCGAAGAACCCATCCAGACCATGTTACCGCTGTTGGATGGGTTAGGTGAAGTCGAGGCCCCGGTCGTCAATTTACCGGGCAGTGAACCGGTGTCGCCGGCGGGTCTGTCCTATGTTGAAGTCACTGACGCTCAAGGTATGGCCCAAGTGCGCGATGCCGTGCTGGCAAACCGGGCGGGCAATTACCTGTTACTGTCATTTACCTATTTGGAGAACACCATGTTGTCCAAGCGGGAAATTGAATATATCTACGCCTCGGTGGCCGAATCTAATTTTGTCATTGATTTTGCAAAAGTTCGCACCGATGAGATCGCCATGGTGGTTTTAGCCAGTTTAATGGAAGACTCGACCATCAAGAAACTCGGTTATAATGTCAAAAATGCCTATACCGTTCTAAAAAAACACGGCATCATGTTCAATCACGTGGATTTTGACGTATTGATGGCAACTTATATTCTAGACCCGGTGCGCGGTCAGTATTCCCTTAAGGACTTGGTATCGACCTATCTTTATAAAGATCTGGAAGGGGCCGACCATCGCTTGAAAATCTTAGAGACCCGCCATCTGGATGATTTGACCAAGGAACTAGTCCGGATGATCAAAGAAGCCGGCGCTGAGGAACTCCTCTATGAAGTGGAACAGCCCTTGACCAATATCCTATCGGACATGGAACTGGAAGGCTTTCGGATTGACAAGACGATCTTAGACGAGGCTGGTGAGAAAATGCGCGGGGAGATCGCCCGAACCCAAGGGGAGATCTTTGCAATGGCTGGTGAGGAATTTAATGTATCATCGCCAAAACAACTAGGCGTCATTTTGTTTGAAAAGCTAGATCTACCCCATGGCAAGAAAACCAAAACCGGTTATTCCACCAACCAAGACGTGTTGGATATGCTCATGGATAAGCACCCCATTATTGCCAAAGTGCAGTATTATCGTCAAACGACGAAACTCTACTCCACTTATGTGGAGGGCCTGCGTAACGCCATTGATATCGATGACCGGATCCACTCGAACTTCCAGCAAACGCTGGCTGTGACAGGACGCCTCTCCTCGACGGAACCGAATCTTCAAAACATTCCCATCCGCCAGGAAATGGGCCGGGAACTGCGCAAGGCGTTTATTCCCAATAATGACGACAGCCTGATTTTCTCATCCGACTATTCCCAGATCGAATTACGGGTATTGGCTCATATCGCCGATGATGAGAAAATGCAGGAGACCTTTGCCTCCGGCATCGACATCCATACGAAAACCGCCGCTGAAGTCTTTGGCAAGACCCCCGAAGAAGTCACCTCAAGAGACCGCTCCAATGCCAAGGCGGTGAATTTTGGGATCATTTACGGCATCGGCGATTTTGCCCTATCCCAGGATCTGGGCATCACCAGGGCCGAAGCCAGAGACTACATTAATCGCTATTATGACCGGTATCCCAAGGTCCGGGATTATTTTGAAACCGTCAAGACCCAGGCCAAAGCCACCGGAATGGTCACCACCATCATGGGCCGGCGCCGGCAGATCCCGGAGATCAATGCATCCAATAAAATCGTCCAAGCCCTGGGCGTTCGGCTATCCATGAATTCACCGATCCAAGGGTCGGCGGCAGACATTATGAAAGTGGCCATGGTCAAAGTCTATAATGCCTTAAAGAAAAACAACCTGCGATCCACGATCCTGTTACAGGTCCATGATGAAATTATCATCAACTTGTACAAAGATGAGCAGGCAGTCGTGGAGAAGCTGGTGGATCAGGAAATGGAGCATGCCTTGAATCTTAAAGTGAAACTTAAATCAGACCAAAACATAGGAGAAAACTGGTATGAGGCAAAATAAACTCAAACGGATCGGGATCACCGGGGGCATCGGCGCCGGGAAAACTACAGTGGCAGAAATATTTGATAAAGCCGGCTTACTAGTGGTGGATGCGGATATGGTCTCCCGCGACGTACTGGAGCTGTATCCGGAAATAGCGGACTACATCCGCCGGTGCTACCAAGAGGAGTATTTTAGAGCCGATGGCTCCTTGGACCGGCGTAAATTCGGGAAAATGGTGTTTAGTGATCCGGCGGCGTTGGCTGATTATGAAAAAGTCATCATGCCCTTTATCGTCGATGAGATCAACGAACGATTTGCTTTTATTGAAGAAGCCACAGAGGATGAATTTGCCGTATTGGATGCCCCCCTGCTCTTTGAAGTGGGCGAGGAGCCCGTCCATGACGTGGCAATTACTGTAGAGATGCCGCTGGACCTTCAGATCCAGCGGGTCATGGCCCGAGACGGCCTATCCGAGACTGACGTGGTCAATCGAATCCAGCGCCAGCGCTCCAGAGCCCAGCGGGAGAGTTTGAGCGACTACGTCATCGTCAATGATGGCAGCCTTGAAGAATTGACTGACAAAGCGTTGCAAATTTTAGATGAGATCAAACACAGGGGCTAAGATGGGGAAACAAAGAAATCGAAAAGACCGCCGACTCATTGAAATGGCCATTGTATTGGCAGGCGGGGTCTTGCTGTTGCTATTTCTGCTAAAGACCGGGACAGAATTAACAGTACCCTATGCCCAGGACTCCTTGATCCATCGCTATGCCCAAAAAAACCAGGTGGATAAAGCTTTAGTTGCGGCGGTGATCTATCAGGAATCCCGGTATAAACCTGATGCAGTCTCACAGAGCGGTGCCACCGGACTTATGCAGCTGATGCCCGATACGGCTCGCTGGATCGCCGGTAAAACCAATCAGACCTATTCCCGGGAAAAGTTAAAGGACCCTGAATATAACATTGGGATGGGGACCTATTACCTAGCCTATTTGTCCGATAAATATGACGGTGATGTAAAACTTACTCTGGCGGCCTACAATGCCGGACCCGGCAACGTGGACGATTGGCTCACCAATAAAAAATACGCAACGGCGGGCAAACTGACCTTGATCCCATTTACCGAAACCAGAAATTATGTGGAAAATGTTCTTAGAATGCAAAAAGTATACCAAAAAATGTTTTCCAAGCAGACAGGAGCGCCATGAAACGGGATTTTAAAGAAGAAGATATGTATGACCTGGTCCGTGATTATTTCCTGGAACTAGGCTACAAAGTGAATGGGGAAGTTAGATCCTGTGATGTAACAGCCATAAAAGAGGATACATTGATCATACTGGAACTCAAAAAAAGTCTGTCCATGGATCTCTTGATCCAGGCAGTCAAACGTCAGAAATTAGGGGATCTCACCTATATATGTGTTCCAAAACCGAAGAATTATACTAAAAATAAAAAGCATCAGGATCTCCTGTATTTCCTCAAACGGCTGAGCCTGGGCTTGATCTATTGCGAACCGGACAAAAACATTTTAGAAGTCCTTTTGCATCCGGTGGATTTTGACATGGCTAAGTCAAAAAAAATCAATAAACGACACCGCGATCGGCTGATCAAGGAAGTTGAGAATCGCAAAACCAGCCTAAATAAAGGCGGGTCGCGGGGTAAAAAGCTGATGACAGCCTACCGGGAAGATGCCCTAAAACTTGTTTGGCTATCTTCGAAGGTAGAATTTCTAACGCCAAAAGCTGCCGTAGACCAGGGCGTGGCCAAAGCGCCTTCCATCCTGCGGGCCAATTACTACAGATGGTTTGTAAAAATCGGCCGTGGCCAGTATGGGTTATCACCAGAGGGGCTCCAAGCCTTGACGGAATATCAAGAAGCCATTGCATCCATCATGGCGGACTTTTTGAATTCGCCAGAGACTGAAGAAGTTTAGAGCGTTTCTCCAAGTCCGAACCAAGAGCCACTGGACCACTAACAAAGAAGCCTTCCATCAACCGGTTTCGTTTTGCGTCTATAGCATAGGTTAAATTGGGGCTGAATTTTTTAGGTGAATTCTCATTGAATTCTAGGTCAAGTTTAGATCAAGTTTAGCTTAATTTTAGAGGCTTAATTTTAGATCAAATATTAGTTGCATATTGTGAACTCAATGGCTATAATAGAGAAGTCAGAAAAAAAGCGGGAGTGCTGGAATCGGCAGACAGGCACGCCTCAGAAGCGTGTGTGCTACGCACGTGTGGGTTCAAGTCCCATCTCCCGCACCATTTTTTTTGAACTGAATATATTTTGCGGGAGTGCTGGAATCGGCAGACAGGCACGTTTGAGGGGCGTGTGTGCTACGCACGTGTGGGTTCAAGTCCCATCTCCCGCACCATAATTTTTAGAGTCCATAAAACCACTGTATAATTGATACAATCATTGTATGAATTACACAGTGGTTTTAATTTTTTGAAAAGCGTGTAATATAGCCACTTTCAAGACGTTTTCAATACAGTTGATATTTTTACCCTGGTGAACTGCTCAGATTGAACCCTGTCCAAAGAAGCTAGGACATCCGAAATCAAGAAATATTATCCTGTTGTTTTTTTCAGACAGAGGGTTCCAGTGACCCCTCTTGGAATTCTTACTTGTCACCTGCATCGGCCGGACCGAATTAATTTGCCGCACTGCTGTTTATTCCTTCCTTCCAATGGTTTATCGCCCATTCTTTGTGGATTTACGGGTAATGAAGGTTAAGTGGATTCATTTTCATATATCTATGCGATAAAATAAATTAATATATATATATGTTGCATGAATTAGACTCCAAAGTGGTCTGGGTTCACTCCAATCCAAAGCTGACCATAACCGAAAAACCCTTTCGTAGGTAGATTACCCACAAGAATGAACGAAAGGGATTCGTTTTACGATAGACCCTGACAATTGTTGCCAGGGTCTATTGGAACATGTCCAATAAACGGACACAAGGAGGATGGCCGAGAAACAAACTTTCGAAAACTGGATGTCGGCGTTGGGACAGGGTAGTCTTCATTTGCCAGGGAAGAGGAGTTAACTGGCAACAGTCTTTAAATAGATAAATACATATTTGATCAACTGTTACTGATTGATAAAGAAAATGCAATTACCAGTGACATTATTTCATTGTCCCATAAGGTGGCGCATTATCCGGTTTGCCGAAGGGGTGGAATACGAAGAGAAATAAAGAGTATTGGAACGCCCACAGCTTTGACAAAAGCCAAGGATACTTAATGGCTAAACCCTTAGATATAGAGGCAGCGATCGATTGCCTCAATCAACAAACTTACACAATATTGCAACTAAAAATTCTCACAACAGGCCGCTCTAGAAGTCATTAAACAAGGCGTGCTATGGCAGTTTGACCCGGATTTCACTCAAGTATTTGTTCAGTTTAGAGAAAACAACAGGGGGGTAAAAAATGGATTACACAGAATTATCGCAAGAGGAACTTTTAGAACGCGTTGAAAGTCTCGAGATGCTAACCAAGGAATTGCTGAATGAAAAAGAGCAAGAAACAAAGCTCGAGTACAGTTGGACCGGCAATTTAGGGCATTGGTATTGGAATGTCAAGACCAATGAGGTGACATTTAATCCACTCAAGGTCACTACCTTGGGTTATGATCGGGGTGAAATCCCGGAGCACGTTACCTATCAGTTTTTTACGGACAAGCTACATCCTGAGGATTATCAAACGGTGATGGACTCAATGCTAGCGCATTTGTATGGAAAAACAGAGGTATACGAAGTGGAATATCGGATCCAAACAAAAGATGGGAAATACAAATGGTATTATGACCGCGGTAAAATAACTCAACGCGATGAGAGCGGCAAAGCTATTTTTCTTACTGGAATAGTATTTGATATAACCGAAAAGAAAGAAACTGAAATTGAACTTGAACAAAAGAACAAAATTCTTTTTGAAATGTCATCCACGGATGGGTTGACGAAAATTAGTAATCATAGGACTTTAATAGAGTACTTGAACAAAGGAATCCTATATTCCACCAGCACAAAGAGCCCTCTATCAATTGCGATGTTTGACATAGATGATTTTAAAAGAGTAAATGATTGTTTTGGTCACGTTTATGGCGATCAAGTCCTTATTGATATCGCTGCGATCATTAAAAATGGCATTAGAGATACCGATTTAGTCGGAAGATACGGCGGCGAGGAGTTCATGGTTGTTTTTACAGGAGCAGATCTTGGGACAGCAGCAAAAATTGCGGAACGCATCCGAAAAATGGTTGAAAAACACCTTTTTGCACAGAATATAAATGTGACAATAAGTGGCGGTGTCAAAAGCCACGAGGGTGAAAAGTTGATGGACTTTATTCACGAAGCCGATAAAAACTTGTATGAAGCAAAAAGGTTGGGGAAAAATCAAATTATTGCGTACTAACCTCCGAGCGGGCCTAATCTATCATTCTTGCCATAAGGATTGCAACGGCACATGCAGTTAAACCCGGGCAACTTCAATCATGACCATTTAGTAATGAGTCTTCAAGTTATTACTGATCGATATTCCTAGTAAGTTATCTTTCTCCAATGAAGTGATCATAACCACAGTTCAGCATTTTTAAAAAAAGTTGTTGCTCCTCTAGTTACCTAGATTATGCAACAACTTTTTCTAATAGTAGAGCCGAATTGTAGAGCCTAATTATAGAGCCGAATTGTAGAGCCTAACAGTAGAGCCTAATATTAAAGGCTAATACTAATCATCCATTCTATTTTTTGTCTTATCAATGACTTTACCGGCTTCGTGTTTCACATCTGAGACCCTGTCACCTGCCCAATTCTGAACATCCTCCAAGGGCTCACCTGCGTTGTCGACTCTTCTGGAAATCTTTTCGGCAGTCTTTTCTACATCGTGCTTTGTATCAGTAAACGTGTCTTGGACTTTATTTTCAACTTGATCAAAGTCCGTTTTTAAATCAGTGTGATGATTGTTTCTTGAAGTGATCATCGCATCTCCTGAATTAACGGAATTAACATAATCATCGTCTTGTCTTTGATTTCTAAACTCATCAGTTCTAAATTCACGATCGGCCGGTTTTTCGAAATCTCTATAGAGATTAGCGTTATCCTCACCAACTGGGTTATTCCATCGCCGATAGCCTAGTGTTTGAGAGGTATTATCAAACCGCTGAGCATCGGCATCGACGTAGACGATAATATCACCGGCACCGAAGCGCTCATCAATATAGCGAGCATCGTCTTCGCTGACTCCGGCATCCATCATAGCGCCTCCTATGGTTCCAATGGCTCCACCGATAGCGGTGCCAGCAATGGCTCCTGCAAAGGTTGCAGCGATCGGGCCGGCAGCTAAAATTGGTCCTATCCCAGGGATGACCAAAAGGCCTAAACTGGTTAATAAACCACCGATCCCTCCGATGGCAGCTCCGGTAGCGGCTCCGCCTTTAAGTCCAGCCTCAGTTGAAGTTTCGACACCATCTACATTCATGGTAGTGTCTGATCTGGATAAAACAGAAATTTCATCGGATGAATAGCCTAATTTGGTGAGTTCATCTACCGCTCTCTGTGCGTCTGCCTCATTCTGATAAACTCCAAAAACTCTTTTATTTTTGTTTGTTTCCATTTACTTTTCCTCCATTGGGATTATTTGATGGTTATAACTTACCATTTTAAATTAATCGTGTGGGTGAACAATTGGTGTAGAATATTAGTTTTATTTGAATTAAATTACTAAATAGTAGGATTTTAAAGATTATTTAAACCATAATCTTTTTATGTTAAATTAAAATTCATTTTATATTTGATGTAAAAATCAAATGAATGACTTTAGAGGCTTAAAAAATTGAAATTCAAAACGACTTAGTGGAGACGGCTTTAATGAGCGTAAGTCTTCGTTGTAATTACTAAGTGAAACCTTTTAACTAAACTTAAGGATGTTTAGTTGATTCACAAAAAATAATGTGAGATCAGCCCAGGTTGACAAGGAGCATTTGCTAACTTGGCTCGATCTGGCTTGCCATTAAAACCGCGGAGTTGTTGGGCTGGTCATCCAGTCAGGCTAACATCTAGTCCTTTGCACGTAAACAGGATAATCAGGATCCACTAAGGAAAGTGATGGAGCCTTTATTTTGGGTAATTCTCGAATTATTGGGCTGGAATAGAGAGGTCCGTTGAAACGTCATTTTAAAGTATATTCTCTAAACAAAACTATGATTTGTTTAAGTCCAAGTTAGATTCAACTTAGTTTTGTAACCTTATTCAAATAATAATAATATGGAGTCCTAATTGTTAATCAAAAATTTGAAAATTCCGTGGTAAATTTAAGCTATAAACTAATATACAAGGAGGCAAATCATGCAAACCAATAACAATCAACGGATTTTTGGGGTCTATAAAAATGAAACAGATGCCCAACGAGCCATCGATGACCTCTTAAGTATGGGGTACGCCATGGATCAAATTTCAATTTTGTCAAAATCCAATGAGTTAACAGAATTGGGTGAGATAGAAACCTCTACTGAAGCAGGCCTCAAAGGGGGTGCAGTAACCGGGGCTGCCATTGGTGGCTTAGGCGGATTATTAGCCGGCTTGGGACTTTTGGTGATCCCGGGAATCGGACCCATCCTTGCAGCCGGTCCAATCGCGGCAGCATTTGCCGGGGCACTCACTGGTGGGGCGATCGGCGGAACACTTGGAACCTTAGGTGGTGCTATGATGGATGCCGGTGTTGAAGAAGCTGATGCTAGATATTTGGAGGACCGGTTTTCTGCCGGAGATATTATCGTTTATGTCGATGCGTCACAAGAACATGTTGGTAGAGTGTCAGATAAGCTGGGCTATCGTAATTGGCGCACGGAAGGCGAGTTTGATGAATACAATCAAAAACTAATCGACAGCGCTCCGGCACATCCAGATTCCGACATTCACCATGATAATATGGACCTGGATATCGATGACGGGAATAGGCCGGCTGATCCGGTCATCCCAGCTGATCCGCTGGACGAGGTCAACCCGCTTAAACCAGTTGCACCCGTTGTTTACGAGGCTCAGCCGGTTGATAGCAAGGCAGAACCTGTCTATCGAGATTCGGACCTTCGCCATGACAATATGGATTTAGACATAGAGCCAAGTAAACTCGATTCAATGGACCCAATGAGAATTACCGACCCTACCAGTCCAAATTATCGGCATGGGGCCACGATCTCAGTAGAACCGGTTGGAAATTATTACAAACCTCCCGTTCCCATTGATGAAATTCCCGAGGCACAGGTGCACGAAGACTTGACGGAAAAATTCCAACACGCAAAGGACCGAGCCGAAGATTTCATCGCAGACAGGACCCATGAGCCGGTGGCGGAAGAAATGGATCTCGATGAAACCGTGAGTGAACACATACTAGAAGCAAAACACAAAGCAGACCTAAGAATCGATGAATTGACAACCAAAAGAGAACGCTAACCCATTCAAAAGGTGCTGTTGAAAATACTGCCAAAATAAAAATGAGCTATCGAGATCCTAACCGGATTTTTGATAGCCCATTTTAGTTTGTGAAAAAGCTTAGAACTACATGCAAGCGCCAGTATAGAAGAGGTTTTATTAGTTTACTATGAACTGTTTAACTCGATTTAATTTTTAACAAAATGAACCAACATATCCATTCAAGTGAAGAATGAACTGTAGGTCGAACCTTATATCCTCAAAGAGAGCAAGCTTAATCGATGTCTACAGTTTGTTGGAGTCCAAAGTTAAGGGACGAAGTTAAGGGACGAAGTTAAGGTCCTAAATCTTAATGAACTGTAAGACCATGGATCAATATATTAAAGTGCTTTTGTACTTTCTCTTTTAAAGAAAATACTTGATCGCGAACACACCAGTCATAGACAAGACCACGAAAACCCAAGATGAAATGATCCGCTGCTTCCTCTGGAGAAAGGTCTTTCGTAAAAATTTCCTGATCCATTCCCTTTTTAAGAATGGTGTAGAAGAGGTCATAGAGGTCTCGATTATATTGAAGTGAGGCATTATTTTTCAGGGTGTTTGAAAGCTGGATGCGATAAAGGGTCTTCATGTTTTCACAGCCCAAGTCCTCTTCAATGACCTGGGCAATTTTGGCCACAAGGGACAGAAGGACCTCCTCAATGGGGAGGTTTTCAGGAAGTTGAGAGAGGTGAGACTTATAGTCGGCATCGACTCTTTGCACATAATCACTGATGTAGTATGCAATGAGGGCATCTTTTGAGTCGAAATGAACATAAAAACTGCCTTTTGAAACATTGGCATTTTTCACAATATCATCTACATTTACAGTTTCAAAGCTGTGTTTTTGAAAGAGATTTTCAGCGCTATGATAAATGGCTAATTTTGTTTTTTGAGCTTTTTCTTGCCGGGTGGGGTTGTCTTTGAGATTCATTGAGATCTCTCCTTTATTTACAATAATGCAATATATTGATATAATGACCATAGTCACTGACTACGGTCATTGAATTTATATCCATTATAATCTAAGGCGTAATCTAAAGCAAGGCAGGTTTATGATTCGTATGAAGGATTATTTTGAATAAATCTAAACGAAGAAGTGAGGGGAAGTTTCATGAATAAACCGTTTTATCGCCAATTGCTTTCGTCTACTGTCCTTATTCTGCTGTCGCTTAGTGTGATTGCCTGCACAAAAGTTGCTGAAAATGATCCGGTTTTAAGCTCCACTGCAGGCGTGTTGCTGGGGGCCAAGGAGGAAGAAGGAGAGATTACTTTTATTCATGAGCCTCTTGAGGAGGAACCGGATGAGCTTCTGAAGGCCCTTGATTACAATTATCTTCTTTATGGATATGACGTCATTCATTCACCCTATGTACATGCACAGAAAGTTAAAACTCATCCGATTCTCGATGCTGCAAAGGTCAAAATAAATGCGGATAAATTTGACAGCGTCAGCAATGACTGGATCGGTACAAAGACTCAGGAAATCGCAGTTAGTAATGTCAGTGAAATATATACTAAGTTCAATAATAATGCAAAAGTGGAATATAACAACACCGTCTTTTCAGGTTCTGTAGAATCAGAATACTCTCTGGATACGAGCAAAAAAAGAAATGAAGCATACACAACTTATATGCATATGAGGGTGCTTAAAGGTGAAAGATACTTGGGCACCCATGAAGAGCTATTTGGAATGCTTTCTGAAGGGTTTTTAGAAGACATACAGAAATTAAATCATAAGGAAGTGACAGCAGATTCCATATTTAAAAAATATGGAACCCACCTCTTCACAATGTATCTGATCGGTGGACGCGCAAGAATGAATTTTAACTATTCAAGCAGTGAAGAGATGACAAAAGAAGCCTTGAGACTTGAAGCAGAAGCGCTCACGACAAAGGTGAAGGGCAGTGTGGAAAACAGTAATGAGAAGGTTACCATTGCAACAAAACGAAGCGTCGTGACAAGAGTATCCAGTTATGGAGGTCAGGATCTGTCTGGCGTGAATTTAGAGAATATGCATGAGAAATTCTCAGCATGGGGAAAAACAGTGGATTCAGCCCCCACTTTATGTGGTATTGGTGATTTTGAAGATTCCATGGTACCCATTTGGGAGATTTTACCCAAAGTGGGCTATGAAACAGCGAAGAAGAGTCTTTATGATGAGTACATTAAGGCTGCCAAGGGACAAGCACTGTTTCTAGGCGAGATGGACTTTCAGGAAGGTGGGAATCAGTATATTTCGGAGATCCATGTTGGGCATGGGGACACAAGTGAGAAAGCTCTGTCTCAGATTCCTGATGGATATACCATTGTGAAAGCCGGATTTAAAGATGAATACCTGGATGCCAATAAGGGAAGAAAATATTATATCTATATAGGTTATCTACCGTCTCAATCTAAAATTGGTGCGATTACAGATCTGTATGTAGATCTTGGTAAAAATACAACTCATAGTGGGTTTTCAAAAAAAGATGTGGATTTGAACAAAAATGTGGAAGGTGAGTATGTTTACCTTTACTATAAAAAGGCAAGCCAGGAAGATGTTGAAAATCCTGGAACAAAGTATATCCGTGAAATTCGCGGACTCTATCAGCAAAATCCCAGCCCCCCGGCTGGTTGGGAAGAACCAACGATTACAAAAGACCTTAACTCGGGTGCTGGCGGGGAATACATCTACTTAATCCTAAAAAAGAAGTAAAGCTCAAAGGCTTTACATGTGAGTTTCACAAAGACCGGCACCAGCCTTCACGCTCTTAGGGGCATGCGTCTGCTAAGTAAGATCACCAGCGACAAGAATTATTCAATGGTGCTGTTGCAATACAACACAACATAAAAATGAGCGATCAAAGATCCTAACCGGATTTTTTTGATCGCTCATTCCCGTTTGTGAAAAGTGGAGCACGAATATGCCTCCTCAAGAATTAACATAAAGCATAATCAAGTATTAGGACGAGATGGCAAAAAACAGTGGTTGCTGATCTAGGTGCCTTGTTTTGCAATTCCTTTTCCTTCCATCCGTATTTTTGTTTGATCGACAGCGGGCTCTACCAGAGCCAAGCTGTCGATCAAGGGGCCAAGATCTGTTGATGAATTCAAGGTCTGTCTGTGGATTGGTTTAGGGATTGTGTCCAACCCGATTGACCTGTTCATCCAAAGCTCGGCGAAACTGGGTTTCATAGAGTTCACGGTAGATTCCGTTTAGCGTCAAGAGTTCGGTGTGGGTACCGCGCTCCCGGATTGATCCAGCCTTGACCACTAGAATTTCATCTGCCGCCATTATGGTAGACAACCGATGGGCGATGACGATACTGGTTCGTCCTGCCAGAAGGGGTTCCATGGCATCTTGGATCAAGTTTTCAGAAATTGAATCCAAGGAAGACGTGGCTTCATCCAAAATTAGGATCACAGGAT
>JBAQDU010000122.1:0-23498 GCA_049294805.1 Clostridiaceae bacterium
TCGGACAGCTGTTGATCAACGCCGATATCATCGACTCCTACTTGTTTTTAAACATCGTCAGTATCGGCATCAACATCATCCTGGCCGTCAGTTTGAACTTGATCACTGGCTTTACCGGCCAGTTTTCCTTGGGTCATGCCTCCTTTATGGCCATCGGCGCCTACACCTCCGGGATCCTTACTGCCAAATTAGACTATCCCTTTGCCGTTGGCATCATCGGCGCCGCTTTAATGGCTGCCATCGCCGGTGTTTTGATCGGCACTCCGACCTTGCGCCTCAAAGGCGATTATCTGGCCATTGCCACCCTAGGCTTCGGTGAGATTGTTCGAATCGTCGGTCTTAACTGGGATTACGCCGGCGGTGCCATGGGCTTAAATGACATCCCGCCCTACACCAATTGGACCTGGCTCTATTTCTTAGTCGTGTTGACCATCGTCGTCATTTCAAACTTCATCAACTCCTACAACGGTCGAGCGGTCATTTCCATTAAAGAAGATGAACTGGCCTCAGAGTCCATGGGCGTTAATACGAGCTATTATAAAGTCCTCGTCTTCTCCATCGGTGCTTTATTTGCCGGAGTAGCCGGAGCCCTTTATGCCAACTTCTTTTATTTCATCAAACCCGATTCCTTTGGCTTTATGAAATCCGTGGATATTTTAGTCATTGTCGTCTTAGGCGGCTTAGGCAGCATTCGCGGCACCGTCGTCGCTGCCATTGTCCTGTCATTAGTTTCCTTGTTCCTCCAGGGCATCCCCGAACTACGGATGGTCATTTACGCTGTGATCCTGTTCATCATGATGGTGTACCGGCCCCAGCAAGTATTGCGCAAACTCAAAACACTGATTAAAAAGGAGGCTTGATCCCCATGGACGTTTTAAAAGTTACCAATCTCACAAAATTTTTCGGCGGGGTCAAAGCCATCCAGGATATTAATTTAGTGGTCCGGGAAAAAGAGATCACCGGCATCATCGGCCCCAACGGTGCCGGTAAAACCACCTTCTTTAACCTCCTCACCGGCATCTATACCCCCACTTCCGGTGAGATCACCTACGAATTGGCAAAAGTTGTGACGTCACGCTCCCTAAAGCCCCAGCGCATGGCAAAATTTGGCGTAGCCCGAACCTTTCAGAACATCCGGCTCTTTAAAGAGATGACCGTAATGGACAATGTCTTAATGGGCTATCACAGCAATATGTCCTATGGGGTACTGCCCTCTGTCTTACGCCTGCCCTCCTTCTTTAAGGCCGAGCAGATCGCCCAGGATAAAGTCTTTGAGCTCCTTAAAATCTTTAATCTCTTTGATAAACGGTTTGAAAAAGCCCGCAACCTATCCTACGGGGATCAGCGCAAGCTCGAAATCGCCCGCGCCCTGGCCTCAGAGCCTAAAATGCTCTTATTGGATGAACCGGCGGCCGGCATGAATCCCTTTGAAACCAATGAATTGACCAAATTGATCCGCTGGGTCAAAGATCACTTTGACTTAACCGTTATTTTGATCGAACACGATATGTCCCTGGTCATGAAACTATGCGATCAGATCTTTGTCTTTGACTATGGCAATCTCATTGCCCAAGGCAGCCCCGAAGTTGTCCAAGCCGATGAGAATGTCATTAAAGCCTACCTGGGAGGTGAGTACGTTGCTCAAACTAAATAATCTTAGTGTCCACTACGGCGGCATCCAGGCATTAAAAACCATCAGCCTTCAAGTTAAAAAGGGTGAGATCGTCGCCCTGATCGGTGCCAACGGCTCCGGGAAAACCACCACCCTGCGGTCCATCTCCGGACTGGAACGCAAATCCGCCGGAGAGATCATCTACCAGGGCAAAGATATTTCCAAGACCGTGGCCTCAGATATCGTTAAACTCGGCATTTCCCACGTCCCGGAAGGCCGGCGAGTGTTCCCCCGGATGAGCGTTTATGAAAACCTTGAAGTCGGCGCCATCACTCGAAGTGACAAAGAGGGCATCGCCAAAGATTTTAAACGGACCTTTGAACTATTCCCCCGCCTCTTAGAGCGCCGCGGCCAAATGGCCGGGACCCTCTCCGGCGGTGAGCAGCAGATGCTGGCTATCGCCCGGGGACTCCTCTCTAAACCCAAACTGTTGCTCCTGGACGAACCCTCCATGGGACTGGCGCCGTTGATCGTCGAAGAGATCTTCAGCATCATCAAAGAGATCAATGAATCCGGCACTACTGTCCTGTTAGTAGAACAAAATGCTAATCTGGCCCTAAAATATTCCAATCGAGGCTACATCCTAAAAAACGGCTACATCGATCTGGAAGGAAACTCCAGTGATCTCATTCACAACGACGAGATCAAAAAAGCCTACTTAGGCGGCTAACACGCTTTGCCGCTACCACCACGAGAAAGTGCCATTAATCGAAGCATCGCTTGGATTAATGGCACTTTCTTGATTTTAATTGAATTATTTTGCTCGTCGGTTTTCGATCGATCTGATCAAATGGCTGGTTCGGACCCTCTCCTACCCCACTGTCAGATTAGATCCAAGCTGTTTAAATATCCGCTTCAGCCAATTGTCCCTGTTTTTTGGATTTCATGGACTGAAAGGCGACCATGCCAAGGACAATGACTACGCCGCCGATGTCAGTGATCAAGTCCGGGTCAATGAGCATTAGTCCGCCGGCAATAATGACCAGCCGCTCCCAGGTTTTCATCCTGATCAGCATGTACCCTTCCATGCCTGCGGCGATGCCAAAGATCCCAATTAACGAGGTGAGGGCGATCCGAGCGACCTCCCAGGCGGTGGTATCGATCAAGAGCATGGCTGGATTATAGGCGAAAATATAGGGTACGATAAACGCTGTAATGGCCAGGCGGGTGGCAATCACCCCGGTTTTAAAGGGGTCGGCCTTGGCGATGGCGGCACCGGCATAAGCGGCCAAGGCCACCGGCGGAGTAATATCGGCGACGATTCCAAAGTAGAATACAAACATATGAGCCGCTAAGACCGGCACGCCCATCTGCACAACGATGGGAGCCGTGATGGTCGCCATAATGACATAGGTGGCGGTGGTGGGGACGCCCATTCCTAAGATAATGCAGCTGATCATGGTCAGGAACAATGCCAGGAATTTCGAAGTACCGGCCACGGACATCAAAACATTTAACAGATCCTGGCCAAGTCCCGTCAAGGTGACGATACCGACAATAATACCGGCAATGGCACAGGCAATAGCGACGCCCATGGTGTTTCTCGTTCCGTTTTCCAAGGCTGCCGCAAACGTCTTGGGGGTCAAGCGGGTGTCTTTATGGAACATCGAGACAACAATTGCCGTCACGATGGCATAGACTGCCGCAAAGGCCGGTGTACGTCCCATACTCATTAAGGCTGATAAGACGACAATGGGCAGGAATAGATAGCCCTTTTTTAAGACCAGTTTGCCAAAATGGGGCAGACTTTCTTTGGGCAGGCCTTTTAGCCCCAGCTTTTTCGCTTCAAAATGGATCATCACAAAGATCCCGGTGAAATAAAGCAAGGCCGGAATGACTGCCATCAAGGCGATGGTGGCATAGGGTGTTTCCGTCATTTCCGCCATTAAAAAGGCGGCTGCTCCCATGATGGGAGGCATGATCTGACCACCGGTGGATGCGGCGGCTTCAACGGCGGCAGCAAATTCCGGCGGATAACCGGTCTTTTTCATGATGGGAATGGTCACACTGCCACTACCGACGGTATTGGCTACGGAACTACCGGAATACATCCCTTCCAAAGCACTGGAAATAACAGCGACCTTAGCCGGACCACCCGAGGCTCCTCCGGCAATGGAGTTTGCCAGATCAATGAAAAAGTTTCCGATGCCGGTCTTTTCCAAAAACGAGCCTAAAATGATAAACAATACAATAAATGTTGCAGTCACCCCAATTGGAGTTCCGATGATCCCATCTGTGGTGTAGAACAATTGATGGACGATCCGTTTCAGGGAATAGCCTTGGATAAAGGCATAACCGATGAAGGCACCGGCGATCAAAAGGATCGGCAACCCGACCACGCGTCGACATAGTTCAGCCAACAGGAGGATCCCGATCACACCGGCGATTATTTCAGGGGTGCCGATGTTGACGGCTTTATTGGCAATTTTTTCAAAATTTAGGACAAAATAGAAAAAGGCACCGCCCCCGGCAAAAGCGAAGATAAAGTCATACCACGGAACATGATTGACCCGTTTGGCGTGACTTTTAACAATGGGGTAATTAATAAACCCTAAGAAGACTAATAGTCCGACAAACGACGACCGCCGGACTTGCTCTGCGGGCGTCGCGATCAATGTCATCCAAAAAACATAAAATGCAAAGGCGATCAACAGTCCCTTGACGATCAACAATGGTGTCCCCGTAAAATGCCTGGTGGCTGACTCCTTGTCAAATTCAGCCATTAGTTCTGATATATCACCCGACTCAGCTTTCGCTTCCCGGATCAGCTCCTCCAGGTTGAGTTCTTGTTCTTTCATAACGTCTTCCTCCTACACTCGATCTCGCCGATCACCCTGACGATCACTTTCTGGTTTTTAATGGTTTCTAAGTTTTTTTATTCTCTAGGTTATCTAATTTACTAAGTTTTTTTATTTTCTAAGTTAGAAGTTCTATGGTGTGCAAACACAATGTTTAATAAAATTCAATGGTCTAAGTCTTAAGTTTTAAGTAAGTTCTAAGTTCTAGTTCTAATTTCTAGTTCTAATTCTAATTTCTAGTTCTAATTCTAATTTCTAGTTCTAGTCCTAAATTCTAGTTCTAGTTCTAATTTCTAGTTCTAGTCCTAAATTCGAGTTCTAAGTTCTAAAATACTAAGTTTCTAAAGAATCTAAGTTTTTCTTCGCCTTAATCTAATTCATCATAACCCACCGGATTCCCTTTGGGATCTTGAGATGAACTTACTTTACCCGAAAGACAACCGCCGCATTTTTACCGCAGAGCTCTGTCAAACTAATGACTTGGCCTTCTATCGTAAAGAGATGATCAGAGACTGTCCCGACGATGAGATTAAGCTGTTCTAATTTTTGGTTAAAACCGGTAATGACCATGTCGCCTGCTTCGTTATAAGACAGCTTCTCATCCCCGTCAAGTTCGGTCTGGACTCCGGCTCCAAAGGAACTATAGGTAGTAGAGACGGGATAAAGATTCCGGCCCCTAATTTCCAGTTCATCTTTCACCGGTGTTTTATTGACGGAATGGATAAACTCCAGATTAAACCGAGATCCGTCGGTGACCGGGAAAGCCCCATAGACGGTCCCCTTGTCTGCGTCGTAAATAATCAGCTGCCTTGGTCTTCCTTGCCAATAAATGAAGACCAAGGCTGCTATTAAGACGGTCGTAATGACAAAGGTCAACCCCTTCCGTCTGTGTTTCATATTACTTTATGGCTCCGACTTCTTTAAAATACTTCAAAGCGCCGGGATGGAACGGAATGGAAATCCCTTCTACTGCATAGGCGGTATTAATTTCTTTGCCTTTGGCATGAGCTGATGCAATGGCATCTTTGTTATCAAATAAAGCCTTGGTTAAGTTATAGACTGTTGTCTCATCCAATTTATCGCTGACGATAAACGTTGCCTTAACTGCCAGTGTGCTGGTTGCTGCATCTACCCCCTTATAGGTTCCGGCTGGAATATCATATTTGGTATAGAAAGGGTATTTGGCACTTAGTTCGGCGGCTTTATCGGCTTCGATGCTTAAAATGGAGATCTGTTTGGAAGTGACCAGATCCATGATCGCTGTGGTGGGAGCACCAGCCGTACAGAAGAAGGCATCGATCTTATCGTCCTTGAAAGCATCGGCTGATGCCGCAAAGGAAAGATTTTGCTTGCTGATGTCGTTGAATGTGATCCCATAGGTTTCCAAGATCTGCTTGGCATTGAATTCAACCCCACTACCGGCATCCCCAACGGATACATTTTTACCCTTTAGATCAGCAATGGATGTGATTCCCGCAGATGGGTCAGCTACGATTTGAACTACTTCAGCATAGACTGCCGCCATGGCAGAGAAGCCTTTTAGTGCACCATCAGCTGCAAACAGGTCGGTTCCTTTAAAGGCATAATCCATGACATCGTTCTGAACAATCGCCATATCGACTTCATTGGCTGCGATCAGCTGAATGTTGGCTTTGGAAGCTCCGGTGGACTGAACATTAAAAGTCGCACCAGCCTTGGTTCCTAAAATCTGTCCAACCGCTGTTCCAAAGGCATAATAAGTTCCTGTATTGCCACCGGTGGCAAATCGGATCGTTGTCGCCTTGGATGCGCAAGCCGATAGGAGCATTCCTGCCGCTAAGGTGCCCGCCAAGATCAAATTCGTTCGTTTCTTCATAAATAGTCCTCCCGTTATTTCCATGAAACATGGATAAATATTAACTGAATTGTATATTACGGCAAACTTGAAGTCAATACAAAATAACCGAGAAATGAAATATTAACATTCTAATAAATTCATTTATCTATTTTTGTCATTCTTTGGAAATTCAATATTTAATTCGAAATGTAGTCATATCATTACTTTTATGAATTTCAACTTAACTTTATTTAGGTATAAATGAATAAATCAATTTCATTCTATGCATTTTTGAAGCTCAAATACATTTTCTTTTTTTTATAGTTTCTCCTCGTGTCAACGCTTTATGCAACAATTCAGTCATCCGATATTTTTTCTAAACCCATCTACTAATCTAAACTCTTTCTTTCCTTTTACTGAACCCATTCCTTTGACTGAACCCATTCCTTTGACTGAACTCAGCCATTTATCGGAACTCATCTGTTTTCTAGACTCATTCCTCTAACTGAATTCAGCCGGTTGATTCAAAATCAAAAAGCCTTCCCAAATAGCAGCAAACGACAGCAGGTCTCACCGCTGTCGTTTGCTGCTATTTAGATTCCGTCAAGATTAGATTGGCTCTCTTTATTGGCGCAGAGCTCTTAAGAGTGAATCCGTCATATCCATGGGGTCTTTTAAATGAAGCCGATTATGACCAAACACCGTTTCAAAGGAGTCCAGATTTTCATCCCGCCCGATCAGAAGTCCGACAATTTTGATCCCCTGACTCTTGCCTTTAGTCACTTCCTGGGCCAAGTCTAGAACCGCCGCCCGTCCCGCGTAATCCATGGTCCGACCGAGACGCTTAGTGTTTTTGATGCCCACGATATCGCTGGGATTGCCGTCGGTGATGACGATGAGGTATTTCTGACGATGGTGGGATTCTTCCATTAATCCCAAGGTCGTTCGCACTGCCAGCCCGTCTCGGTTGAATCCCGACGCATAATAGGAAAATATCCCTTCGCAGGATTTCACCTGATACCCTTTTAGAATGTTTAACACCAGATATTCTCGGATGCTTTTATAGGTCAGGACCCGAACAGCGATGTTATTATTCGTAAAGGCTTTTGCAAGAATATAGGTCGCCTGGGCAATTTCTGACTGCCGTTTGAGTTGGGAGGCCGAGGCATCGACTAAAATATCAAAGGATAGATCGAATTGGTCATGATACAGCTGTTTGCCAAAAATTCGATCATCCTTAAGATAAACGCCTCGCCAGCATTGACCGGCCAAGAGGCTGCCCTGGGATGATTTCACCGTCTCAATTTCAGAGTCCCGTTCTAAGATGCGGGCAATGTTTTGGGTCAGTCGAGCGATGATCATGCGATTGCGCTGACGGGATTGTCCATAATAATCCAGATTGATCTTCGCTTGGTGACCCCCTTCCCCGTCCTTACCACTAGGTCCCGCCCCGCCCAAGTGGATATGGAGTCCCTCATGGCGTCCGGTGCATTGGTCAGTCTCTAGCTGCTCTGTGGCTTGTCTAGATAGTAAACTTTGGCCAAACTGACTCTGGATCTCTTCTAAGGGTGTAGTTTGCGATAGAAAATGGAAGCGGCCGCCGGTTTTTTCATGAAAGACAGCTTCCGGTACGATCCCCGTTACGACCTGAGTTTTAAGTAAACCGGTTCGGCGCATGAAGAGCCGGATGGCCATACCCGGTTTCCCACCGGGCAGATGCAAGGGCCTGACTCTGGCAAAGGACCGGCTCCGGCCGACTTTAAGATTTCGATAAAAGTAGGTCTTAAAGATCTGCTTTAAGATCTGGATGGCTGTGGCTGTATCGGCTTCTTTGGGGATCTTAAGTTCCCTTAGAAGCTGTTTTTGGATGCTGGTCACTTGGGCAGGCTTGCCCAGAACTTCTTCAAAATAGGCCAGCTTGATCAAATCAAAATAATCCACCAGTTGAGTGATATCTAGATCCCTAACATAGCCCTGGGCAAATTCCTGACGCATTTGACTCAAATTGGGCCAGTCAGCTTGGGCTTTTTCATAGATCGCATGTTCCAGACCGATCCAAGTAAGATTGATGAATAGCTCGCCTTCAAATTGATGCTGACACAGCTTTAAAAAATCATTGATCAGGTCCATGTCGAAATACCGACGAGCTGCCCCCAGGATGAAGTTCCAATAAAAATCAGCCGCCCCGGAGCGGTCAAAAGCTCGAAACTCCGGCGCAAAGTTGTACTCCCCGGCAGCTGCCCAAATGATATGATCAGCCCGGCGCACCTCTAGACTCATATCCATTAGTCTACCTCCCTTTGAGATGGAGCCGAATGCTGTCAGACACGACTTGGCGCTCAAACTCATCAAAGGATTTGTTGGTCAACCCCATATCCATGGCCTCATAGATATCGCACCCCTGCCCGATCAAATCAAGCCCTGCCAATAGTCCCCGCAGGTCCACCGGGCGGGTCGTAATTTCCCCGGCTCGGCTCTTTTGCTGAAGGTCGTTAAAGAGCCTGGCCAAGGCTTTAAGATCAGCCTCTGGCAGGCTGGGTTGGCGTTGCCGGATCAGCTTTTCTAAATTCTGCGAAGAAATCATCGGCATGCGTAAAATCAAAAACCGCGAGGCCAAGGCTTCATTGAGATCTCTGGTTCCGGCATACCCAAAGTTCATGGTGGCAATAAACCGTGTGGCCGGATGAAGCTTCAGTGGATCATATCCCGGCACTTCCAATACCCGGCGTTGATCCAATAAGGCATGCAAGACCGCTACTGCATCGTTCTTTGCCATATTGATCTCATCTAAGATCCCCATTCCCCCAACTTGGGCACACTGATAGACCGGGCCGCTGCGAAACACCACTTCGTTGTTTTTAAACGTATCCTGACCCAGGAGACTTTGTGAATCCGTATTGATATGAAAAGAAATGTCCCAGGCCGGCCGCCCCAAGATCCAGGCCAGTGTATTGGCTAAGACGTTTTTTCCCGTGGCTTTGGACCCGGTCAATAGAATGTTATGGCCCAGGAGCAATGCGGATAAGGCATTCTCCAAAACCTGTGTCCCAAAATACAAAAATTCCGGACTGGCTACGACCCGGCCAAAATAGTCCGACACTTCATATTCAGCTCGGAATAATTCAATTTTAGGGATCAAATCCCCGCGGATGCCCTCTGCTTGTAAATAGCTTTTATAATCCATGACTTCCCCTTTAACCGTCCCTTATCATAATGCAATGACAGATCCTAAATTTATGCCCTATATCCCTACTGACTTATCTATTTCCTTCATTATACTCGTAATAAATTAACTTTATTTTCATTATATTTTAACCGATTTCAATACACCCAAATCCCCCTTTTCTCGGGAATCCACTGTTCATGGCACTTTGACCCATCGCCCAATTTTTCAACAAATTTTATTATCAGTTTGATAATAAAATGTGATATTGTTCCTTTACCTTAAATATATTAATATTATATTAACAAAATAGATTATTTTGTGATAACTAATCAAGTTATGAACCAATCAAAGAAAGGGAGGAAAGAAATGTCAGTTACACTAGATGGAAGAAAATTTCTTGAACTTATTGCCGGAAATGAACACAAAGTTGCTCAACTATATCGCCGGATCGGTGATGAAGTTGGACTCGGAAAAGAATTTTTCGAGAAAATGGCAAAGGATGAGGACAAGCACGAAATTATTTATAATGGCTTGATCCAACGCTTCAACAAAGAGCTCGCATTGGAAACCGATGCTGAACGCGCTCAGTACGTGGAGTTATTGATTGAAAATGACATGCTGGCAGACGTGGAAGGTTTACTAGCCAACGCCAGAAAAGTCAACTTCAAGAGTCAAATTTTTGACGTATGTGAACGCATCGAACGCGATTCCGTGATTTATGTCAATGAATTCATGGAACTATACCCAGAAATTGCACCCATTGAAATGAAGGTGATCCTCGGGGAAGAGAAAAAACATCTTCAAATGATCCTAGAGAAAAAAGCGGACCGAGCAATGTTCGGAATGGGCATGTAACAATTTAAATAGACTAATCGTTTAGGAGGAAACAATTTAATATGACTACTTTTATTATTGGACTCGTTATTTTAATCGGAGGCGGTTTTTTATACGGCTCTTTTTGTGAGAAAACCTTCAAGCCGGATGACCGCGAAACCCCAGCTATAGCATCCCGCGATGGTGTTGACTATGTTGGGATGAAAAAATGGAGAAACTCACTCATTGAACTTTTAAACATTGCTGGAACCGGCCCGATCCTGGGACCTATCCAGGGTATTTTATTCGGACCCTTGGCCTTTTTGACCATCCCACTAGGTTGCGTACTGGCCGGTGCCATGCATGACTACTTCTCAGGAATGATCTCCATGAGAAACAACGGCGCTCAGATGCCAAAAATGATTGAGAAATATCTCGGCAAACGCGTCCGTTCATTCTATAACATCGTTATTATGATCTTGATGCTCTTAGTTGGTGCGGTATTTATCTACACCCCCGGTGATCTCATCGTCGGTGAAGTCCTAAAACAACCTACCACAGCCGCTAATCCAACTACTTGGATCGTTTACGGTCTAATCTTTGTTTATTACCTCATTGCCACTTTGTTCCCACTGGATCAGATCATCGGTAAAGTTTACCCGATCTTTGGTGCATTCCTGGTCTTGTCCGCTGTTGGTATCTTCTTTGGCGTAGTTGCCCATCCGGGTCTGCTCCAGAACGTTGACTTCACCAATCTGTCAGCTCAGAACTTAGCCAAGCAGCCTTGGATCCCGATCTTCTTTATCACCGTTGCGTGCGGTATCCTCTCCGGCTTCCATGCCACCCAGGCTACCTTGATCTCTAGATCCGTCACCAGCGAAAAAGAAGGAAAAACCACATTCTACAATATGATGATCCTTGAAGGCTTCATCGCCATGGTTTGGGCCGCTGGCGCCATGATCGTCTTCCGCAATACGTCCCTAGGAATTACCCCCCAGAATACCGCAGCTACCCTAATGATCGGTGAAATCTCCCGGTTCTTCCTGGGTTCCTTCGGATCCGTCTTCGCCATTATCGGCGTTATCGTTCTTCCCATCACTTCGGGTGATACTGCGTTAAGATCACTTCGTTTGATCATCGCGGAACGGTTCAACATCGACCAGGTTTCCAAAACAAAGCGTGTCGCAGTTACCGCTGCTATCTTTATCCCTTGTGCCGCCATCTTGATCTGGGCCAAGACCAATCCGGCCGGATTCTCACTCCTTTGGCGTTACTTCGCTTTCACCAACCAGTTCATCGCGATCTTCGCTATGTCCATGATTGCCGTATACCTGTTCATTCGTAAACAGAACGGCTGGATCGCTCTGATCCCCGGCATGTTCTATACCTTTGTCGTAATGAGCTTCATCATTCATGCCCCCATCGGCTTCGGCTTAGCCCGCCTCGAAGGTGCAACGACTTATACCTATTCCTACATCATTGCTGCGGCTCTGGTTGCTCTGTACGCTTGGTTCACCCTAAGTTATTCCAAGAAACACGGTATGTCCATTGAGGACCGAAAGTAATTAAGCCAATCAAGTTAAAACAATTTATTGAAGGCAAGAGGATATGGCATACGCTGTGTCCTCTTGCCTTTTACCTCTCACAATGACGACTTCTGGTTGAAACCGACTGTAAATGAATTATAATGTGATAAGAAGTCTTTCCCCATTCAATTTTAAAGCTTTTTAGTTTAGATACTTGCCAACGCAAACCGCTGGTTTTTTTGCATCGAGTCTGCCCCCTCTACCTTAACGGCTTAAGTCAGCTCAACCCGTTATTACTTTAAGAATCGATGCCGCTACGCCATGAAAAGGACGAACCCATGATGATACATATGAATCAAGGTGATCCAGTGGACCCTTTCGAAATCTTGGATCAACGAGAACTGCGTGCCTCTCTCTTAGAAGACTTAACCAAACGCTTCCCCAAGGATACCCTGGTGTGCTTTAAGCTGAACATTCCCGGCCCCATCAAAAACAATGATCTCATTGCCCAAGTTTTTGATGATGGGGTGGAGCGGATCAAACAAGTCCTGCCCAACCCGACCATTTGCTCGGTGACGGTGGATAAGACCGGCCCCGAACTGATCCTGCACATTGCCGAGGACTCACGACTGGTCAAAGAGAAGATGATCAAGCTGGAGGAGTCGTCCCCCGTCGCCCGCCTCTATGATATTGATGTTCTCTACAAAGGCATCCAGGTTTCCCGGGAAGCCCTTGGCAGGCCCCAGCGTCCCTGCTTCCTCTGCAATAATCCGGCCAAAGCCTGTGCCCGGTCAGGCGCCCATCAAGTCAATGATCTCTTGGAAGCCATTGAACAAATGATCCTTGCAGATCCTAGGTTTGACTAGTAACACCGACCATCAAAGGATCCTCAGCAATCGTTGACGTCGGTTGAGTATAAAAAGTACTTAGCATAGTTCAAACTGTTGTGTATTTGGACCAAGCAGCCTAGTTGGAATCATTTATTTAACCCAGAAGGAGGTGCCCCATGGAGATCAATCAACACCAAAAGCAGGAACAGCGGCTGGCCATGACGCCTCAAATGCTGACTTCCATTGCCATTCTTCAATTATCCGGCACCGACCTAATGGATTTTCTCACAGAAGAAGCCCAATCAAACCCTGCCTTAGACAGTGATGAAGTATTGGTTCAAACCGATCGAATGAGCGCCGCCATGGAATTAGTCCGGCTTACTCCCTACATCGATCAAAATCAAGACACCCTGCCCGCCTCTTCGGACGGCTTCGTCGGGGACTTGCCCATTGAAGCGACGAAGACCTTTGCTGATCATCTCATCACCCAGATCAACTTGATCAAACTACCAAAAGGAACTCGGGATGCAGCGGTCTTAATTTCCCAAAGTCTTGATGAATGGGGTTACCTACGACCGGAAGATGAAGACAGCCTCGAGGGCCTGCCTGATTTTCAAGCCGGACTCACCGTGGTCCAGAGCTTGGAACCCAGTGGAGTGGGTGCCAGGGGCCTCCCCGAGTGCCTGATTATTCAATTGCGGCATCAAAACATCCATAATTCAACCTTGGAAAAAATCATCCAGTTCGACTTGGAACTGTTAGCTGCCGAGCAGTTCGACTTAATCAATGAACGATATGATATCACCAATGCCCAAACCTTCCTTACCCTCATAAAAAAGTTGAATCCCAAGCCGGCGGCTGCTTTTCAAACGGATTCCCCGATTTTTTACGTCATCCCCGATTTAACCTTTGAGATCAAAGCAGACCAAATCACCGTCATTTTAAATGAGGCCCTGATCCCTAAGATCTCTGTATCTTCTCGGTTTTTAGCCATGCTCCAGGCCATGGAGCCGGACCAAAAGCCACTTTATAAACAGTACATCCGCCGCCTCTTGGGCATCATTGAAGCCGTTGAAAAACGAAACAATACCCTGCTTCGAATTGGAGAGCGCATCGCTTTTTATCAGACAAATCTCATCCTGGGCAAAACCACCTACCAAACACCCCTTAGTATGTCCACGGTGGCCAAAGAGATCGGACTCAATGTGTCGACGGTATCTCGGGCCGTTCGGGAAAAGTACGTTTCGGTAAATGGGAAAGTCGTCCGGCTTAAAAACTACTTGGAACCCGGCTATTACAAAGATGATCAAGCCTACTCCACGGCCGAGATCAAGGACCGAATCCGAAATCTGATCCAAACTGAACTGCCGGAGCATCCCTTATCCGACCAGCGACTGACCAATCTTTTGACTACGGCCGGCATTTCGATCAAACGGCGGACTGTGGCTAAATACCGGGAAGCGCAAAACATACCGGTCTCTTATAAACGCCATAAAAAATAGCGATTGACCCCCCTTTCTGGTAGAGTCAACCGCTATTTTTTTGTCTTTTTCGTTTTTTTTCGTCTTCTTCGTCTTTTTCGTCTACTTCGTCTTTTTCGTCTACTTCATCTTTTTCGTCTTTTCGGTTTCTTCAAGCCGGAAATTGAAAAACTCCGGCTCTCTCTTTTTTTTATACTTTAACGGTTCGAATGGAATTGCCATTGGCCTTGATCAGCTTTTCTAAATCCTTATATTTCATAAATACCGTCGAAGTATTATCGCACGGGTGAATGCCGATCATGTCTTTTTTAGCCATCTCTTCATCCATAATGACTTCCACCCGGTGAGCTTCATCATTAAGAATCGCCAGAGGGCTCACTGCACCCGGTCCCACCCCCAAGTGGTCCATGAGGTAATCCGGGCGGGCAAAACTCAAGCGGGTCGACCCAATGGTGTCTTTCAATTTTGCCATATCGATGCTCTTATCTTTTTGAACAACAACTAGATACCAATGTTTTTTCTTTTCATCTCTTAAAAATGCATTCTTGGCAATATCGGACGTATCACGACCCAGTTCCCGCTCCATTTCTTCCATGGTATGGACAGCCACATGATCTACCGTCTCAAACTCAATGTCTTTGGCCCGTAGGATGTCATAAATTTCTTCTTTGGTGTGTTGCAATGTAATTGCCTCCATTCTTCTATTTGTAGACCATCGCCTACTCCATTGCTGGAAACTGCGATGGTATTCTATACGGCAGTGTGAACTGTGTTTTACTGATACATAATCCGATCTTACACTTGATTATCTCAATTTTTTTCCTAGTTGTTCTCTTGATTTCCAACTTGATTTATAACGTGGTTTTAACTTCGATTTCTTTTGGTTGACCAATCATATTCTACGATCTGGTCACTCGGTCTGTCCCATTGAATCCGGCGATTTATCCAGGACCGGATTTAGGATGCCATAGACTGCTGCTTGGATCCCGGTTTGAATAGTTGCCAAGTCCATGGTTGGAGTTCCCTGCGGCTTATTTACGGCCTGGTCTGGACTATATGGAACGTGAATGAATCCAGCTTTGCAGTTGAGGTTATTTTTTTGGATATGATAAAGCAGACGGTATAACACCGCATTGCAAACATAGGTGCCGGCAGAATAAGACATAAATGTCGGTACCCCAGCAGCGCGCATTTGAGTGACCATGGCTGCAGTTGGCAGTGTCGCAAAATAGGCCGCATCACCAGCCTCTTCCAATGGTTTACCAGTAGGTTGAAACCCATCATTGTCCGGGATCCGGCCATCCTGCCAGTTGATCCCAACGAACTCCACGGTCATGGCACTGCGCCCACCGGCTTGACCGATGGATAGAACATAATCCGGTTGAACTTTGGCCATCGCCTCGGCAACAACTTGGGATGCCCGCATAAATGCAGTGGGGATTTGTAGTTTTATGATCTTTGCACCAGCAATTTCATGATCCAGCTGGTTCACTGCTTCCCAGGCTGGATTAATGGCCTCACCACCAAACGGATCAAAGGCTGTGATCAAAATTGTCATAGACTGCTCCTTCTCCAGGGAATCCGGTAGATTTCCTTAAATGGTTACAATAGGGTCCAACGTTTTGTTTGGATTATCTATTGTAGATTCATCCTTACTGTTCTAAGGGTCTACCTGGAGTATATTGTTAAATGGTTTGAGAATTATAAAGATTATAGGCCGAAGGTTTACATAGATTTCATTACCAGTTCTAAGGATTTTGTTATGATAAAAACAAATAATCTAAAAAGTGAAGTGATGGAAACATGAAGCTGAATAAAGAGGCACTTAGAAAAATTTTAACAAGTCATGGTTTGAAAGTTTCAGAGCAAAGGATCCAGATTTTGGACTATCTCAATCGGATGGAATCCCACCCGACGGCAGATGAAATATTTCAGAGTCTAAACAATGAGGACCCGGTACTCTCCAGAGCAACCGTGTATAATACCCTCCATAGTTTTGTAGAAAAGGGAGTCATCCTTGCCTTGGATCTGCGTGACCATGAAACTCGATACGATCTAATTACCCATGAGCACGGTCATTTTCGATGCAACGTCTGCGGAACGATCTACAATGTTGAACTCCATCCTGATTCACTTAAAATGGACTTGCCCGGATTTCAAATTGAGGGACTTTCAGTAACAATGCGCGGGATCTGTCCTTCCTGTCAGTAACACAATTTATTCGTTATTTAATCATTTTTAAGAATTCAAAGTCGATGTAGTAAAAAGTTGAAAAGTTGAATAAGGTAAAATCCTATAATCCAAGGCCGCTGGTTTTATCAGCGGCCTTTAATATTCCAAAAATCCGGATAAGGCTGTCCGTCAGGTGGGCTTCTCGCCGAGTGAGTTCAATATTTGTTGCCGGTTGTTAATCCTGATAATTTTTAAATTGATATCGGATTCGGCTGGCCGTGCCTTTGCCATACTCAATGGCCTGGACCGGGCACCCATTGATGCAGGCGCTGCATTGATAGCATTTTGGGCCCCAGTGTGGTTTCCCGTCAATTAAGGTAATGGTTTGAGCCGGACAATTCTTTGCACATTTGCCACAGGAAATACACTTGTCAGTGACGAAAAATGGCTGAGTTCTTCGACCAAGTCGATTAAACCCGAAGGAGATCATCCCTGATTTGAACCAGGCAAACCGTCCCTTGGCGACGGCCGAAACGGGTTGCCGATCGTTGATTTGGCCGGCCATGGTGTTGAGTTGGAGTTTGGCTTGGGCAATTTTTTGACGGATGACGCTTTCTGGTTCCGTGGCGGCTCCCATGATATAGTTACTGGGCATGGCCACCGAATAAGTACTATTCATGGGCCAGATCTTATCAAGGTGCTCCATGGCGGCCCCCGCTTCCTCACCACAAGTGCAGACGCCATAGGCAAAGACCGGTTGACCCGTCAGCTGTTTGACAAAATTTAGAACGGGTTCTGGAATACCCCAGGCATAAATAGGGAATACCAACCCAATGGTCAACCCGGCGCAATTGAGATCTCCCTTGGTTTTGATTAGATCACTGGCAACATCGCCAGTTTGCAATGCCAACTGTTCGGCTACCCACTGGGAGTTACCGGTCCCGGAAAAATAATAAATCATTTCACGCCTCCTTGATCGGCTAGAAATTCCTGTACGGCCTGGGCCGTGATGGTTTGCTGTTGAAGGCTTGTGATCGCCGCATCCGGGTCCCCGGCCTGACGACCATAATTACCAAACTGGGCATGATTCCCCCCTTGGATCACAACGACATTTTCAGTATAATTGACCTTCTCGGCTACGGTAGTATTAAGGGAGCCATAGACGGTCAAGGTGTTTTTCAGGGAATAACTGCCATTTGGATACGCCCCCAACAAGATCAAGCCTTTGACTTGGTCCGGGTGCTTTGAGGCATAATCACTGGCCATGGCACCACCTAGGGAATGCCCACCGATAAACCAGTTTCGCGTGTTTGGATATTGCTTCATAATGCCCTCGGCCGCCCCGGCATCAAAGATCGCCAGATTAAAGGGCATTTTGACCAAAATCACATTGATGCCACTGGTCTTAGTGATTTGTTGCAGCAGGGGCAGATAAGCCAGATACTCCACCTTGGCACCGGGATAAAAAATCAACGTCGTATCGGTGGGGGAATCCGGCGTCAATAGGATGTAGTTGTCCTTTTGCTGAACCGTTTCTTTATTCACTAAAACTTGGGCCGTCGTAGCATCCGCTCGATAATAAACCGATACATAACCATAGAATCCACCTACTAACAATAGAACCAGCACCAAGATCACGATCAGTATTTTTTTGAGTCGTTTATTCATAGTCGCTCCTATATTATTTTAGTCAGAGAAAGATCATTTCCCCGGTATTATGCACCCTCACCCCCCTCGATGGATCAGTGTGCCTGTGTCATTCATTTGCCCCTATTGTAGTATAGAAATAAGGCAGATGTCCATTGAAACCGCACATCCTAGACTCTTCGTTTTTATGTTCGCTAAACTAAAAATAATTCTTAAGAATCTACAAATCCTGCACCGGATTCAATGAACTTATACAAAATATTGGTTATATGCGTTATGATATAGATAATTATTCAAAATCCAGCTCAACAGAACTGAATCTAACGAAACAAAACCAGACGGCAAAAGTTGGACCGGACGACAAATAATGGACTATTCAACAAATCCTGGGCTATTCAGCAAATAATGGTCTATTCCGCAAATAATGGTCTATTCAATCAATAATGAACCAGTTCGATCAAAATGACTAGATGTATATAAAGAAGGTAACCAGAGGATCATGAAGAAAACAAAATGTTTAGTATTAAAAATAGGCTCTTCCTCTTTAGTTAGTGAAGATGGCAGGGTCCAGCAGAACTTTATCGATCAAATTTCTATGGAACTTAAGACCCTGCAATCCTCGGGCTGGGAAGTTATCGTTGTCTCCTCGGGAGCGGTTGCCATGGGCCGGCTCTTATACGGCAAGGCCACTCGGAAGAGCCTTAGCCAAAAACAAGCGCTGTCCGCCATTGGGCAACGCCATTTGATCAACTTGTGGGAGGGCGCTCTCTCAAAATCTGACATCATGACTTCCCAGATCCTGTTGACTCGGGATGACTTTAAATCACGCAAACGAATGTTAAACTTTCGCAATGTCCTCACGGAACTTTTAAAAATGGGCACCATTCCCATCATCAATGAAAATGACGCCCTCTCCAGCGATGAGATCCGAGTCGGTGACAATGATACCTTAGGTGCCTTGGTGGCTGTGGCTGCCGGAGCATCTGACTATGTGATCATGTCAGATATCGACGGACTCTATGATAAGAACCCGGCTAAGTTTAAAGACGGTCAAATCATTCCGACGGTAACGGCCATCACCGAAGATATCCGCAAAATGGCCGGCAGCTCCGGATCAGCCGTGGGCACCGGCGGAATGATCACGAAGCTGGATTCAGCCGAAATCGCCACCAAAGCCGGGATCACCATGCATATCGTATCCCACAAATTGGAGGATTTCGCCCATAAATTGATCCATCAGGAAGTCATGGGCACTGAATTTACCCCCCGCAAGAACATCTCCGGTCATCGCCACTGGATCGGCTTCCAATCCAGTGCTGTGGGTCAATTGACCATCGACGGCGGTGCCATAACAGCGATCCGAAGTCATAAATCGCTACTGGCCGTGGGTATCACCAAAGCCAGTGGATATTTTAAACCGGGCGATACCATCGAGATCCTGGCCCCGGACGGCAGCTTGGTGGCCAAGGGACTGTCAAATTTTTCAAGTACTCAGGTTCGCCTGATCATGGGCAAAAAGAACTCTTTGCACAAAGCGATCCTGCAAGAGGATGTCCATACGTCCGTCGTCCATGCCGATAATATGATGATCAAAGAGGAGGAGAAACAATAAATGACTGCTTATTTAGAACAATTAATCAACCGGTCCCGGACCAGTTTTAAACAATTAAAAAGGGCAACGACCCTGGAGCGAAATCAGGCATTGACTAACATCGCCGATAGCCTGGCGGCCAATACCGAGACCATTTTAGCGGCCAATCAAAAGGATGTCGATGCAGCCAAATCAGCCGGAATGAGTGCTGCTTTAGTGGATCGTCTGACCCTGACCAATGATCGAGTCAAAGCCATGGCCCAAGGTGTCATTGATATCCGGGAAATGCCCGACCCCATCGGTCAAATCGTTCGGGGCAATCGGCTTAAAAACGGCATGAAAGTCGAACAAGTTCGAGAACCACTGGGCGTCATTGCCATGATCTTTGAAGCCCGCCCCAACGTCACCGTTGATGCGGCCGTCTTGTCCATTAAAAGTGCCAATAGCTGCATCCTGCGGGGCGGCAAAGAAGCCTTGAACTCCAATAAAGTCTTAGCTGATTTGATTCGCGGGGCCATTGCTGAAGTTCTGCCCATGGACTGCGTCATCTTAATAGAAAATACTGACCATAGCCTGGTGGATGAACTCCTTCAAGCGCGCGGTCTGATCGATCTTGTCATCCCCCGCGGGTCCGCCCGACTGATCAATAAAGTCGTGTCCGATGCCCGAGTTCCCGTCATTGAGACCGGTGCCGGGATCTGTACGGCCTATGTGTCCGAATCGGCCAATTTAGACGATGCACTGAACATCGTCATCAACGCCAAAACTCAACGACCCTCGGTGTGTAATGCTTTGGAAAACCTTCTGGTCCATGAACGCGTCGTCGATGCGTTCATTCCCAAACTCTATGAACGCCTCACCAGATTACATACGGAACTGCGCGGAGATTCTCGGATGGTTGCCCTCACCGGCTGCACCGAAGCGACCCTGCAAGACTTTGATACAGAATACCTGGATTATATCTTAAGTGCCAAAACAGTCGCATCCACTGCTGAGGCCATCGCTTTTATCAATGAGCACGGCACCCATCACAGCGATGTCATCTTAACCGAAGATTACCGCGAAGCCAGAACATTTTTGGCAGACGTCGATTCGGCTTGCGTCTATGTCAACGCCTCGACCCGATTCAGCGATGGCGCAGAATTTGGATACGGTGCCGAGATCGGCATCAGCACCCAGAAGATGCATGCCCGGGGACCCTTTGGCCTCACCGAACTAACGACCACCAAATATCTGATCACCGGCGAAGGCCAGGTCAGACCTTAAATCAATAAACCCGCCACTATCAATAAAAATCAGGCCTACCCAAAATCTAGTGGGAGCCTGATTTTTATTTTTGATCGGCTTATTGAGTTTCGCTTAAAAAGAGATCGCCCCCCCTTGAGTAAGCTGGCCCCCTTGGGCGGCCTGGAGTTTATTCCTGATTGCTCCCCTTCTTTTAATGCTTGATCCCTTCCAACTTCATGTCACCGGCTTTGACTAGTCCACGGCGTCTTAGTAAAATGACGGTGGCCCAAGCAATGAGTCCCGGCAACAGGAAATGCATGAGTGCAATTTGGCCCAGCACTACGGGGGAGGCTCCCATGGTTTCGACCATGGCAAACTGTCCGACTAAGCCCGATGTCCCCATGCCGGCGCCGCTGGCATTGGACCGCATCCCCAAGACCGTAGTGGAGATCGGACCAAGAATGGCTGAAGCAACAATGGCCGGCAGCCAAATGATGGGTTTTTTAATAATATTGGGGATCTGGAGCATGGACGTACCCAGCCCCTGGGCGATGGTGCCGCCCAAGCCGTTATCCTGATAGGACGCAATGGCAAAGCCAATCATATTGGCCGCGCACCCCACTGTGGCAGCACCGGCGGCCAAACCCGATAAACCCAGTGAGATCGCTAGGGCCGCCGATGAGATGGGCAGTGTTAAGACGATTCCCATGACCACACTGACAATGATTCCCATGGGGATCGGTTGCAGCTCCGTGGCTGTATTGATGAAATTGCCCAGTGTCTTCATGATTACAGTCATAATTGGGCTGATCAAAAGAGCCGCCACACCGCCACTAATGATGGTCACAAAGGGAACCAGCACGATATCGACTTTGGTTTTACCGGCGATGCGCCGGCCCGCCTCCGCGGCCAAAAGGGCCGCTACAAAGGCACCAACTGGTTCGCCGATCCCAATGGCGGCCACATTGCCGCTAAAGGAGACCGATCCGGCACCGATGGCTCCCACCGCAACACAGCTCATAATGACCAAGGCCGGGGCATTCAATGCGTAGGCTACGCCAACCCCGATGGCCGGACCCATCATTCGCTGGGCGACGTTACCAAACAGTACCAACTGACCGATCCCGGTCAATAGACCAATTTGTTTAATGATCAATCCGATCAAAAGAGATGAAAATAGTCCCCAGGCCATCCCATTGAGAACTTTAATAAAATAGTCCCGAACTAGATGCGACTTTTTAGCTTCCATACGTACTCTCCCGCTTACTTTTTTCAATTTGCGATTTTTTCTAATTATATCAGAAAGCCATCCGTTCAATGCACTTTCAATACACTTTCAATGCACTTTCAATGCGCTGATCATCTTAAACTGATCCGCTTAAGGATCCATTAGAGTGGTCCCATCGTCATAAAAGGATCCTTAACCCCAACAAAGTTGTCGTAAATCCAGAAAAGACCATCCCTTCGTCACAATATCCACTGAAACGAAGCGAATGGTCTTTAAAACATCTATTTTTGGGTGGTAATTGCAATTGCACCTGTTGCGAACATCATAATCTAAACCGCTGGTTAAAATCAGCCAGTTTAAATCGTTCAACCAAAGATCGGAACTAGGCTAGATCCTTTAGTTGTTGGATATCGATCTTTTTCATCTGCATCATGGCTGCCATTTGAGCATCATTGCTTATGAGTTCTCCCATGTTGGAAGGGATGATCTGCCAAGACAGCCCAAATTTATCTTTGGCCCAACCACATTGTTCTGATTCTTTAATGTGGGACAGCTTTTCCCAATAGTAGTCTAGTTCTTCTTGATCATCACACATCACCACAAAAGAAATTGCTTCACTAAATCTAAAATAAGGGCCCCCATCAATTCCCATGAACTGTTGGCCATTGAGTTTAAAGACTGCTGTCAGGATTTTTCCAGCCATGCCGTCTAAGTGTTCATCCTCTGACGAATCAGGGTAATTGACCATTTGGATTATTTCAGAATTCGGGAATACACTGATGTAGTAATTGACGGCCTCTTCACAATTATTATCGGCAAACCAAAGTGATGGAACTATATTCTGCATATTAAGTCCTCCTCGTATTATAAGATTATTCTTACTGGTTTCTTGAAACTGTCCAAGGATCTATTTTCGTTGAAAAACAATTTTATTCGTTTTTCTTCCAAACCCTATAATTTATTATACTGCTGGCATTATTGTCGCTTTATTAAGTTTTTATGGCTATTTATTCAATTATTTTCAGAATGCGACAAAAGAGTCCCAAATTTTGCTCCAGAGGCTTATAATTGGCCTAGAGGCAAAACCAACTTGCGATGAGTCGGCCCAGCCAAACTTTAATCAGATCCCAGGTGAAAATCCAGTGAACCATCAAAATTATTCAGCTGCACGATCTTAAAAATCTGATCCCTGAGGTGATCTTATGAGTATCAATGTGGTGTATTTTTCCAAAACGGGACATTCAAAAAAACTGGCTGAGGTCATTGCCCAAGAGCTCTCAGTCCTATCTCAAGATCTTCAAGAAACTCCCACTCCGCAAACATCGGACCTGCTGTTCCTAGTTACCGGTATTTATGCCAGTAAAAGCGCCCCGGAGGTACTCCGCTTTATTGACTCACTGGATCCTAAAATAGTCCCTCGGGTGTGTTTAGTAACTTCCTCCATGGGCCAAACTTCACCAAAGACAATTCGAAAACTATTGGAAGACAAAGGCGTATACGTCCTTCCCGAAGAATATCGGTGTAAGGGATC